>JBKJTT010000007.1:0-161323 GCA_046590205.1 Kapaibacterium sp. (SeqCode)
CGTACCGGCATCTCTGATACCGATAGCAGCGTTACCAATTGCATTGTTCTCAATAGTTATGTACTGATTCGCCGCTGTATCAATTACCCTGCCCAATGTAAATGAGCTAAAATCATACACATTTGACATTTGGAATACGGTTGATTGGCTGTTCGAGAGATTCCCGTTGCCAATGAGATTCATATTCTTAAACGTCATGTGATGTCTGCCGTGTTGCAGATTAAAGATAGCACCACCGGTAAATGAAGATTGATTATTGATCGTGATAGCCCGTTTATTTAGCTCTGGCCCAATTGAATCCAGTGTCGGGAAGGTTTGATTATTACCATCAAAAACCATCCATGGAGCTGAATTATACCCGAAGTTAAAGCACAGCGGCTTCGTTCCGGTAAAGGTGATCACTGGGGACACGCCTGGTTTTGGTTTCCACGTAACGATCGCATTTGCGCTCGTACCTTCGATACCGGCAAAATCAATTGCGGCAAGACCAAGAGAAACGGATGTGTTCCCGTTTTCAGAGTAGTTGTTGTCAGTAAGAATGAGGTTCAAATTGCCACCGATACCTCTATAGCGCATTGAGTCAACAGCACCAGAAATCGTTTTGAAACGACGACCGACGCCAACTTCAATGTTGCCTTTGAGCTTTGGTATAAAGCTAAAGAATGTGCATGCTGTGTCATTTGTTCTGTCGCCATCGTCAGAGAGCAATGAAATAACACAGAGTTTGTAACAACCTGCGGGTATGTTTCTGATGTCAAAAATACCTTGTTTTGCAGGGAAGGCAAATTTCTTCTGTCCTTCGTCAATGTTCAACTCAGGAATTCCGGGGATTGAATCTGCCTGATAGACAAGCGAGTTATCTGAACACTTACGAATCTGAACACGGGCGCGGATATCAAATAGATCACGCACACCAACTGACTCAAAAATGCCGATAGGTTGGAATGATTTTCCTTCAGGTTTCTCACCATCATCTTCCGGATCAAAGACGGCTACTGCTTTCACGTCTGCCTCATAACGAACGAAGAGCTTCGATCTGACCGTATCGTTAATACGTAATTGATCTAAGGTAAGAATAGAAATAGCGAGTACTTCATGATCACCAATCGTTGTTGGTGTGAAATCACGGAATGTCGTATCACGGTACTGTCCGCTCGTCCAATTCTCAAGCGTAACGGTATCACGATAGACGACCTGCCCTGACGGGTTTTTTACTACCGCCGTAACTTTACCCGATGGCTGATTAAGAACACCGGAGTTATGAAAGCGCATCGTAATAGGAGTACCTACATTAATAGGGGTACGCGTTTGGTCCGAAGGATTAAGAACTGCAACTGCGCGCAGATCATGGTCCGGACTGACAGTAATAGTATTCGTGTAGGTATCGTTGCTTGAATTATCATCAGGCCATACAGGCGAAGCCGTTATGATCGAGTATTGAATTGTATAGACACCAAACTCTGTCGGCGTAAATGAAGGGAATGTAATTGGCAATCCCGGTACGAATGTAAATACTGCGGGTATCTGTCCGTTCGCTGACGTTGGATCAGGAAGATCAATCGGAGAATACTTATCGTAAACAATAGTATTTGGAGAGCCAAGAAGCGTAATCCGAGCACGAACCTGAGCTGAGGTATATGCATTCTTTCCTTCATTCATCAATGTAAATGAAATAGGGATAGCAACGTTCAGACTGCGAACAACATTGTCCGGTGGCTGGTTGTTCGGGTTTGAAAGCGTAAGGTCATTATTGAGATAATTTGCAAATTCAAAACCTACTGTTGGTATGACAGCTACTGCATTGTTTGCATAAGATGTACGAACATAATGAATACCGTCGGTCATGATCGTATTGGCAGCAGGAACTGACGCTGTCTTAACACCAAGACCGCCGTTACCGCCGATACCGCCTGTAGTACGAATACCTGCAACAACGCGGTAGTAATCTGTCCAGAAACCGGCAAAAACGTTTGTATATGTCCAATCACCGGAACCGACTGTTGCTATCGTATTATAATAGAAGCGAATTCTTGTAAAATTTGTCGCCGATCCTTCAAGGAACACGACCTGCCAACTCGCCCTTGTGCCGTTGATATATGCGCGCATGTTGTTTGCCTCAACCGTAAATGTACGGTTAGGCGCGGTACCTTGTGTCTGATACCATACAGACTTTGTTCCTGTACCGTTCTGTACGCCGAACGAACCCCAAGGCACAATAGCATAGTTTGCATTATAGACATAGTTACCAAATCCGGCATTGTAGTTGCCAAATATCTGGTCGTAGTAAAGGGCTGCATCTTGATTATACTGACCATACTGTGCACCGTAATCATCGGTCTTAGTTAATGGAATACTATTTGTACCGCCAGGTCCGACAAGGAGTACTTGTCCCGCCGACCCGATACGAATTGTGGACGTTGCCCAACCAAAATAACGAATCGGGAACGGAGTAGAAATTTCCGAAGATAAGCGATAACCCCAAGCGTTATTACGCAAAGTCACCAACTCGGCACCTGTATTCTGGATCGAAGTCCATGTATTGGGAATTGTTCTCACAGTCAGTTGCGAGAATGTGAATGTTTGGGCGTCTGCTGTTGAGATCGCGCTCAACAAGAGAACCGCCGCAAACATACTAAGCACGAAGGCGTAGATTTTTTTCATAGCGATTTATGAATTTATTATGGAAGTTAATGAATTAATTACACTTTTTGGCTGTATCTTTCACGCTCCCTGTCCGCAAAAGACCATTTGCCTGTACCTATGACACGCCATGATTACCGGATGTGACACACCAAATAAAGAATTTTTGGCATATTCTACCGACAATTAGGCATCATAAAGTCTTCAAAGATACGAAATATTTTACCCATCCCCAAAAGAAATAACATTTTGGGAATTATGTGGAAAGATTTTTATGTTAACAGTAATAATTACTATTATGAAAAAAGAGCGTCGCCACTCCAGACAACGTGAGCACATCTATCAACTGGTAGCCAGCTCCAAGAGTCACCCTTCGGCTGAAGATGTATATTCCGCCGCAAAAGAGCACATTCCTGCCCTTTCGCTTGGGACAGTCTATCGTAATCTGCGTCTATTAGTAGAAGAAGGAAAACTTCGTGAGGTCACTGTGGAGGGATCTCCGGTTACCCGATTCGATGGAATGGTTCAAGAGCACGAGCATTTTATTTGTACCACATGCGGGAAGATCAAAGATCTGGAACTGACCCTTCACGAAACGGAGTACCAAAACGTGTCTGCCCATCTTGAAGGCGATATCATCACCTCACACAAACTTTCCTATTTCGGGATCTGTAAGGAGTGTAGCGCATTACGCTGATGTACCTCAGATCTCTTTCTCGCTCAGTATACACTCTGCCGATGCTAGCAGCAATCATTGCGAGAGGATTTTCGATCTTGTTCATTGACTTAGAAAAAGCAAACTGGAAGTTCGATAAACCTGACCTTTTGATGGAGTACGGCGTTATCGCACGAAATATACTAAAAGGGCTTGGATATAGCTATACATGGCTAACATCGACAGGTGACAAGATAACAGTCCCAACCGCATACATGCCGCCTGGACAAGTATTCATCGACTATCTATCACTTGCCCTTTTGGGTGACAATACAGTGGGTGTCATAGGAATATTCTCTGTGAACTTGATCATGAGCGTACTCTCGGTCTATCTGATAGGTAAGATCACAAAAGAGCTATTTAATGATGATGGTATTGTACGTGTAACTTTATGGATCGCAGCGATCTACCCATTCTTTCTATACACAACTGCCAGCTTTGGAGTTACTTCTGCGGTTATCTTCATTAACGCGCTGATTTTCTTGAACGTCCTTCGACTGGTCAAATATAATCGGATCAAATATGCTTTGATAGCAGGTATTGGTTTCGGGCTGCTTCACCTGTTTCGTGGCGAAGCACCGTTATTTTTACTTGTAACAATTATCTTATTGTTGATAAGGTATGGAAAGGTATTGCTACCTAAAGTCGCAGTAATGACAGTAATTGCACTTGCTATTCTCGCGCCTTGGACAATTCGGAACGCAATTGTATTTGAACGCTTCGTTCCGATCAGTTCGAATGGAGGTTTTAACTTCTGGCGTGGGAATAATGCTATGACCGTGGGCAGTCCTTGGACAGAGAGCGGAGGACCGCTTTGGTCAACAGACGAGTTGTGGGCAAAAGCAGAAACATATCTAGATTCCGGAGTGGCCTTCGACAAAATGCATTCCAAGATATACTTCAACGATGCAGCACATTGGATAACAAGTAATTCGACAGATGCTCTTTTGTTATCTCTTAAGAAAGCTCTTATCTTTTGGACCATTGATAGATCAAGCCCGATGGGTGGTAGATGGGAGTACATAGCTATCTATTCTATTACGTTTATGTTTTTACTCATTGGGATCTATAGCATGAGAAAGAAGTATATGGGTAAGATAGGCATTCAACTCATCATATGTTGGTGTGTGCTTGCAACGCTACTGGCAATGGTGTTCTTTCCGCTTTCGCGTTTGCAAGTTATTTCAATTGCAACATACTTCCCGATCGTAGGGTATGGGGTATATATCTTAAAACAACGATTTTTTCTAAACTACCAATTTCACAACGTAACTAAAGGAGACTAATTATGCCGACATTAGCAGGCACAAAGACACTTGAGAATTTGAAAGAAGGATTTGCCGGTGAATCACAGGCGAACCGACGCTACCTTTATTTCGCCCGTCAGGCAGACATCGAAGGATATCCGGATGTATCCGGGGTATTCCGCGACACAGCCGAAGGCGAAACAGGTCATGCGTTCGGACATCTGGAGTTCATCGCAGAAGTAGGTGACCCCGCAACGGGCAAGCCAATCGGCGACACAAAAACGAACCTCGTTGCTGCTATCGCAGGCGAGACCTACGAGTATTCAGAAATGTACCCCGGCTTCGCACGCACAGCTCGCGAAGAGGGCTTCGAGGAAGTATCTGAATGGTTCGAGACTCTTGCAAGAGCAGAGAAGAGCCATGCAGGTCGCTTCCAAAAGGCACATGATACACTTTCATAAATAGTATTACCGCAAGCTGTGAAGTCATCTTCGCGGCTTGCGGTTAGTTTTCACGGTTAATAATTCATCATTTCTTCCTATGATGCGTTTCGATCCGCACGACCCGAAGTATTGGGATAAGAAAGAGCTGCAATCAGAGTTTACAAAAGTCGTTGACATTTGTAACGGATGTCGCTTATGCGATAATCTCTGCACGCCGTTCGTCGATCTCTTCGATAGGATCGACGCGGAAGATGATAAGCTCACGGCAAAAGGTATCGGGCATGAGAATCCCGTCATGGAGTTGACGAAGACCGATTATAAGAATGTCGTTGATTACTGCTATCAGTGCAAACTCTGCTATCCGAAGTGCCCGTACACTCCGCCGCATGAGTACCAGCTTGATTTCCCGCGTCTGCTCCTTCGCGCACAAGCAATAGAAGTAAAAGAAAATCATAAATCATTTAAAGAGAGTCTGCGTGATAATTTTTTAGGTGATGCAGACCGCACCGGTGAGATAGCCGAGAAGCTTACGGGTATTGTGAACTGGGCGAACAATAATCCTACCGCACGCATAATGATGGAAGCTACACTCGGCATTCATCGTGATAAGAAATTACCTGTCTATCAGGAAGAGACATTCCGAAGCTGGTACGATAATCATCCGATAGCAAAGAAGCCTGAGCCAACCGACAAGGTCGCTCTCTTCTATACATGTATGGTCAATAGTAACAAGCCGTGGATAGGCAAGCAGTTCGTTGAGATACTTGAAAATCACAATATCGAGATACTCGTACCGGAGCAAGAATGCTGCGGTATGCCCGAGCTTGGTACAGGCGAACTCGAACGTGTCTATGCAAAAGTTAATCGCAATGTGAAGCGTCTCTCTTCTCTTGTTGATGCTGGATATAAGATCATCGCTATGAGCCCAAGCTGCTCAATGATGTTGCGCGAAGAGTATGTACTTTACGCTTCGGATAAGGTCGGCGCGCAGAAGATAAAAGAGAACATGGCTGACCCTTGCGAGTACTTGATGCAGTTACATCGCAAGAAGATACTCAAGACTGATTTCCCTGTGCAAGCCGCAGAGAAGATAACATATCATGTGCCGTGCCACCTCAAGGTGCAAAACATCGGCTTCCAGTCGCGTGACCTCTTGAAGTTATTGCCGAACACACAAGTCCAGACCGTTCAGCAATGTTCAGGACATGACGGCTCATTCTCGATGAAGAAAGAGTATTATCAAATATCACTTCACGAAGGGCGCAAACTTTTCAAGGCAATTGAAAAAGAAAAACCCGCAGTCGTAGCAAGCGATTGTTCGCTGGCACATCTTCATATCGAAGAAGGGACTGACGAACAAGCATTGCATCCGATAGAGATTATCTATAAAGCAATGGGATTGACCCAGTTTATAAACAAATAGCTAGACGTGTCATTGCGAGGAGTGGCTTTAGCCCGACGAAGCAATCTAAAATCTCGGAATTCGGACAACCTCGATATTTTAGATTGCTTCGCTCCCTTCGGTCGCTCGCAATGACACAGAACAACACTATATTATATGGAAGAGACAATATGAAACCAATAGCATTTGAAGAAATAAAAAATATCTACGATTACGAAAAAGGACGCGCTGATTTTCGTGCAATGGTCATTAATCAGAAGAAGGTACGACGCATCCATCTTGGCGATAAGATGACGCTTGTCTTCGAGAACCGCAACTCCGTCCTCTTTCAGATTCAGGAAATGATTCGCGTCGAGCGCATTATCACCGATGATGCGATGAAGCATGAAGTCGAGGCATACAATGTGCTCGTACCCGGGACGAACGAACTCTCCGCAACGCTCCTGATCGATATTAACGACCCTGCCCTCATCAAGCCCGTGCTTGATTCGCTCGTCGGATTGAATAAAGACAGCTTCTTCGTTGCTATCGGGGATAGACGCTTCCTCGCAACATTCGATGAAGGACAAGCAGAGGACGACCGCATCAGTGCGGTTCAGTACCTGAAATGGCGATTGGATGAAGAAGCTGTTAAAGGATTTGCTGACCCGAAACAAACGGTGTCGCTAATCTGTACACATCCGAATTATTCTTTCGAGGTAGCGTTATCACCTGATACCAGAGCCGCTCTTTTACGCGACTTAACTGAATCCGAAGCGTAGTTTTGCTTGTAATAAGAAAAAGAACTTTATGATTTACGTAACCCGCAAAGCGCATTTCTCGGCGGCGCACCGCCTCTATAATCCGACGTTCTCTAACGAGCGCAACGACGCTATTTTTGATAAATGCAATAACCCTCGCGGGCATGGGCATAATTATACCATTGAGGTAACGGTAGCGGGTATCCCCGATCCGCTGACGGGCTACGTCATAGACCTCAAGAAGCTTGCCGCATTTATTGACGAGCTGATTCTTGATAAGGTTGACCATAAGCATCTTAACTACGATGTCGAGGAGCTTCGCGGCATCATCCCAACTGCAGAGAACATCGCCATTGTCTTTTGGCAGATACTTGCGCCGAAGATAACTGAAGGCAAACTGCATTCGATTAAAGTTTTTGAGAGTGATAATAACTTCGTCGAGTATCTTGGCGAACCTGTTGGTTCTATCCCGAGATACAACGACGACGCAAAACACGCGCAGCGTGATGAAGTAGAACTTGAGACGTATGTATAAATTATGACACCAGTTACGACATTACCCGGTAGAATGGAAGAAGGAGCGAGCGGACTTTCGCTTGCAGAGCTTAGTGAGCTTGAATATGGCGCAGATGAGATGCCGTACTCGAAAGAAGGATTGGAATCCGACCCCGCACTTCGCGCACTTACGCGTTCGCTTCTTCTCGAGATAGGCGAAGACCCCGAGCGCGCCGGACTTATCCGCACGCCGCACCGCGTCGCGAAGGCGATGCGCTACCTCACGAGCGGATATGAGATGGACATCGAGAAAGTGCTCAACGGCGCTATCTTCGACGAAGCATACGACGAGATGGTCATCGTTAAGGACATTGACTTCTTCTCGATGTGCGAACATCACATGCTGCCGTTTTATGGCAAGGCGCATATTGCATACATCCCGAACGGGAAGATCGTAGGTCTCTCGAAGATACCGCGTATCGTGGAAGTCTTTGCACGGAGATTACAGGTTCAAGAGCGCATGACCAGACAAATAGCCGATACATTAATGGAGCATCTCGATCCGCTGGGTGTTGCCGTCGTGACCGAAGCGCGACACATGTGCATGATGATGCGCGGCGTCGAGAAGCAGAACTCTGCCACCACAGCCAGCGCAATGCTCGGCACATTCAAAGAAACCCGCACCAGAGCAGAATTCATGACACTCATTGGAAGTAAGTTGTCGTAGGGGGATTAACATATATGAACATATCATATTTTCCGAACACCGATACATTACTCGTAGAGTTCGTCGAGGGCAATGCTGATAATACGCGCGATCTTGACGAGAACACACTTGCAGAATATGACAGCAAGGGAAACCTCACTGCTATTACAATGGAGCATGCGTCCGAACGTGCCGATATTAGCTCGTTCCATTTTCACAACCCAGCGTTAGTGGCATAGTTACTTTACTTACTACATCGTCGAGAAACATAACTCCGCCACCAGAGCCAGCGCAATGCTCGGCGCATTCAAAGAAACCAGAACCCGCCAAGAGTTCATGACGTTGATAGGGAGTAAGTTGTCGTAAGGGGAAATTACAGTGATAAAATTCTCTACTTTTCATTTATTAATAAATATACCTACTTGCAATTAATATGAGTTATCTCACTCGCTCATCCGACTTATTGACAAAAGAATTGAAATATCTCTTCTCCCCTAGAATCTGGTATTACAGCTCGCCATTTGACATTGGAATCCGTTTGATCAACTGAACTAAGAACATTCCCATCATCATCATAATCAATATATGACAATGACTTTATCTTGTCATTTCTACAATCAAGCTCATACATTGTTAAAGTATGTGAGAATTTTGCATATTCCGATTGGTAGTGATGATCCTTTGTGATTCTTTCTTTCTCATCAAACGCATATGGTAAAAGTTCTTGTTTTATCCAGACTCTAATTGTACCCTTATCGGTACGTTTCTTGTGTTTAAATGAATACCGGTATTCGCTATTTACGAACATATATACCCAACCATCATTTTTCTTACGTTTAGACGGAGAATATGGATCAGGAAATGATGAAGGTGCCGGAGCTGGAGCTGGTGCTGGAGCCGGAGTCATCATACTATCAGCTGGTTGTGTTACTTTCGCTTTTTGACAGTAAACTACAGTGCTCAATAGAAGTATCATACATAAAACTAAAACAGCTAATTTGACTATATTTTGCATAAAATTGTTTTGCTTTCTACAAAAATAATATAATGTACAAGCTGTTCTCTAAAACATCACCAGATAATAAGAGAAGAATAAGACTAATAATCTTAGTTTTTGATAGATAGGGGAAATGAGGAATCTGAAACAAGAAACCCGTATTTTCGCATAGATATATTTACTTCAATCTGCATATAATGTACCTTTACCTTCTGGCTTTCTTACTACTGGCTTCGCCGATTTTGGCGCAGGATATTCTTTACCGCGTCGATCTGGGTGATACCAGAACGAAAAAAGTGAAAGTGAGAGTCGAGCTGAAGAAAAGCGGTGCGGAGACCGTTACCTACCAAATGCCGCTCTGGGCGCCTGGCGCTTATGCCCAAACGGGGTATGGACGCTTCGTCGAGAACTTCAAGGCGTATGGATATGGCGGCGACGAGAAGCAGGTTGTGCAAGTGAATGATAACCGTTGGCAGATAAAGGCCGGCAAAGACATTGCACGGATAGAATATGAGGTACGTACATCACATAAAGATTCGACAAGTCTTTACTTTGGTTTAGCGCATATTGATTCGAACATCGTCTTTGCTACCGGTACATCACTCTTTGGCTACATCAACGACAAGAAGAACACCCCGAGCGTTGTGCGATATAGTGTTCCCGATGGCTGGTCGCTGCACTGCGCACTTGAATCGCCTAAGCCGAACGAGTTCAAAGCACAGGATTATGACGTCTTAGTAGATGCTCCTATCATGGCAGGACCGAAGTTCAACATCAGGAATTTTGAATATGGCGGCGCGAAGTACGAAATAGTCCTTGCAAGCGACAGAGCTTTCCCGATGGATTCGCTTGAAGAGTTGACGAAGAAGATAGTCAAGGCGCAAGTTGATTTCTGGGGTGATACGCCGTTTAAGAACTACTCGTTCCTTATTAATGCCCCGACGTTCTTGAAGTCACCATCTCTTTCACAAGGCGCACTTGAACATGCCAACTCTAGCGCATACCTCATGGTGAACATGCCATGGAATAATGTGAAGGAGAGCTTCGCGCATATCATCTCACATGAGTTCTTTCATGTCTGGAATGTAAAATGGATACACTCTAATAAGCTCGGACCGTTTGATTACACGAAACCCGTCCGCACAACATCCATCTGGCTCTCCGAAGGTATTACTGATTACTATGCACATCTGCTTTTGTCTCGCTATGGCATACTTGACGAGGAACATTTCGAGAGCACGGTTATCGGGTGGCAATATCAAACGAACATGTCTAAAGATGCCAAGACATCATCGCTTGAGCAGCTATCGATAGAACAAAGCGATTTTGATCTGAAGAAGGCAACATCATTTTATTCCAAAGGTCCGCTTGTCGGTTTTATGCTTGATCTTGAGATACGCAACCAGACAAAAAATAAATACTCACTCGATGATGCAATGTTCGAGCTTTACAAAAGAGCAAAGAAAGGTAAACACTTCAAAGATGAAGAGCTAATAACGCTCATCGAGAAATCAACGAAAACGAAGTTGAAAGATTTTCATACAAAGTATATAGCAGGGGTAGATTCATTGCCACTTGGTGATTATGCACGTTATGCCGGACTAGAGCTTTTCAAGAAAGAACAGAAGCCAAGCGGTGTTGATCTCGGAGGAGTATTTCAGTTGCTCCCTGATAGCTCTGCATATTTTGTTGCAGCATTTACAAATGATGATCTCTTGAACGCAGGGGTGATGTTAGGTGATACTATCATCACATGGGATGATGCAAAGCTCACACCAAGCCGCCGCGAGAAACTCTCAAAGGAGAAGGATGCACCGATACGAGTATCACTTACAGTCGGACGTCCCCTCGGGAGGAAGAATATCAAAGCGATACTCACAAGACCTTTGACAACAAAAACAGTTACAACTCCGATAGCTGATATGGAAAACGTCACCCCCGAGCAACTTGCTACCAGACAAGGCATTTACGGGAAGAAGGAAGGTTGGTAATGATTTATTTACAAATTTATAATAAGAGCGGGAATTCATTTCCCCCTTTTTGGCATTGTAATATATAGACTGATTTTCTTCATTATCTGCCTCGTGTAGATACAACCGATAGAAAGGAGGGCAGAAGTCTTCAGTCCGAAAACTAAGACCGTTATAAGTCCGTCGATGAAGGTTGAGAACATCCCCATCGCCGATGACCGTGAAGCCGAAAGCACCCTTGCTCTTATTGAGTTCGAGGGTAGCGAACCTCTATCGGGTAATTCTCCCTCCCTCTCTGGCAAAGTCCTTCTCCTTAACGGAAATTACGAACCTCTTTCCATCTGCTCCGTCCAAAAAGCTATCGTCCTGCTCTTTATGGAGAAAGCCGATCTTGTTCATGCAGCCGAAGGGAAGGTAGTCCGCTCGGCGCGGAGCCACATGGATTATCCAAGCGTGATACGACTTTCAAGTTATATCAATATCCCGTTCAAGAAGGTCATCTTATCACGCAAGAACATCTTGCGTCGCGACGGTCATCAGTGTCAGTACTGCGGTGTGAGAACAGGATTAACGGTTGATCACATCCAGCCAAGATCACGCGGCGGTGAAGACTCATGGGAGAACCTGACGACTGCCTGCCTTCGGTGCAATAATCGTAAGGGTGATAGAACTCCTGACGAAGCGCACATGAAGGTCAAACGCAGACCTGTACGCCCGAATCATGTCGTCTTCTTACGGCAATACGTCGGGAAGATAGATAAGGGCTGGGAGCCTTACCTCTTTATGCACTAAAGGGAAACAACGTCTCTTAGCTTTCGTATTTTTGCCCTACAACTAATCTACCAAACTAATGGGCGAACTGATCCTTGCTTTTGTTACTCTTACAGTTCTCGAGATCGTGCTCGGAATTGATAATATCGTATTCATCTCAATCCTCGTCGGGAAGCTCCCCCCCGAAGAACAGCCAAAGGCGCGACTCATTGGCCTATCTGTTGCGATGGTCGCCCGAGTTGGGTTACTCCTCTCGATCTCATTTGTTATGGGATTGACCGCCTCGCTTTTTAATGTTGCAGGTCAAGAAATATCAGGTCGTGACCTAATCCTGATTCTTGGCGGACTCTTCCTCCTTTATAAAAGCGTAACCGAGATACATGAGCGATTCGATGATACAAAACATAAAAGCGAAGGGACGATAGGAAAAAGAAAAAGCTTCGTTGCAGTTATTTTACAGATACTTGTCATAGACATTGTCTTCTCGTTAGACTCTGTTATCACTGCAATTGGTATGTCGAATGATATTGGCATCATGGTAGCGGCTGTTATCATCGCTGTGATATTCATGATGATATTCTCCAATAAGATCAGCATCTTTATCGCAAAACATCACTCGGTAAAGATACTTGCATTGGCTTTCCTTGTACTTATCGGAGTGCTGCTTGTCGCCGAAGGATTTGATCAGCATATCCCGAAAGGATACGTCTATTTCGCGATGGCATTCTCTGTCGGAGTTGAGATGATAAATATCCGACTGGATAAAAAGTCCGGCTTCGTCGCGCCTGAGCCGAAGGAATAATTATACTTGCTTGGCTTTAGAAGGGTCGAAGACTCCTTTATCACCGACAAGCTCGTCATAGAGCTTTCGGAATTGCTGAAGGTCTTCCCATGCCGGAGCTTTCCAGTTTGGATTACGAAGTAGTGCTGCGGGGTGATAGGTGACCATTACTTTCGCACCTCGGAAATCATAGACATTGCCTCGCATCTTCGCCAAGGTATCAACCCCGTTCTTCAAAAGATTTGTACCTGCAATTCGACCAACACAGAGAATCATTTTGGGCTTAATAATATCAATCTGCTTCCAGAGGTACGGTTCACACGCGGCAACTTCAGAGGGCTGCGGGTCACGGTTGCCTGGGGGACGAGATTTTAATATATTAGCAATAAATACTTCCTCTCGAGGGAAATTAATAGCAAGAAGCATCTTATCTAAAAGCTGACCGGCACGACCGACGAAGGGCTCGCCCTTCGCATCTTCATCGGCGCCAGGTGCTTCGCCAATGACCATAACTTTCGCATTGGGGTTGCCAACACCAAAGACGAAGTTTGTTCGAGTTTTATGCAGTTCGCACTTTGTGCAATTGCTGATGAGAGAACGAAGCGTTTCAAGATCAGCAGCATCTTCCCACCGGTTTGCAATGGTCATAGGTTGTTGTGTAATATATATTTGGTCTTCGCCGCTACGTAGCCGCTCGGTAGTCCATGATTCAAAACCGGATACTATTTCTTCGTATGTTTTCGGCTGGCTCATACTATCGAGTTTTCAATAATGCGAAGTATCTCTGTTGCACATGCCTTCTTTGACATTGATGGGATATCTACTTCATCACCGTTCTTGGTAAACATCGTTACGTGGTTCGTATCGCCGGAGAATCCGGCTCCCTCTTCATCAAAGTAATTGAGCACGATCATGTCAAGCGATTTCGATACAAGTTTTGCTTTGGCATAGTCTCTACCTCGCTCTTTTGATTCAAGTGCAAAGCCGACGAGTATCTGATTCTTCTTCTTAAGAGATGAAAGCTCTTGTAAAATGTCCGTCGTCTTTTCAAGATCAAGATGAGAAATATCTTTCTCTGATTTTTTGAGTTTGGTGTCAGAATAATCTTTTGCTCGATAATCACTGACAGCAGCACTCATGATGATGATATCATGTCCAAGGAATTGTGAAGTTGCTTCTTGCCGCATCTCTTCGGCAGTCTCGACATCAATCCTTGTGATGAGCGGATTTGTTGCTTCATGTGAAGGACCCATAACAAGTGTTACACTTGCACCGAAATCATTCAGAGCAGATTCAGCAAGTGCCGCACCCATCTTCCCGCTGGAGCGATTACCGATGAATCTCACCGGGTCTATCGGTTCGTAAGTAGGACCACCTGTGATAAGTATCTTCTTTCCAGAAAGCTTTGAAGTTATCTTCGCTGACCACTGACCACTGACCTCCGGCAACTGCCCAAGCAACTCTTCTACTTTAGCGATTAACTCACTGGGCTCAAGCATTCTGCCTTTACCGGTAAGCCCACTTGCAAGTGCGCCGCTCGTTGGTTCAATGATATGGACTCCGTGACTACGAAGCCATGTTGCATTTTCTTGCACAGCAGGTTGCAACCACATTTCTTCATCCATTGCTGGAGCAAGAATGAGTGGTGTACCTTCGCGAAGTGATGAAGCGGCTAAAAGCACTGGATTGTCATAAATGCCGTAGCGAAGTTTACCAAGCGTAGTTGCCGAGCACGGTGCAATGAGCATTGCATCAGCAGAGCGTCCAAGATGAACATGCCATGTAGAGTTTGTGGCAGTAAAAATATCAGAATGTGTGTCATTCTGTGTCAGAACTGACAGCGCATAGCTCGTTGTAAACTTCTCTGCCGATGGAGTAAGAACGCAATGTACATCTGCTCCGTGACGCATAAGCTCACGAGCTACTATCGGCGCTTTAACTGCCGCGATAGAACCCGTAACTCCGTAAATGATTTTTTTGCCTTTTAACACAGTTTAGTCAAACACAGTATTGATAACTTTCTTTACTTCTTCTTCCGTGTTGTAGAAGAACGGAGAGATACGCAGAAATCCGCGACGCACAGCGACATGAATATCTTTTGCAGTCAGCTTCTTGAATATTTCGTCTGCATTTTCAATTTCAACAGCAATGATACCGCTTGTTTCTCCTGAACCTTGAGGCGATACAATCTTTACACCTCTCTGCGAAAGCAAATCAGCAAATCGGGATGTAAGAAACAATGTATGTTTATGAACTTCATCAAATCCAAACTCTTGTTGAAGCTCTAAACTTGCTTTGAGAGCGGCAATACCAGGATAGTTAAGTGTGCCGTTCTCGTACCGACTTGCATCGTCGCGGATACGGTCAACATCAAACTCAAAATGATTGAATGGATTCTTCACGCTCGTCGAGCCCATCCATGACTGGTTAATGAGTTCTTGAGCTTTTCTACTAACATAGATAAATCCGATGCCTTCAGGTGACATCAACCATTTATGCCCACCGACTGAAATGAAATCAACATTCCATTTTTCAACCTCAAAGGTCATATATGGGAATGCCTGTATCGCATCAAGAGAGAAAATAATATTTCGCTCTTTACAAAGTTTACCTATTGCTTCAATATCGGCATGGTATCCCGTCGAGAACTGCACCATACTTAATGACAACACTTTCGTCTGGGGAGTAAGATGTTCTTTGATTACATCTACGGTTATACGATGATCAGTCGCATCATAAAAATCAACATCTACTCCGTGGCGATTACGAATAAGAAACGGATAGACATTCGTCGGGTACTCATACCTATAGAGGAGTACTCTGTCACCTTGCTCCCAATCCAATCCTGATGCAAGCACGTTCAAACCATCAGCCGTATTCATCACGTACGCTATTCGATCAGGCGTAGTCCCGAGTCGCTCGGCGATGAGCTTCTTAGTCTCAAATGCTATCTTCGGTGCCCATGGGAAACATTCAATACCGGAGAGCGAACGCTTTTCAAGATATTTCCCTGCCGCCTCTCGCACCCGAAACGAGAGCGGGCTGATTGCTGCATGATTCATATAGATCATGTCTGTCCAAGTATGAGGAAATTGCTTGCGAGCTTCGGTGATGGTCATTTGCCTCTTAAAAGTATCTCTTCTACTCTATGAACATCTTCGATTGTATCAACTGCAACAGAATCATAATCTACTTTGACAGTCTGTATTGGATACCCTGCATCAAGCCAACGCAATTGCTCAAGTTTTTCCGCTTGTTCTAACTTTGATGGGAGTAGCTCTGCAAGCTGACCAAGCGTCTTTCTTTTAAATCCATAAACTCCTATATGCTTCCAGAACAATCCATCTATATTCATATCATTTGGCTCACGGACAAATGGTATTGGAGAGCGAGAAAAGTACAACGCTCTCCCATCATATGCAAGAGCTACTTTTACTGCATTCGGATTCGAAAGATCGGTCATATCAAGAAGAGAAGTTATCGGAGTTACAATAAGAACCGATGAACGTAGCTCAAATTGATTTGCTACTTCTTTAACTACATCAGGCGTAATAAGTGGCTCATCACCTTGAACGTTTATGATAACTTGATAATCATCTGGAAGTGTATTCGCTGCGACGGCGACACGCTCCGTGCCGCTTTCGCATTCTGCAGGAGTCATGATGAACTTGCCGCCGAAGGAAGTAATATGAGAGGCGATCTCATCACTATCAGTTGCGATAAAGACATCAAACCCTGACTGTATTGCCTGACGCCATACACGTTCGACAAGTGAGACACTTGCGATAAGGTGAAGTGGCTTTCTTGGCAGACGTACTGATGCCAAACGAGATGGGATGATGACTGCTATTTTCAAATCAGAGTTTTATTGAGTTAAAGAAAACAACAAAACAGCTTAAAATGTCAAATCTTCGTAATATACTCGAAGGGAATCTCATCCCAGTTCATCGGTTTACCTGACTTCATGTCTTTATAGTACGACCGAATCTGGTTCATCGTAAAAATATAATGTTGTGCTTCGTTAGTAAAGACAAATTTGGCATCATCTGTAGCCTCATACGAAAATAACCATAGCGAACTGTGATCCATATACTCGACAAAAAAACGCAAAATCTTCATATCCTCTTGAGAATATTCGAAATCATCTCGTTCAGCAATAATAGCTAACAGCTGTTGATTCATTATTTATAGGTCAATTATTGAAAACTCCATACCAAATACGTGGTGTGAACGAACTCAAAATGTTCCTCGTTCTTTTTTTCATGAAACTCACAAAATACCCTCAGCGACTATTTCTGCTTCTTGTAATGATTCTCTGCTTTTTTTCTTCAAAAGGAATAGCTCAATGCTCGGATGCAGGTGTATGTTCTGTCGGTGAGCATACAAATAATTCGACAGAGTTCACAGCTGCTCTCGACTATCTTCTCGGCTCAAGCGGCAAGCCGGACAACATTACGATACAAAACATCAATCTAACATTACGATATAGCTACTTCAGCGTCATTATTCCGTACGTTGCAAAATCATTCGATAATGAGATATATCAGGGTAGTACAAATGGCATCGGTGATGTAATTATTGGTGGATCATACTCATTTTCATTTGACCGCGATCCATACACAATCGGCGATAACAACGGAGAGTCGGTATGGTCAATGGCAACAAACAGTTCACTTACCTTCGATATAGCCGGTAAATTCCCGACAGGAAGTACGAATGAAGGAGGCTATCCTCTTCGCTACCAAAATGGACTCGGAACAACTGATCTTATTCTTGCTGCTACATTTTCATTACCTTACTATGATAACCCGAGCCAAGGTAACTGGCTCTTTGGACTTGGGTTTCAGATGCCGTTCGGTGTCAGTGATATTAGTATAGATTCTCTTAAACGCGGACCTGACTTGCTTGCACGCATTTCCTACAACCGAAGCATTTCAGATATAGGTATTACCGGCGAAATACTCGCGATCAAACGACTAACAACATCAACATTGGTCTATAACGGAATATATACAACAGAACAAAGTCCTGACCCAATATATGTTTCTGAAATTGAGATACCAAATAGCGATGATCTACAAATTAACATCAAAGTTTCTGCCGAGTATGAGATCACCAAAGACATTGGAATACATGCAGGTGTTGCAATACCACTATTAAAACGGGAGGATAATACTGACGGCTTAAAACGCGCATATACAGTATTTCTCGGATTCAGTTTCTTTAATTAACCTACGAGGGAGCAACTTGAGCCAACCCAGTCAAGACCTTTATTGAAATCAACACCCACCATCTTCCCGCGAGTCAATCGGTTTAGTGTATGCATAGCTTTTGGTGAGTCTGTAACATCGTCCCATAAAAGTAATACTCGAAGTTCACATCGAACCCCATTGCCATTCGGTGTATGAATAACCTCTGCATACTCTACCTTTTCTTGTAAGAGCCATTTACTTCTTTCTTGAACAGGTATCTTCTCAATATCAGCCAATGTCGGCTCAACATTAACACCTACACCCGCGAACGAGTAAAGTGGTTTCAGGACAAACTTGGAGAGATCAATACTTTTTGTATCTACATCTGATACATAATATGCATCAGGCACAGCTTCATTCGTACCGACAAGCTTAGGCAGCAATACTTTTGAGATTCGGAAGTACCAGTTAGGATGCCCTGCCCACTCTACGTCGTATTCTTTTCGTGGGTCAAAGCCAAGCGTGATACCTTTGCGAACTATCTCATCAACAATTGCTCTGTTGTAGATGCGTCGTATCGGTCTGCGTTTTCCTGATTCATCAAAGAATAGAAGTTCTCGTCCATTCGAGGTTACTTTCGTAATGTCAGCTATTTGAATACCGAGATGTTTTTTCGCAAGATAGAAGTCTGCCTTTGTTTTTTGATTATGTGGGTCAATTTCTAAAAGGACTGTATCTTCAGGAGATGCATCACCAACTATTGCTTTCTTCAAAGCATGGTAATAGTTATCAACTCCGAATTCAGGGTAGATAAGCCCTACTAGATGTTTTGGTAGGTCGTATGTGTCTCGAATGCTTTCACTAAAAACAGGTTGGTAGTGATAGAGTGATGGAAATCCTTGAAGCTCAATAAGTTTAAATTTCGGATCCTCGGCTGAACCACAGATCGCAAAGTCAACTGCTGCAAAGAGCGGGCGTTTTGTCTCGCCACCGAAATTCCATTCAACAGGGATAGCCGTCTTGCCGATGTCTTGAAGTTCATTCGTTACCGACCGAGCAAGTATCTCCTCGGCTAAGCGTCCTGCACGAGCTGCAACTTCTTTTGATAGAAATATTGGCGTCTCTGCAATCCTAAAATCTATGGAGCATCCAGTACGAGCTTCAAGGTCAGCTATTTGCTTTGCGTATAGCTCTGGAGTGAATCTCGCGTTAAACTCTTTGCGTAGCTCGGGTACCATTACTCTTTCGTCTCGCTGGTGACTTGCTTTGGTTCGATACGCTCAACTTTTATCTGCTCTAAGCGGTGACGAACTTTACGCTTGACAATAAATCGAATCCCACCTGCTTCAATAACATCCCCTATATTAGGAATGCGTCCGCTCATCTTCTGTACGTAACCCGAGATTGTTTGATATTCTTGACTTTCTTCGATCGGTGAAAAGCGTTTTTCATAGCGCTCATTAAAATCAGAAACGCTCATGCTTGGGTCAATGTAGAGTGCATCACCTACTTCAATGGCATCGCGTTCATCGGCTGGAACATCGGATTCATCCTGTATCTCACCAACGATCTCTTCAAGAATATCTTCGAGCGTAACGATACCTTCAACGCCGCCATGTTCGCTTACTACGCAAGCAATATGTGTACGAGTACGTTGAAATTCAAGAAGTAACTCCGAGATGTGCATCGTCTCGCTCACATAACGAGGCGGACGAATCGCATTCTGCAACAACTTAAAGAATTCATCCTTACCATTTGCACTTGGAGCACTCAAGCGTTCAAGCTGACCTATATAGGGCAGCAAGTCTTTTACGAACAACACACCCGTTATCGCATCCATCGAAGAGCTATAGACGGGTAATCGTGAAAATCCTTCGCTTTCAATGATGTGAAGTATCTCGCGCGGTTCACTTTCAATATCAAGACCTATCACATCGGAGCGGTGTACCATAATGCTCGAAGCAGTCGTATCAGAGAATTCAAAGACCGATTCGATAAGTGCTGATTCATTCTTTGATACAACTCCACGCTTTGCAGATTCCATAATAACGCTGCGGAGTTCTTCTTCGCTATGCTCCTCGCCGCCTTCAAGTGCGGGGACCCCCATCATTCTCAATAGCTGATTAACAAGCATGTTTAAGAATCGGATGGGATACCTGAAGATAATATAAAATAGATGGAGCGGGCGTGCAATAACCAGCGATACCCTCAACTCATAATTTATAGCAAGTGACTTCGGCAGAAGTTCGCCAAGAACAATATGGAATGCTGTCAGAACAGAAAAACCTATCGGTAAACTTAATGAATGAACAAGCGAAGCATTATCTGTAAAGATGGCAAATACCGGTGCGAGAATAGCTTCGGTAACCGGCTCGCCTACCCAACCAAGCGCAAGACTTGCAAGGGTGATACCGACTTGCGTTGCCGAGAGATATGCATCGAGATGCGTTAAAATACTTTTCAGTAATTTTGCACGCGGCTCGCCTTTTTCAAGAAGAACATTGATCTGCGACTCGCGTACTTTCACGATTGCAAACTCCGCCGCAACGAAGAAGCCGTTTAGCAAGAGGATGAAAAGAACAAGAAGAACTTGAAAGAATATATCCATAAGGTGCGTTATCGCACTACAAAAATAGCATATAATGAAAAAGGCGTGACAAATATCACGCCTTTTTCAGGATAATCAGGTTGATTAGCGTTCACTTACAGGTGACCATGTTTGGTCAACCGGGCCAATATAGTCCGCTGCGGGGCGGATGAGGCGGTTATTGGCATACTGCTCAAGTGCATGAGCTACCCAACCGGTGACGCGGCTCATAGCAAAAATTGGGGTATAAAGATCGAGCGGAATGCCCATGAGATAGTATGTGCTTGCGGAGTAGAAATCAACATTAGGGTAAAGCTTCTTCTCGTTCAAGATAAGCTCTTCGATGTCGCGGCTCATCTGGTACCACTGCGGCTCGCCGTTGCGCTCGCCCATCTCTTTACTGAAATTACGAAGATGGGTTGCACGTGGGTCTTCGGTGCGATAGACGCGATGTCCAAATCCCATAATTTTTTCTTTGCGTGCAAGAGCATCAATGACCCACTCTTTCGCGCGAGTCGGCTCGGTGATCTTCAAGAGCATACGCATAACTTGCTCGTTCGCGCCACCATGAAGAGGGCCCTTCAAAGCACCGATAGCACCTGTAACTGCAGAGTACATATCCGAAAGCGTCGCCGCGATAACACGGCAGGTGAATGTTGAAGCATTGAACTCATGGTCAGCATGAAGTGTAAGGGCTGCATCAAACATTTTTACAACACGCTCATCTTGTTCTTTGCCAAGAAGCATATAAAGGAAGTTTGCCGCATGACCGAGTTCTGCTTTCGGCTCTGTGAACGGACGTCCGTTACGGGCTGCATCGTAATAAGCAATGACCATCGGGATAACAGCCGTTAACTTGATACCTTTCTCGACGTTCGACTCGCGGCTCAAGTTATCAGCATTATTGTCATAGAATGCCATCTCGCTTATGACGGTACGGAGCACTGCCATTGGATGGACGTTTTTGGGGAATGAGCTGATTCGATTCTTAATTTCCGGAGAGAGGACACGAGCGGCGATAAGCTTATCGCTAAACTCTTTGAGTTCAGCCGCATTCGGGAGTTTGCCGTTAAAGAGTAGGTAAGCATTCTCTTCAAAACTTCCTTTGACAAGGTCATGGATGTCATAACCATAGTACGCGAGGACTCCGCGCTTTCCGTCAAGGTAACAAATGCTACTTTGCCCTGCAATAATATCTTCAAGACCTGCTTTTTGGGGAGCTGCTGTAGGTGCCGTCTGTGTCATACCGATTTTCCAGTACTAAAGAGTAATAATACGATGCGTATATATAAAAGTCGGGTAATAACAAATCGCATAGAGAGAAAGTTACCATCGTAACCAAATCCTAACTATTTGATAACGTTTATTCTGTCGGTCGTTGTGAGCGGTAACAAGCAAAGCAAATGGGGTGTTAGCACTGGTCACAAGATATCTCAACCTAACTTGCGTATCCGTAGATATATACAGTTTTTTACCCTTCTCATCCTTTTGGTTGCTTTTGGGGCAAGCCACTGTGAAGCACAAAAAGGAAGGACGGTCATTGATACTCTTTACCGCGATACCCTCCTTACCAAAACATCATTTAAAGAAAGCCCACCATCACTTCGGCTGGGTGTGGGCGGTGGCTATGGTGTGAACTTCTACTCGAACGACCCTTTGCCATTACCTCTTGCAACTGGTTGTGATTCTTTCTTAAGCGCTACAAGTCCCGGACTATCGTTCGGAGCAGAATTAGCCATTCCAATTTCAACCAATAACGACCTTTATATTACACCTTTTCTTTCGTATCGTGATCTCAAAGGTGAGTTCGTCTTTGGTCAATTCTTTACTGATGTGGTTGACGGCCACAGAAAAGGCCTTGAGTTTGAACATACAATAACTGCATACACAAAGAGCATAGGTGTTGGGGCAAAGGTAGATTGGCAATTCATTAATAGAGTTTTCGGGAGCGCGGGGTTCGAGATTGCCTCGCTTTTTAACCAAACCTATGATAAGATACTTCGCCCGACAGGTCCTGGTGGATTTGAAGGCGGAGTAAGAGATAGCTTAGAAGCAGCAGGTGACCTGCCAAATGCACAGAGCATACTCCCTTCACTTCTCCTTTCGCTTCGAGCAGAGTTTCCTCTTTCCTCTCGCTTGTTTGCAAGCCCGGGTGTTGCTTTCTCGCTACCACTTAGCGGAACAACGGATTACTTCAAACATACTTCTCTGCAGGGTACTCTATCATTCCATTACAACCTCTCTCCGTCAAGCGACACTACCACAGAGTACATTCGAGACAGCATTCCATATTTCGTCAATCGTTTTATCCCTGATACAGCGAAGTCAAGCTTAAAAGTATCTATTGATGTATTTGGCAAAAATCGTGACGGGCAAGAAGAGCGGGTAATCCGAATTGATGTCGTTGATGTAAAGGCGCGTGTTGCATTTCCATTCCTCAACTACATCTTCTTCGATGAAGGAAGTAGTTTTATACCGTTGCGATATATAACCTATCGCTCGTCTGATGAAGCTCTACAACGATTCAAAGGATTATCCGACCGCAACAGCGAGAAACTTCTGGATCTCTATCATGAGGTTCTCAACGTACTTGGCTCCCGTATGAAGAGTAATCCTACCTCACGTATAACATTAACGGGAAGCACATCGAATACAGGAAGTGAATTGAGCAATGTAGCACTTGCTCGAAAGAGGGCGCAGAGAGTTAAAGATTATTTGGTGGCGATATGGGGGATTGAACCAGAGCGTATTTCCGTCGAAGGTCGCCTACTTCCGCTTCGCCCAAGTCCGCAAGCCCTTAAACAAGGACAGGAAGAGAATCGAAGAGTTGAGATCACATCAACCGACGATCGTCTCACCGATCCCATTATTGTCACAAATACAGAGCATATTGCTACACCATCTGACCTTATCTTAAGGCCTCGTTTTGATGCTGATACGGGTATTCAACGCGTCATTACTCTGATGAGGATTGGAAACACTATCATTGACAAATATGATGGTGATATGGAAGGACTCAATTTGAAAACATCTTGGTCACTCACTGACGATGCCCTTTCACAAAAGAATGACTCACTTACGTTATTCCTTGAGGTAACCGATAGCACTGGAACCACGGCAGCAGCAACAAATACCATACCTCTTCAACGTACACGAAGCGAACGTGATAGAGAGCAAGAGCTTGAAAGATATAGCTTGATACTCTTCGGCTTTGATGATGATAAACTTGGTACAAAGAACGAACGAACAATAAGCTTCGTAGCAGAATCATTCAAAAAAATGAAGCCGGAGATAGTGAATGTATTAGGATATACTGACGAGACAGGCGACCCATCATACAACGACGAACTCTCACGCCGACGCGCAGATCAGGCAATCAAACAACTTGAAGCGTCGCTAAAACAGAAGAAGGTGTCTCTTCCAGCAAAGACGTTCGTAGAAGGTAAGGGTTCTCGTGAGGTACTTTATGATAATACGCTGCCCGAAGGCAGATTCTTCTCGCGTACGGTCAACATCACACTCGGCAAGAGCAAGTAGTGTTACTTACTCTTCAAGTACGATTGGTCTATAAGTTTTTCACCGATGAATCGTTGGAAGAGAATTGGTCCAAAATCCTTCGCATAAAATACATGGACAGTATGTACTTCTCGATTGCTTGGCGCACATCTATATACTACCTCATAGACATCATTGTATGAACCGGCACTATATGGCAACTCAAGACGTGAATAATGTTCAAAAACCTTAGCACTCATCTCAACAACTGCTGTCGCACCAACATCTGTATTTGAAAGATTGCCTGCAAGCCACTCGTCATCTTTATTTAGACCATCAGCAAAAGATGGTAGAAGGGTAAGCATACCATCGATTTTACGAGTAGAGGTTGTGATTTTTTCCAACCCTGATGATGAAAGAACCCAGTTTTCACCTTTGTCATGCGAGATCATTACACCAACAGATTCGACAGCAGCAATGATGACCTTTTCATTGATACTTATATCTCGAATAGTAAATTTCGTATCCGGTGTTCTATCATTTGCTGCCTGAAAATCAGATAAGTAGTAGATCATTCCATCCGCACTTGCAACCACTGATTCAGAGGTAGTATTGAGCGAGGGAACAGCATCAAGGTATTTACCTGCTTGGATTGCTGCTCTTGAATTTTCCCAGGTCAGACCACCATTTTCAGTTAAAAGAAGAACAATCTCTTTATTCGCAGTATGCCCAAGAGCAAGTGCCCTGTTTCTTCCGGTAGCAACAATATCAGTAATTGACACTACCATGTCTTTATTCTTAGCCGGGTTAAGTTTTCCATCCTTACCAAGTAAGTAGTACATCAATCCTTCATTTTGTGTGCCGACCATGAGACAAGGGTATGTCGGGGATGTGCCAGAATCTCCTCCGGCTTCACATAAGGCAAGTGATGTTATCTCGCTTGATATTGTATGAGTAATTTTTTTGGTAGTGCCAGCAATCTTCGAATCAAATTGCCAAATTTCAGTTGTGGTCGAGACAAAAAGGTATTCATTTAATGTTGCGGCTATACCTGTGATCTTACCATTAAAACCATTTCGTATCGGAGTCCAATTTTCTCCACCATCTTTTGAGACTAACACGCTGCCGTTTGATGTCCCCGCATACACAATATATGCTTTCCCTGATAGTACTTTCGTCCAAGCAGTAACAGCACCATACTTTTCGTTGTCATATTCTGATTTCTTCCAACGCGCTCCTCCTGAATTTGAGAAATACACAGCATCGTCGTCACGAAGGGCGATCAAGTTACCCCCATCAAGTGCGATGACTTTCTTTGTACCAAGTTTCTCATAGTTAGTATCAATCTCAACTCTATTTACCTCTATCTCGTATCCCTCTGGTAAAGGGAAAAGCGTATGAAATGAAAGACCACCCGCTAAAATAGAGCCAACCGAATCAATCTTGTAGTAGAAAGTATGCTGACTTGGCTGTGGGACTTCGCTGACGGTAGTAGTCGAATTAATACCGGAGAGTCGCGAGAACGTGTACTCGTAATCTTTGCGAGAAGCATCTGCAGCACGAAAATACTCATACGTGAGCGTGGTACTTGCTTCACTGTTCCAGAAATACTCCTGCACATTCTTGATCACACTCGGTTCCGAATCTGTAATACCGGGATTACACCCGGCGATAAACGCAAGTGTAAAAAAGAACGATATATGTTTGATGTATTTTACCATGGCTTAATGCGAAGTCCGAAACGGAATGTGAGTGAGGGCGAGAAAAGTGTGGTTGATGACGGAGTGTTCTCCTCAATGTACCCTACCGGCATTGCCTCATTGTTTGTTGGTACCTCACCTGATTGAATCGGTGCAGAAACTTGAGAAAATGTCCCAGCGAACGAACCACCAACTGACCACCCAATTTTTTCACTTAAGCTGCCTGTTAATGCAAGCGAAGCAGCGATAAGTGGTGTCAAGGTTTCGTCTAATGCAACACCACCCCCCGCACTTGTTTCAATGCGGAACATATCATACGGATTGACCGTGAAGCGAGCCATCATTCGGGCGTACCAGTGGTTGCTTGCCTCGATCGTGTTACTTGTCACATATCGAGTAATATTTCCGGAGCTTGAATAGACTTCAGAAGGTATCACTTTTGCTATACCTGCAGAACTTCCCTCAATACCTAAAGAGAAGTAAGGAGATGCAATATAATCTAAGCCGATAAGTGGTTTAGGCTCGATGCGTGTCTGCTCAACAGGTCCGCCATCGGAAACTCTGAAGTATCCTTGACCAAGCAGTACTTCAAACCGAAGTAATATCGGCGTACCTGACTTATCTTGCTTTTTAGTAAATGGATTCAAGAAACGTGGTTCACCAACAGAGTTCATCGCCAATTGTGATGATGGCTCTGTGCGCGGTGTGCTGATACTTGAGATAAGTGCCATCTCCGTTGGGTATGTGTCTCTTGTGCCTCCGATATTCTCCGATGTTTCTGAACTGGTTACAATAGTGCTTCCTTCACCATCAAGAGTAACAGCGACATCTCTTTGCCCATTTGCTACAATGTTTTTTGGAGTAGAGTTAACTTTAATATCTTGACGAGTGATTCTCTCTGAAGAAGAAACGGATGGCTTCTCAGATGAGAGAGTCGCTCTTGTTGTGTTTGACGTTGTTGGTGGTGCGGAAGAGTTTATTGTTGGATTGTTTGCAACAGTAGCTGAATTCGCATCTTCGTTCGCAGTAGCAGTTGTAGAAGTAACTTCACTTGTAGAGATTGCAAGATACGAACTGAATACAAGCAAGAGCAACGCAGCTGCAGCTAAACGTACTGACTTCTTCGAGAAGAACGAGCCAATGACAGAAGTACCACTTCCGCCAACTGTACTTGCAGTACCCAGAGCGAGTTCGCTATTATAGAGTGCTATGCCGCGGAAGCGGCGACCCATCGCTTGTTCAAGCTCTGCCGGAACGGCGAATGGCTTCTGTGCAGAAGTCACCATGTCCTTTAGCTGCAAGTGCTGCTCAAGGATGACGCGCTTCTCAGGGCTTACTGAAAGCCCATGCAATAACTCGGCGCTCTCGCTATCACTTAGCGAGCCATCCAAGTATTCTAATATCTTTCCTTCATATTTCATAACTCTTCTTCCTCCTCTACGTCGGGGTAGTTGATGTTCAGCGTACCATTCATTTCTTCCGCCATAATAGGTGCAAGTATTTTGCGAAGTCGCTGCTTGGCACGATGAATGCGTATCTTTACAAGCGAAAGCGATGCCCCGGTGATCTCTGCTATTTCAGGATAGCCATGACCATCGAACTCTCGCAAGATGAACGGTTCTCGAAACTCATGTGGTAAGCGCGCTATTGCTTCTTCAAGCGTATCACGAAGCGAACGCTGTTCACCGTAAAACTCCGGGGAGAGCTGACGCTCGGTGCTTTCAAGTTCTTGATGAAATTCTATTGTCTCTTCGGGGCGCTTCGTGCGGTAGTAGTTCAGCGCAACATTGCGGGCTATCATGTAAACCCACCCACGTACATTCTCGCCGTAGGTGAATGTCGCCGCTTTCTCATATACTTTTATGAACGACTCTTGGAATGCATCGCCGGCTTCTCCTGTATTGCCGCCAAGCATACGAAGGCAGAATGTATATATTTCTGACTTGTAGCGATTATAGAGTTCTGCAAATGCTCGCTCTTCTCCGGCTTTGAATGCACTCAGAAGATCAATGTCTGAACGCTGTGCATACGCCACGACACTTGCTCCTTGCACAGGGGCTACCCTATCTCGTGACCGAGACACGTCAGTATTCCGCCCCTTCTTTTGTCGCTTCGAGGCTACCGGTAGCGCACTTGTGATCTGCATCTATAGTATAAACACAAACCGAGGGGTGTAGTTACAGGACAAGCATATTTCGCAAGCGGAAATCACGGGTGTAACAAAAGAGGATATAGTAAGTTATTATGGTTGCCCACTCACAGAGCCGTTACAGCCGTAACAGCTTTATTCTTCATTATTTGTATATATTTCAACAACTTCGGACTACTTTAGTCTCCGAAAGCGTATGCCTTACAAATTATAAGCACACCGGCTTCGGCTCTGTGGGTGCGGCAAACAAGTTTGGACCTCCCAAACATGGCTGTCACGAAAGTGACTTTCAAAATAGTTGGTTAGAGTGAATACCTCCCAAAAATGAGGAACCCGCTTCAGCAATGAGGTGGGTTTTTTATTTGACAAACCTAAAACATCATTTTTCTGTATAGTAACACAATAGTAATCATAACATAACAGCCGCTTCATATTTTAGGCGGCTATGACAAATACGAATCCACGACTACCAAAGGTGAAAAAACGATACCCGACGACGAATCGGGAGATAAGTTGGCTGCAATTCAATGCTCGTGTTTTGCAAGAAGCACGGGATAAACGCAATCCGCTTATGGAGCGGATAAAGTTCTTGGCGATCTTCTCGTCAAATCTTGATGAGTTCTTCCGTGTTCGCGTTGCTTCGCTTCGTGGTCTATTAACCTTAAAAAAAACATCCTCCAAAAAACTTGCTCTTGATCCCGAAAAACTTCTCAAAAAAATATATGCTATTGTCTCGCATCAACAACAGATCTTTGGCGCAACATTTACTAACGACATAAAAAAAGAACTTGCCGAGTGCAACGTATGTGTTGTCAATGAAAAAGAGCTGAATCCCAAACAAGCAGATTTTGTCCACTCGTATTTCAGAGACAACGTACTTGCTCTGATTCGCCCGTACTTCATTTCAAAGCAGAACCAAATCCCTTTCCTTCAGAGTAGGTCTATTTATCAAGTTGTTGAGCTACGTGAAAAAAGTGAGATCATAAAAGGAGAGACAACCGTCTCATCTGAACTTCAATACGCTATTATCGAAGTACCTTCAAAAGAGCTTTCACGTTTTGTCGTACTTCCCAAAGAGGGGAAAAAGAACTTCATCATGTTCCTTGATGATATTATTCGTTATTCTTTGCGTGAATTGTTCCCTCGGTATGAAGTTGGTAACGCTTATGCGATAAAGCTTGTGCGTGATGCAGAGCTTTACATTGAGGACGAATTCCAAGGTGACCTGCTCTCGAAGATGGAGCAGGGACTTCGCAATCGTAAGCGAGGCATCCCGTGCCGATTCCTCTACGACCCTGAAATGCCGGAAGTCTGCCGAACAATGCTCGCAAGGTTCTTGCGTTTGCAAACCGATGACTTAATGGCTGGCGGCAGATACCATAATTTCAGTGACTTCTTTACCTTTCCGAACCTGATCGGACCCACAGCCGAGAACAAACCACAGCCGCCGCTTCATATCAAAGAACTTGATGAAGCGAAACGACTCCACACCATCATTCGCCAGAAAGATGTACTGCTTCACTACCCATATATTTCTTACGACTATGTCCTGCGCTTTTTACAGGAAGCAGCAACAGATGCAAAAGTAATTGCAATAAAGATCACTCTTTATCGTGTCGCAAACCAGTCACGTGTTGTCGAGGCATTAAAACTTGCAGCAAAGAACGGAAAAGATGTAACTGCGTTCATTGAAGTGAAGGCTCGCTTCGATGAAGAATCAAATCTGTATTGGGCAGGAGAACTCGAACGTGCCGGCATTAACGTCCTTTATAGTTTTCCTGGATTAAAAGTACATTGTAAACTTTGCATTGTTACCCGCCTCGAAAATAACGTTAAGAAACGTTATACATACATGGCAACGGGCAACTTCAATGAAAAAACATCAGAAATATATACTGACTTTGGTCTTTTTACTACCAATGACGCCATCACCAAAGAGGTCAATGAGGTCTTTAAAATACTCGGTAGGAAAGAGCGGTCGTTAGGATTTAAGAAATTGCTTGTTGCTCCGTTCACACTTCGTAGAAAGTTCGTGAAGATGATAGACACAGAGATAGCAAATGCGAAGGCAGGAAAAGAAGCATACATGATCGTTAAGATAAACAGTCTTGAAGATCCGATGATGGTTCAAAAGCTTTATCAAGCAGCACGTGCAGGAGTCAAGATACAACTCATCGTACGCGGAATATGCTCGCTGCAAGCGGGAATTGAACCGTATTCTAAGAACATTAAGGTTCATAGCATTATTGACCGCTATCTCGAACATGCAAGAGTCTTTATCTTTGCTAACGGAGGTAATGAAAAGATCTATATGGGAAGCGCTGACTGGATGGTACGAAACTTGAGTCACCGTATCGAGGTTACTTTCCCAATATATGACGAAGCACTCAAAGAAGAGGTTCGTAAATGTATTGGAATTCAACTTGCCGATAATCAAAAAGCTCGGACTCTTTCGAAGGGAAAAGTGAATAGGTATCGCAGACAAAAAAATGCAGTCCCAATTCGCTCTCAAAGTGAGCAGTACAAATATTACAAAAAGAAGGTAACAACAACATAGTGCAGATTTTCCTACAATATTCTTTCTGTTGGTTATTGCTGATATCTACCGTTTCCGTCGCTCAAGAACGATCTCTTTTTCAGATCATAGCTGACGACCTCAGTGAATCTGCAATTCTTGGGATAGACTATTTGAACTTCCCCTCCCGATTCGATACAGACGATTGGCGCAATTTTGGAAGTACCGGTGCTCTTACCCTCTCACTAATGGCATTCGATGAAACCGCCCAATCAGGTTCACAGGAATTAGCAGCAAAAGGAAATCTTAATGGTGTAATGAGTTTTTTCCGTGGATATGGAGATGCAAAGTATGCCGCCGGAGGCTCTGCTGCCGTATATCTCACCGGGCTTGCTACAAGTTCAGAAACGATTCACAGGGTCGGCAAAGAACTACTACAAACATTGGTGTATTCAGGTTTTGTTACAACTTCACTGAAGGTGATCTTGGGTAGATCACGCCCATTTAAGAATGAAGGTGTTTTCTCCTATGACCCATTCAAAATTGATGACGAGTTTATGTCCTTACCATCCGGACATACAACCGTTGCATTTGCTCTTTCAAGTGTGCTGGCTGCCGAGATAGACAATACCTATGCCTCAATTGGTCTCTATACATTGGCATCGTTAACAGGATTTTCCAGAATGTATAATGACAAGCACTGGCTAAGTGATGTGTTCTTAGGGGCAGCTATCGGTACATCCACAGGGTACTTCGTAGTGCATCAGAATAAAAAGTGTTCGGGCAAAGAAGATAAAGCAGATGCCCTGACTATTCGACCAACTTTAAACGGATTCTCATTAACCTATAAGTTCTAAACCAAAAGGCGGAGAATAACTCCGCCTTTTGGTTTATTTCTTAATATCACTCTTTGACATAATGTGGTCAATGAGTTTATACTCTTTGGCTTCGGTCGGTGTCATGTAGTTATCTCGTTCCGAGTCTTTGGCTATTTCTTCAATAGGTTTGCCGGTGTGGAGTGCATAAATTGAATAGAGTTCAGTACGCAAACGAAGCATCTCCTTGGTATATATTTCAATATCCGTTGCCTGACCTTGTGTGCCGCCAAGCGGTTGATGGATCATGATTCGCGAATGAGGCAATGCCGAACGTTTATTTGCAGCACCTCCGGCAAGCAGAAGCGAAGCCATCGAAGCAGCCATACCCATACAGATCGTAGCACAGTCCGGCTTGATGTATTGCATCGTATCGTAGATAGCAAGACCTGCCGATACTGAGCCGCCGGGTGAGTTGATGTAGATATTAATATCCTTATCAGGGTCTTCTGATTCGAGGAAAAGCAACTGTGCAATGATAAGTCCGCTGACGGTATCATCGATCGGCGTACCGATAAAAATGATACGCTCTTTTAAGAGACGTGAGTAAATATCAAATGCACGTTCACCGCGAGGAGTCTGCTCGACGACCATCGGGACGAGGGCTGACTTCACAGTATCACTGAAATGACTCGTGCTGTGCTGACTTGTGAAGGGTAAATATGAGTTTGTGATCTTAGACATATGTCATCAAAATTGTTTACACATGAAGTGTGTACTCCCATCCCCAATAACTGTTACGCAGTTTGTGCAGCAGGAGTTGTCTCTTTTACAACGAACTTCTTCTTCAAAAGCTCAACAAGTTTTTCGCTTTTGATACGTTCCTTTACTTCGTCGGCTTTTTTGTAGTATTCGAGAAGATTTTCTTTTTTGATGCCATATTGCTCTGCATCCTTTGCGGCGGCGGCATCTATATCTTCATCATTCGCATCAATGCCCTCTGTTTCAACGATCTTATCACGAAGCAATAGCCACTTTGCTCTGACCTCTGCCTGATTCCAAGCTCCCTTACGATACTCCTCAACATCAATACCAAAATCTTCAGGATACCCTTTTTGACGATTCTGTTCGCGGGCTTCTTGTATGCTTTGGTCAATAATAGCATACGTTACCGTGCGAGGAACCTCGAACTCATGGCGCTTGAGTAATGCCTCGACCATGTTCGACTCAAGTATCTGGTCGCTGTTGCGCTTTGCTGTCTCAATGAGTTCTTCGCGGACCAGTGCTCTGACCTCAAGCTCTGTCGCTGCCTTATCACGGCTTATCTTCTTTGAAAATTCTTCTGTTAATTCAGGAAGAGTAAGCTTGGTTACTTTGTCGATGGTGATCTTGACGTTCACATCTTTCGATACACCGTCAGGTGTCTGCTTGGGAAGCAGCATCTCGAACGAGTCACCGTTAGATTTACCAAGAAGTGCGTCGCGAAGTTTATCTACTACTTGAGGGTCATAGAGATATACTTCCGTTGAGTGCGGCGGTTCTTGTTCGCCGTTCTCGTTTGGGTCAAGTTCTTGGAAGGTTAAGTTAACGATCGTTTCTTTATCCTCTATCTTCGTAGCATCTTCTCGAACTGCATGTCCGAAACGAAGATAATGTACTCTTTCCTCAACTTCTTTATCTGTTATTTCGAAGATAGGTTTCTCTATCTCAACTCCGTCGAAATCTTGAACTGAAATAACCGGTTTCACTTCGTATGAGATACGGAAATGTGCACCTTCGCCTGCATGTCGGTGCAGATCAGTCATCACAGGTCTGCCGATAGGCTCAAGTTTCTGCTCTTCAACTATAAGCTGAAATTTTTCTTGTGCTAACTTTTCCAATGTATCACCTTCGATCGCTTCACCATGCAATCTCTTTACAACATTAAGCGGCGCCTTTCCGGGACGGAAGCCGGGGAGCGTCAAACGGGGGCGGATATCCCGAAGAGCTTTCTCAAGTACAGAATTCAACTCTGCTTCATCTACGAAGACCTCAAGCTCACGGAGAACTTGTGATTTATTATGGATTGTCGTTTCCACCATTACTGCCTTTAATTATTACTATTATTTTATTTAGTGCCGGAGACAGGACTTGAACCTGCACATGTCACCATACCAGATCCTAAGTCTGGCGCGTCTGCCAATTTCGCCACTCCGGCAAGAAAATGGACGATGAAAACACCTATGCCTGAAACAATGTTGCATTTGTTTGGTCATTTGATAATGGCTATGTAACTTTATGGCATGATAAATGTTATTTGGATGTAACCTGTCTTTATTTACTTTGTGTTGTCCTATGCTAACTACAAAAAATTGCGCCATTTTTACATTGCTTCTTGTAATAGCGCTTTTATTTCCACAACTTGTTTATTCCCAATGGGTTTCGGATTCGACAACGAACCTTGCTGTTTGTCGAGCTACCGGAAATCAACAACAACCTAAGATCTGCACTGACGAAGATAATGGAGCAATTATCGTGTGGCAGGATTATCGTTCAGCGCAACGATATGATGTTTATGTGCAAAAAATTGATAAAAATGGAAATCGAGTTTGGCAAGAGAATGGAATTTTGTTAAGCAATGGTGTAAATAAAGCTGTAAATCCTATCATTTGTTCTGATCGTGCTGGTGGAGCGTACGTTGTTTGGGAAGATTCAAGAACGACAGTCAATGGCATTGATCTCTATGGACAACATATTTCAGCAAACGGCACAAAGCTCTATGCTAACGGCGGCGCTGCTGTATGTGCCTCGAATGGTGATCAGGTAAAAGCAACAATTTGTGCCAGCGGAGATGGGATGGCTTATGTTGCATGGGAAGATAACAGAACTGCAATCGCTCAAACATCACGCCCTGATATCTACATGAATTACATGGGTTCTAACGGTGTATCATGGGGGAACGCAGGGGCAGCAAAAATTACAACGGCACTTCGACAAAATGAACCGTGCCTCGTTGAAGACGGAAGTAATGGTTGTTTCATGGCTTGGGAATCAAGTGCGGGTGGTCCGCCAAATGGTATTTTCGCTACAAGGGTAAGTTCTGCAGGTACAGTCTTATGGGGAGCAACCAATCTTGGTGTTATCATCCATCGTGGTGATTTCAATACAAAAAATTCACGCTACCCGAAGGTAAGCAGAGATGGTTCAGAGTTTATCCTTGCATGGGAAGAAGCCCAAGTAAACTTTACTACACATGGATATGATGTAGTTGCTCAGCGCATCAGGAGTGACTCTACAAAAAAATGGTTCTCAGCTGTTAACCTAACACCACAAACCCCTGGTGACCAGGTGGAAGTCGTCCCATTTACCGATAACGCAGGTGGAGCTCTTGTAGCATATACAAATTTTTTCGGTAGCAAGGACATTGCTGTTACACGTGTAAAGGCAGACGGTGCAACGATAACACCACAACCAAACACCTCATATGCTGTCTGTAATTTAGCAAATGATCAATATAAACCTGTCGGTGTAAAAACTGAAAACGGCATATTACTCGCATGGAATGATGACCGAATTGGTGGATCAAATATGAAGACTTATGCCAACAAAGTTGATACGCTGCCGCAGCGCCTTTTCTTCCCTGCCGGCTCTTCAAATCTATCAAGATGGGGGCTCCCTATTTCCGTTGGAACCGGTGTAAAAGACCAAGTAGCAATCGCTCCCCGCTCAAACGGTGCTATCATCACATGGCGTGACACAAGAAATTCATCAACAACTGCTCAAGATATTTATTGCCAACTTCTTTTCTTCAACGGGACTCTCCCTATCGAGCTTGCATCATTCAACCTCAAAGCTCTTTCGCAAGGTGCTGTGCGTCTTGACTGGAAGACGGCAATGGAAAAAGATAATGCCGGCTTCGAGATTGAGCGACGCAACATCTCCGACCCTCATTCTACAAATTCATTCGATGTCGTTGCAAGCTATAACCAGTTCGGCTCACTCAAGGGGCTTGCCAATTCCAACCATGAACGTAACTACAGCTTCGTTGATGTGCCAAGTGCGGCAGGGACGTATGAGTATCGCTTAGTTGACGTATCTCTTGATGGCGAGAGGACTCTCCATCGGATAAAGCAGGTTGAAGTTGGAAATGTTTCAGAGTCAAACTCATGGAACGTGGAGCAAAACTTCCCGAATCCCTTCAGCGATGGGACCAACATCTACTTCGATATGCCACAAGCTGCTATCGTTGAACTTCAGGTCTATGATGCTCTCGGAAGAAACTATACGTTACCGACAGTCAATCAACTTCTCCAGAAAGGACCTCATACAATTACCGTTCGTTCTTCAGAACTCGAAGGACCAAGCGGTACCTACTACTACATGCTGACCGCCCGTAATAGCGAAACAGGTGAAGTTATCTGGAAGATGCCGAAGGCAGGAATGATGGTGAAAATTACGAATTGATGATTACGCATTACGATTTTTTCCAAAGCCCTTTGAGTAATCAAAGGGCTTTTTCATTCGTAATTGGTTTACGCTGCTAATGCTTGCGTTACTTTCTGCGCTGCGTCCTTTAAGCCACGAGCTACGAGGAAGTTTAGACCACTCTTCTCAAGTATCTCGCCTGCCTCGATAGCATTCGTGCCTTCTAAGCGGACTACGATTGGGACGTGTGGCTTGACAAGCTTCGATGCCTCAACTACGCCTGTAGCGACTCTATCGCAACGGACGATACCGCCGAAGATGTTAATGAGTATTGCTTTCACGTTCGGGTCAGAAAGGATGATGCGGAAGCCATTAGCAACCGTCTCGGCATTTGCTCCGCCGCCGACATCAAGGAAGTTCGCCGGCTCACCGCCTGCAAGTTTGATGATATCCATCGTCGCCATTGCAAGACCTGCGCCATTGACCATACAACCGACATTACCGTCAAGCTTGATATAGTTGAGGTTTGACTTTGATGCTTCGATCTCAAGCGGATCTTCCTCATCGAGGTCGCGAAGCTCTGCATATTCAGGGTGACGGAAGAGTGCATTATCATCGAAGTTCACTTTCGCATCGAGGGCTATCATCTGCTGTTCTTTTGTCAAAACGAGCGGATTAATTTCAAACATCGAAGAATCACTTTCTTCATATGCCTTGTAAAGCGCCTTCAAAAACTTTTGGCACTGCTTGAATGCCTCACCCTTCAAACCAAGTGCAAAGGCAAGCTGACGTGTCTGATAATCGCGAAGACCGACTGAAGGATTAACGTGAACCTTCACGATCTTCTCCGGCGTCTCTTCGGCTACCTTCTCGATCTCCATACCGCCTTCGGTCGAGACCATGATGACGTTCGTGCCGGTAGCTCTATCAAGGAGGATACCTGCGTAAAACTCTTTTTCGATATTGACGCCCTGCTCAACTAAGAGGCGTTTTACGAAACGGCCTTCCGGACCGGTCTGATGCGTGACGAGCGTCATCCCGAGGATTGCCGAAGCGTGTGTCTTGACATCGTCAAGGTTCTTCGCTATCTTCACTCCGCCGCCTTTGCCGCGACCGCCGGCATGAATCTGTGCCTTCACGACAGCTATCTCCGTCGGGAGCTTCTTTGCTGCCTCGACTGCCTCATCAACACCATAAGCTACATGACCTATCGGTGTCGGCACACCATATTTCTTTAATATATCTTTTCCCTGATGCTCGTGGATTTTCATTGTATAACGTATATCATTTGTATTAAGGACTGCAAAAATACGAAGTTTAACCCCCTCTTTCCGTTATTTCCGTGCGTACCCATACGGAAAGCTATGATGATGCAGTTTGGAAACCTGCGTTACTGCATTAACTCGAGCTGGCGTTTTATTTCGCTTACTTTGTTTGAGAACTGGCTGTCGTGACGCATGTCGTCAACGACGGTCTGTTGGGCGTGGATGACGGTTGAGTGATCGCGTCCGCCGAAATGTAAGCCGATCGTATTGAGCGTGCTCGGCGTAAGCTCTTTACAGAGATACATCGCAACCTGACGTGCTTGCACAACTTCCTGCTTACGTGTCTTGGCGCGAAGAAGTTCTTCTTCTATGCCAAAGCTCTTTGCTACAAGTTTCTGAATAGTCTCGATAGAAAGTGTCGGCGCGGAGCGTCGTGCAACTTTGCGAAGTACATCACGCGCTATCTCGATAGAAGGTTCTTTGCCTTCGAGTGAGATGGTCGCTTCTAAGGAGATAAGGCAGCCCTCAAGTTCGCGGATATTCGTCGTTACGTTCGAAGCGATGAACTCCAACACCTCTTCGGAAATATCAAATCCGTCGCGGACCGCTTTCAGACGTAAGATGGCCATACGAGTCTCGAGGTCAGGTGCGCCGATATCAACTGTCAGTCCCCATTGCAAACGATTCAAGAGGCGGTCGTCAATATCTTTAAGTTCTTTTGGTGGGCGGTCACAGGTCAGGATGATCTGCTTACCGTTCTCGCGAAGTTCGTTGAACGCGTGGAAGAAGCTATCCTGCGTACGCTCTTTACCTGCGAAGAACTGCACATCATCAATGATGAGCATATCCATCGAGCGGTAGTAGTTATTGAAGTCGCTCATCTTATCTGCCTGCACGGCATCGACGAACTCCTTGGTAAAGCGCTCGCTTGAGGTATAGTGGACGCGAAGATCAGGATATTTTTCAAGCGCGGCATTCCCGACCGCCTGCACTAAGTGCGTCTTACCAAGCCCTACGTTGCCGTAGGCAACAAGCGGATTGTAGCGTGTACCGCCGGGATTATTTGCAACAGCCATCGCCGCCGCAGATGCAAGCTTGTTTGATTCGCCGCGAATAAACGTATCGAACGTGTAGCTCGGGTTGATGTTCGGGTCGAATGGCGGCTTCGGTGTTATCTTGCCGTTATTAGCCGGTCTGTTCTCGCGGTACACAGCTAAGGGCTGTTCTACGCGGTTTCTTGGCTCGGGTGAGGGGGCAGTAAGCACTTGCGTTACGGGTGCGGATGCGGGGATGAGCGTTGTCTCAAGTCCTTCGATGTCATCAGCATGTTCAAAGCCAAACGATGCGGACTGGCCGAGCAATTCCTGAAGCGCATTCTCGATAAGCTCCTGGTAATGCTGGAGTATCCATTCGGAGATGAACGTACTCGGCGCGATGAGCATGAGCTTCGTACCTTCAAGCGACTTCGCCGTGACAGGTCCGAACCATGTCGTGTAGCTTTGCGCAGAGATTGCCGATTTTATGCGTTCGCCGATGCGCTCCCATAAAATAACAGCTGCGGCAGAAAGCTCGCCGGCGACAATCGCCTCGTTTGCGTCTTTCTGTTTCTCTGTAAGTACTCCGCCTGTTGCTACTGACATATCAAAAATCGTATCTACGGTTACCTGTTCATTTCCGATGGTTTCTTCGGATAGCACAGGCGAAAATGCCTCAATCGTTTTCAATGATAATCGTTTTCTATGATAATCGTTTCCGTGAAGTTGACTGGTTACTTTCTATTTGCCCCGAACTGCCGTTATCAACAATGCCTCTTCGTGGCGGGTACAATGGCTTTCTTTTTCATAACTACCTCTGGTGAGAGAATTACTCACACTTGACTACCTTATTTCATCGACAACCCAAAACTTATCCACAATGTATTCACACAAATATAAGATTTGTACTACTACTATTTTACGAAATTTTTTGTGTGGATAATCAAAAAACAGAATTTTTTATTTTGCTTTTGCTAAACTGCCCAGCGGTATTTTTTTTCTTGCGCCTGTTGTCGAAGGCAGGTGGATGATGGTATCATTAAGAAATGCTTTAGCGAACCATGCAAATGCAAGTGCTTCTTTGGATTGGGATGGTATCCCAAGTTCATCTGATGTCTTGATAACTGCTTTGCCCAGTGCGCTCTGCAGTCGCTCCATTAGGTATCCGTTGCGTGTGCCGCCGCCGGATGCGATGAGTTCAATCTCTTCGTCTGGTGTGCATTGCGTAGCTGCAAGTACTATCGTCCGCACGGTAAGCTCTGTCGCTGTTGCAATTGCATCTTCAGGAGCAAAACCATCTTCTCGAATTTTATGCAAGAACATGTCAAGCAGTTCTTTCCCGAAAAGCTCCCTGCCTGTTGATTTCGGCGGAGCTTGTAAAAAATATTCATGCATTAAGAGAGCAGATAAAAATTGCTCATCTACTTTGCCGCTTCGAGCAATGGCACCGTCTTTATCGAACGGAGTTTGGAAATAAAGTGACGAGAGCGCATCAATAATCATATTTCCCGGACCAGTATCAAAAGCGATCGGCTCACCTCTAACAGGAAGATAGGTTATGTTCGCAATGCCGCCTATATTGAGAATGATGCGGTCATTGTCTGCCGAGTGAAAAAATGCTCGGTCAAACATCGGCACAAGCGGAGCGCCTTCCCCACCAAGCGCAACATCAGCGCTACGGAAATCATATACGACATCAATACCTGCTAATGCCGCAAGCGCAGCACCGGAGCCAAGTTGGAATGTTGCTCCGACAGGCGGATGCTCTACAAAAAGTGAAGCAGATTTTGGTAAGTGCCGAATCGTTTGCCCGTGCAAACCGATTGCACGAATATCATCTCTCTTTATCTTTGCTTGGGTGAGTGCATCATTAACAGATGATGTATATACTTCTGCAAGAAGGAAATGTGTACGAACGAGTTCATCAATATCAACAAGCCGATCGGTTGCAAGCTTCATGAGTAGCTCACCAAGCGCAGGAGGTATGGGTGATTCATGGTGATGAACTACCTTTGGAAAATCTGCAAGATCGGCAATGACGGTATCTATACCATCAATGCTGGTACCTGTCATAATGCCGATATAGAGTTCGCTCGGCATCGCTACTTTTTTGGAGCTGTGATAACGGAGTCCTTCGTCGGTCTTTCCGATGTAGCGTCTTTATGTGTTGCTTGAACAATCACATAGTAGAGCAGTGCACACACAATAAAAGCACCGATACGCACAACGATAGAATCGCCTTTGATAAGTGATTGTATAAGAGGTGGTTTATCCTCTCTGTCATAGCCGCCATATCGTTTGCGAAAAAGAGTCATTACTTTTTAATCACTGATCCAACAATAAGAATACACCCGATACCTGCAACAATTGCAATAGAACGATACACCCACACCCACGTTGTAACCGAACTTGCTTTATCGCCGAGCGCAAGCGAATGCTGGTGGTAATACGTGCTCTCGATGTATGTGAAGATACATATTCCAAGGAGTATGAGTGCAAGTACGATGCGCGGTATGATTGATTGCAATATCAACGTAGATCTTTCACAGCTTCAAACATCATTTTTGCCTTTTCGCGTTGCACGTAATGGTCAACTATCGGAAACGGGTAGTCCTTTCCAAGTTCTACCCCGTATGATGCAAGCTCAAGCGGGGATAGAAGATGCGGCTCATGTGTCCATTTTGCAGGGATGTTCTGTAGCTCTGACACGAATCGCTTAATGTACTCGCCATCAGGGTCGAACTTCTTTGATTGTAGATAAGGATTGAAGATGCGGTAGTATGGCTGCGCGTCGGTCCCCGTCGAAGCAGACCACTGCCAGCCTCCGTTGTTCTGTGCAATGTCGCCATCAGTAAGATACTTCATAAAATGAAGCTCTCCATGCTGCCAATTTATCAGAAGGTCTTTGGTAAGAAAACTTGCGACGATCATTCGTGCACGGTTATGCATATATCCCGTTTCAAGGAGTTCGCGCATCGCCGCATCAACGACAGGCACTCCTGTTCTTCCCTCCTTCCATGCTTGAAGATGGGAGTCATTCTCTTCCCACTTGATCAGAGAGTACCGCTTCTGAAATGCTTCACCTTCAACGCTTGGAAATGACTGCAAGATATTGTAATAGAACTCACGCCAAAGCAGCTCTGATATATACGTATCTGCTCCGAGCTTTGCATCAGGGTTCTTTTCTGCGATTTCAAGTGAATCCCGGATAAGCCGACGAACGGAGATAGTACCAAACTTCAAATGTGCCGATAGCTTCGATGTTCCTTTTGCAAGTGAAAGTCCATCACGCTTATCCTTGTAATCACCGAGGTTCGCCTTCTTCCAATCATTCCAAAGTTCTATTGTAACTTTACTTCCGCCGATTTGTAATCTGTTCGGTGAAAGATCATCCTTCGGAAGTTTTTCTATACTTGGAAGCGAATATGAAGAGAGTGAGTTTATATTGCTATATGGCTTATACGATGAAGGTGAATTCGTAAGCGCCGTTGACTCATCCGACCGTTGCCAAACATTCTTCTTGAATGGCGTATAAACTGTGTATGGCTTTCCTTCGCCGGTTACAACCTCCCCTTTCTCAAAGAGAACATTGTCTTTGACACCGATGCAAGCTACATCAAGCTTACGTAGTTGGGAAAAAACTATCTCATCTCTTGCTCGCTCGTATCCTTCATAGTTATTATCATAGTATACATGCGTTGCATTGGTTTCTTTTATTAGCTTGACTAACGACTCATTCGTTTTGCCGCTTCGAATAATTAGCCGTGTACCTGCATCCATGCATTGTGATTCAAGGTCGCGCAGAGACTCGATGAGAAATGCCAAGCGGTTTGTAGAGCCGAAGGTCGGACGCTCTGCATCCCATAAGTGTGCGAGGACAACCTCATCACTCTCGGCAAGAGCAAGCGCAATGGTTCTATTATCATCAAGCCGAAGGTTTCGGCGAAGCCAGACGATTGAAGTCATAATAAAAAAAAGAAAGGGAGAGATACAAATCTCTCCCTGACTACTAACGACAATAGGTTGTAAATGTTACTTTGCAATAAGCTTATAGTATGAGCTTGTCATTTCACCGTCAATTACGAGACGTGCAATATACATACCGGATTCGGTTACGGATACTCTTGCTTCCTGCGAACCCTGTGTCATCATACCGAGCGACCAGCGAGATACTTCTCTTCCGAGAGCGTCAATAACGACTACACCGACCTCCGCTTCGCGTTCAAGTGAAAATCGAAGCGTTGTTCCGTTCACATCACCCGAAAGAAATGGGTTCGGATAGTTCGATACGATACGCGAACCGCTCACTCCATACAAACGTGGCACACTTACTTTATCTTCTTCCTGGATAAGCTGTACTGCATCAACTTTGAAGCCGGTTGAGCCGAGCTCGATTGTGAAGCTAGCCATTGTGAAGTCTTTATCAGGGACAGTGATTACATTTACACCTTCATTCAATAAAAATGGTTCTGAAGAGTAAAGGAGTGTCTCATCAGGTGCTAACTTATTAAGAGTAAGCCGACCTGCAGAGCTATCTGTTGGGTGGTGCTTTTGACAATAAATGATAATAGTGGCACCTGGCTTTATCGAACGTATGCCAGTACCGATCTTTGACTTAAAAAGCAAAGATATATCTGCCCCGTTGCCAAATGTAGCAAACTTATCGTCACTTTCATGAAGGATAAGCTCTTGCGAAACGATACCATTTGATACGTCATAAAAAATAGAATCCGCCCAAACCGAATCAATGACTACTGCGGCTTGTGTATTCGAGCCTACACCAAGAAGCAGAAAAAACGCGAGAATACTGAGGCAAATTTTCATAAGCGTAATGATTACTGTGTACTAATAGAATAACTCCGCATAGGGGGCAAAAGTTACTCTTCTTAAGGCAACAATTTTCGGAAAATCGATGTCAGCGATTCCCACTGCTTCTCCATATCTTCGCTTACAAGCTTTAGGTCAGCCAAAACAGGCATAAAGTTGGTATCGCCATTCCAACGGGGGACAATATGCCAGTGCAGATGGTCTTCAATACCTGCTCCACCCGCTCTGCCTAAGTTCATGCCTATATTATAGCCATGGGGCTTTACGAGTTCGCTAAGGGCAGTCTGCGCAGTCTGAAGCAGCTTCATGGAGTCAGCAAGCTCTTCAGCTGTTAACGAGCTGAAGTCCGATGTATGACGATCTGGGACGATCATCATGTGTCCGCTATTATACGGGTAAAGATTCATGATGACAAACGCATGAGAAGATCGATGAATAACGAGCCGTTCTTTATCTTCACTCACTGAAAGTGCGGAGCAGAAGATACATTCGTCCTTCGTTTCTGATGGCGTCTTGAAGGACTCAATGTAATGAGAGCGCCACGGAGAAAAAAGCCGTTCCATCTTACGACACCTTTGCTTTCTTTCGGTTAAAGAATTTCTTGATCGTATCTGGACCAAGCAATCCTTGCGGACGGGAGATCATGAGAATAATAAGTAGCAACGAATAGATAATCATGCGGTACTCACTGAACTCTCGTAATGCTTCGGGTAAGATCGTAAGTATGATCGCGGCAATAATGACTCCGACCGTTGAGCCCATGCCACCCAAGATGACCATTACCACTATCTCGATAGATTTTAAGAACGTGAAGTCATCAGGAGTGATGTTATACTGAAAGTGAGCAAAGAGTCCGCCGCCGATACCTGCAAAGAACGAACCGAAGACGAATGCCTTTACTTTGAATCGAGTAGTATTTACTCCCATCGCTTCTGCCGCAACTTCATCGTCACGAACAGCAAGGAATCCCCTGCCGTAGGTAGAATTTACAAGCGTCTCGACAAAATACACTACAAGAGCGGCGATACCAAACACCCACAAGAACGTCGTTAAGTGCGGCACTCCAAAACCACGCGCACCACCTACATAACTTACCCCGTCGATCTTGAAATCTACGTTTTGAATAATAACACGGATGATCTCATTAAATCCAAGTGTAACGATAGCGAGGTAATCGCCTTTAAGTCGCAAGCTCGGGATACCAACAACAAGCCCCATAACCGCTGCACAAAGTCCGCCGACAAGGAGCGAAATACCAAGCACACCTGCACCTTCAAACCCATCCATAGACCAACCGTGTGTTGTAAGGTATGTTGAGGCAATCGCGGAGAGATACGCACCAGTTCCCATGAACCCTGCATGTCCGAGCGAGAACTGCCCGGTGAACCCATTGATAAGGTTCAAGCTCGTCGCCATCGTCATGTTAATGCCGATGAAGATGATGATGGAAAAATAGTACGGGTCAAGATGTCCCGTCACGAAGGATAACCCTGTGAGAACGGCGAGAGCGATGAGAAATGTAATCGGTGGTTTCAAATGTTATTCTAAGGGCATAATTTTTTTTACATCACCTGATGTCCGAATGGAATCCCAGTTCGCAAGTAGCTCTTGTTCGTGTAACATTGCCCATTCAAGTATCATACCAAATACACGAGCAGGGACTTCACCCTCCAATACCTTTAATGTTTGTATATCTACTACTATCTCGTCTTCAGCATACCGCGCATGAAAATGCGGTGGATTGTGATCATTGCGATACATGTAAATCGATATGCCAAAGAAACGACTAATAAGCGGCATGTTCGAGTTCTTCTTCCTTCCACTCTTCGAATGTCTTTCCTACAAGAGTCAGATAAAGATTAAAAGCATCTATCTCAAGATCTTCACCCCATGTTGGTACACCAAGCTCTTTTGAAAGCGTGACACTCTCAAAAGGCAACGTCGTCTTCCACGCTGCAAAGACTCCCTTCTGGCTAAGATGCGAAAGGTCAACCTCGCCGCTTATACCATCATCAAAGTGTACCCACAGATGAAAATTATCTCGTGGGGCTATCTCGATAAGTTTTGGGAAATGTCTTACTGTCTTCATACTATTATTACAATAATAGACAATAGTATAGTTCACCTACACTTTCTCCACCTCATTCTTACCCAATATCCCACTTGGTTTGTAAAGGAGGATACCGATGAGGATGATAAATGCTATCGCGTCGCGGTAGGTCGAGAGGAATGTACCTCCGACGAACGACTCTATAATGCCAATGATAAATCCTCCGAGTGCTGCCCCCGGGATGTTACCGATACCGCCAAGCACTGCGGCGACGAATGCCTTGAGTCCCGGCATAATACCCATGAGCGGGTCAATGCTCGGATACTGTGATGCATAGAGTATTCCTCCTGCTGCAGCAAGCGCGCTGCCGACCATGAAGGTAAACGTAATGACAGAGTTGATATTGATACCCATCAAGCTCGCCGCTTGCTGATTAAAGCTGACCGCACGCATCGCTGTGCCTATCTTCGTTTTCATCACGATGATACGGAGCGTGATCATTAGTGAAAGCGAAACAACAATAACAATCGCCTGCACCATATTGATGGTGATAAGTGCTGACTTGATAAGTGGTTTATCAGAAAGTATCTCCGGGAATCCGCGCGGTGTTGCACCGAAGAGTAATTGTGAAAGATATTCCAAAAAGAGCGAAACACCAATTGCCGTGATAAGGACCGTCAGCTTCGGACGCGGACGGAGTGGGCGGTATGCTAAGAACTCGATGAGTGCACCAAAGAGAGCACAGAATATCATGGAGATGAGAAACACGGAAACTGCCCCCATCACCGAGCCGACAGGGAAAACATGCGCAAGCAAATTCGCCGCAAAGTACCCGACGTACGCACCGACCATAAAGATATCACCATGTGCGAAGTTGATAAACCGCAGCACACCGTATATCATCGTATAGCCGAGCGCGATCAGGGCATATATTGCCCCAAGCGAGATACCATTGACAAGCTGTTGTAAAATGTCACCCATCTAGACACGAACTTTCTACTACAAAGATACCGAAAAATCGAGCTCCTAACGGTAAGAGACAGCTATAAACAGAAAGGGCACACTTGCTGTGTGCCCCTACGATACAAAAACCATACTCTTTACTTTGTCGGAGCTGTCGCTGGTGCGGATGGCTTGAACTCCGTCAACGCTTCGCCTTTAGAGCCAATACGCTGGGCGAACTTGAACTTACCGTCAACGATCTGCAGGATCGTCAGCGGCTTTTCGGCATTGCGTTCGCCGTTGATGGTAATCTTACCCGTGATACCGCTAAAATCCTTTGTAGCCGCAATTGCGTCGCGGAGCTTCTGTCCGTCGGTTGCGCCTGCGCGTTTGATAGCATCAGCTAAAATAAGCGCAGCATCATAACCGAGCGCGCTCATAGCGTCTGGATTTGAGTTATACTTTGCCTTGTACTTCGTGATGAAGTTCTGCACTGCAGGGTCGGGGTCTTCTGCGGAGAAGTGATTCGAGAAGTACGTATTGTTGAACTCCGCTTCTGCACCTTTAGTAAGCTCTTCCGAATCCCATCCGTCGCCACCAAGAAGCGGAATATTAAGATCAAGCTCGCGTGCTTGACGTACGATAAGCGAAAGCTCACTATAATAGCCGGGAACAAAAATTACATCAGGGTTCGATGAGCGGATAGAGGTAAGCGCGGCGCGGAAATCCTTATCGCCGGATGAGTATGATTGCTCGCTCACTATCTCACCGCCGCTCGCCTTGAACGTCTTGCGGAATGCATCTGCCAATCCGAGAGAATAATCCTGCTTTGTATCAAGCAATATCGCTGCGCGTTTTGCCGAGAGCGACTTCATCGAGAACTGTGCTATCGCTTCGCCCTGGAACGGGTCGATAAAACAGATACGGAAAATATAATCACCAATCTTCGTAACGTCTTCGTTGGTCGAAGCGGGCGAGATCATCGGTATCTTGTTCTGCTGTGCGATCGGTCCGCCTGCCTTTGAGCGTGTCGAGGCAACTTCGCCGAGAAGTGCAATGACCTTATCGCGGTTGATAAGCTTCTGCACTGCTTTAGTAGCATCTTCTGCCTTGGACTGGTCGTCTTCGGTGATGATCTTTATCTTTTTGCCGAGCACACCGCCTGCGGCATTAATTTCATCAACGGCAAGCAGAATTCCTTTATCTGCCGACTGTCCGAAGGTAGCGGTCTGACCTGTCATCGAAGCATAATGTCCGACAAGTATTTCCTCGCTGTTGGCATCCGCTTCTTTTTTACAAGAAGTGAACATGAGCGCAGCGAGTGCGGTAAGAATCAGAGATGTAAATGTAAAATTCTTTTTCACGTTGGTAGAGAGTTTAATAAGTAAGACACAAATTGACAGTTTTTTAACTGCAAAAACGGGTGTGAAGTTGCAGTTTCTCGTAGGTAGGTAAAGTCGAAATTTGTCATTGCGAGCGAAGCGAAGCAATCTAAAATCTCGGATGTTGTAGCAGGTTCGATATTTTAGATTGCTTCGTCGGGCTAAAACCCTCCTCGCAATGACAAAGCACTATTCTACTCCAGCCTTCTTAAGCAGTTTAACATATTTTGACTTTGGATACTCGGCGCGCAGGCGTTGGGTCCAGGTGCCGGCGGCTTCATCGTTGCCGGCTAAGCTCGATGCCATTGCGAGTTTATAGAACGCTGTCTCACGTTTATAGGCAGGTCCGGCTTGCGCTGTGTACTCGAAGTACGGGATCGACTCTGCAAAGCGGTTCATGCCGTAGTAGCTCTCGCCCATCCAATAATACGCGTTCGGGACAAGCTCCGGCGGACGTCCGCTCGAAGCGATCTGGCTGAATGCACCGATAGCTGCTTGATAATCACTTGCATTAAAGCTTGCAAGACCTGATTCAAATACTTTGTATCCTGATGGGTCAGGTGTCGCATCCTGTGTAGCACCCCACGGTGTGCGGCTTGGGTAATCCGACGGCGTCACCGAAGGCATATCGCGCTCATCGGCGCTGAGCGAGGATAGATTTGCAAGTACGCTATCAGCTCGGCTCATGACGCTCTTTGCGCTTGGTGCACTTTGCCGCGCTGTGTCTGTCGGCGGCTTCTTGGTCTGTTTCTTTGCAGTTTTTTGCGAACGCGGACGGCAGGAGTTCAACCCAACCAAAAGCGTTGCTGATAAAAGAAGAAGTGTGAAAGTACGTAACTTCATGCGCGTCTCCTTTTTAATAAATGTTTATCTTAAAGCCAAGTGAGATTGATGCGCTCGAAGCCGAACGTGCGGTCTCGGTAGTATTGATGAGGAATGCATCATCTTTAGGACTAACAACTACCTGGGAGCCATCAGAGCCATTCACTCGGTAATCATAGATGTAGTTCGTCACATCTTCAAGTCTGCCTTGCACAAAAAGATCAACCATACTATTGCCGTCTTCTGCTGAATAGAGAAGCGGGATCTCAAATCCCATCACGCCATAGATCGTGAACGGGATAGGCGGGTCATACTTGCGAGTGTAGGTCGTGCTGGAATTAGAAAATGAAACACGATCTTCATAGATACCATGAATATTCACCCCGCCGCCAACACCGACAAAGACAGACGGCATTCCTACACCAAGTGTTGCACGTGCATTGAAGCCGAGCGTTATTGGTATATATGTGTACTTGCGTGATGTCGTCATTACGGTGCCGAGTGTTTCGTCATTGGTTGTACCACCGGTCGAGATATGATAGCCCGATGCAAGCTCCATCTCAAGACCGACGATAGGGAAACGTTCGGGTCCGAACTCCTCGCCGTCAAGATTGACAACATCGATCGGGAGCAGTGGCACAACAAGCCCCATATCCATCTTCGCGCCTTCGCCGGCGCTCCAATAGATATCTTCACTTCCTGCTTTACCGTAAAGCTGGCTGCCTCTGCCGAAGCCGTAACCGCCCGAGAGCTTGATACTAAAGAGCGTATAGAGCGGTTCGCTCTCATCGGGAGAGAGAACCCCATCAGGAAAATCTTGTGACATCGCGGGGACCGCAGATACAAGTGCAGCCAAGAGAGCGAACATGAACTTCATTTTCTTCATATTGATATTCAATTAGTTCAATTTTTTCAGACGAGCTTTTGCGCGCGCAATGTATTCACTTTCCGGGTAGCTAAGTATCAAACGTTGATATGCCGACTTCGCAATATCGTTCTCACCGAGCTTCTCATAACTTGCGGCTATTTTATATTCGGCATCATCGCTCTTGCCGGAGTTCGGATACTTTTCGAGCACATCATGAAAACTGCGTATCGCATTATCGTAATCGCCGAGCGCATACATAGATTCACCTCGCCAATAGATATAGTTCGGCATGTATGGCGAGCTCGGCTGTGCGTGAGCAAGTTCATCGAATGCGGCAAGCGCTTCGGAGTAGCGCGATGCGTTAAAAAGCTTCAGTGCATTGCTGTACTTCTCATCCGGCGGTGCGGTCGTGGTAGGCAGTGTATATGGCTCTGGTATAGGGGGCGGCGTAACGGGCGGAGCAGTTAAATACCCACCACCCTGCGGAGTTTGTGAAGCCGAGCTATGCTCTAAGAGCGCACGTAGGCGGTAAACCTCCGCTTCGAGGTCGCGGATACGCTTGCGGTGATCGCCGAGGACATTCGTCATCGTATCAATGACTGTAATGAGCTTATCCTGCAGGATAAGCAGCGAATCATACATCTGCGACGAAGTGGCGTTCTTCTGCTGGTTCGTCTTCGTATCATTGCGCCGCGACTGTTGCGACGGGCGACAACCCGCGATAACGAGTGCGCAGAGCGAGAGAGCAAATATGAACCGAGTATATCGTGACGACACGTGTTCCCTTCCTATTTAGTAGAACCCAAATCCAAAAGGCAAAGATACATAATAATAAACCCCATCAGGGGGGATGGGGTTCAGATTCTTGACTCTTATTCCCCTCCACGAATGTGGAGGGGGTTAGGGGGTGGCTCTTTTCTACTTCTCGACTACTTTACCACCCGAATGCTCTTTGTTGTAACTGCGCCATTCGCACTGACTCGGACATAGTACATACCCTCCGCTAACCCAAATATCGGGACAGAGTATGCATGTTTGCCTTCGTCGAGCATGCCTGAATATATTTTCTTCATTGATCTACCAAGTACATCGAAGAGTTCTATGCGAATTGCTGATCTCTCTTCAAGCGAGAAAGAAAGCTCTGTTTCTGTCTTTGCAGGGTTTGGGCTGATGGTTATCTCTATCGGATTTGAAGAATGTGCTACCGGACTTACTCCTGAAATTATCGGATCAGGTGGGAAAGAGACGACATGGAAAGGTGTAGTATCCATAGGTATCTGTGCCTGATATCCTCGAATAGATTTGATTCTTTTCCACGCGAACGCAACATTCCCAGTGTCATTATGGACAAGTGAATAGTTGTACCAAAGGTTTGCAGCTTCATTGAGATCGAAGTTCTCCATATTGGTTGCCATTGTTTTCCATACTCTGACCTTATAAACCTGTTCTGTATTGTTCGGGTATATTTTGACTAACCAGTTATGATTCAATATCCAATCATTCTGGGTCCCGTTTGTCAAATATGCAGTATAGAATATCGTATTACTAATACTAATAAGGACTTCACCTGGAGTTTTTGTCGCAAATGGATGCAGCTCAACATACAACCTCACGGTATCAAGCGCATTCCGATAATTGCCAGCAAGTTGATTTGCCCTTGCTCTTTTGTATAGATATAGACTATCTTCCGCTTCTCCTTGTATCATGCTCATATGATTATCAGATGAATTAGGTGATTGCCCAAAACCCATCACAGGCACGGCATACAGAAAGAGGATATAGATGATAATACGCATGTACTAATAAATAACTCGGAGAGGGAAATAATTGCATGAAACGTAGGGGCATACCTTTCTTCCTTCTGCCCTGAAAGGGCACAGGTCAATAGCCAGTGGTGAAACCACTGGTTGGCAATTAAAGAGTAGATTCAGCCCTGAAAGGGCGACGGTAGCTACCTTCGCCCTTTCAGGGCTTTGCGTTGTCGGGTTGTTTTGTATCCAGGGGCTGTCGCCCCTGGCTATTGACCGTCGTCCCTATCGGGACTAAAGGGGAGGGCATGCCAGCGGCATGCCCCTACGATAGGTGCCTACCCAAAATGGCGGAATTGTGCAGGAAACGGGGATAATTGAATTGCCCGAAGATTATCTTGTTGATTTTCAATGGGTTGCAGCGTATTTTTGATGGGCATCTTGCAAAATGAGGTTTCATGTGGTATTTTTGTAGCCCGAAGTTTGGACATTTCTCTATTTCCGAGGGATTTTAGATTGCTTTCCTCGATTCCTCGGAACCAGGCGAAAGCCACTCCTTGCAATGACACTCCTAAACCATACGTCCATACAACTACACCTCCATACGACAATATTTCAAATGTGTAAATTTACAGCACCTCACGAAACCCGACCCACGATTCACGAACCCCGATACCCCGAGTGGTGCACAATTATCCCCCAATAAAATCAATAGGTTACAGACCACAAATGAGTATATTCGCCGAGAGATTGACAGCACTATGATAACGTAAATAACGTTTTAGAGCCGCTTATGTGGTATTTTTGTACTTACTATGCGCACCAATCAACGCACCGTTAAATACGTCTCGAAGCTCGAGGGAATCGGGCTGCATACCGGCAACGCCAGCACGCTGGAATTCCACCCCGCGCCGGAGAACTACGGCATCCGCTTCGTTCGGCGCGATCTGCCGGGCATGCCGGAGATACCTGCCATTGCCGACTATGTCAGCGATACCTCACGCGGCACAACACTGACTCATAACGATGTCAGTGTTCATACCGTCGAGCATGTACTGGCAGCGATAGTAGGGCTTGAGATAGATAACATCCGTATTGAGCTATCAGCCAACGAGCCGCCTATCGGTGATGGCAGCGCAATGCCGTACGTCGAGACACTTTTGCAAGGAGGGTTCGAGGAGCAGGCAGCGCCGCGTCAGTACCTCGTTATTGATTCGAGCGTCAGCTACTCGAACGAAGCAAAGGGTGTCGAGATGGTAGCCCTCCCCTTATCGGGCGATTACCGCATGACGGTAATGATTGATTATAACAATCCTGCCTTGGGCAGCCAGCATACTGGTCTCTTTTCGTTAGAAAAAGAATTCATTAAGGACTTTGCGCCGTGCCGCACATTCTGCTTTTTGCATGAAGTCGAGACACTACGCGAGCAAGGTCTTATCAAAGGCGGCAACCTTGATAATGCTATCGTCATCGTTGACGGCAATCCGTCAGAAGATGAAGCCAATGCGATGATGAAACGCCTCGGCTTGAAGGACTCTGTCATGCTTGGCTCGCATGGTACGCTCAATAACAAACCGCTCCGCTTCAAGAACGAACCGGCGCGTCATAAACTTTTAGATCTTCTCGGTGACCTTGCCCTCGTCGGATCCCCAATGCAGGCACAGATACTTGCCGCACGGCCGGGACATGCGTCGAATGTCGAGTTCGCGAAGAAACTTCGTCTTGAGATGAAGAAGAAATCAAATCTTCGCAAGTTCTCGACCTCGGCGAACATCATATTTGATATACATGATATCGAACGTATCCTGCCGCACCGTTACCCACTTCTTCTTGTCGATAGAATTATCGAGCTTGACTTGGAGCCGGGCAAAGAACGCATCGTCGGCTTAAAGAACGTTACCTACAATGAGCCGCACTTCGCAGGGCATTTTCCGGGACGACCTGTCATGCCCGGTGTGCTTATCATCGAAGCAATGGCACAGACCGGCGGAATGCTGATGCTCAACACAATGGATGAGCCGCAAAAGAAGCTTGCATTCTTTATGGCAATCGATAAAGCGAAATTCCGCAAGCCGGTTATCCCAGGCGATCAGCTTATCTTTGAAGTAAAACTTATTCGCAACCGAGGTAAGTCTTTCCAGCTTGCAGGTCAGGCATTTGTTGACGGGCAGCTGGTCGCCGAAGCAGAACTTATGGCAGCTATCGTTGACAAGGAGATAGGTTCGTAATGGCAGTGGCCATTCATCCAACGGCCATCGTTGACCCGAAGGCAGAACTTGCCGACGGAGTCGAGATAGGACCCTTTGCCATCATCGAAGCGAACACCGTCATAGGCGAAGGCACGAAGGTCATGCAGAACGTCTTCATCGCAAGCGGAGCCCGTCTCGGGAAGAATTGCGTCATTCATCCATCGGCTGTTATCGCGAACGTCCCGCAAGACCTCAAGTTCAAAGGAACAGAGAAGACCTACGTTGAGGTAGGCGACAACACCACCATCAGAGAGTTTGCAACGCTCCACAGAGCTACTATCCACGAAGCGAAGGGAAATTCAGGGACGAAGGACGGCGTAACCCGTGTAGGCAGTAACTGCCTCATCATGGCTTATGCCCACGTCGCACATGATTGTCTTGTGGGTGATAATGTTATTATTGCTAATGCAGTTCAGATGGGTGGACATACCACCATCGGGTACCATGCAACGGTTGGTGGCATCACAGGCATCCATCAGTTCTCACAGATCGGCGCACATGCCATGGTCGGTGCGGGACAGCTTATCGTAAAAGATATCCCTCCCTATGCTCTTATCGGCGGCTCGCCGGCAACGTTCTCGGGTATCAATCGCATTGGTCTTATGCGACGAGGTTTTTCAGATGATGCAATCAAGAAGATACGCACTGCCTATAAACTTCTCTATAATTCAGGTCACAACTTTACTGATGCCATCCGTGAGATAGAATCGTCTTCGGAGCTTTCGATTCCTGAATGCAAACTCATTACCGAGTTCTTCCGCAAGTCTGATAGAGGCGTTATCGGACGCTGATATTTTTCTCTTCCATTATTTCTTGTCATTAAACTGTATCTCACTACGAGAGATCAGATACTTCACTTCGTTCAGTATTATAAAATGGAAAGCCCCCGCATTGCTGCGAGGGCTTTTCGGAAAGAACGTTCGATTACGAATTACTTCGTGATCGTCAGCTTACGGGTCTCTGAATAAGAACCGCTTGTAAGCTTATAGAGATAGGTACCTGAAGCAAGCTCCATGCCCTTATCGTCTTTACCGTTATAGAGCACTCTATGTGTTCCAACGTTCTGGTAGCTATTAACTAGCGTACGAACGACCTGACCAATAGAGTTATAGATAATGAGCTTCGTCTCACTGCCAATAGGCAAGTTATAGAATATCTCTGTACCTATACCTGCAGAAGGTTCAAACGGATTCGGGAAGTTCTGCTCAAGAGCATAGCCATTCGGTGAACCGATGCCAACTTCAACCGCATTCGATACCTTCTCTGCACCATCAAGATCTGTCTGGATAAGACGATACTCGTAGGTAGCAGGTGTAACGTTACGATCAACAAATGAATATCCTGTTGTCGTTGACGTAGTACCCTTGCCTTGAACAAATCCGACCTTCTGGAAGAAGTCATCTTTGTTCTCAACATTACGGCGTTCAATATAGAAGCCTTGATTGTTCTTCTCTTCAGCTGTTGCCCATGTGAGGAGAGCTTTACCGTTATCTTCTTTACCATTGAGGTAGAGAAGTTCAACAGGAAGTATCTCGCTCTTAGATACGATAGCACGCATCATCGGCATTGGTCCGCCACCGCCCATATAGACATACTTGAGGGTGAACGTAATGAAATCCCAGAAGGTACAAGGATTACATAATCCGATACCCCATGCAAGTCTCCAAGATCCAGGGACATTATGTGGCCAGAATCCAACAGACGGAGCCATGAGACCCCATGTACCACTACCAGAGGTTAACTCAAGTGCGAATGCACATGAAATATCACCGGTACTGTTATACTGCCCCAACAGCGTACCAAACGGACTGTTATAGACCGGCGGGATTGAAGGGCTTATTGGATCAGATATTGTGATACGTCCGCCACCACGAGAGATATCAGCGCCTACGATATAGTTATCAAGCGAAAGCTGACTTGCTGATACCCAGTAGTAACCTTGAGTCGGAGAATTTTTCCCACCAGGTACTACAACTGGTTTATCGAAGTAGTATGGCCAGAACTGATTGAAGAGCTGACCGCGACGTACGTCCTCGAGATAACCACCACCAACGGTATCCCCACCCGGGGCACAACCCGGACCACCCTTTAGGAGAGTAAGACGGATAGCATCAGGAGATTGATTAGCATTAGCAAAAAAGATGCGAGCTCCATAAATCGTATCTTTTGCTTGCAAACGGAACTTCATTGCAAAGCTACCGGCGTTATTGTTAAATCCGATACCAGTACCTTGAATATTCGTCAAAGCAGGCCAATCGTTGGTATTATCATCATACGCGAATTCCTGCGGTTCAGGTGAACTCGGAGGATTGATATCCAAGAAGAAACGGGTATATGTTCCATTATCATCAGTGTATGAATCATAACCATTTTGTGCCAACCAAGAATGAACAACAAACTCACCTGCTTCACCAGCAAGTTGAGCGTTCCAGTTAGGCATAAAGATGGTCGTATCAGTACCACCACGAAGTGATGTCACTGTCTGAATAGCCCAATAGACTGTATTCCCCGACGGTGAAATAATTTGCGTACGAACTGGGAAAGATACAGCTACATCTGTTGAGTTATTCGCAAGATGTACAGCAACTGGTAATGATACCGCCTGTGAAGCAGGTATCTTTGTGTACGGTAATACTACGCGTACCCACATAACTTCGATTTCGGGTTTACGTGGTACTTGCAACGATATATTATCGACAAACCACTCATCACCTTCATCATCCGGAGGATATGCACCATCATCTTTTGCTTTTAGGCGAAGACGGAAGCGGAAATCTTTAGTAAAGAAGTTACGCGATGGTAAGAATGATTCAAGATTCGTAGATACTTTCTTGAATTCAAAATCATTTCCACCGTCAATTGCTTTTACATATCTCCAACCTCCAGCAGATGGGTTACATGCCGGCTCGTTAGGATTCTTATATTCAATAACAAGCGAGTCACCGACGCGAGCAACAACACCAGAAGAGAAAATAACAGTATTTTCAGGTCCGATGAGCGTCTGTACGTCCCACTGCAACGGAAATACAACATTTCCAGTACGCATATATGAGAATGCCAAACGTGCCTTCGTCTGTCCTAAGAGACTGAACGGGAAAGAAAGCAATGTATCGCCTACATCTACACCAGCATAGGAATTGCCTTCGGCATCAGCTCTATCAAGCTTGATGACCGGAGAGCGCATTCCGTTGGGTCCAAATCCAACCCCATCGAAATCTCTTGGTGGCGGTGGGTCAAAAGTTACGCCTTCGCCGTCAACTACTTGAGCACCGATAGCAATCCACTTACGCTGATCAGGTATCTCGCCTAATGATGTTGTGTTGTAATCGTTTGAGGGGTCATTAAACGGAAGTGGTGTTGTACGGATACCATAGATACGTAAGCAAACGGTATCATCAAACGGCCACTGGTCACCAAGCCACACATCATTTGCATCATAGCTTGTAGCAACAGCACATGCTCTGAATGTACCGAGTTGTGTAAGGATATTCGGGTTGGTAACATACTTTGCGAACGTAGTGTCGGAGCGATTTGCGCCGGCAAGAACGCCGGCAAGTGTAACAACACGGCCATAGACAGCAACGCCTGTTACGACATTACGAATCTGGAATTTTGCCTTAAATGTACGTGTAACAATATCGACGTTACGATAAGTAGCTTTTGGCTGTATTGCCTGGCCAAGACAGATTTCGTAGTTACGAGTCGGGAAGTCAACACTAATAGCGCGTACGATATTTTTCCATCTCTTGTACTTTACAGCCCATTGACCGGCTTGACGAAAGTTCTTGTTACAAGAACGGCAATTTGCGTTCACTGCGTCCCAACGGTTCCTAAAAAGAACAGATGTTGCCTCAGTACCTGTGTGGTTTACGAGCCCAAGTGAAGAATTGCTTTGGAAAACGCGATATGCTTGGATTGGTGGGAAGCTTAATATCGTTCCAGAGAACGGTCCGTAGTTTACCTGAATGCTCGAATCAGAGCGCGTAAATACGATTTGCATTCTGGAAATAAATATCTTATCATGCCCAGTAGCTGTTGGGAAAGTAAAGTTGTTTACTGCCTTGTTATTCGGATTCATACGCATGTTATAAAAACTCACGAAGAATGAATCTTGACCGGGGCTTGTGCGGAAATATACTTTTGTAGAATCCTGATTACCTCGGAGCATATCAAGATCAGCGAACATCGCTGAAATAATAGCTTTTGGTGCATTTGCCGGTGCTTTAAAGTCATCACGTATATTGTCGCAATACATCGGCAGGTTGTTATAGGTTGCAGAGACTGCATTCGCTTCCGCTGCTGGTCTGAATCCTATGTACCCATTTGATGAAATGTACAACTGGATATAGTCTTGCCCATAGAAATTGAACGGGAAGCCTATAGGGATAGGACCTGCCATAGCATTGTCAGTCGTATCCATAAGACTCAAGTTGCCCGTGAGCTGACTTGGACGAATAAAGCATCTATCAATAGGATAGAACTGCTGTGGTCCGCTGCCTACACGTTGCCATGTGAATGACTGGTACGACGTATCAACGAAGAAATAGTTCGGGCGCCAAGGTGTCGGAGCATCGTCGTCAGAGTCAACAGCATAGTAACCTGTTGACAAGACGTTGGGCTCGGCACGGCGTGAACCCTGCGCATTCGAGTCCGATGATGCGAACATCACCAAACTGAACACGAAGAGTATCGCGAGTGAAAAGAGACGATTTTTCATCGTGGTATTTCGGTTAAGTTGAAACAAGAAGTAATAAGTTAATTATGTTATAGTTAAACAACACTTTTTTTTAGCAGAACCGTGCACACAAAATATCCTGTGGTAATGATACTTCTTTCCCAAAGATATGCTCGATTTTGCTGTTTTACAGACTCATGGTTGCCGTCTGTGGGCTACGAAAATAAGAAGAAAATCCTATTCCCCCCTTTAAAAGTACCTTTTCTTTCCAAAAGGTTACAAACTATTTAAAAAATTGTTGTAAAATATTTGCCTCCCAACTGCCGTACCATATCCTTAAACTCCAGTTCAAGCAATTGAACTAAAAGGACTTGCACCTCTAAATCCGCTCTTTCTGCGATAATATCAATATGGATTGGCTCCCCAGCAGCATCTAAAATCCCCACTATTTTCCCTTCAGAGATGGATAGGTCCTTCCGGTCGGGTACCGATTTCTTCCGAGATGCTCGTTTATTTGTATCAGCATCTAACCATCCAAGATCGGTAAAAACATCTTCGCCGCTTCGAAAAAGTTTTGCCCGAGATTCTCTTATGAGCATGTTCGGACCTCGACTCGTCGCACGAGATATATCACCCGGCAATGCAAATATTTCCTTGTTCTGATCGAGAGCAATTGAGGCAGTTATCATTGACCCGCCCTTCTCTTCACTTTCTATTATCACAACTGCTTGTGATAGCCCACTGACAATTCTATTTCGCCAAGGAAAATTTTTTGCATCGGGTGGTGCGCTAAATGGAAGTTCTGAAACGATAACTCCTCTACCCGAATCGACAAGTTTGTTCGCAAAGCTCTTGTTTGATGTAGGATATATATGATTAATACCAGAGCCAAGTACTGCTATTGTTGTTCCACCTTCATCGAATACCGCATGATGAGCACACGTATCAACTCCGCTAGCAAGTCCACTCGTCAACGTGACAGCATGTTTTGCACAATACTGACCGAACTCTTCGGTTGCGCGGCGACCATAATCGGTCATTTTTCTCGTCCCTACAACTGCGATGTTCTTCTCGGCATGAAGAAGTGATCGTTCACCTCTAATGAATAATAGTGCCGGCGGGGAGTAGATATTCTTTAGTTGGAGAGGGTAGTCCTCATCGTAATAGGTCATGATCGAAGTATCAGAGTTTAACCCTTCAATGATCTCACGCGACTTTTCGAGGTTTGAGCTTCGTGAAGAGATAAACGATTCTGTCGTTATCTCACCAAACCCCTCGATCTTCTTCACTTGTTCCTTCGAAAGTAAAAATGCTTTTTTTGCGCCGCCGGAATACTCGTAGAGTTTCATCAACCCTTTGGCTCCGATACCTTCGGTTAAATACAGGGCATAGTATGCTATCAGTTCATCGCGCTCCACGTCAGATGCTTATGCTCCTTTGAAGTTTGGTTTGCGTTTACCCAGGAAAGCCGATGTGCCTTCATGGAAATCTTCGGTCGTGGTGAGCATACCAAAGCGGTCAGCTTCACGTCCAAGCCCTTCCTCAATAGTCTCATCAATACCTTCTACTATACACTCAAGTGCAGCACTAATGGCAAGCGGAGCTTTTGATGCGATTGCCGATGCCATTTCTTTTGCCGTTGGTAAAAGATCAGCGAGTGTAGTGATACGAGCAATAAGTCCCTGCTCCAATGCCTCACGCGCATCCATCATTCTGCTTGTCAAGATTAGGTCAGTAGCAAGCGTCCTACCGAGAACACGGGTCAATCGTTGGGTACCTCCATATCCGGGAATGATACCAAGATTAACTTCCGGTTGACCAAACTTTGCATTCTCACTTGCAATACGAATATGACATGCAAGTGCAAGTTCACATCCACCGCCAAGAGCAAAGCCATTGACCGCAGCAATAAATGGTTTCGGGGATGATTCGATAAGACTAAAGACCGCTTGTCCGTTCTGCGCGAATTCTCTGCCGATCTCATGGTCATTAAGTGCGGCAAGTTCGCCTATATCTGCACCGGCTACAAATGCTTTTTCGCCTGAACCGGTAATAATAACTACTCGTACATCATCTCGTACACGAAGATCGGCAACAAGATGACGAAGGTCATCGAGAACCTGTGATGATAGTGCATTGAGTTTTTCAGGTCGATTGATCGTGATTATCGCTGCAAAGTTCTCTAAAACATACTGCAGTGTTTGATACTCATGAGAGATGGACATACAATTAATTTGATTGGATAGAATCTTCTATTTTTTTTACACGGTCTATTAACTCTGGCAGCGAACGGATGGCTCCTTCAATCTTCAAAGCTGTACGATGCTCTTTTGCAGGTGAGCCGAAATACGTCCCTGATCTTGTTATTGACTTAGAGACACCGGATTGAGCAATGATAACAACATTATCTGCTGTCTCAATATGGCCGATCATCCCCACCTGCCCTGCGATCATATTATGCTTGCCAATTCGAGCAGAACCGCTTATTCCCGTCTGTGCTGCGATGACAGTGTTCTCTCCTATTTCGACATTGTGAGCAATGTGAATGAGGTTATCAAGCTTGACACCTTTGCGGATAATGGTATGGCTAACTGTTGCCCTATCTATTGTGCAGTTCGCCCCGATTTCTACATCGTCTTCTATGATAACATTGCCGATCTGGGGGACTTTGAGATATGAGCCATCACCCATTGGAGCAAAACCAAAACCATCGTAGCCAATGACAGTGCCTGCACCAATGCTAACACCATTGCCGATGATCGTACCATCATAGATAGTTACGTTTGGATGTATGATACAGTTCTCACCAATATGCACATCTTCACCAATATAGCAATGAGCCATAATGGTTGTGCTCGGATGGATAGTTGCAGTTGAACTTACTACGCTCGAAGGGTGAATACCGCGCTCTTTGATGCTCTTACGAGGATTGAATATCTCAAGTGTCATCGCAAATGCAGCATACGGATCCTTGACTCGAATAAGTGCTGGATGTTTAGTAATGGTTGTGAGCGATTGACTTACAATAACAGCGGTTGCTTTTGTCGTCTCTAAAAACTTCTCATAGCTAGAGTTTGCAATGAATGTAACCGATCCTGCTTTTGCATCCCCAATTGCAGCTACATGCGAGATGATCTCCTGACCATCTGCATTCTCAAGTAAGAGAGCATCTAACTTGTCCGCAAGTTCTAGTAGCTTCATTGCTATTTATTTTTCTATTACGACAGGCGGCTCTTTCATCTCCTGTGGTGGTTGTCTGTCGACAGGTGGCTGTGGTGGTGTGCCTGAATTTGTATTCGTACCTGTTCCCTTATTGAACCGATCAAGAAGCGGAGTGCTGAAAATATCATTCGTCTCCAAGCCAAGTTTTTTAGCGACAGCATTTGAGAGATCAAACTTTGCATTCGAGAAAAGCATCGTGTGGCTCTTATCCCCACGATCAAAAACATAATCATACTTTTCTTCGGTCGCAACTTCACTGATCGCTTTCAAAAGTTTATCATAGACGGGCTTCATTAGCGTTGCTTGCTGGGTGAATAACTCACCGCTCGTGCCATACTTTCCCTGGCGATATGTATCAAGACGTTTTTTGAGTTCAGTTATATCTGTCTCTATCGCGCTACGCTCCCCGTCGGTCATAATAAGCTTTTTGCGGTCATACTCATTCTTTTTACGCTCAAGCTCGGTCTGCATATCGTTCGCCTCACGATTCCAGTTATCAATAAGCTGCTGAAGGCGGGACTCGACATCTGCGGATTCCGGCATCTTTTTCAAGAGCTTTGTGCCGTCAACGAATGCAATGCGGCTTTGAGCTTCGCCGAGGAGGGGAAGTGAGGCAATAACCAAAACAATAAAAAAATGCCAAAGAGGTTTCATGTAGTACTCGTATATAAAAAACGCGGTTGCTTTATATAAAGCAACCGCGCCGAAAAAATAATGCCCTTAAAATGAAAGGGGCAAGCGGAAGTACCTTACTTCAATGCTGATGATACTTCTTTAGTAAGGTCTGTTACCTTATCGCCAACATAGATCGCGCCTGCTCTGCTATCGATAACAATGTCAAGACCCTTCTTTTTAGAGACGGTTGCAATAACATCTTTGATCTTTGCAAGGATCGGCTCAAGGAGCTTTACGCGCTCTTTGTTGATGACAGACTCTGTACCTGCAAGCTTCTCTTGATTGTACTTTTGTGCTGCCTCAAGCATCTGGTCAATCTCTGCTTGTGCCTTCTGCTGCGCTTCTTTGGTCATTGACTCAAAAGATTTGCTTGCAGCTTCAAACTTCTCTTGACGAGCTTTGAGCATAACATTGACAGTATCCTGATACGACTGTGCAAGGGTGCGGATCTTCTTATCTGCTTCCTGTGCGGCAGAGTAATCAGAAAGTACCTGATTGCCATCAACGACTCCAATTTTCTGGGCGTATGACGTGCTTGAAAGTAAAAGAGCACCGATAAGTGCAACAAGAGCTACGCTAAGTTTCTTAATGGAAACCATTGGCTATCTATCCTCCGTAAAAGTTAATAAAATGATGTTAGGTCAAAACCTATAATAATCGAACTGCACAAAAGGTATTTTTTCGGCTAAAAGTTTCCTTTTACACATTAAAAATGGTTCATTCCGGCTCTTTTAAGCCCCATGTTGTGCCCTCTTTCCCGTCCTCTAAGATAATCCCCGCCTTAGCCAAGTCATCTCTGATGGAATCGCTCATTTTGAAGTCTTTTGCCGCTCTGGCTTCCATTCGCCAGTTTATGACAGTCTTAAGGACAGAATCAAGGACTTCACTTTTGTCTTGGGCGTTTTCCTGATGCTCTGATGGGATAATACCGAGAACTTGGTCACCTATCAATGACATCAGTCTCCATAAAGATGTTGATCTACTAACCCAATCCTTCTGAATATCAAGTGGCAACATTTCTTCCAAATCAAAGGACAGTGAGTTCTCAGATGATGTAATCTGATTTACCTCCCCTACTATTTCGAACAATGTTGCAATAGCCTTTGGAGTATTAAAATCATCATCTAAGTCTGCAATGAATTGTTTATATAGTTTATCATCTTTATCAAGATCCAAAAGCATAATTGATAAACTGTGCTGCCCAATCATATCTTTCAATCTTGAGTAACTCGATAACATCTTCTTGTATCCCGTCTCGGCTGCTTTAATAGCATCAACCTTAAACTCCGTCGTACTTCTATAGTGCGACTGAAGTATAAAGAAGCGTAACGTCATTGGGTCGAACTCCCCAAAGAGGTCAACTAAATAGCTTGAGTTGCCGACTGACTTCCCCATCTTTTTGCCGTCAACAGTTACCATGTTGTTGTGCATCCAGTACTTGACGAACTGCTTGCCTGTGGCTGACTCTGACTGCGCTATCTCGCATTCGTGATGCGGAAACTGGTTCTCGATACCGCCACCATGAATATCGATCGTCTCGCCAAGATACTTCATACTCATTGCAGAGCACTCGATATGCCAACCGGGGAAGCCATCACCCCACGGTGAAGCCCACCGCATGATGTGCCCGCCTTCGGCACGTTTCCATAGTGCGAAGTCCTGTGGATTGCGTTTGTCACTTCTCGCGTCAACTCTACCTGATGCTTCTTGGTCTTCTGTCTTTCGTCCGGAAAGTTTTCCGTAATCAGCATCCTTCGTTATATCGAAATAGACATTCCCTTTGACTTCGTATGCAAAGCCCTTTTCGATAAGCTCTTTGATAATCTCAATCTGCTCGATGATATGCCCTGATGCAAGCGGCTGAATATGAGGTGTTATGATATTTAGCTTCTTGAGGTCATCCCAAAATCTATGAGTATATTTCTCGGATAGCTCCTTTGGGTGCATCTTGCGCCTGGCTGCCTCAAGAACGAGCTTATCCTCCCCCTCGTCGTTGTTATCAACCATGTGCCCGACATCGGTGATGTTCTGGACGTGGGTTACCTCATACCCCAAAAATGTGAGGTACCTGCGGACTATATCAAAGGTGATATAGCTCTTGGCATGACCGATATGGGTATCGGAATAAACCGTCGGTCCGCAGACATACATACCCACATTTGGGGCGTTTATGGGCGTGAAAAGCTCTTTTTCTCGGGAAAGGGTATTATATATTTGCAGTGCCATACCTTAGTTCAACGCGTTAATAAGGGGCGGAAGTTCAGAATTTCTCAGAAAATGGACATATTGTGAGCTGGTGGAGAAAAGTGGTATTTTCTTATTTTAGAGGAAACAAAAGTTCGGATTTTATTGTCTTTAGCCGTCAGTTTTGTATATTTGCAAGTCAAGTTTTCAATTCACCAGTTGTGGTGAGGGGAGAGGGGCTTCTCGAACCCATTATCATGACTACTGTTTCAACACTAATAATAGAGGTAATAACAATGAGGCTTCGTAATATCCTTTTTCTTAGCGCTATAGCTGTTCTCACCATTGGCGTTTCGTCATGTGGTAAGAAAGCTGATGAGCCAAAGCCGGCTGATTCTATGATGACGCCAGCTCCTGCACCAGCTCCAGGTCCAGCAATGGACACTATAGTTGCTCCGGCAGGTACAATGGAAAAGAAATAAGTTTACTTATTTCTCGCACCTTTGTAAAAGGTCTCGCTACGAAAGTACGAGACCTTTTCTATTTATAGATAGTCACAAGAACACTATCGGGCTGATAGTTAGAGGTGACATGAACGTAGGTAACAAGCGTATCTACCACGAGCTTCGAGCGGTCAACCTGGATCGGTACGGACTGATTATCCCCTGAACCTGAAGCCACAAGAATAAGTGCTCCTGACGTATCCTTTGTCATACATTTCCAGGAAAATGGACAGGGACAGGTGTGAGTGATAGAAACGGTCTTCTGCGTCTCTGAAGGTTGGAAGACGAGAGTCTTCGGACTCAACTCCATCTTTCGCTCATAGGATGTGGTTGTCTCGCTGCATCCGGCAGTGATGAACATAAGAAGGAATAATGCTACAACTGTTTTCATAAGAGAAATGCTTTTCCTTTTAAAACAAAAGCACTCTATCGGTTAACAAGTTCCTCTTCTTGTTCTTCGATAGCCAATGCTTCTGCCATTGCTCGATGTGCATCCATCACGTCTGATAGTCGTGGTAGGTTTCGCATAAAGAGATATGTCGGTATCGCGATAAGCGCCATGATACCTGCATCAACCCAAAGAGCAGCGCTGATGCCATACTCATGCGTCAAGTACCCAGCAAGTAAACTACCGAAGGGAAAGAGACCAGCAAATGATAGTGAGTAAATCCCCATAACTCTGCCGCGATACTCATCCGGTACAAATCGCTGAAGCGTCGAGTTTGCCGTGATGAAGAACGTAATGATAGACCATCCTGCAATTCCTAAACATATCATCACAGGCAACACAGTTGATAAAAACGGCAGTGCTATCATTGCTATGATAAACGTGCCGATGCTAATAAAGAGCATCTTCCTCGGTCGAAGCTTTGCGCCGAACGCAGCTTGCGTTATCGCTGCGACGAGTGCTCCGAGTCCATTCGCCGATAGCAGTGCGCCGTATGTCGAAGAACTTCCCTTTAATATCTCAACTGCAATGACGGGAATATTCACCGTATAGCTCCAAGCAAAAAGCGTCATGCCGATAACGAGTGTCATCAGTGCTCTGTAGTTTGGTATCGAGTAGAGATACGTGATGCCCTCTTTCATTGCATTGAATCGTGATCCTTTGCGCTCTGGGCGTTTTCGGTTCTCATTTTCGATCTTCATCCGCGTTAAGCTGTATATCACTGCCGCGAAGGAAAGTCCGTTCAAGAGGAAGCAGAGTTCTATCGAGAACGATGCAATGATTGCCGCACCGACTGCCGGACCGACAAGTCGCGCTGCATTAAAGACGGCGGAGTTTAATGCTACGGCATTTGCAACGTCTTCCTTCCCTACCATCTCGACGACAAATGATTGCCGCGTCGGCAGATCAAATGCAATTGTGATGCCAAGCATTAGGTTTATCGCGCCGAGTACCCATATCGACGTCATATCTTGCCAGACAAAGACTGCCAGCATCAAGGCGAATAACCCGGCAAATGCTTGTGTGATGATAATGATCTTCCGCTTCGGAAATTCATCGGCGATAGTCCCGGCATAAGCTCCGAGAAGAAGTACAGGTACTGCACCGAGGAAACTCATCAAGCCAAGTGCTCTTGAATCACGAGTGATGGAATAGACCAACCATGATAGTGCTGTATTCTGAAGCCAGGTACCGATGAGTGATACGACCTGTCCGGTAAAGAAGAGTCGGTAATTACGATGCCGAAGTGAACGGAATGTGTACTTTATAAAGTCTTCGGTCTTGTCGCTATATGTTGAGATGAATTTCGTCACAGAATTGAGGCAACGTTTTTTACGGTTTCTTTATTACTAAGTTACTAATTTTCTCATTAACTATGTCACAACTTCTTCTGGCTCGTTCATCAGGAAAAGATATTTTCCTTAATCCGAAAATGGTCAATCGTCACGGCATCATTGCCGGTGCGACGTGGACGGGAAAGACCGTCACCCTCCAAGCTATTACCGAACATCTAAGTAGTATCGGTGTGCCGGTATTCCTTGCTGATATCAAAGGTGATCTATCCGGCATTACCAAGCCCGGTGGCGGCAATCCGAAGATCGATGCGCGGCTTGCAGAACTTGGGATAACAGGACATAGCTTCGAAGGGTATCCTGTCACCTTCTGGGATGTGCATGGCGAGAAAGGTCATCCTGTCAGAGCAACGATCTCTGATATGGGTCCTATCCTCCTTTCGCGTCTATTAAATCTCAATGATACTCAAACCGGAGTATTAAACCTTGTTTTCAAAATTGCTGATGATAACGGAATGCTTCTTCTTGATATGAAGGACTTGCGTTCGATGCTGCAATATGTCGGTGATAACGATGATGACTTCAAGACCGAGTACGGCAATGTCTCAAAGGCATCGGTCGGGGCGATACAACGTTCGTTGCTTGAGATTGAACAGCAAGGTGGTGATATTCTCTTCGGCGAACCGGCTCTCAATATTTTCGACCTTCTCCAGATCGGCACAGGCGGAAAAGGAATGATAAACATCCTTGCCGCAGAGAAGCTGATGCAGACGCCAAAGATGTATGCGACGTTCCTCTTGTGGCTTTTATCAGAACTCTTCGAGAATTTGCCGGAGGTTGGCGACCTCGATAAACCGAAACTCGTCTTTATCTTCGATGAGGCGCATCTCCTTTTCGATGAGGCGCCGGATATTTTGCTTGATAAGATCGAGCAGGTCGTGCGTCTTATTCGCTCGAAGGGCGTCGGCGTCTTCTTCGTGACGCAGAACCCCATTGATATTCCTGATAAAGTTGCTGCACAACTTGGTAACCGTATCCAACATGCGCTTCGGGCTTTCACACCTCGTGACCAGAAAGCCGTCAAGGCGATGGCGCAGACATTCAGAACAAATCCTTCGCTCGATATTGAATCGGTCATCACCGAACTTGCAGTAGGCGAAGCGTTGGTATCGCTTCTCGATGAGAAGGGTTCGCCGACGGTCGTGGAGCGGACTTTTATCGTGCCGCCACATTCGAAGCTCGGACCTATCCCGGATGCAGATCGGTCGCAGGTTTTGAAGATGTCATTTTTCTATGGTCGGTATGAAAATATGGTTGACCGAGAGTCGGCTTATGAACTGCTGAAGAAACGAGCTGAACAGACTGCCGTCCAAGAGGCGCAGGAAGCCGAGCAAGTCGCCGAAGAAAAAGCCGCAAGACCCAGAGGCAGACAACCCGATACCCTCATCCAGACCGTAGCCAAAACAGCAGTCCGCTCCGCCGCAGTAGCCATCGGCGGCTCGATAGTAAGAGGTCTGCTTGGTTCACTCTTTGGGGGCAGAAGGAGGTAAAGATTACAGTTATTCAACTCGCTTTGTTAGCAGAATCCTATGACAGATATCCCTATCTCATTATACTCCGGCGCGGGCAACGAATTCGTTATCATTGATGCATATAACGAGCCGCTTGTCTTCGGAAAAGTAAAGCTCAACGCATTGGCGCAGACCGTCTCGAACCGCAAGGGTCCTATCGGCTCGGACGGGATGATCGTTCTGGCTCGTTCGGCAAAAGCACCGTTCATGATGAACTTCTATAATCCTGACGGCTCCTTCGGTGCGCTCTGCGGCAACGGTGCGCGTTGTGCTGTGCAGGCGGCGTTTGATATGGGTATCATACAAGACCGTAATACATCATTTGAGGTCTTAAGCGAAATTGTATCTGCAGAAGGTACGGGCGAGAACAGAGTCCGCGTTCATTACCGCGACCCTAAACACATTAAGCTGAAGTTCAAACTTTCTCTCGGTGGCGAGTTGGTCAGTTGTCACTATGTTGACATGGGGTCACAGCATGCCGTTATCTTCTTTGATGAGATAGAGCAGCTTGGAGCAAACACGATAGAGGATTTTGATATAAATAAGTACGGATCTGCTGTGCGTAATCATGAGGACTTCAATCCGCTTGGTGCAAATGCAAATTTTATTCAAGTCTCCGAAGACGCTGAAGGAAAATATCTTCGTATCCGAACCTTCGAGCGTGGCGTCGAGGGCGAAACAGCCGCATGCGGAACGGGCTGTATGAGTTCGGCAATAGTTGCGTATGGCTTAGGGCGCATTGAAGAGCTTCCAATACGTCTGAAAGTCCAGAGCGGCGAATTCGTCTATGTAAATTTTACTCTTGATGGCTCTCACGTAAAAGACCTAACCCTCGAAGGAAGCGCCGTCCGCAAAAGAAGAGGCGTAGTTAGTGTGGAAGGATAAGAAAGCACTTCACCCTCGTAACACTTACCCCACATCCAAAAAGCTTTCTTTCTCTTGATAAAGGCGGAGCAGCTCTTGTCTGGTACCCATGTGTTCTTTGGTGCGGAGTTGGGGGTCTCGTTTTAAGAGGTCGCTTACGTTCGCTGTTGCTTCGTTCAGGAGGTCTTCGTCGAAGATCAGGTCGGCGAGTTTGAGCTTGAGCACGCCTGATTGCTGTGTGCCGAGGAAGTCGCCGGGACCGCGCATCGCGAGGTCGGCTTTCGCAATTTCAAATCCGTTCGTTGTGCTTTCTAATACTCGCAGACGCTCCAAAGCTTCGGTTCGTTTTTCAATCTCATCGCTCGTGAGCGCAAGTTGTGCATCAGGTGAAAGTTTATCGCTCGGGACAAGAATACACTCCGATTGTTTTCCTCCCCGCCCAACTCTGCCGCGAAGTTGATGAAGTTGTGCCAATCCGAACCGCTCCGCATTACCGATGACCATGAGCGTTGCGTTCGCAACGTCGATACCAACTTCAATGACTGATGTAGCGACAAGTATATCAAGCTGATGTTCACGAAATGACGCCATCACTGCTTGTTTCTCGTCGCTTTTGAGCTTACCATGCACTAATCCGACACGCAGATCAGGAAAAATCTTTTCCTTAAAAACTTCATACGCGCTGATGGCTGTCTTTACATCCTTCGAGTCCGATTTTTCTAATTGCGGATAGACAATATAGACCTGCTCCTTGCGACTAACAACTACTTCCTTCATGTGACGGAACAACTCACGCTGTTCTTTCGGGAAGACGATACGCGTTACTATTTCTTTGCGTCCTGCGGGCAATTCATCTATCGTCGAGACATCAAGGTCTTGATAGAGCGTCATCGCAAGTGTACGAGGGATCGGCGTTGCCGTCATGATGAGCACATCGGGCGGAGCTATCGGATTTTTTGCGACGAGTGTCTTGCGCTGCTCGACACCAAACTTGTGTTGCTCATCAGCAACAACGATACCCAGTTTCTCGAACTCGACACTCTCTTCAAGCAGTGCATGTGTGCCGATAACGATATGCGTCATGCCTTCGCGCAGTTCTCTCAGAATTTCTTCTCGTTGTTTCTTCGGCTGTTTCCCGACAAGAAGTGATACTTCTATCGGCAACCCTTCCAACATTTTTGATATTGACTGGTGATGCTGCTTTGCAAGCACTTCCGTCGGAGCCATGAGCACTGCCTGATAGCCGTTCTCAACTGCCATAAGCATTGCAAGTAGCGCAACAATGGTCTTCCCGCTCCCAACATCACCTTGTACAAGCCGGTGCATCGGGATTGGTTTGTTGTGTCCACTCTTTGACATATCCTTCGCAATCTCACCGATGACTCGCTTTTGTGCGTTAGTGAGATTGAAGGGAAGATTTTTTATGACTTTAAGTATCAGCGACTTGTCTTTCGTCGTAAGTCCTTCGCCCTTCGTTACTGAATTCAAAGATGAAACATCAAAGCGAATCCCACTCCTCGAAAGTGCATGCATCTTCATCCGCTCGACAGCAAAGCGAAGCTGGAGGAAGAATAACTCTTCGTATTTTAAGCGCTCTTTGGCATGATGAAGTGATTCAGGTGATTCGGGGTTATGCGCAGTGCTTATTGCTTCAAAGCGTGTTGGAAATTTTCTTCCGGCGAGAATCTCTTCAGGTAATACTTCTTTTGTTGCTTCCTTGAACTCATCTGTCGTCACAACTTGCTCAAGCATTGCGCGTAGCTGCATCTGCGAGAGTCGCGCTTCTTTGAATGCTTGAGAAAATCGATAGACAGGAAGCATACGTCCTTCAAGAAGCTGTTTGCTGTCGGATACCTTCTCGACAAATTCGGGGTGTACTATCTGCGGATCGTTACGATAGATATTCATGTACCCAATAGCGACAATCTCCTCACCAACTTTATACTGCTTCGAGATCCATTCGGCGAATGCGAAGTAGATGAGGTAAAGATGTCCGCCCGAATCATCAGCTATTCTGATGCTCGTACGCCCGGGTTTTGGAAATTGATGATGATTAATAGCGACGACCTTCCCTCTTACTGTTACCGAATGCCAAAGATAGTCCTTTGCCTCGGAGAGTTTTATGACCTTCCGAGCATCAATATATTTTCGCGGGTAGAAGGTGACAAGGTCTTCTAGGGTCTCGATGCCGGCATTCGCCAGTGCTTCGGCGCGACGCGGACCAATACCCTTGAGCCACTGTAAGGGATACTCTTTTTCGATATGTTCTTGTTCTTTGGGCAATTTCCTTAGCAACAAAAGTACGGAGAGAAACGTATTACTCTCTGAAAGAATATATGGAAACACCAATATACCTCATCACATCTGACACCGATGTTACCCTTCCGAAGCCATTGGTAGAGAGCTTTATTGCTTTCATTTCCGCAAGCGGTATGCCGTTCGCGCCAGAAGTAACGATCGATGGTGAGAAGTCGCATATCCACTTTCTCTTCTTGAATAAAGACTTGAAGCCGCTCGTCGAAGAATTCATGGCAAAGTTCGAGCCGGATGGATACTCCACGTACGAAGTCGCTGTACCAAATGACAGGGTGAAGCACGCCGAGCAAATTGCCGCCGAAAGTGGCTGGCAGTTCTTTATTCGTCAGCAAGGCGCAGATAGAACCCGTATTTGCTTTATCAAGACAGCATCGGCCGTAAACGTCAATGAGCTTGAAGAAAGAATCGAATTAGTTTCTTAACCTTTAGCCCTCAACCCTAAACCTTTTGCCCTCTTTCTCCGTATCTTTGCCTTACAAACATGCCTCAACAATTTCATAAACGCAAGCCAAAGCAAGCTCGCTCAAAGAAAACCATCGTTGCTCGTACACGAGTCAGCGAAGGAAGTCTTGAGCAGCGTCTGGTAGCTCTTTTTGCAAAATTCCCGGGTGAGCTATTTAAGACGAACGAACTATCGAAGATGCTTGGCATCCCGAGCGACAGCAATGAATATCAAACACTTCGCGATGAACTCCACCGGTTAGAAGATACGGGTGTTATCTCACGCGGCTCACGCAGACGCTACGGCATGCTACCTCCGCCTCCATCAGAGATCACGGGCATCTTGAAGATGCAGACTACGGGTAACGGTGTCATATCGCCTGATAAGGAATGCGGTTTCAAGGAGACAATACTCATTCGCACTCGTAACCTTACAAACGCACTCCATGGCGACAGAGTGAAGGTCGCGCTCTATGCAGAAATAGAAGGTGAACGCCCACAAGGAGAGATCATAGAAATACTCGAACGTGCATCGAAGGTTATTACCGGCACCGTTGACCGCTCACGTCATCAGTTATATGTAAAGCCCGATTCGGGTAAGATGACAAGGGATGTTATCGTTACAAAAAGAGACCTTGGCGGTGCAAAGCTTGGTGATAAAGTAAAAGTTGAGCTTTACGATTGGGATGATGAACGTCATGACCCTGAAGGCAAGATCGTTGAGGTATTCGGCAAACAAGGTTCATTCCAGATCGAGATGCAAGCACTGGCTGCGGAGTACGGCCTCTCGAAGGAATTCCCGCGCGAAGTAATGCGTGAGGTCGAGAAGATACCGGAGCAAATACCTGCCGAAGAAATTGCCAAACGCCTTGACCTGCGAAAAGCGACAATCTTCACAATTGATCCTGAAGATGCAAAAGACTTTGACGATGCGATTTCCCTTGAAGATAATAAAGATGGTACTCTCACTCTCGGTGTGCATATTGCTGATGTTAGCCATTATGTAACGGAGAACTCCGCACTCGACGCAGAAGCAATTCATCGTGGCACATCGGTCTATCTTGCAGGTGGTGTGGTACCGATGCTGCCGGAAAAATTATCGAATGATATATGCTCTCTCAAACCGGACGTAGAGAGATTGACGTATTCGGCAGTCATGAAGGTTGATGAGAAGACTGGAAAAGTCTTAGAGACTACATTCGCAAAGTCAGTTATCAAAAGTGTAATGCGCTTCTCATATGAAGAGGCAGAGCTACGAACAACCACAGGCAAAGGAAAATACGCGAAGCTCTTAAAAAAGATGCGCGAGTTGAGCTTGAAGATGTATGCGCTTCGCCGCTCCGAGGGTTCGATAGATTTTGAGACAGAGGAAGTGCGTTTCAGATTTGATGAGAATGGTAACCCAACCGAGTCATACAAAAAAGAACGACTCGGCTCAATGCGAATGATCGAAGACTTCATGCTTGCGGCAAATAAAGCAATCGCAGAAGCTATCGGAAAGATGGGAGATGCTTCACGCACAATAAAACCATTTCTCTATCGCATCCACGCGGACCCGGACCCCGATAAGCTTGCAGAACTTGCGCGGGTTGCAAAAGGACTTGGATATACGCTGATACCAGAGAACGTCTCGCCACGATCGGTGCAGAGATTCCTTGAATCTGTTCACGGCAAACCCGAGGAGAAGATGCTCAATAATTTGATGCTCCGCGCTATGGCAAAAGCAGTCTATGCAGAGCACAATGTAGGGCATTTCGGACTTGCATTCAAGCACTATACGCATTTCACTTCCCCCATCCGCCGCTATCCTGATCTGATGGTGCATCGGATGATGTTTGAGTATTTCGCTCTAGGAGGAATGTCAGCCAAAAGAGACCGCTTCTTCTTTAATCTTCTTCCCGAAGTAGCCGATCATTCTTCAGCGACCGAACGCTCGGCTGTCGAGGCAGAACGCGAATCCGTTAGTATCGCGCATTTATTTATGATGCGTGATAAAATTGGTGAGGAGTTCGAGGGGAAGATAACGGGTATTCAGAAGTATGGCTGCTTCGTCCAGCTTGAGAGCGGTGCGGAAGGATTACTTCATGTACGTGAATTGCCCGGATACTATACTTATGACGAAGAACACCTCATGCTCCGCCCGCAGCGTAGCGGAAGCTCAAAGGCAAAGCAACGTGCATATCGTATCGGCGAAAAAGTAATGGTAAAGCTCATCAGAGTTGATGAGATGCGAAGGAAACTGGATTTTGCGTTGGCGGAGTATTTATAAAACAAAACAGCCCATTCAAACTTGAACGGGCTGTTTTTAGTAGAGGTAATATCTTTCGTCCTACTGAACGAAATACATAATCTTTGTATGCCACTTGGAAGAGTCCTTCTCCGTCATCGGGTCAGTGACGTATTCTTCCATCACGGGACCAGCCATCTTGTAGCCCTTCTTTTCCATGTATGCACCGATCTGGTCATGTGGTGCTTTCATATCGGCGTAATCTCCGTAGTAATCTATAAGAAGTGTCTTGCCGCCTTTTATTTCAACTGTTTCCCATGAGCCAACTTTGCCTTTTGCACCACTCACAGGAATTGCAGCCATACACTCTGTCTTCATGGCTTTCTCATCCCATGTGTAGTAAAGCCCTACCGGTGCGCCAGCCATTTTTAACCCTGCTTTTGATACACCTTCATAGACTTTTGGCATCCACTCTGCATAATATGCGGAAATCTTATCCATACCGATAGTCTCTTTATGCCCGACGAGGGTGCGAGCAGCGGTAGTCGTCTCTTGTATGTCATACGTCTTTGCACCGCCAGCTGCTTCCCCTTCGCAGAGTGCTTTGAGATCTGCAAGACCTTTTTCAAAATCGCCGCCAATAGCTTTATCCATATTCATGAACAAGCCCATGATATTGAACGGGCGGGACATCTCACCCTTAAAGCCCCACGATACTTTTACACCGCCATCTGCATCAGCCACGTTGAAGTATCCTTGCGCTGTATTTTCCCACGGTTTGATGAAATGAAGTTCTGATTCGATGGTGCTCATCGGGACAATCTTCTTCATCGTTTGCTCACCGGAGCCAACGCTGTCGTTGCCTACCCATTTATTGACTGCTCCGACAGTACCATCAACACCTTCGATCGTGATCTTGATGTTCGGGTCTTTTTTATCCCACGGCGACCACTTGTGCTGGTTAGAGAACATAACAATATTCTTCCAGACAACTTCTTTCGGAGCGTTGATAACAACACTGCGCTCGGAATTCATTGCTGTAGGTGCAACTGCCATTAAGATCAGAAGTACACCAACGATACCGAGAAGAATAAAGAGTATGACTTTTAAAGCTTTCATACGAGACGAGAGTTAATTATTTGGGTAAAAAGTTAAGTGAAAATACGAAGGTAAGTTAACACTCTCCAATAAGAATAAGATTCTCCCGTAACCCCTAATGTGGTATACCAGTAAGGGAATAGCAGGATTGGAGAAAAAGGCATCTATCTCCGATTCACAACAGCATATATCGCCACTGCTGCTGCTACACTTGCATTGAGTGATGCCGTTTTACCTGTTATTGGTATTTTTGCTAATGAACCGCAGCGTTTTCGCACCAAATGATGTAAACCCTTTTCCTCGCTGCCGATAATTAGACATACACCTTCGGATGTGTCAATTGTAGAAATGTCTTCGGTCGCCTCACCTGCAAGACCTATACACTTAATAAAAAACTCTTCTTTGATGCGAAATATCATTTCGGGAAGGTTCTGATATTTTACGATAGGCAAATGTAACGCGGCACCGGCTGATGTTTTGAAAACGGCTGGAGTCAACACTGCACCACGAACAGGTAAGAGTACAGCATCAGCTCCGAACGCTTCGGCAGAACGGATGATAGCTCCGATATTATGTGGGTCTTCGATGCCATCAAGTGCGATAATTAGTGGTGGGGTGGTCTTGGTGCGTTTCTCACCTAAAATATCATCAAGCTCGAAATAATTGGCATGGCGCAAGAGCACCATCACACCTTGCGTATCAACTCCCTTTGCTTCTCTTTTCTCGAGTTCTTGATATTTGCGTCGGTCAAGCTCGCCCATGGCAACCTTGTTCGTACGGGCAAAGTGAAGTATCTCCGCCATCTGCGGACCGGTGCGTTCACCGTGCATGATGTAGAGCTTTTCAATGCGGGCGCGTCCTTCTTCGGTGTGAAGTAACTCAAGAGCAGCGCGACGCCCTACGACATAGAGTGAGCTTTCAGCTCGTGGTTCAATATTCATCGGGATTCAAACGCGAATCCGACAGATGTAATTCAAAAAGTAACTACCCGCCAATAACTTCAAGCTCGGGAAGTTTTTCCTGTAGACCGAAGACATCAATAAGATGGTCAAATGCATCATCAGCGGTATCAACTATTTTTATCATCTTGCATTTGCTAATGTAGAATTCCTGTGTGAAAAGCACATCACATAATGCCCTCCATTCATCGCCAATGAGCACTATCGGCTTTACAGGAATAAACCCTTTTATCATGTAATCCCAACAGGTAACGACCTCTACCAGAGTCCCCGGCGAGATGCCGACGGCTATATAGCCATCAGCCAGATCAATAAGCTCCATGAGCCGATCAACGTGGCTTTTTACTTTTACTTCACGGGTGATATATTGGTTGGACTCACGGTCACGAGCAGCATAGACTTCTGCCGTTACGCCTACAGAGCCGCCTCCTTCAGAAGCAGCACCTTTTGCCACAGCTTCCATCACACCGTCGTATCCACCGGAAACAACTCCAAATCCGGCATGAGCGAGAAGCTTCCCCAGATGTTCTGCCTCTATGTAAACCGGTTCGCCTGAACGGGTTTCACTTGGTCCGAAGACACTGATTAGTTTTTTCATAGCGCCAATTGTTATTGGTACAAAACAGAGCCGCAGCTCTGTCGTTAAATAATGAAAACCTCCATATATAAAGACACTCTTATAGCGAAAACGTTTCTTTGTTTTTCAATTTTTTTTGGGCAAACTATCGTACTTTTGTAGAGAAGAAAACTGGGCACATATATGAAAGACAATACCAATATCATTGCTTCTGCCATTATTGGCGCATCGCTGGTTATCGCACTCTTCATTTTTTCAAGTGCGTATAGATCTTCACGGCAGACAAACCAACAGATCAATGTCACCGGCTCGGCGAAGCTCGCGATAAAAAGCGATCTCGGTATTCTTGGCGTTTCGATCGGCTCGTATGGAGCAACACAATCGGCATCATACAAAGCGCTTGAATCACAGAAGCCGGCACTACTGGCTTATCTTGCTTCACAAGGTTTTACAAAAGAGATGGTCGAATTCCAGACCGTTAGCAACTTCCCGAACTTTGTACTCAACGATCAAGGATACTCAACAGGTATCATACAAGGATACTCCTATTCACAACGAGTTATCATTCAGTCGAATGATGTTATGAAAATAAAGGAGTTATCATTGTCTCTTCCAACTCTTGTCGAGCAAGGAATATCAGTCCAGATAGAACCTCCGCAGTATCAATACACAAAGCTTTCCGATGTAAAAGTGCAGGTACAGGCAGAAGCCGCAAAGGATGCAATGATGCGGGCGAAGAAGATAGCAGAGGCAACAGGCTCTACGCTCGGCTCGATCCGTGAAGCACGGATGGGTGTACTACAAATAACACCGAAGAACTCAACAGAAATATCTGATTACGGTATGAACGACGTCTCGGCTATCGAGAAAGACATTACAGCTGTTGTGAATGCAAGTTTTGATCTTGAGTAGTCCTTCTTACAAAAAAAAATAGTGTTCATTTAGTGTAACCGCACAGAGTTTTTTGTGTTATCCCAATAGGGTTCTTACCCGATAACCGGAGTGTACACTATTGTAGTGAGGTCAATATGGTCAGATCAACAATTGTTTTTGTCTCATGCCTACTCCTCGGCTGCTTATACCCGTCAGGAAACACTGGCGATAATTGGTATTACGATTATACGAACATCACGCCAGTTACTATCACCCGTGATAGTCTCAAAAGGTCTGTTTACTCAATGCCACCTGCCGAGCTTCGGAACCCAGGTAAAATATACATTCGTGGAAATCATCTCTACATAAATGAACGCTACAAGGGTGTTCATGTCATCAATAATACAGATCCATTGAACCCGCAAAATGTGGCGTTCATCAATATTCCGGGCAATATTGACATAACGATGAGGTCAACTATTTTGTATGCAGACAATGCAACCGATATAGTTGCGATCAATGTAGCCAATCCGACGAGCGCTGTTGTTACAAGTCGAATCGAAAAGGTATTCCCACGGCTCTCATATCCGACCGATAGGTACTACGATCGCAGCTTTCCCCATGATAGCTTAGTGATTGTTCATTGGAAAGATACCGTCTATAACTAAAGGAGGTATGATGAAAAAAATTACGCTCTCAATCATACTCCTTGCCATCCTTGGCTGCAATTCACAGGACTCTGTCTCTCCGACAAGTACAGTTGGAAATGGCAAAGGCGGCTCAATGGCTCGCTTTGCTGTCAGAGGTGATGCGCTCTATGTCTTATCTAATGATAGTCTTCAGATCTTTAACATAACTGATGCGACGATTCCTTCAAAGGTTTCGACAGTCGGGCTTCAAGGAAATATAGAAACGATATTTCCGTATTCAAACTATATTTTCTTCGGGACAACAACAGGAATGCTCATCTATGATAACTCCACACCATATTCACCGAAGTATATCTCTACGTATCGTCATATTCGCAGCTGTGACCCTGTCGTAGTTCAAGGTGACTATGCCTACGTTACACTACGCAACGGAACAGAGTGTTGGCAAGGGCTCAATAGTCTTGATATTATTGATCTCAAAAATATTACTGATCCACAACTTGTCAAATCCTATGATATGACAAATCCGTATGGACTGGGAATTGACGGTAACAAACTTTTCATTTGTGACGGCAATGCAGGACTAAAAGTGTATGATGCATCAGACCCTTTGCGGTTGAGTATGACCAATCAGTTTAGTAGTGTTCAAACTTATGATTTAATCCCAAATAATGGTAATTTGATTATGGTCGGAGGAGACGGCTTGTTTCAGTTCGACTATTCATCAACCGACTCGTTATTACTATTGAGTAAGATACCAATTGTACAATAGCAAAGACCTATAAAGGAACGCGCTAATTCTGTTTGAACATAGTTGCCACGTAATCACTGCTCTTCCCTTTTGGAATAGAGAGTGTTTTCCAGTTTGCTCCTTTAACGTGCTTCGCAAGATAGACGACTTGCCCGACGTGGTATCCGTAGTGTGATACCTGTCTCTGCAATGCCTGTATAACTGAATGTGGTTCGTTGCGAATGGTGATAGTTTTTAAGAGATCGTCTTCTGTTAGTGAATCAAGCGTATCAAAGAATACTTGATATCCTCTCTCCAAGAGTGCTTTGAGTGATTCGGCAGTGTCGGCATCAGTGATGAATTCACTGTCGCGGTCACGGTTTTGTTTTTCACCGTCGGTAGACAAAAAGTCCGTCCAGCGCGAGACCATGTTGCCACCAAGATGTTTGATGGTAATAGCTATACTGTTCGACTCGCTATCGGGTTGGTAGAATAACTCCGTATCCGATAACTGTGCCAACGTTTTATCAAGCATCGTCTTTTGTGAGCGGAAGATGCTTCGTATTTGTGTCAGGAATTCACTTGCTATGGTCATATTCATATTCTATTTTAGCTACTCGTACTCTGTAATACTCATACCACTCTGCTTTTCCTCTTCTCTGTGCTTCTTGGTGGTCGAGGTCTTTCTTCCATGACTGTAGTGCTTCGAGTGATTCCCAAATGCAGACCGTTATACCAAAACCATCAGCGCCTCTTACTCTTTCAAAAGAGACGAATCCGTCATACGTTCGCATCTTCTCCTCCATTTGTTCGGCTACTTCACTATACTCAAGTGCATCCTCACGGAGTTTTGCTGTAAAGATAACGGCGTACTGTACTTTGCTCATTGTTCGCGTCGATATAGTTTTCTAACTCTGTCGTATCCTGTCTTGTCATCCCAAAATTCTTCTGATGTTATTTCTTGAAGGCCAAGAGTTTGGAAATAGAGAAGTTCTTCTTCTTTAAGGGACCAGGGCGGACCGTCATCTTCCCTCTCTCCGTGCCAACTACGTCCTATCAGTAACATTTCTCCACCCTCATTGAGAAGGGATGCTATTGCTTTAATAGTTTTATTCCTCAACGAACGCGGAAGTGCCTGAATAGTATAGCACTCATAAATAAAGTCAAATCGTTTGGTTAGTTCTTCAGGCAGATCAAAAAGATCAGCAGCGAGGTAGCGGACACTTGATTCGGGATAAAGCTTCTTGCACCATTCTATAGCAGTCGGGGAAAGATCAAATGCAGTAACCTTGAAGCCGCGTCCCGAAAGCTCCTCGGCATCTTCACCGAGACCGCACCCTACGACAACAGCACTTCGACCATTGCCTGAAATATTGGTCTTCTCAAACCATGAAATGAGATACGGATTCGGTATTCCGTCAGCCCAAGGAATCTTTGAATTGTCTCCGTTTGCACAGCTATAGAGTTGTTCAAACCATGCCATCGGTTCGCCACTTGCAACTGATTCTTGCGCTAGTTTGACTGCTTGTGCACGGGCTTCGTCAGGAGTATTCATATGATTGCAATTTTCTACGGATATATTTCTGATTTGTTTTTGTATAGTGTAACGATATTTCTTCGATAATTATTAATGGAGCTAAAATCATTCATCCGCGACATTCCGGATTTTCCGTCACCGGGTATTCTCTTCCGCGACATTACACCTCTTATCGGAAATACTGCAGCATTTGAACATACTTTAGTTAAAATGGCAGAAGTCGTAAAAGGTGTAGGGTTCGATAAGATCGCTGCTATCGAGTCACGGGGATTTATTTTCGGCGCGCCGCTTGCAAAGATGCTTGGCAAGGGATTCGTCCCTATTCGCAAGAAAGGTAAACTCCCGTTCAAAACTGTATCTACTAGTTATGACCTTGAATATGGGTCTAACACTCTTGAGATACACGAGGATGCTCTCAGAAAGAGTGAGCGAGTTCTCATCGTAGATGATGTACTGGCTACAGGCGGGACAGCAAATGCATCGGCACATCTTATAGAGATGCTCGGCGGAGAAGTCGTAGCGTTTCTATTTCTAATAGAGCTAAGCTTCTTAAATGGAAGAAAAGTGCTCAATAATTATTCTATTCATCGGCTTATTGAATATTGACATTTTCACTAACCCCCGAAACCACTACCTCTTTCAAGCGTAGCTAATATTGTTCTTTTCTTAACCCAATCTCACCAAATCCTATGTACTTTACTCTTTGGGTACTCTTTACTCTCTTGATATCAACGGCATCAAGTGCCAAAGTTGGGGCCGTACGAATTTCAAGTAAGATCATACTTGATGGTAAGCTCGATGAAGAAGTTTGGAAAGGTGTACCCTTCACAGAGTTTTTCCAGGAGTTTCCTGATGAGAATGCTGTCGCTACACAGCGCACCGAGGCATGGATAGCATACGATGATACAAAGCTTTATATTGCCGCTCGAATGTATGATACTCATCCTGACTCTATCGTTGCTCGTTTGACACGACGTGACGGATGGGCAGGAGCAGATTTTTTTTGGGTAGAATTTGACCCATATCATGACAAGCGAACCGGCTATTCCTTCGGGATGAGCGCAGCCGGGTCATTCTCAGATGCGACTTTCTCGAATGATGAATGGGAGGATAATACATGGGACGGTATTTGGGACGGAAAAACACGCATTGACTCGCTCGGTTGGACGGCAGAATTTGAGATACCGTTTTCCCAGCTCCGATTCCACAACATTGAAGAACAGGTTTGGGGAGTAAATTTTGCTCGGTTCTTTTCCCGCCGTAAAGAGAGTGATTTTGCTGTCTTCAAACCTCGAAACGGTAGCGGTTACGTATCACGCTTTCTGGAGCTTACGGGCATAAAAGGCATACCAAGCCCGAGCCGTGTAGAGTTTTTGCCTTACACGACCTTAAAAGAAGAATTCAAGCCAAAAATAGAGGGCGATCCGTTTCACACCGGGGCGAAATTCTCTCCCGGGGCAGGAGCAGATATCAAAGCAGGTATTGGGAGAAATCTCAATCTTGATATGACCATCAACCCTGATTTCGGACAGGTTGAAGTTGACCCGGCAGTAATCAATCTCTCCGATGCGGAGACCATCTTCCAAGAAAAACGTCCATTCTTTATTGAGGGCTCAAGCAATTTCCGTTTTGGCAACGGCGGAGCAAATTCTTTTGAAAATTATGATTGGTTTGACCCTATTTTCTTTTATTCACGACGTATTGGCAGAGTCCCTCAAGGCAGGATCCCGTCGGCGGATTATTACGACGCTCCAATAGCTTCGACGATCTATGGAGCTGTCAAACTTACAGGTGACCTCGGCAATACTTTTCCTATTGGCATTGTCTCTGCCGTAACACAGCGAGAGTATGCCGACCTTTCCATAGGCGGTACAAAAAGTGAAGCGGAAGTCGAGCCCTTGACCTTTTATAACGCTCTTCGTCTTCGGAAGGAATATGATGAAGGATTTTGGTCCTTGGGAGGAATGCTGACAAATGTCACACGTTCATTTGATGATCTCTCACTTGAAACACAGTTGAATAAATCAGGTTCAGTTTTAGCACTTGATGGTTGGTCATTTTTAGACGACGAGAGAGAATGGGTTGTAACGGGTTGGGCTGGGTTAACTCACCTGACTGGTACGACGGACGCAATGACTCGAATTCAACGCAACTCTCGCCATTACTTTCAACGTCCTGATGCTTCATATCTCGGAGTTGACTCATCGGCAACTTCACTCACAGGCTATGGCGGACGGCTATGGCTTAATAAGCAAGAGGGAAATGTTACATTCAATGCCGGACTTGGTTATCTTGACCCCAACTACGATCAGAATGATCTTGGTGTAAGTTTCAAGGGTGATCGTCTCAATGGTCATATACAATCCGGTTACAGGTGGACAGAGCCTTCAGGGTTGATGCAGAATGCTTCTATGAGTGCAGTCGCAGCACGTTCTTTTGATGGTGATGGGAATCCCACTCATATCGGTTATGCTGCGTTCGGCGACCTCTTATTCACCAATTTTTATGAAGTTTCCGGACAGGTGAGTTACTTCCCTGAACAAACGTCAAACTCGGCTACGCGCGGAGGTCCTATTATGATTGTGCCTACATGGTTGTACTCTGAGATCGGCTTCGACTCAGACGCTCGCAAACGGCTAGGATTCGGAGCAAGTGCATCGTATCAACCTTCTGTTACCGACCATGCTTCTTGGACAGTCGCAGGATACCTCGAGTGGCGTGCTTCGAACAACATATTTTTCCGATTTGCACCAAGCTACGATGTCGAAGATAACGATGCACAATATGTAACTACTCTCAAAGACCCAACTGCAACAAATACATTCGGCTCACGACATGTCTTTGCGGAATTGGATCAACGAACAGTCTCGGCAAGCATCCGATTTAACTGGACGTTCACACCGCGTTTAAGCTTCCAGCTTTTCTTACAGCCATTTGTTTCAGTAGGAGAGTATTCTAATATTAAGGAGTTGTCTAGACCCGCAAGTTATGACTTCCTTCGCTACGGTGATGGTGGAAGCACAATAGAAAAGACAGATGGAGAGTATACTGTTGATCCTGACGGAGCAGGAAGTGCTGCTGCGTTTTCACTTTATGAACCGAATTTCCACTTTGCTTCGATACGAGGAAACGCTGTTCTCCGATGGGAATACCTTCCCGGCTCGACAGCATATCTTGTCTGGACACAACAGCAATCTGTAGAGTCACAATCGACCTCACTTGATGTTGCAAATGACCTTAGAAATGTTTTCTCGTCCGAAGACACAGAAAATATTTTGATGTTAAAGGTAAGTTACTGGTTCAGTTTGTAACTATGTTACTTGTGATCAACAACATAATACTTTCAAGAAGAATAGTACGCTCCGCTTGGGTTAAAGTCTCAAGTGTGTAAGGGCGTTCAAGAAGTATTTTACTCCCCGTCGAAGTTCTTTGGATAGCTCGTAGGGTATTTGTATTGATATCATTATTGATTGCGAGAACACCGTGTCGTGTACGCTCTAAAATTATCTCATGTACCTCTGCACCATCGCTTATATCAATGATGAGATTGGGTTTGCTTTTTCGCAACCGATTCATTGCCCCTAAGGTATAGAACTCACGTACATAAGTTAGCTTAGCACGCGCTGATTCTGATTCAAGTCTTAATTGCAATCCTCTCAACGGAGATGGTGCTTTGCGTATAGTCTGTTTGTCGTTGTTGCTTTTTCTATTTTTTAGTACTGAAAGAAATCCTAATTCTCGTACTAGGATGTCAGTAATAATTATGTGTGGTGTATCAACATTATCAATGCTTGATTCAAGGACTTCTTGATTTCCTAATAGTGACCGCACGATTCCACGTGCTCGCATCGGTATATGTGCAGAGGACACAAGCACAACGATTTTCATCGGCGAGCCGAGTGATTCTTTGCCGAAGGATTCTGTTATTTTATCTCTATTAAACATATCAATGAAAAGAGTATTCAATCCTAAAGAAATCCCGTTTCACGAAACACATCGGCTTTTACTCGGCGGAATTGCTCCCAGACCGATAGCCTTTGTAGGATCTATTGACAAGGAGGGACGACCAAATCTTGCACCCTTTAGCTTCTTTAACGCATTTGGCGCTAATCCTCCTGTCATTTGTTTTAGCCCGGCTTTCTCGGGCAAGACGGGAGCTCCAAAAGATACGTTTTTGAACGTCCAAGAGACTGGTGAGTGTACTATCTCTGTGGTGACTTACGATATGGTGCATCAGATGAGCATTGCGTCAGCTCCGTTTGAGAAAGGTGTGGATGAATTCGTTAAGTCTGGCTTCACAAAGCATGAATCGCAGCTTGTCACGGCTCCTGGGGTTGCTGAAAGCCCCTTTATCATGGAAGCAAAACTTCTCCAACATGTAGATTTCGGCAATTTACCCGGAAGTGCCAACATGATGATATGTGAAGTTGTCCTTTTTCATATAAGTGACGATGTAATCTCAGATAAGATGGCAATAGACCCCCGTAAAATGGATCAGGTGGCACGAATGGGTGGTAGTTGGTATTCTCGCGCGGCTCAAGGTCTTTTTGAGCTCAGACAGCCGACAGCTGCTGCAAATAGCTTCGATATCTTGCCTATTGAGATACTAACAAGTTCTATCCTCTCCGGTCAGGACATAGCTAAACTCTTACACATTGACCTGCCTACTTCGTTTGCTACCCATCAGTACGATCCTGCATCGCGTACTGAACGGCACACAAGAGCGAAAGAGCTTCTTGAATTTGATGACATCGAATCAGCTTGGAATGTTCTACTCTCATAAGCTTCACGTTCGATATAGCCAAAGAAAAAACCCTTCGCTTATGACGAAGGGTTTTTTATGAACTCTCTCTGACGGTGAAAATTTTTGTGTTAACCCTCGGCTGAGTTCTCGGAGTATCAGGATTAGTTACCCCGAGAATCTCATGCCGTAGGAACGTCGTTCAATTATTAAGGAACAATCAATTATGGTGTTGGGCGATGAATAATGATCTGAACAACATTATCATCTGTCGGTGACGAAGAACGAACCGTCACTGTGCCTGCACCAGCTACTGCATCAAGGAAGCTACGTGATGAAAGTGCGTTGTCAGTAATGTATGTTACTGTTACATTATCAGTAGCAACTACACCAGGAACTGCGATAACCTGTGATGAATAACCATCAACCGGATCGCCACCTACGCCATCATAGCGAAGTGTACCACGTGCGCTGCGAACCCAAGGAATCGAGCGTGATGCAAGATGACCTGTTACGAGAAGATCACCATCAATGATTACTTCGTAGTTGATAACACCAGGAACGTCTGTTCCAAGCGCATCAATGTTTGCATAATCACCAGCAGCTGTTGTTGTAGGGATACCGTTAACAAGAACGATATGTTCATCATTATCAGCAGCATCACCCTGGAAGATGTTGTAACCATGTTGGAAGTTACGTGATGTCGAAGCTGATTGAACAGCAACATCAATTACACCAGGATAAGCAACAGGAGCAAGAGGTGCCTGCCCTGAGGTACCGCCTATGTTATTAGTTACAACATTGACAGCGTTTGCAACACCTACGTTATTAGTATTACCATTCAACTGTGTATTACCAACTACACGGAGACCATCGTTGATATTTACGTCGCCGCCTGTATTAGCTGTTGAGTTGAAGATAGAGTTTTGAGCGTCTATCGTACCGGTTACAATTAAGTTACCGTTATTTGTTGTAGTACCATTGATATTGTTTACACTTGTTATAGAACCGATCGTGTTATTCGAACCGGCTACTGTACCAAATGTATTAGTTGCACCACCAGCGATGGTAGCATTACCACCGCTCTGGTTTAGCGCACCTGTAAGGTTCGTTGTACCCGTCTGGTTAATCGTACCATTACTGTTGATACCACCATTGAAGGTAGACAACCCTGTGAATGTCGATGTCGTGTTGACGAGCAACGAATTCAAGGTAGCAAGAGCAGTTGTGTTCAACGTTGCGGTCTGAATGTTTCCAGAGTTCGTGATACTTGATGATGTGGTAGCACCGATGAGATTCGATGTGCCAGCAACAGTCAAGTTACCAAGAGTTGTGTTCTGCCCAGCAGCTTGAGTAATCGAGCTATTGAACTGTGCAGGACCGTTGAAGGTCGAAGCACCTGTCTGTGACAATGTCCCGTTATTTACAATGCCGTTGAATGTTGCAACACCTGTGAATGTCGATGTCGTATTAACGAGCAGCGAATTCAAAGTAGCAAGACCCGTTGTTCCCAACGTACCAGTTGCAATATTACCTGTATTCGTGATACCATTGGTAACTGTTGCGCCTGTGACTGTAAGGTCATCAGAGACGTTCACTACACCAGTGCTATTGAAGATGTTACCGCGCTGATCAAGTGTACCGGTATTAATAATACCATTTACAGTTGACGCACCAGTTACAGTCAAAGTAGCTGTTGTGATGTTGCCCGAATTTGTGATATTGCTTGTTGTAGCAAGACCAGTAACAGTAACAGTGTTCAATGTTGTGTTTCCACCAACTACGAGTGTTGTTGCAACATTAGCAGAATTCAACGAAGCAAGGCCTGTTGTGCTCAACGTGCCTGTTGCAATGTTGCCTGTATTTGTTAAACCGTTGGTCGTTGTTGCGCCTGTTACATTCAACGTATTGTTAATGGTTGTAGCACCATTCAATGTTGATGTACCGGTTACAGTCAATGCACCACCGATATTTGCTGTGCTTGTTGTTGTCAACGTTGTCGTTCCGATGTTACCCGCATTTGTGATACCATTGGTTGTTGCAGCACCGATAAGGTTTGTTGTACCGTTAACAAGAAGGTTGTTCGATACAGTAACATTACCGAGTGTTGCTGTCTGACCTGCAAGCTGTGTGATCGAGCTATTGAATACAGCCGGTCCACCAAATGTAGAGGTGAAACCAGGTAATACTTCAAACGCATCGTTTACTGTTACAGTACCGACTGAATTGAAGATGTTACCACGCTGATCAAGTGTACCGAGGTTAACAATGTTTCCTGATGTCTGTGTACCTGTAACAGTCTCGTTACCATTTACAGTAGTGTTACCGTTAAATACAGTAGTTAGGAATGTATTGTTAGCATTAGCACCTAAGCTTGACTGCGTGAACGCTGTCTGAAGGTTGATAGCTGCACCAGGCGTTGTGCACCAGGCACCAAGGTTTTGAACCTGGATGTTCTGTGCGCAAAGTGTTGCTCCCGGAGGGAAGAACAATGACATACCAATAACGAGGTTATTGACATACGCATTGTTAAGATTTGTGTAACCTGTGATCTTTGCATCACCGTTAACAATGAACTCATAATCGGTTGGATCAATGAATCCTGAAGGAAGTCCGAAACCAGGACCCGGTACTGTGTTGATCGGGTTGGTATTTGGTATTCCATCAACGATAACCTTGTTACCGTTACCTGCAGGTAGTGAACCGAAGTTCGAGGTACCATTGAAGCGGTTAGCTGCAAGTGGACCGCCAAAGTTATTGACTGTGCTTGCTGTGCCAAGATTCAAGTTACCTGTGTTACCGAGTGTACCATTAACCTGGGTATTACCATTGATGGTCGTTAAACCATTAATGTTCACATTCACACCATTAATCGTCGATGTTACAGACGATGTCATGGTATTGTTTACACCCTGAAGAAGGTTTGTGCTTACACCGGCTGTACCGAGCGTATTGTTACCTGATGTGGTAAGGTTACCTGTGATTGAGGTATTACCAACTACGTTCGTAGGACCGTTAATATTATTCGTACCACCAGTGATGGTGTTCGTTCCGGTCGCTGTGATCGTGTTATTACCTGTTGAGCTGATTGTGTTACCGCCACCAGTGATGGTGTTCGTGCTTCCAGCACCACCAATTGTGTTGGTTGATCCAGCTACTGTACCAAAGGTGTTTGTCGTGTTACCGGCAATGTTCGCATTACCACCACTCTGTGTGAGTGTTCCAGTGATCGTCGTGTTTAAGAGCGACGTAGCACCAGATGTTTGGGTAATGTTACCATTCTGTGTCAATGTACCTGTGTTGTTGATACCACCCTGAAGGTTTGTTAAGCCTTGTGCATCATTCACCGTAACTGCACCGCCGTTGGTAGCTGACGAGTTACTGATAGCACCCTGAAGATCAGATGTTCCGGTTACAACGAGATTGTTATTGACCGTCGTTACACCAGAGACTGTCAATGTGTTATTGATAGCCGTAGGACCATTCAATGTCACATTGCCGCCGCTCTGGTTAAGAGCACCTGTGAAGTTCGATGTGCCAACCTGATTGAATGTACCGTTGCTGTTAAGACCACCATTTAAGGTCGTCAAGCCGGTTACTGTTGTTGTACCGCCTATCGTCGTGTTGCCCGATACAGCTAATGTGCCACCCAACTGCGAGTTACCAAGATTCCAGAAGAATCCGTTGTTGCGAAGGTCACCATTGTTGATGAGTTCAAAGTTGGTTACTGCAACATTATTGATAGCAAGTGGCTCTGGTGTACCATTGATTGTTACATTTCCAGGAGCTGTAAGATTGAACGTGTTTGTCTGACCATTAAAGGTATTAACACTGCTTGCTGCACCATAAGTGTTGTTCGAACCGATAACTGTGCCGAAGTTATTCGTTGCACCGCCAGCGAGCTGAACGTTTCCACCAGTCTGGGTGATCGTACCTGTGAAGGTAGAGTTGCCTGTCTGGGTGAACAGACCAACGTGTGCGATGGTCGGAGCAGTGATAGTCGTCGTTCCACCAGCGGTGATACCGAAGGTAGATGCCGAGTTCAAGCTTGTTGTTGAAGAGTTAGTTGTCAACGCACCCGTCGTGTTGCCGATGGTTGTAGTTGAACCAGCTGTCGAAGCTAAAACTGTTGTGCCTGTCGCCGTGAATGCATCACCAACAAATACAACGCCACCGTTAAGTGCGCCTGTATTGCTGATGGTGTTCTGAAGGTCAACTAAGCCGTCAACACGATGGTTACCTACGAAGTAGCTGAAACCTGTTGTGCGAAGATCACCATTGAGCTGAAGCTCATAGTTAGCGACCGGCGGAACTGCGGGCCCGGTAAGGACCGTTGGTTCTGCGACACCGTTAATGATAACGTTGCCAGTAAATGTTGAGGTACCTCCAACAGTGACACCTGAATTGAACGTCTGGAGCGCTGTCCATGTGTTCGGGCTCGCAAGGTTAAGACCGATGAAGTCCGGGAAAGCGAGAAGAGTGCTGTTAACACCGACATTCAAGTTGCCAAGTACGTCCTGATAAAGTCCATCACCGGGAACACCCTGATGGAGTTTCATACCTGTAACTGCGCCTGTACCGATCATTGAAGTGATGATACCGTTCGGTGCAACTTCAAGTGTTACTACACCAGTTGAGCCGCCACCTGTCAATCCAGGTCCTGCCTGAACTGATGTGATGTTGCCAAGTGACCCTGGAAGTAAGCCGATCGTGATCGTCTTAGTTGCAATATTGTTAGTCACCGTAACTGGTGCAATAGCATCAATTATGACATCACCGTCGATGATACCATTGATGCTGCCGATAGCTTGTGCAGCCTGTGGCAATACACCGATTGGCAATTTGCCGTTGGCATCTAATGGGAGCAACATACCCGGTGTGGGTACCTTTGCTACACCAACTCCGCCGACCAACTCTGAATTAAGAGCGTATGGCGCAGCAACGAAAGGCGTACGCGGGTTCATTTCCCCCGTGCCGTCCACGTTGATACCGAGAAAATACTGCTCATTGAAATCAAGCGTCGCCGGAAGCGTGCCGCTGGTTCCACCAAGCAATATGTTAAAGATTCCATCCTTTACTTCTACTAAGCTGCTGGTCTCGGTATATTTCTCGGCACCAGAGGCGTCATAGATCTTGATCGTTAAGTTGACCGTTCCATTTACGGGCTGGCCAGCCTTGATCAAACGTCCCTGATAGGAAATACTACGCGGGACTTGAGCATTAGCTGTTTGTAAGCCCATGACGGAAAGAAACGCTCCGAGCATCAAGCTTAACAATATTGAACGACGTGAAGTCATACCCTTCGTCTCCTATTGTGATTAATTAGTTAAAATACGTATAGTTAAATCAAAAATCGTATTTGTTTGCTGCGGTAACCAGTGGCGTCTCGTGAGAGAAATCCTTCTTGTAACCGAACTGACTGTGCAAAGATACACAATTATTTTCCAGCAATTTCAAAAAGTGCACAAAAACTGTAAACGGCACCTCAACCCGCATTTTACGGGGAAGGGGGCTTATTCACATTTTCGTGCAAAACTTATCGGGACAAATATACAACAAAAATAAGCGATTTGCAAATTTTCTTTTTATTTTTTTCCCGAGCGTTGGGCTTATGGGGGAAGCCGTCGCGCTGATTTCGGTACAAATATACGGATATATCCTTACCAATGCTCATAAACTCCGCAAGTTTCTTTCTGTTACACCTCGCTGTGTCAAAAAGTGGGCTAAGTCTCTGTTTTTTCGAGTTTTCCACTGTTTTTTGAAAACATTGGGCAATTTTAATTGATTGTACGGGATGAAATCTTTGGTTTTTTGAGTTGTACGATGTCGATATTTTACACATACTTTATGCAAAAAGACGCTTACGCGCCAATGTCATTTCAGAAAGCATTATTATGGAGCATGTTTTGGATCGGGCTGTCGCTCGGCTTTGCCTTGTATTTATGGCAATACGAAGGTTCGGAAATAGCACTCCAATTCCTCGCAGGATATACTATAGAGAAAGCACTTTCTGTCGATAATCTCTTTGTCTTCCTGATGCTCTTTAGCCACTTCAAGATCAAGCCCAAGCTCCAGCGAAGGGTTTTGAACTATGGTATCATGGGCGTTATCGTTTTACGAGGCGTGATGATATTTGCTGGCATCGGACTTGTTAATGAGTATGAATGGCTCATGTACATCTTTGGTGTTCTTATTCTTTATACAGGTTTTGTGATGACCTTCGGTAAAGAAGAAGAGTTCGATCCTGATAAGAACCGCATCATCAAGTTGACACGAAAGTTTATGAACGTCACCAATGAGTATGATGGTGACAAGTTCTTCACTATGAAGAACGGCAAGCGATTTGCCACGCCGCTCTTTGTTGTATTACTTGTAGTAGAGCTAACAGATGTACTTTTTGCTATTGACTCGATCCCTGCAGTATTTGCCGTGACACGAGACCCGATGATCGTCTTTAGCTCTAATATGCTTGCCGTATTTGGTTTGCGCTCGCTGTATTTCTTGCTTGAGAGAACACAGCAGGCATTCCGATTTGTCAAAAAAGGTGTTGGCGTTATCTTGTGGTTTGTCGGTGTGAAGATGCTTGTGCCTCTTGTTATTCCCGGCTATCATATAGATATTATGGTATCGCTCATGATTATTGTCGGTATCTTGCTCGGAAGTATCTTACTATCAGCACTTATCAATCCCGATAAACTTGACGACTAATGCCACGTCACTCTTCGCTTGTTCCGCTTTCACACGATCATCATCATGGTCTTGTCGTTGCGTTACGATTGAAGAAGGGCGGACCCGCATCACAGAACGATTGGTGGCTTGCCGGAGAAGAAAACCAAGCACCGCAGCTATTAGCGTTTGCCGATAGTGAGTTACTTCATCATTTCACTCTCGAAGAGCAATTAGTCTTCCCTGTACTTCTGGACTTGGGAGATGATATGATGACAAGCATAACTGGCGAGCTTCTTGCTGAACATCAGGCAATGAGAGCGTCTCTTGAGAAGATACGCCAACTACCCGACCCACAAATGCTCAAAGATTTTGGAGACCTGCTAGAAGCACATATCCGTAAAGAAGAACGAATACTTTTCCCACTTGTAGAACAACAGATAGAAAAAGGGGGCATCATTTTAGATGATGAGCTTATCAAGACTCGACACGATTCTTATGCTGCCCCGCCTGTTTGTTAAAATTGGGGAAAACTTTTCGGTAGGTCATTGGGTTTAAGTGCTTCCCAAAAACGCCCTCCGGGCGTACGCATCAACAACGTTATAGAAAGAGGAATGTAATGGATACAGTAGAGAAAGAGATCGTACCGGTACTAACCAAAAAGCTTTATATCGGCAGCTTACCTTATAGCTGGTCGGTCGAGCAATTGGAAGATCTCTTCAAACCCTTTGGTCGTGTCACGAGTACAGCTATCGTCAGTGACCAGATGACGAAGAAGTCAAAGGGCTTTGGCTTCGTCGAGATGGAGACCGAGGAAAGCGCAACTAAGGCAATGACAGAGCTTAACGGTAAAGAGATCGAAGGTCGTCCGCTTTCAGTCCGTGAGGCAAAACCGAACGCAGAGCGCGGGAACCGCGAAGGCGGAAACAACGGACGTCAGCGTTATGAATATAACGACCCGAACAGCACCGATATATCAGGTCGCAGCTACGGCAACCGCAACGGTTGGTGGTAAGTAACAAGCGAAAAGCTTAAACTTCAAAGCGTAAAAAAGAGGCAGTCATTGACTGCCTCTTTTATTTTATCCTGAGGAATCGTTGGGAAGTTTTGCTTGATGTTGATTCAACAGTTAGGATATAACTGCCCTCTGGAAGGTCGCTGATTGAGAACGTAAGTTCTTCTTCCCCACCTTGAAGTATCCGCTCGTAGCGACGAAGCACTGTACCGCTGATATCAGTGATTCCAATCTTCACATCATCTTTGCTCGGAATATCAATGATAAATGAAATCTCGTTCTTCGCCGGATTTGGTTTTATTGCACCAAGCTGGAGTGTCTCGCCTCGCATAAAATCTTGTAGTATGTGGTCGGCACAGACGTAGGTATAACTAAAGCTTGCACCTGTCGTTGTTGAAACGCTTGATGTGCATGGGTCCTGCGGACCCCCACCGGAAGTTACATTTGATAGCACAAGATTCGTCGTTGAATCTTTTGTAAGATAAATTCTAAAATCAAGCTCTGCTAACTTTCCGCTTGCATCAGCTTGTATATAGGGCGTACCTGACAATGTAAAGTGTTTATTATCACTCGTACTAAGAGTATTCGGTCCTTGTGTGCCTGTGTATGTAATGAGGTCGGAGTTATAGCCGAGATCGAACTCAAGCGAACGGATATTAGCACTCGCAAATCCATCTGTTGCTGACTCTAATAGTGCAAAACGAACAGGGTCGCCGGATGTACCTATTGGGTTCGATGGATGAGGTACTGATGAAATGCCAAACGATGCATTGCCAGGGAAACTTATAGAACGTGTAAATGAAATTGAAGGCAGTATGTTGCTTGCCGTCGAAGCAAATGAAACCGATGCGGAGTTTTGTGTCTTGCCACCAACAGTATCTACTTTTGTAGAAACTCCGAGAGTTATCTTCTCACGCGGAGCAAGTGACTTCGGTAGTTGTGATGCATCAATGATAAATCCGCTGCCTGCAAGATTTGCACTTGTCAGGATAAGTGTATCGCATCCTGTATTCTCAAGTTGGACCGACGAACTTGTCTCGTCACATAAGAATACAGTCCCGAGGTCAACCGTACCGCCATTCGGGCTTACCGAAAGTATCTTCGTGCCATTTCCGACAAATCCGTCAATGCTAGCATTGTAATCTTTACTCGTACCTGTCCCCGACGCATTCTTCGAGCGAATGGCTATGCTTCCTGTTCTACTTCCTTTTTGAAGGGGAGAGAATTGTATTCCGTAGCGTAAAGTATCTTTTGGTTGAAGAGTTGCTCCGGTAGGAATAGCACCGAGGAGTACATAATCTGCAACACTTGTCAGTGCAAAGTTTTCAATGGTTATTGGTACGCAACCTGTATTAGTAAGGAAGCCAAAGAGCGAATCACTCGGTGAGCAAATAGAAAGTGTGTCAAATGAAAATGCTTTCGGTTCGTAACTTAAAACACCAACACCATCAGTACCTGTACCCTCGATTTGAAATGAAATATCTTGTGTCTTGCCGTGCATCCGTCCGGTGTAGGATGGATAGATAGTCTTCTTGCCGAGAGTAACAGGGATAAAATGTGCACCGATAGTTACAGAGCTATCAGGCGGAAGCGAGTAGGGAAGAGTAATTGCGTCGATAGAGAATTCAGATACAATCGTACCCGGACCTGCGATTATTTCCAACGTATCACATCCTGTATTCTTAAATATAAATACAGAGTCATTCTTTTCGCCGCAGATACCTGCATCGCCAAGATCAAGGGTAGATAGATTCAGCGTTAATCTCGGATTCTCACCATTAACTGATGCTGATACTTTTATTACACTGTCAAAATTTCTTTTACTACCGGAAGCATCAACGTATCCTTTGATACGTATCTGCGAGTTGAACACACCATAATTACCATTTGGCATAAGGTCAACCGTTGCTGTGTATGATGCACCTTCAAATAATGTATCAGGTAATGTAGGTGGTGTGAAAATATAGACACCGGGATTATTCTCAATAGCGACTGATGTCAAGACCATATTGCCGCACTGCGTATTGAGAAGTTTGGCGGACTTGGTTGAGGATGTACAGGCTGTGATAGTAGGAAATTTTACTTCTTCCCAAACAATTGGTGTATTTGTGGAAAGTGAGCCATCACCACCGTCTGCAGTCTTCCAGACAGCCCCTGTTGCATCAAAGGCAATCACAACCTCTCCACGACAGCCTGTAACCCAAAAGGAACGAGTATCAATGTTATTCGAAGGTCCGCCGACAAGCCGCCATGTTTTCCCGCTATCTTGCGCGCCTGTGCGGAGCATGCCACTTGCTTCGGTTTGGATATACATCACGCCCTTTGACCCGTGTATATGCCCTGTCGGTTTTTTATTAAAACCTATTAACGTGCTAAAATCAAATCGGGAACCCCAGTTCTGTGTAGTAGGATTCTGCCAGATCAAACGACTGTTGAGTTCAGTTACAGCATACCATATTCTCTCAAGTGAATCTCCGTATGCAGACCATGCCTCTGACATTGCATCATTTGGTCCCCAGGTGATGAGCATGGTCGCATCATCCATCAAGAACACACCGTTCTTGTTACCCCCATTAGTCAACGGGTTATTCCATTGACTATATCCATAGTTACTATATGAAACACCAACTCCTGTTCCGAACCGTGAACCTGTTGAATTATCAACCCATGAGTACCCACCATCAGTTGTCTTCCAAAGATTCATTCCGGGAGTTGTCTGTGAAAAAATAGAGGCATATCCTATACCATCAGGTCGTATTGATATTTGGGTTACCTGGCCTGAACCTACGGGGACAGAAGCTTGGTACCAAGAATATCCACCGTTAGCGGTTGTCCATATTTGAAGAGTAGTTGGAGTGGTGTATGTCCCCGTCCCTGCAAAACCAACATTATCATTCAAGAAAAAACAGCAACCAACGGGCGCGGGTATCTTCGCGATCTGCTGCCATCCGGCAGAGGCGATAGAAGGAATAAGAAGAACGAGAAAAATAATGAAACGTATCATAGGCGTTGCTACTAATAGAACGCTTAGGAAGTGGATTAGTTACTAATTATCAGAATCTAACTGTCTCGCCCGTCGAGAGCGACTCATGGATTGCAAATGTAACGACGGTCGTTGCAAGCATCGAATCAAATGTGATCGGTGAAGCTGTGCCGTTCTTGATCGCTGATAAGAATGCCTCTACTTCTTCTTTATGTCCTTTACCTTGTCCTTTTGTGACGTTCGGTTTGCCAGAGCCGCGATAGAACTCAAGCTCGGTGAAGTTCTTCATGATGGCAGTACGTCCGCCGGAGAATACCTGTATCTCTTCTTTCGGAAGTGTTTTATCACCGTTCGCGATGTAGAGTATCGTTGCAACCGAACCGTCTTCGTAATCAACAGTAATGGAGATAGTATCATGATCAACAGAATCAGCGCGACCAGTCGAGATATGTTTTGCCGTTACCGATTTTGGTAAGCTGTCATTTGCTAAGTACGCTGCTGTATCAATGAAATGGCAAACCTCACCGATGATGCGTCCGCCGCCGATCTCTTCATCTTGTGTCCAGTTCGATGCGGGAATCGGTCCGGCATTGACACGGTAAAACATCATTTTCGGCTGATGCGGCTCGCCGAACTGTTCTTTCATCTTTACGACCAAAGGAGCGAATCTTCTGTTGAAACCGATGAGGAGTTTTGAACTTCCTTCATTGGCCTGTGCTACTTGGGATGTCTCTTCAATAGTGAGTGCCATCGGCTTTTCGCAAAAGACATGTTTGCCTGCTTTGATTGCCTTTGTGATAAGCTCGGCATGGTTGTTATGTCTGGTTGCGATGAAGATAGTATTAACATCAGATGAGTTTATTACTTCATCGTAGTTCGTAGTTGCTCTTGCGAATCCGAATTTCGTTTTTGCATCTTCTGCCGATGCGCCTGTCTCATTGGCAACGATGACAAGCTCTACACCTTTGAGATTAGGCAGAAGGAATCCTTGAGCGAAGTTACCTGCTCCGATAAATCCTATTCTAGGGTGTGCCTGGTGCTGTGCGCTTAGTGCTGTGTGAGCATCCCCATTTTGACTTTTGACTTTTAACTTTTGACTTTCATCAAATGGATACGTCAACACAATCCCAAGATACCTCTCCTTGATTTCACCTGCGATCATATCGTACGCTCGCTTGGCTTCGGTGATGGGGAGTGTATGTGTCGTAATGTGCTTTGGCTCTACTTTTTTCTCGTCGAGCAAGCGGATGAACTCCTGCATGTTGCGTCGCTCTGTCCAGCGGACATATCCTATCGGGTAGTCAATACCTTTCTCTTCGTAGGTTGCGTCGTATCTGCCCGGACCGTAACTGCGTGAAAGCTTGAACTCAAGTTCTTTTACAAAGAACGGATCGCGCGGTATATCCATCTTCGTAACGCCGACCATTACGATGCGTCCTTTATCGCGGCTGATGGCTGCGGAGAAATCTATCGGGTCGTTCGAGCTTGTCGCGGCAGTGATGATAGTTGCATCAACTCCGTACCCTGATGTTAATGACTTTATCTTATCAACAAGGTTATCTTCTTTTCGACAAAATGCGAAATGTGAATTATGTTTGGCGGCAAGTTTTACGTTCTCTTCGTCAAGGTCAATGCCGATGACTTGACATCCCGCAGCTCGTGCAATAGCACATGTAAGCTGACCAACTAAACCCAGACCGATAACTGCAACAGTCTCGCCGAAGGTCGGCTCCGCTTGACGTACGCCTTGCATTGCAATTGCGCCGAGCGTTGTATAACAAGCATCTTCGTAGCTAACGGTATCAGGAATTTTTACACAGAGATTGCGAAGTACGCTCACTACTTCCGCATGGTTAGCGCCTTGTCCGCCGCATGCGACGCGGTCTCCGGGGCGGAGGTCATCTACGTCGGGACTCACTGCAATCACCTCACCTGCGCATGAGTAGCCCATCGCTTTCTGCGAGTCGAGCTTATTCATCACGCGGCTATACGTAGCCCAAAAGCCCTGCTGCTTTATTTCTGCAAGTACCTTCTTGACATCATCGGGCCGGCTCTTAGCTTTTTCTATGAGCGATGCACGCGCAAGGTCAACCGACATCTTTTCGGTGCCGGCAGAAATGACGCTTGCATGAACGCGGACGATAACGCTAGCGCGCTTCGGCGCCTGCGGCGCGCCGACATCCTTAATGGTAATAGCACCTGAGCGCAATGATTGGAGTAGCTGTTTCAAACTTTAATGGTAACTATCTCAATTTACTCGTGAACTCAACAGTATCTACTAATCTTTGTTTCCTGTGATATAGAGCAAACGCATATGAAGATTACGGTACTTTTGATGCTTGTTACATTTGGTGCATCAGTTTTTGCCCAAAAGAAAGCAGACTACAGCTCGCAGTGGGCGCGTGACCTTGATAAATATCCTGGGGGAGTAGATGCCCTTGAAGAGATGAAACGGCGTGATCTTTCCTCATTCTGGTTATCAGGTTCGCAGTCACAAAATGGTGTTTATGGTGATGATTATTGGCGCATAGAATTTCATCTTTCCGATATCGAGCAAGTTAAGGATGACCTCCTCTCCTACAGAGTGAAAGGAAAAGACAGACATAAGAACGTTGTTACTCCGTTTGAAGGCACGATTCGTATTACCAAAGCGCTGCGGTACTCTAAGCCGCATGAAATGAATGATAGCGTCAATCCGCTTCGTATCACAGCCATCTATGAATTTACTGAAGATAAAGCATCGAAGTATTCGGGAGTATTTAGCGGCACGCTTCGTACTGATTTTATCTATAAGCCAAGTGAGCCGGATAAGTTGGCGCTCGACCAAGAGGGTGATGACGGCTATATGAATAATACCTTCGTCGGCATCTGGACTTCAAAAAACGGTAAGCAAAAGAAATGTATCTGGGGATTAGAGCGTCTGCCGTTCACTGAAGATTGGGATGAAGGTGCAGGAGAAATTTATGTCAATAAGAAGTACATCAAGAACGGATGGGAAAGCTACATGAAGCACAATGAACTTACAGAAAAGAACGGCGTCATCATGCAAAAAGATATGTGGTGGAAGTAGTTATTCGAATGGTTAGATCGGGACGAACCACCCTTTTACATGTACCGTCAGCCCAAGCCAAACCTGGTGTGTGGAATAGTCGAAGTTTTTGGGGTTCGAAGTTTTTGGGGTATGGGTTATTCTTCGCCAAAGTAATCGTGATCAATTTTTTTTATTGAATAGGTTTGAGAAGTGGTAACCCCTAAATCATGGTCTATCATTAACTTTGATAAATGTACCCCTTCGATTAGTACTATCTTTTTATTTCTAATATCATCGGCGTACTTTTTTGCATCTGGCGAGAAAGTAGAAGTTGTAATCATAACACCTTTGTGTGCTCCTTTAGCATCTAGCGCACCGGAAAATGATTGAACTTCAGGTCTACCAACACTGCCATTCCATCGTTTAGCTTGTACATAAATATTATCAAGGCCTAATTTATCTTCTTTGATAATACCATCAATACCACCATCTCCGACTTTTCCAATTACTGCCTCTTCAATATCGTTATATGAACCGCCATATCCCATCGCCATAAGAAGTTCAACAACAAGGGTTTCGAAGAAGGCTGGAGAAGATTCTTTGATTTTTTCTAAAAGCTCTTTTTCAAGACTTAGTCTTATTTCTTTATATGATTTATCAAGAACTTCGTTTGGAGTTTTTAACTCATCAGTTGAGATGTTTGATTCTACATGTTCGTCATCTTCTGCTTTTGCCCTGTTTCTAAACTCTTCAAAACTTTCAAATTTTGTTAGATACTTAATGTTTATGTAAGAAGGTTTACTTTTCAACTCCTTCAAACCCATATCTGTAATCTGAATATAACCTCTTGAAGAACGTCTAATCAAACCTGCTTGATATAAATAGCTAATCGCCCACGCAATCCGATTATGAAATTTCTTTTGCTTTCCACTCGGTAATAACTCGTTAATTTCATCCTGAGAAAGTGAAAATTTCAAAGCAAGTTCGCTCACCACATCATGAGTTTTATGTGGCTGTTGGTCGCCAGTCAATTCAAGAACTGGAAGCATTAGTGATTGAAAATCAGGTATCGGCATTAGGTTTTATTTAGTATTAATCAGCCACGAAAATACGACGATTAATGCTGCCCTTTTAAGAATCCTTCGACGGATAGATGTTCATCTAATTCTTCCCACTCAATGCCAAGACCTTTGCCAATCCATGTATAGTTCTTGCGCTGTTCGGGGGTTGCATTATGGAGGCGAGGATACCAAATAATAGGTACTTGAATAACTCTCGCATCGTCGAGATAGACAATGAGATAATCATCAGTAAAGTCAAGCGTTGTAGCTCGTGGTCGTGTTTCAACTGAAGTATTCATTCCACTTTTGAATTAAAATATCTCTGTTAACAACAAGAGTCTCATACATGAAACGCAACTCACGCGGCGAAAAGTCCTCTGAATAATCAATCTCAACCTCCGGATGAAGCCAGAATTTTGCAATAGCCTCACCTTTTTTAATATGAATATGTATCGGTTCACTTCCTTCGTTCGAGAAGAAAAAGAACGAGTACCCATTTATGAAAAGTACTTTCGGCATTTCCTACTTCAACGCATCCCTAAAATACGCAATGGTTTTTTCTAAGCCGACTTTGCGGTCAACTTTTGGCTCCCAACCGAGGAGGGATTTGGCGAGGGTGATATCGGGTTGGCGGACTTGCGGGTCGTCCTGCGGCAAGGGCATGAATACGATCTTGCTTTTTGATTCGGGTATCATTGCTTTTATCTCTTCAGCAAGTTGGAGCATCGTTACTTCGTCGGGATTGCCGATATTAACAGGGTTCGAATAGTCGCACATGAGCAGGCGGTAGATACCCTCGACAAGGTCAGAGACGTAGCATACGCTGCGCGTCTGCGCGCCGGTCCCGAAAACGGTTATGTCTTCGTTGCGGAGCGCTTGTGTTGTGAAGGCAGGAATTGCGCGTCCGTCTTCGATACGCATACGCTCGCCGTAGGTGTTAAAGATTCGGATGATTCTCGTCTCAAGTCCGTGATAGCGGTGGTATGCCATTGTCATCGCTTCGGCAAAGCGTTTTGCCTCGTCATAGACTCCGCGGATACCGATCGGGTTCACATTTCCCCAATAGGTTTCCGGCTGTGGATGAATAGCGGGGTCTCCGTACGTCTCAGAGGTCGAAGCGAGCAGGAAGCGGGCATTCTTTGCCTTGGCGAGTCCGAGTGCCTTGTGCGTCCCCAGAGAGCCCACCTTGAGCGTCTGGATAGGCAGCTTCAAGTAGTCGATCGGGCTGGCAGGCGATGCGAAGTGCAAAACGTAGTCCAGATGACCCGGCACATGGATGAAATTCGTGACATCGTAATGCTCGAATGTGAAGTTCGGCTTGCCAAAAAGATGGTCAACATTATCGGCATGTCCGGTAACAAGGTTATCCATGCAGATAACATCATGACCTTCAGCTACAAATCGCTCGCAAAGATGGCTACCTAAAAATCCAGCACCGCCGGTGATCAACGTTCTTGGCATTATTTTTCTTTTACAAATTGTATGAGTTTGTCATTGCGAGAAGGGCTTTAGCCCGACGAAGCAATCTAAACTTTCAGAATTCAGCACTCATTGACATTTTAGATTGCTTCGTCACTCCCTTCGGTCGCTCCTCGCAATGACACAAAGTAATTTTATCTTCTTCCAATTCCAAAGTAAGTAAACCCGAATTCTTTCATTTTTTCAGGATCGTAAATATTTCTTCCGTCGAATATGACTTTATCTTTTATCGATGAAGCAATAGCTTTAAGATCTGGGTTGCGGAATTCATTCCACTCTGTTATGACGATAAGTGCATCGGCGCCATCGAGTGCTTTCATGTTGCGGTGACGATACTGTAGCGAGTCTGATTCCGGTAGTACTTTCATCATCGCGGGAATTGCCACGGGGTCTGATGCCTGCACCTTTGCACCATGCTCTATGAGAGATTTAATAATTTCAATTGACGGCGCTTCGCGGATATCATCGGTCTTTGGTTTGAAGGAAAGTCCCCAGATAGCAAATGTTTTTCCTTTGATGTTACCGTTATAGTGAGCGAGTATTTTTTCGACAAGAATTTTCTTCTGCGCTTTATTGACTTCTTGCGCAGCGCGCATCATCTTGAAGTCGTACGAGTAGTCACCAGCTGTTTTTACGATAGCACTTACATCTTTCGGGAAGCAGCTTCCGCCGTATCCGACACCAGGGAATAAAAACTGCGAACCGATGCGTGAATCCGATCCGATACCTTTACGCACATTATTCACATCAGCGCCGACGCGGTCGCAGATGTTCGCGATCTCGTTCATAAATGAAATACGAAGGGCAAGCATTGCATTTGCCGCATACTTCGTAAGCTCTGCGCTCTTTTCATCCATGATGTAAATAGGATTTCCGGTACGAACGAACGGCTCGTACAACTCCTTCATGATTTCGATAGTGTTCGGGTTTGAAGCGCCTATGACAATGCGGTCTGGCTTTAAGAAATCCTGAACGGCAGCTCCTTCTTTTAAGAACTCCGGATTAGAAACCACATCAACGTGTATCTTTGTATTCGCTTCAAAGATAGCTTTTACTTTTTCCGCCGTGCCGACAGGTACTGTAGATTTATTTACGATGACCTTTGGTTCTGTAATAAGTTTGGAAATTGTCTCGGCACATTGAAGGATTCTCGATAGGTCAGCCGCACCATCTTCGCCTTGCGGAGTTGGTAATGCAAAAAAGATGACCTTTGCATCTTTGACCGCTTCTTCGTAGCTTGTCGTGAACGAGAGACGTCCCTCTTTGGCATTGAACTGGACTATTTCTTCGAGACCCGGTTCATAAATCGGTATCTCGCCGCGGCGGAGCATTTCGATCTTTTCTTGGGCGATGTCCATGCAGACAACGCAGTGTCCGGTCTCAGCAAGTCCGGCTCCAGTGACAAGTCCTACGTATCCTGTTCCAATGATAGAGATATTCATCGTGCTTGGTATCTACTTACTTCCCACATCCTCTTTAAATCTTCTTTCTTTTGTTTAAATACTTTAATTAATAGTATTATTTAAAGGGTGTTGGTATGTTGATTAGTTTATTTTCCGAGTGATTTACGTATAAATACACTACGGGAAGGCAAGTTAACAAGTTATCCAGTATAATGTTCACATGTGGAAGGGTAGAAAGTTATCCATAGAAAAAGTTATTATCCACACGATATCCAAGATAACTTTATTTACCCACGGTTTTGAGAATTCTATACACAGAGTTATACTGTGTGCAAGAAATAATAACGATATTATTCAGAAGTTAGCTGTTATCAAAGAGGATGAATTCTTAAGCGTATACTACAATGAGTTTACTCGTTCTACATAAAGTGCTTGTCGCATGTGCTGGTTTATTCTTTTTCTTTTTTGGTATCCGAGAGCTTACCAGAGATGGAATACCAAACAACTCACTTATGGCAGTAATTTGCTTAGTACTTGGTCTCGGATGTGTGATATATTTCATATGGGTAATGCGCGGCGGATATGCCTGGAAACCGAAAGACCAAGACTAACGTAGGATGTTTTTGAAAGATAATTGTTTACAGACCGACTTTATAATTAAGAACAGATACATATGATGTACGACCCGATGATGATCCAGCCGATGCGTGATGAACTTACGCGTATAGGAATGAAAGAACTACGCTCACCTGAAGATGTAGATACAGAACTTCAGGAAAAAGGAACAGCATTTTATTTTATTAACTCTGTCTGTGGATGTGCCGCCGGAAGTGCGCGCCCGGCAATTACGCTTGCACTACAGCATGAGAAGAAGCCCGAGAAACTCTTGACCTCCTTTGCCGGAAACGACAGGGATGCCGTAGCAAAAGCACGGAGTTATTTTGCGGGGTTTCCTCCCTCATCGCCCCAGATGGCTATCTTGAAAGACGGGAAAGTTGTCTGGATGATGGAGCGTTGGCAGATCGAAGGCAGAATGCCGCAGGACATCGCCAAAGACATTATTGGCGCATTTGACTCTCTAAACTAAGCATTTTTCAGTAAATTCCGCAAGTGTTATAGCTTGCGGAATTTTTTTCTCTGTTCCTACCTTAGACTTTGGTACGATTTTTGTTGTGTAAATACATTGGCTCTTCAACTTCGGCAGAAACTTGGTCTCTCGCAGCGCCTGACGCCACAGCAGGTGCAATACCTGCAATTGTTGCAACTGCCATCTCTCCAACTTGAGCAAAAGATTAAGGAAGAGCTTGAAGGAAACCCGCTCTTAGAAGAACTCTCTGATGATGAAGCACAGCAATACACTAACGATAACAACTCGCTCACGATCGATGAGCCGGTACTTATTCCCTCATCTAATTCTGTTCAGAATGCTGATGCAGAAGTAGAGCAGCCAAAGCAGGAGCGAACCAACGACTACACGATCGAAGATTTTATGAACGACGAACTTGAGGGATATAAGGTCCCAAGAGGAAGCCGTTCGTTCGATGATGATGATGATCGCGAAGATACGGGTGCTGTCGCTGTTGAAAGTTTTACAGATTCGCTACTGTCACAACTGAAGTTTCAAGACGTTTCACCTCGGCTGATGCTGCTTGCTGAAGAGATTGTTGGCTCACTTGATGAAGACGGCTATCTCCGCGTTCCGCTTGAACAAATTGTGCAAGATACTTCTATTTATTATGGCGAAGAGTTTACACAATCAGAAGCAGAACGACTCCTCAAAAAGACACAACACCTCGACCCTCCAGGCATTGCGGCGCGAGACCTGCAAGAGTGCCTGCTTATTCAACTTGAGATTAAAGGAGAAGGATCTCCCGAAAAGGAACTTGCGATAACTATTATAAAAGACTATTATGATCAGTATATTAAAAAGAAATATGATCTAATCGCAAAGAAACTAAAGATGAAAGTTGAAGAGCTCAAAGCAGCAGATCATCTTATTCAACGACTTGACCCGATGCCGGGGAAAGCGCCTTCAAGAGGTGAAGGTACACGCTATATCACGCCTGACTTTTACATTGAGAAATCGCCGAACGGAAAAGATTTCACGATCACACTTAATGAACGCGGCATACCTACACTGCGAGTAAATGCGGCATATAAGCAGCTTGTCAAAAAAAGCGGAGTCGATGGCAAACCTGTTGACCAAGAAGTGAAGAAATTCATCAATGATAAATTTCAATCGGCGAAAGATTTTCTGCTTGCTATCTATCAAAGACGCGAGACACTGATGAAAGTGATGACTGCTATCGTCTCGCATCAACACGAGTTCTTCGAGAAGGGCGAGAAGTTTCTGCGCCCGCTCGTCTATAAACAAGTTGCAGAACAAGCCGGTCTCGATATCTCAACGATTAGTCGCGTCGTTAACGGGAAATATTGCCAATGTGATGAAGGTGTCTATGAGCTGAAGTATTTCTTCAGTGAAGCTATTGCTTTCGAGGGTGGGGACGGCGAGCATGAATCGGTCTCAAATAAAGTTGTCAAGGGACGCATCAAAGAAATCCTCGAATCCGAAAATCCTGGTGACCCATATTCCGACGAAGACCTTGTTGAGCTACTCAAATCCGACGGCTACACCGTAGCCCGCCGCACCTTAGCCAAATACCGCGAACAGATGAACATTCCTGTTGCACGGTTGCGGAGAAAGATAGTGTGAGAACTGCACCCCTAATATTTTCTGTTAGTAAATAAGTTATGGCAACACAAGATCAGATACTTTTACTGACTAACGACATCGTTCGTTACTTCCAGCCGGAGAAGGTGATTCTCTTTGGCTCGTATGCATATGGCACACCACATGCAGGCTCAGATGTGGATATGCTCGTGATTATGCAGTTTGATGGCAACCCAATTGAAAAGATGATAGATATCATCACCACGATTCACCCGAAGCTTGCTCTTGATCTGAAAGTACGGACACAAACAATGATAGACCGACGCATTGAGATAGGCGATGCGTTTATCCGCGATATATTCAATAACGGAAAAGTACTTTATGAGAGAGACAACTCGTGAGTGGGTACACGTTGCAGAAGAAGATTATAGTGCTATCGTTCAGTTGTTTGTTAACGGTAAGAATCCTCCTTATGGTGTTGTTTGTTTTCATTGCCAGCAATGTGTTGAAAAGTATTTGAAGGCATTTCTTACAGAACAGGAGATTGATTTTCCTCGAACACATTGGTTAAGTATTCTCCTTCAACTTATGTTACCTATCAAACCCGAGTGGAATATCCATGAAGATGCCTTGAATGTACTTAGTAATTTTGCGACGGAAACTCGTTACCCGGGTGAGTTTCAAATTAATAGAAAAGTGACTCAAAACGCAGTGGTTATTGCAGAAGAGATCAGAGAAATCATACGTGTTGAATTAGATATTAGATAGCATTTAATGAGAAAGTTACTATTCTTCTGCTTGACGCTTCTTCTGTTTCCAATTCTCGTATTTTCCCGTACCTCCACAGCTCTCGACGCTCTCCATACCAAGAACTTCAGCGAACTTCGTGGGAAGCGTATCGGATTTATCTGTAATCAGACATCACGCACCGCGACGAATGACTTTGGTCCAGATGTACTTAATAAATCAAAAGGTATAACCGTTGTTGCTTTCTTCTCGCCCGAGCATGGATTTGGCGGCGTACGTAAGGCAGGTATCAAGAGCGACACCATAGAAAACTACCAAGGAATTCCTGTCCATTCTCTTTATGGTAGCACCCGCAAGCCGACAAAAGAAATGCTTCATGGTGTGAATACACTTGTCTTTGATATTCAAGACATCGGTGTCCGAGCATACACATATCTATCCACAATGATACTTGCAATGGAAGCAGCAAGTGAGAATAACATCGAGTTCATCGTGCTGGATAGACCCAACCCTCTCGGAGGCGAGCGCATCGAAGGTGGCATACTTGATACATCGTTGAAGTCCTTTGTAGGCATCATTCCTATTCCGTATATTCATGGCATGACGCTCGGTGAACTCGCAGAAATGGCAAGAGGTGAGCGGTGGTTCAAAGGGGCAGAGAAGCTGAAGCTGAAGGTAATTAAGATGGAGTCTTGGAAGCGAGTGATGACGTGGGATAGAACGGGTTTGAAGTGGACACCACCTTCACCGAACATTCCGACGTATGAAAGTGCTGTCGGTTGTGCGATGTTCGGCGCGCTTGGTGAGCTTGGGCTTATCTCTGTCGGCATCGGAAGCGACGAGCCGTTCCTTCGTCTTGGCTCGCGTCTTGTAAAAGCCGAGCGAATGAAGATGATATTACAATCGTATCTGCCAAGTGATGTATTTGTCGAGCTTGAAGATTTTACAACTCCCTTCGGTGATACGATAAAGTCTTATAATGGTATTCGCGTCGATCTTCCGCCAGTGAGTCCGAGCGGCGAGATATTTTCGGCGCAGTTCAAATTTCTATTTGATTTAATTGCTCTTGATACGAACATAGCAAAGGCATACGGTGCAACTTCGATGGCTTCTAAGCGTATGTTCGATAAAGTGGTCGGCTCAAGACTTCCGCGAAGGTTAATGGAAGTTGGTGACGTTGAGGGACTTATCGAGCAGTGGAAAACCGAATGCAGCGCATTCCGGACAAAACGACAGAAATATCTTCTTTATAATTGATGGATAAGGACAGTATGTATGATGCTGGTGTTTGCAATATTGATATTGCAGGGATTCGTCTTCGTAAAAAACTTGGGACGATCACAGCCATCATTGGTCTTATCGTCTTGGCTATTATGTTCTATTTTCATATTGACCCTGTGTTTCGCTTTATGTCAACGGCTGGGTTTGGTGCAGGGGTAGCGTTAAACTTCATTCAGGCGAACGAACACTTTTGCGTAGCAAACTCACTTCAGGGTACAACCGAAGAGGGGACGAAACGAACAAAGGTTGACAGAACAGAAAACCAACAGCAAAAGGACAGGAAAAAAATGTATTCGATAATCATCAAAACAGCCGTAACGGCACTCGCCGCCGGCTCGTTCGGATTGCTTCCGGTTTAAGCTTTTTTGTTCTTGCGTGGCACGTCCTTGTAGACGACGTAGATAATCCCCGCCATTGCCGCAAGCATAAGTAAGAAGAAGATACCCATAGTTTTCCTTGTGTTAAGAGAGTGTATAAACCGTCAGTAAAGTGAATTAGTTTACGGTTTCCCGATGACGTGCCGCGCTATCACGATACGTTGAACCTGCGATGTTCCTTCGTATATCTGCAATCCTTTGATGTCCCTGAAATACCTTTCGACAGGATACTCGTTGGAATACCCCCTGCCACCATGTATAAGCACGGCATCTCCGGCAGCTTTAACGGCTGCTTCGGTTGCATGGTACTTTGCCATTGATGCTTGGAGTGATGACGGCTCGCCATTATCTTTTTTCCATGCCGCATGATAGACGAGCAAGCGAGATGCTTCAAGCGAGACCTTCATCTCTGCGATGAGAGATTGTATCATCTGCATATCACCGATACGCTGACCGAACTGCTTGCGCTTGCGGGCAAAATCCACGCTTGCATCAAGACATGCCTGATGCACACCAAGCGCGCCTGCTGCAACGCCGAGCCGACCGTGATCGAGAGCGCTCATGGCAATTGCAAATCCTTCATACTCTTTGCCGAGAAGATTCTCTTCGGGGACGAAACAATCGGTGAATGTGATGTGCGCATGTTCACTTGCACGGTGACCAAGTTCTTTGCCCGGCATCTTCACGCGGTTAAAACCGGGAGTATTAGTCTCTACAAGAAATGCTGTTACAGCTTTATGTGGTTTCTCACCTGCAGCTATGGGAAGTTTTGCAAAGACAATAGCAAGATTCGCAGAGAGTGCATTCGTTATCCATATCTTTTCTCCATTGAGCTTATATCCGCCGTCAACTTTTTCTGCTCTCGTTTGGATGTTTGCAGCGTCGCTTCCTGCTTCGGGTTCGGTGAGGCAGTAGCATCCGATCATCTCTGCTCGTGCAAGTTTTGGAAGATACTTATTCTTTTGTGCTTCACTCCCTTGTTGATTAACACACGCCATCACAAGTGATGAGTGTACTGTCATGAATCCGCGAACACTTGAACATGCTCTGCCAAGTTCTTCATAGATAAGAGCAAGAGAAAGTGCACTCGCTTGTGAACCACCATATTCATTCGGCATTGCCGAGCCGAGTAAACCAAGCCCTGCCATTCTTGCAATGAGCTTCGGCTCCATCTTGGAGTCTTCATCCATCTTACGTGCAAGCGGAGCAACTTCGTTCTGCGCGAAGTCACGAGCTGTTTGCTGCCACTTGAGTTCTTTGTCGGTGAGAGAGAAGTTCATTTATGAATGTATTACGGCAATACCTTCGATTTCAAGAAGCACCAAATCTTCAAAGAGAGTGGAAACCTCAACAAGCGTCATCGCAGGGAAGTGCTTACCAAAGTATGTGCGATATACTCCGCCAATTTCTTTGAGATGTTCTTTATAGAGATCTCTGTCTTTGACAAAGATATTCAGTTTTACAATATCTGTCATCTGGCCGCCTGCAGCACGTATAGCTATTTGCAAATTCTTTAACGTTTGCTCAAATTGCCCGACCATATCGCCAACATAAACGACATTCCCACTCGCATCGAATGATACTTGTCCGCCAAGATAGACCGTCTTCCCGCCGTTTGTCGCAACGGCATGTGCATAGCCGACAGGTTTTACTAATTCAGGCGGATTAATTATTTCGTTCATTCTCTTTTGTATAATTAGAATGCAGGTTCACTTGAAGCATAACTACGTTCTGCGGGCTGCTCAAAGCTCGGAATGTTGATGAGGTCATCGAAACGACCGACATCACCTCTGAATGCTACTCGCGCCGTTCCGAGCGGACCGTTACGTTGCTTACCGACGATAACTTCTGCTGTACCCTGTGTATTGCTTCCGTCATCATATTGGTCAATACCATACGTTTCAGGGCGATAGATAAAGAGTACCAAGTCAGCATCTTGCTCGATAGCGCCGGACTCACGCAGATCAGAAAGCATGGGGCGTTTATGCTTTTCGCTTCTCGATTCAAGAGAGCGGTTCAACTGCGAGAGTGCAATAACAGGTATGTTCAGTTCTTTCGAAAGGGCTTTCATTGAGCGCGATATCATCGAGATTTCTCGTTCACGAGAGTCAAGATGTTTACCTGCTTCCATAAGCTGCAAATAGTCAACAATGACAAGCCCGATGTTCTCGGTTTGCTTTAAGCGGCGACACTTTGCGCGAAGTTCGAGCGGTGTGATGCCGGGTGTATCGTCAATGAATATCGGTGCATCATTGAGTTTGCCGATACCTGCGGCAATCTTCTTCCAATCCTCGGCGCGAAGTTTTCCTTTACGTGCTGATTGCATATCAACACCTGCTTCCGAGCAAAGCATACGCAGCACGAGCTGCTGTGCACCCATTTCAAGCGAGAAAAATGCAACGCCTACTCGCTCTTCCTTAACAGGATTCATCGCAGCAGAACGGGCAAGCGTGAGTGCGAGCGCTGTTTTACCTTGTGAAGGGCGAGCGGCAAGAATAATAAGATCTGTTTTTTGCCATCCGCTTGTTATCTCATCGAGTTCACTAAGTCCTGATGGAACACCTGTCGTAGCTGAATCCCGGTCATGAATCTTCTCAAGATACTCGATAGTCTCATGCGCGAGATGATTCATCCGCTGAAAACTCTTGCGATGACGAGTCTCGGAAAGTCTAAAGAGATCAGATTCTGCTTTGTCGAGTAGCTCAAATGTATCATCCTCACCAACGAACGCACGGAGCTTTGTCTCTTCACAAGTACGTATAAGCTCACGAGCTAAGAATTTCTCTAAAATAAGTCGCGCATGTGCCTCGACGTTTGCAGTCGTTACTACCTTGCTCGTCAACTCAACGAGATAAGACGGACCGCCAACCTCATCAAGTTTTCCGTCAACGCGTAGTCGGTTTGTAACACTTAAAATATCTATCGGCTCACTTTGTGAGTCAAGCGCGAGCATCGCACGGTATATAGCCGTATGTCCCTCGCGGTAAAATGGGCTATCCTCGAGGTTTCGGTCGCCTAAGACTTCCATCACTCTGTTGGCAGCCATCTTGTCAATCATCATTGCGCCGAGCAATGACTGCTCAACCTCAAGTGCTTGAGGGGGCAATAACCCTGTGCCGGCTACGCGATCGTAGAGTTCACTGAAGCTGCGCAGGTAGTTGCGGCTCGTTCTCGAGCCAGCTAAGTCTTTGGATGGAATGGGGATAACGCTCACGTATGCTGATTCACCTATTAATAAGTGTGCAAAAATACCTCATAAAGGGTGATTAACAATGAACAAGTTACAATTAACAAAAGTGAATAAAATGTGGATATGTATTTGCAGATAGTATTTAGTCATTAGTCTTTTGATGATGATATGCTCGCCGTATTTTTGCACTCTAAACAATTGACTATTGATACGTATGGCAATCTCTGTTGGTTCAAAAGCTCCTGATGTTACGATGTTCTCGCAAACACCTGAGGGCATCAAGCCGTTGAAAGTATCTGACTATGCAGGCAAGAAGAATGTAGTACTCCTTTTCTTTCCGGCAGCTTTTACCGGTACGTGCACCAAGGAAATGTGCGCCGTGCGTGATTCAATGAATATCTATGAAGGTCTTAATGCAGAAGTCATCGGTGTCTCGCCCGATTATCCTGCTGCACTTGCAGTATGGGCAAAGCACAACGAACTGAAGATGCCCCTTGCCAGTGATTTTAACCGTGAAGCAGTCAATGCTTATGATATTGTTTTCCCGGGTTGGGGCGGTAGTATGAACGGTGTACCAATTCGCTCTGCATTTGTCATTGATAAAGACAGCACCATCCGTTACACACACCTCTGCCCGACACCGGGCGATGTACCTCCATTTGAGGAGATACAGGAAGTATTGAAGGGATTATAAAAGAAGCTCTAAACTGAAGCTATCGAAGGAGAAGGGAAGCGAAGTACAACTTTCTTTTGCTTGAGCGTTTGCCACAATTTAATATTGTTTATCTTCGTCATGCCAAATTTCTCTTCAGTAAAGAGCTGAAGTGAAGTAAGATACATTGCCATGATCGGCGTCATTATGTCTCCGTACATCAATCCGAAGAATGAGCCGATCATATAGATGATGATCATGTAAAGAGAAATCTGTGCTAAGAATTTGTCATCTTCTCCTTCAGTAAATCGTAGTTGTAGTAATACTACTTTCCATATTTTAGAGATCATCCACCAAAAACCAATAAGCGCAAAGATACCGCCCCGAAGTGGCCAGTATAAGTAGGAGTTATGTGTGCCAAGTGTGGTAAAGTTTGCAAAGAGCGGCATACGCAGGTATTGGTACCATTGTGTACCGATGGCAGTACCAAAAATGGGATTGTGATATATATTCAACAAAACATTAGGCAGTTCCATGAGTCGGATGTATGCCGACCCTTCTTCTTTAGGGTTAACAACTGCAAACATTCGGGTTATAAACCCAATTGGGTCTGTCAGCAATATAACAATGGCAAGAGTTACTATAAGTAACAAGAATAGCCCAAGATGTTTCATTCTCTTACCTTTACCTATCGAGATGAACATGATCACAAGTGAGATGATGATTGCGACGAAGAATGTACGCCGGTAGCTTGTAATAAGAGAAAAGAAAATGAATGGTGACGCAATCAGTAATGTTTTTTTGAGCCATACTAATGCATTTCCCTTGTAGTGCATGAATAATACAATTGCACATACTCCCATACCGAGAAGGTATCCGTCACGCCAGTTTTGCAGCACTCCCCAACTTTTATTCGGATCATCAGAGAATAAATAAATCCACACACCATCTGATGCTTTTGCGATCGCAGCTATTATTAGAAGCATTGGGATAACACGCCATTCTTTTGGTTCTCGTAAGAGATTCCGAAAAATAAAGAATTCGAACGGAAGCATAAATGCTTCATGTACTTCAAAGACAACCGCTACGTCTTGCCGTATCACCATTCCTCTCATCCAAGAGAGAAAGAATGCGAGACCAAGCAAGATAAGCGGTCCCCAAAAGTATGAGCGTTTGACAGTGTAATCTCCTTCAAGTGTTCGCTCGACCAAAAGAACGATGAGGTTGAAGATCAGCACTATTTCAAATGGACGAAACGGGGCGAAACTACCAAAGTAGGTTTGAAATTGGAAGATAGACCCGCCAATACTTGAGTCTTGCCAAAGTATCATCCATAGAAAAAAGTATTTTACAAGCCGAAGGGAGAATAACGCGGATGACTCTGCTGTAAAAGCAGAGTTTATTAATGTGGTAGTCTTATAAATACGGTTGAACACGCTGCTCTGGGTTAATCTTTTACACCCCGTAGTGCTTTCTTGAAGTTCCAGTATCGTTGGTGTTCTTCAGGGTAGAGCTTGGTGCTTTCTCTATAAGTACGAACGGATATATATATACCCGATACTACAACTCCCGCAATCACCCCAAGAATCAGCATAACAGAGCGTTTTGGCGATGATTTCCGCAGCGGAGTAACGGCAGTATCAAGTATGTTGAATGTGGGGATGTTACGCTGTTCGTTGAGCTTTTCCTGCTCCAGCTGCTGACGCAAGAATGCTGAAATTGTCTCAAGGAGTTTTACTTCCCGCATAAGCTTTGCGAGTTTGCGAGTGAGCGTCGGTACTTTATTAAGAGCCAGTGAGTATTTACCTATAGAGCCGTCATCATATCTACGCAATTGAGATTTGGCTTCTTCGAGCTGAGCACGTATCATTGATGCGCGTGCAGAGCTTGCTGTCATCTCACGTTCTTCAACGGCAAGCTGTATCTCTAATTGCTGTACTTCTGATGCAAGCATTGCTGCGCTCGTTACTGTGGCTGAGAGCTGGTCTGTGAGAGCAACTGCCTTATTATCTTCCTGGAACAACTGGAGATTAGCATATGCAGAGTCAAGCTGGACCATTCGTTTGTTATATTCACTCTCTGTGAACTCCCTTAATAACCGAGAGCTTGTCATCAGTCGATGACGGTTGTAGTAATCGAGTTGGTGAACATACTTATTTGCTAAATATGGTGCGAGGTGCCGAGCTTCTTCTTTTTGTTCGCCCGACGGAAACCACTCTGTTTTAATATCTACCTGTACATTCATCACGCCGTTGCGAAGTGGCTCGCTTGTCATACTGCTCTTGATAAAGAAAGCAATCGCATCGAAACTTGTATCAAATGCAGAAAAATACTTTCGCAGACGTTCATCTTTGGCAAGTGTCTCCGAGACAGCACGCGAATCAATCACGTTTTTGAATTGGTCGAGAGCAGGGTTTTCTTGCCCTTTCATCAGGTCAAGCGCACCAGAGCCGGAGAGAAACGACATCAATCCGCCAACCTTTTCCTTTTCCGGAGGCATCAACATAGCAGTGGAGCTATAGGTGAACGGCATGATGTAGGTAAAGCCGAAGAATATCACAGCAGAAATGAGCGTGATAATAACTACCAATTTACGATGCTTCACCCAAAGCATAAAATAATCCATGATATGCGGATCTTTCTTTTGTGTATCTGTAAGCTGTGGTTCTTGGGTCATGCGTTCTCGTATTTACTAAATCTACTCGCTCTTCGAGACAAGGTAACACATTTTCATCAAAGAGCTTCTCAAAGCGGCAGGGCAAATGCCATTGCCCTTTGTAACAGAAAGGGCTTGAAGTTTGTCGCACATAGAGAAGAATTGGTGAGTTTCCGCCACTGCACTATAGTCTCCTTATCTAGTGTAGGGTGGGTACAGAAAAGGCACTTCCGGGATACCGAAAGTGCCTTGCATTTATACTTTTTACTATTTTTGTACTCTTAACGTGCCGGAGATGATTTCCGCACCGCAGGTAAGCTGATAAATGTAACTCCCCGATGCTAACGATGATACGTCACATTCTACTTCATACGTACCCTTATCATGTATCTCTTCTGATACAAGTGTTGCGACTTGATTCCCAAGCATGTCATATATACTAAGTGAAACGAGTGCGAGTTGGTTAATGCTATATAGTATGGTAGTCTGTTTCTGAGCAGGATTAGGGAAGTTCGTTGCTGAAAGCTCTAAGGCTGTTTCTGATACCTTCACACTTCCTACTCCTGCAAACCAATCCATGATACGCTTTGTAAGGGAGATTCTATCAAGAACATCCACATTGTCTATGCCGAACGGCAGATACACAAGTTTGCCTTTGCCACTTCGTACTCTAATTCCGACAACATCATCATTTTCATTCTTCAATATACCTACAGAACCATCAAGAGGGATAAACTCTTGGGTTCCTGTTCTGCCGGAGACGGTCGAAGAGAATCCGCTCGAGAGTTCATCACCGGAGATGCCCTTTAGCTCTGACCAAGACCCATCACTTGCAAACGATGCGGGTTCGATGTGAAGATTATCACGTATTTGTGAATCCATCAAATCAACGAACTCCGATGGATTATTTGGATCCTCTCTCGCATCATAGTAATTCCCGACAAGATTGTAGCGGTCATTACTTGTAATAAGTACATTACCGCCATTGGCATTGAAGTTTTTGATAATATTCCACGTGGCATCATAAGGATGAATGCCAAATGTATTTCCCGTATGAATAAGAACTGTTCTGAAATTCTTCCAACTCTTGAAGTGACCAAGAAATGTTTGATAGGGGACGCTAACGGTTTTATAATCGCCGGATGCAGTCACTCCTGCTTCAAGGATATTTGTTTTGCTTGTACCTGCTCCTGCATCAACAATGATGTCCTTATTCTCTTTGCCCCAGGCAATGCCTGTATATGTACCGATATACATATCATTAAGTGTCGAGACAGTAATTGAGAAAGGGTAATATCCTTGTTTATTAGTTGTCGCCGTGGATTGTAAAGAGATAGTCTTGCTACCTTCTACGGGCACAGAGAACGAACCATCTGATAGCGTACCCGAGAGGAATACATTCCAGTCTGCAGGGATAGTCGTGGCCGAAAGTTCTGCACGAAGCCCTATTGGTGATGCTGTTGTGTTAGTGAATGTGATATCGAGCGATGAATCCGACGGAGCATAGACTACCCTATCTTGCTCGGTCTTGATTTTTATAGGCAGTGACGAGTTTGCATTATAGACTTCATTTGTAAAAGCATCCTGAATGAATGCAACGGATGTAAGCTGATCTATCTGCCACGAAGTATTTACCAGACATGCAAATCTGATCGTCTTCGTCTGGTCTTTTGCTATAGTGAATGACGGATATTTTGCGGATACATCTATCTCTCCGTTTGCATTGAGTCCCGGCAGCAGTGTGCGAACCACATTGCGGACGTATCTGCTACCGTTAGTGCCTATATATGGATTGTACCGTTCAGCGATCGCAACACCAAGACGTAACTCACCACTAACAGGAGTTCCTACACACTTAATAGTCACTATAGAAATAATGCTATCAATAAATATCTCTTGTGTTACGGATATTTCATACGGTGATTGTTTTGCTTTTTCTTGTGCGATCTGGGTGTAGAGCGTTTGTTTGTCATAAAGTTGTATCACGCCAAAGCCGCCAAGTGCCGCACCGTTGAGGCAAACATACGGATTGTATTCTATATTATAAAGTTTCTTTGCTCGGTCTTCGGAGTTCGGGTAACTCTTATAGAACGGATCATTGTCGTAGGGCCATGAAACATGCCATTTGAGAATAATGAGGTCATCGAAGTTATCCATCTCGGCGTTTTCGAGCACTGGGTCTGTCTCGGCGGCGAGAGAACTTCCGCTATTGGTAAATTCCTCAAGAAGGACACGCCGCTTGGCTTGGGCGAATCCATCGGAAGCCATAGTAAGTAGAGCGAGTATCACAAGATACAATAATTTCATAAGGCAACAGGTTTTGATCTCCTATCTAATAAGGTAACTCGCGGGAAAGAAGTTCAATTAGGATATAAAAAAAGCGCCCCAAATCGGAGCGCTTTTTTATAGAGCAAAGTATTGATTACTTCACAACATTCAATGTGCCCGAGAGCATCTTGCCGCCAACATTCATCTTATAAATGTAGCTTCCGGTAGCGAGTTTCGATACATCAAGATCTGACTCATACGTGCCCTTATCCTGCATCTCGTTTGTTACGATGCTTGCAACTTCACGACCCATCACATCATAGACACTAAGCGTTACAAGTGAACGCTCTGTGAGTGAATACTTAAATGTCGTCGTGCTTACTGCCGGGTTTGGGTAGTTAGCAATTGTATTATTCAATGCAAAGTCATTTGTTTTAACGGCCCCTACAGCATTTGATTTGCCAGTGACCCATACACCAAGAGTATCTTCTTCACCGGAGCCAACAACTGATATTTTGACGTATGCCGACGCTGAATCATTGGAATTGGCTGATGGGTAAAAATGGATTATAAACGGGACAAATGAATTAGCTTCAATCGTAGAATATTCGATTGTTCCCCACGGTAAGGAATCCACAAAATCGGCATAACAGACATCCAAGCATACGGTAGATGTCCAATCCTGTGGAAGTGTCTGCCACCGACGAAAAACAATTTTTAACGGATCGTTCGTTTTATTATAAATACGTCCACTGACATCGCCACCCTTATTTGAAGGAAACTCTGCGTGATGTTCGGCCAATGAAAGCTCGATGCTTTGTGCTAAAGCAGGGAGTGTCAGAACTGTAAAAATGAGAAGTAAGAAAGTTCTTTTCATGAGCTGATAAGCATCTTTTTCTAAGTGAATATAACACCGAAACAGTGTAAGTATTTCAGAACCGCCAAGGACTCTAAAAACAGTGCCCTCATTTGAGGGCACTCTTAAGGATACATTTTTGAAAGATTATTACTTTACAACAGTAAGTGTACCTGAAAGTATTTTACCGCCTGCAGTGAGTTTGTATAGATAACTACCACCTGCAAGTTTAGCTACATTAAGGTCTGCCTCATAGGTGCCTTTGCCCTGCATCTCGTCTGAAACCAAGTTGGCAACTTCGCGACCCATTACATCATAAACAGCGAGTGTAACGGCTGTGGGTTCTGTAAGTGAGTAGATGAAGTTGGTTATGCTTGTTGCCGGATTTGGATAATTGGACACTGAAATATTCTTCGCATCATCAGATTTCTTTACTGATCCGACAGCACTCTCTAAAGGCATTGATGTTCCTTGAAGAATTTCTCCAAGTGTAGAAGTACCTTTTACTACATTCGCAATAAAGACGATATCGCAATTTGTAGAGTTTACTACTTGATTGTCATCAACAGTGAAAGACACATCAATTGTCTTTTTGCTGCCTGGTTCAACGATGTTGCCGTCAATAATAGTACCTAAACCAAAATCAACAACTGAACCCAGTTCATTCGGTACCATCTGACGTACAATGTCTTTATGTTCATACTCATCTTGGTTTCCATTCACGTAATCAACTTGGGGTCCTATGATACCACTCTCTTTAACAATTGTTGTCAAACGCACTGAAGCTGTCGGATCATCGATCACAGCGTGAGCACGTTGAAGTTCAAGTTTTGCATCAACCTTACGTGTTGTCTTATCGAATTTATAGGAGAGAACGTTTATGGTCACAGGGGACGTCGGCGTTTCTTCCAACACCTGAGCAACATAATTAGCCCAGCTACCTCTGTTTGTCATTTGAAAAGCTTCTCCCGGGAAGAACCAACGTTGGATTGCAGCATTCGGATAACCTTGGATGTTTAATTTGTTAAGTAACTTAACACCATTTGGTATTTGGTAGGGCTCTGCTGTTGAACCGCCGTGATACTGTAAACTGATGAAATCTTCACCAAAGTCATCATGAAGTATTGAGACAACATCGTGACCTGAAGGGCACCATCCGCACCAATCACCCGTACCCTCTTCAAGAATAACTTTTGTTGGTTGTGAGGCAATCCCGCTTCCAAGAACATACATTTTTATGTCAAAGGTGATCTCAGCTTTTGCTGGATCATTAGTTTTTAAAGTAACAGTTGTTTTGTAAAGACCTTGTGGTTTTGAGCCTGCATCTGCACTAAGCTGAACGTAGTTGGTCATCAAAGGATCAATAGAACTTGAAGGTGTTGAAGAACTTAACCAGCTCTGCGCGTCAGCAGGTATTTCAACACTGATTGTCAGCGGAGCAACGCCTAAGTTCTGTGCTGAATACGTTAGATTGCGAGACTGACCACCCGTAAGGTTAATGAGCAAAGAAGAAACCTTGATGTTAGCAAGTGGCTGCATAACATCGCTCACAGTGAATTTAAATGCACGGTCACTAGCAAAACCTCCCGCGAAATAAAGATCATTACCCATCCCAAAAAGTTGACCTGCATTGTAGGTTGCAACCGGTATAGCATAGGATGTTGACCAGTTACTTGTTGCTTCATTGTAAATGTAAGTGTTCGAGTAGTCAATTGGTGAAGTACCGTTGATACCGCCTGTGAATACGATCTTACCATTTGCAGCTCCAGCAGAGGGGCGGGTTAATGCTTCCGGCATACTTGATAGTTCTTCCCATGTGACATTATCGGCACTGACTGTACCACGCCAAGCCTGATCGAGATAAGCAGTACCCTTGCTACCACCCATTACATATATTTTGCCGTTTGAAACGGCACTTGCTGCATATCGGGTAATATATGGCGGCTTAGAAGTAGAACGTGTCCAGGTGTTCGATACTGCATCGTAAACCTGAATCAAGTTAGAATCTACAACAGTTGTCGCAGTTCCAGTTGCCCCACCAATGACAAATACCTTACCTCCTACTTCTGCGCCTGCAAAGAATGCAAGCTTTGCAGGAATAGGGGCTTTTGTAGCAAATGTACCTGCTACAGGATCGAACTCGTAGGTTTCGTTATTTGTCGCAAAGCTCGTTCCGCTTAGGATCATCCCGCCAACTATATAAATCTTGCCGTTAACAGCTGCTGCATAGCCACCAAATTTTGCTTTTGGCATTGTTGCTGTTAGTTTTGTCCAGCTTGTTGCACCGGGTGTATAGACATATACGCTCTTGGAGGCAGCGTTATCAACACCACCAAATACATATATTTTTCCATCAAGCTGTGCAGTCATTGGCCAGTTAAGCACGACGGGGAGTTTGGGTATCTCAGACCACTGTGCTTTCGTTGTTGATAATGCAACAACCATCAGTGCGAATACAAAGAAATGACGTAACATTGTTTTCATACGATACAGGTTAGTTATGAGTGAATTGAACTCAAAGGTTCGTGAATTAAAAGTCTTTGTCGTGAGAGCAGGGTATTGAACGATGCTGAAACGGCTATATAGTAACCCAAAACACCCAAATATGTTTCCGCAATATTACCACGAAACCCCACGAGTGTCCTGACTATTAAGACACCTGTGGGCTTCTGTTTGTGAAAAGAACACGTTAAAATTCTATCCTAAATCCACCAACCGGAAAGAAACCGTACTGGTTTATCTCATCAATCGAATCAGTTGCCTTGCGGTAGAACCTGCGCTCGATGTTCTTTGCATCAAGGACATTATCAATCAGGAAGAAAGCCGAGAGAGCCAAGCCATCAAAGTTATTTTTGAATTCAATACGGACATCAAGTCGGCGGAACGGCTTATTTCTTAATGAGTAAGGGTTCTTTTCATCATAACGTGTATTACCGTAGAAGCGAGAGCTATCGAGATCAATTGGTGTGTAGGTTGCCCCGCCGGCATAGGTGAACTTAGAACTGAACTCGATAGAAAAACTCTCCGAGAGTGTCCATTCGTATCCTGCAAGGACATTCCCAATCAATTGATTATCAAACGTCCCGAAACGCCATACACCATCTGCGCCGGTGAATTCCTGACGGACATACGAGCCGGTGAGTAGAAAATAATATCCGTCAGTAAATCGTTTGGTAAGTGAAAGTTCAGCCCCGTATGTTTTTCCTTTGCCTTCAGATGTGAATGGGTCGTTGGTTGAAATGTTGTTGAACTCTGCGCCTGCATTAAGCAATGAGTTGTATCCGGCACCACTTTGTTCGACCGGTGCATTTGTATATTGCTTAAGATATCCTTCCGCTTTTGCTTGAAGGTCATAGCCGAAGAGATGCGTCCAGCCGAGAACATAGTGTGTTGCTTCTGTGAACTCAAGTTCTTTGTTTTGCGGATGACCATAATAGATACCAAGTGGCAGCGACTGATGAAAGATCCCATACCCTGCACTAACGGTATTCTCCTCATCAATAGTATATGCAATTCCTAAACGCGGATCGATCGCAGTTTTGCCCGAAATACCGAGATGCTGTGCGAAGATACCTGTATTAATAGTAAGAGCAGTAATAGGTCGCCAATTCCAGTTCACAAATCCAAGCACTTGGCTTGATGTGCCTGTCGCGTTTAAGCTATAGTAATCGCCGTCAGAACCGGTATTCGGTGCGTCAGCTTCATCAAGTGTATAATAAAGCGAACGAAATTCTATTCCGCCGGAGAGCAGGTTCGATGCATCTAACGAATGCGAAAGCGAATATTTTCCGCCGTAGTACCCTTCCTTATTGTCATAACCAAATGTCTTTGTACGTGACGAAAATTTCAGGTCAGGTGTTGCCGTCACCGAATCTACTTCGAGATGATAAGTATTGAGAACTGTTGATAGTGAAAGTGTACCAATGGTGCGCGGAGAATAAATATGCTGCCATGAAAGCCCTGCAATTCCGAGCTTTGTGCCGAAAGTCACATCTTCATCACCTGTATAGACCGTATCACGTGTTGACTGGAACGACTCGATAAAACTATCACCGAAAAGCCCGAAGAATTTAAGCTGATCGTTATCGGAGAGTTTTACATCGGTTTTTGCAGTGATGTCATAGTACTCCGGTACACCATCAAAGCCAAGATCAAGTCCGAGCAAGCTCAAGAACTGAAGCGTTGAAAAACGGTAGCTTGCAATGAACGAGCTTTTGTCCAAGCCCGGTATCGGACCTTCAACTTGCGCCTCGACACCTGCAAAACCCATTTGCGCGACAAGCTCATAACGCTCTTCATTTCCTTTGCGTGTATGAAGATCAAAGACACCAGATAATTTATTTCCATACTCTGCGGGGAATGCGCCTGTAAAGAAATCGCTATTATCAAGTAGGTTCGTATTGATAGCATTTATCGGTCCGCCGGTTGCACCTTGGTTCGCGAAGTGATTGGGGTTTGGTACGTCTATTCCATCAATGCGCCAAAGTAGTTCTGTCGGTGAGCCGCCGCGGATGATAATGTCATTGCGCCTATCCGATGCGCCGACAACACCCGCAAAGTTCTGCGCCATACGCGATGGGTCACCTAAGCTTCCTGCATAACGATTCGTCTCGTCAATGGAGAATTCCGTTGCACTGATGACAGCAGCTTCGTTTATGGGCTTGAAGTTCTCGCCCTCTTTTGCCGAGACGACAACTTCTTCACCCTTGACGATCTTCTCAAGCAGTTCAAAGTTTACGATAACTTGTTTGCCGCTTGATGCAAATATCTCCTGGCTTGTTGCTTCATAACTCGGAGCACTTACTTTTAGGATGTATCTCCCTGGAGGTACATTCTCGATTCGGAATGAGCCGTCCTCTTTTGCCTTCGCACCTTTTTTTGTCCCGACAAGCTGCACCGTAGCTCCGATAACAGGTTGTTTACCAACGACAGTGAGAATCGTACCTTTTACCGTCTGTTGTAGCTCGGTATTTTCTTGTGCTTGTGCTGTGCTTACAACAAGCAGCGCAATGAGAGTCAATATGTAGGTTTTCATGATGTAGTGAGTGTTGTATAAAAACTAAACGTTGTTCATTAGACGTGATAAAAAATTATTGTTTCGCGATGAGCAAGAAATACGTATCCATCATCGCTGTTGTCATCTGAGGTACTGCTTCATGAGGGATAACCACTCGCTTTTTAATGATAAGTGAGGTAATACCGTGTATCATATTCCAACACATGATGGCTGCAAGCTCGGGATCTTTGATCTTGAGTTTATCAGCGGCGACACATTCGGCGAGGAGATTTTTGAGTTCGTCAAATGACCGCAAGCCGTTATCGTCGCAATCTTCTTCGGCAATAACGTCCATAGGTACATCAAGGATGAACATAAGGTCATAGAGCTTGGGGTTGGCAACACCCCATTCTATATAGTCCTGGCAACCCTTACGTAATCGTTCGAGCGGATCGGCAATACTATTTGCTTCAAGTTGCTTCTGGTAGAACTTTCCGAATGCGATGTTATAAAGTTGATAAACGATATCATCTTTGTCGCGGAAATAAAGATAGATGGTTGCCGGTGAGAACTCGATGCGTTCAGCAACAGCACGGATAGTCAATGACTCAATACCCTTTTCAAGATAAAGGTCCATTGCCGCATCAAGCACTGCACTTCGCATGCTTTCTTTATCACGTTCTTTTCGTTCTGCTATTCCCATACGCATGTTAACAAACTAAACACTGTTCAGTTCCTGTGATAATAATACCCGCTTGCAGCGGGTATTATCTTTAGATTCTTTAGTTGCTAAGTACAGGCTGCCCGTTTAGCCCAAGTGCTTCTTCAGCTCTGGCTTTGCGGTGACGCTCTTCGTCAACATTGTAGCCGCGTACTCTGGCGTACTCTATAAGCTTCGAGCGAAGCAACTTACGTCCTCTGTGAAGTCGTGAACGTACCGTGCCGATTGGGCAATCAACAAACTCTGCGATCTCCTCGTAGGTAAAACCTTCGATGTCGCAAAGAATGACGACCGTACGGAAATCCTCTGGGAGCGACTCAACGGCACGCGTCAAATCATCATCTAAAAGATTGCGGTAGAGCTTTGCTTCCATATCGTTCGGGTCAGTGTACTCCGAGCGAATGGTATTATAAAAATTTTGGATGTCTTCGTAATCAACTTTATCCGGCTCTTTGGATTCTTTGCGGTAAATATTAATGTACGAGTTTTTCATGATACGGAAAAGCCATGCCTTACAGTTCGTGCCGGGCTCGAACTTATCCCAGAACCGATACGCCTTCATGTAGGTCTCTTGGAGGAGGTCATTAGCGTCATCGGGGTCGCTTGTCATACGCAAAGCGAAATTATACAACGCCGTAACATGCGGCATCGCCTCGCGCTCGAAGTCGCGGTGCCGTTCGCGGATTACCTTTTCATCTAATTGTCCTAACGTACTCATCTTTTTCTTTCTATTTTCTGATCATCTGCGGACAAAGTACCTTCCATTGTGTGAAAAATATACACTTTTATGGAATTCTTTCCCCTATTTTGGGAGTTGTTTTACTGTCCTGCCCACCGGACGGATTCCGACCGTTCGTTTTCAGAATTACAAATATACAACATTTCTTACTATTATCCACAAAATCGTGTTTTTTGTGGGGTAGTGGAGGATTCCTTTTTATTTGAATGACTGCACCATTTCCTTATTCGTAACTTTAGGAACTTAGTTTCATACGAAGTTCCCTGGTATGCCAGTTCACACCGACATCAGCAAGAACCAACCTCTATAAGTTAAACACCTAAGACCGATGAAAGTAACACAAGGGCACAGATAATGACACTGAATTCATCTACCTCTTTTTGAAATCCAGTGAGGCGGAGTTGATGCAGTAGCGTAAGCCGGTGGGTTTTGGTCCGTCATCGAAAACGTGACCGAGATGCGCTCCGCAATTCGAGCACTCAACCTCGGTGCGGCTCATGCCGTACTTTGAGTCGGTCAGCTCAAGGACGTTCTTCTTATTGATCGGTTGGTAGTAACTGGGCCAGCCGGTGCCGGACTCGAACTTCGTTTTGGAATCGAATAGCTGTTCGCCGCAGCATATGCAGGTATAGATGCCGTCCTCATGATGGTCATGGTACTTGCCCGTAAAAGAGCGCTCCGTGCCCTCTTCACGGGTGACTTCGTACTGCTCAGGCGTGAGCTGCTTTTTCCACTCTGTCTCTGTTTTCGAGACGCGGTAGCTCGTCGGCTTCTTCTGCTCGGTCTTTGCATTGCCGCAGGAAGAGAGGAGGAAAAGCGAGCCAATAATATAGATGATAGACCTCATAATGATTTCGTAAGAAACTTACACTTAGTAATACACAGTTTGTTGTTGATCAGATTTATACTCTACTTTATGAAAACTGTTGCAGTTGTGCTTTCGGGTTGCGGGTATTTGGATGGGTCAGAAATTCGTGAGGCAGTTGCTACCTTGTGGGCACTCTCGAAGCATCCGGTTAACGTTGTTTGCTTCGCTCCCGATGCGCCGCAGTCAGATGTTGTTAATCATTTAAAGGGTGAGAAGATGAACGAGCAGCGCAATTTGCTCGTCGAAGCAGCGCGAATCACACGCGGTAAGATAGCGCCGCTCTCCGAACTTACCAAGACAGAATACGACGCACTCATTATGCCCGGCGGCTTTGGCGTTGCGAAGAACCTTTCGTCGTTTGCAGCTGAAGGCGGCGGCGGATTAGTACACTACGACGAACTAGCACATGATATATCTGCAATGCACAAAACGGGTATACCTATTGGCGCGATATGTATCGCACCAGCGCTTGTCGCATTAGCGTTGAAGGATGCGAAAATAGAAGTAACGCTCGGCGAAGAATCCGGCGCCGCAGAGCAGATACGCCGCATGGGTCATACCCACGTTGCAAAGAAACCGAATGAAATTCATGTTGATAAAGCAAACAAGATCGTTACCACTCCCGCCTACATGTACGACGATGCACCGCTGCATGAGGTCTTTGAAGGAATAGGGAAGTTAGTTGATGAAGTGGTAGGTATGATAAAGGACTAAAGCTTCTCGTAGCCGCTCAACTTCGATATATCAAGAATTGTTTTACCATTATTATCCGATGACATCATTGAAATGAACTTCGCATTTTCAATGACTTCACTGGATTTGTATGACGTTCTTGAATAGACTGTTTGTGAATATGATTCATCAAATGCTTTCAGGTTTACGAGTATCTCGCATTCGTCAGTAATGACATCACATAGTTCTCCCCAGATGGGGCTTTCTTCATTAATGGCATGTACCAACGTCCAACTAAGCGCAAGGTTGCTCACCTTTGATAGTTCGAGCGGCAGATTTTTGAAGGATCGTTGCAGCTTGCCGTCGCGCTCAATATTCTTTGCGATGATCATACTTGCTTCAAGTTCGATAAGGTGATTCTTGCGAGCATTGACAAGCCTCACCATAAGTCCCTTACCTTCTCGGTACGGAGCGATGAGGGCATTCTCCGAATACAACAAGCGAGCCGAGGGCTTAGAAAAACGTCCCCAGAGTAAACTTGTCGAGAGGGCAAATGCAAGCAGACCGACCATTGATTCAATTGCAGCGACTGCGCTTGACCAAAACCCCACGGGGCTAATTCTGCCGTAGCCAAGTGTCGTTAGTGTTTGCGTACTGAAGAAGAATACTTCTGAAAATTTCTCGAACGTACTCTCGCCTACAACACCTGCCAGATGTTCGACACCAATAATATAATAGATAGATGCAAAGATGAAATTCTCAATGATAAAAATTGAGAAGACTATAGCAAAGAATTTAGGCCACGATAGCGCGATGACAGTATGGTAGGCATCCGCAAGCCAATGCCGTTTTTCGTTAACTCGATGGACATTGAATGAGCCGTCCTGATTGATAAGCCGCGAACCTTTATCCGCCGGACGAGTGCCAAAGCCAAGCTCCAGTACTTGTTCAGGTTTCTTATCGCCACCTTGTTTAAGGATGGAAAAACTTTTTGACTTATATACCTTCCCCACTTATGCTTCTTTGAAAGTTAGAGATGCGGAGTTGATGCAGTAACGCAATCCAGTCGGGGCAGGACCGTCATCAAAGACATGACCAAGATGCGCGCTGCAGGTAGCGCAGGTTATCTCTGTGCGCATCATACCAAACTTGTGGTCGGATGATTCTTTGACAACAACATTTTTTGTCGGTTGATAAAAGCTTGGCCAGCCGCAGCCGGATTCGAACTTTGTTTCCGACGCAAAAAGCGGTGTATCACAGACAACGCAATGATACATACCGGTTGCATGATTATCCCAATACTCTCCGCTGAAGGCACGTTCGGTGCCTTGCTCTTGCGTGACTTCGTACTGCACAGGCGTCAGCCGAGCGCGGAGTTCTTCTTCGGTGAATTGTTTTGTTTGCATGATGGCAACAATACGAGAAAAGCTATCAGTTCGTTTCGCAGAACGTGCCCATCGCAATCCAGAGGTTGCGTATCTTCGTTGAGAAGATATTATTCTCTTTGAGAGTTACTTGAAGTTCTGTTTGGTTCTTCCGTTTTGGATTTGTGACTATAAAGCCTCCGCCGTTCTCATCATCAAAGCGTGCAGCAAAGATGATATCCGCTTTCTTTTCAATAGCATCGAACCAGGGTCTCATATTTTCTTCGGACATTTTCTCTGGTATCGGCTTTGGTGCTTTCTCTCTTGCAAGCAAGCGTACAGTAGGGTAGGTTGTCATGTCGTAGGTTTCACCTACATCGCAGAGTTTTCCTTTGAGTATTGTCATCGGATACGTCTCGATGATATATCTACCTGCTGCAATTGCCGGATCGGTCAGTAAACTATCCTTCACCTGTTTTAGAGTTGTTGCATTGTAGATAAATATCCCGCCGCCGCGCTCGAAGGGTCCCGCTGCCTTAATAAAACCGAGATGATAAAGCCGTGTAATACTAGCAAGATGCTGCGCTTGCAAGTCCATTGAGACAGCACTATCAAGCTTCTCGGCTTGAGGATTGATGTTGAGAAATACAAAGAAGTATTTATCACCGCTTGCGAGCGAAGCATCAGAAACAAAAAAGAGGAGGAGTAAGAACAATAATCGCTTCATTATTTATACTTTGCTTTCGTGTACTTCATCGATAAGGTGATAAGCTTGTTCAAGACCGTGATATCAACATCTTTAAGCTTATTGATATAAAGACATGCTTTACTGGTTTTATACTTACCGAGTTTCGCCATCAGTTCATCATAGCCCTCAAAACCCATGAGGATATAGAGCGTCAACGCAGCTTTCCGAGGCGAAAATCCGATTAAAGGCATATCGCCTTCATGTCCGCTATCGTACTTATAATGATATGTCCCGAACCCGATGATAGAAGGACCCCACATCTTCGGTTCTTCCTTCGTTGCTTTTTGCATCATACTAAGAATAGCATAGGCATCATCCCTTTTTTGCTCGCTCTCAATAGCATCAAGAAATTTCTCGACACTTTTATCAGTAATCTTTGTCTTGAGTTCGTACTTGGGCATGGCCTTCTACCTCACCACCTCCAACAATATCTCAGCAATATCTTTTACGTTGACATCATCGGTGCGTTCTTTTGTTTTTACGCCGTCTGTCATCATGGTCATGCAGAATGGACAGGCGGATGCGATCGTGCCTGCTTGGGTTGCAAGTGCTTCTTCGGTGCGTTCGATGTTGACTCGCTTGCCTTGCGTTTCTTCCATCCACATCTGTCCGCCGCCGGCTCCGCAGCATAAGCCGCGTGACTTATTGCGGTCCATCTCGACTATCTCCAAGCCAGGGATGTTTTCGAGCACAGCACGAGGAGCATCATAGACATCATTCGAGCGACCGAGATAGCATGAGTCGTGATAGGTAACTCTCTCTTGGAGGTCTTTGGTAATCTTGAGGTCACCTTTCGCAAGCAGCTCGGCAACATATTCAGTATGATGCAGGACTTCATACGCACCGCCGAAATCACCCCACTCGTTCTTTATCGCATTGAAGCAATGCGGACATGTCGTAACAACTTTCTTCACGTTGTAACGATTGAGCGTCTCGACATTCTCTTTGATGAGCATCTGTGCGAGGTACTCATTGCCCATGCGACGCGCCGGATCGCCGGTGCATTTCTCTTCGGTGCCGAGTATCTTGAAGTTGATCTTTGCAATTTGCATAAGCTCTGCAAATGCGCGAGTGATCTTCTTCGCTCTGTCATCGAATGAACCTGCACAACCAACCCAGAAGAGGATAATGTCTTCTTTCTTTTGTGGTTCAGTTTTTGATGTGTACTCTGCCATCGTCTCGATGTTCATGCCTGCTGCCCAATCAGCTCGTTCGCTTGGGCTGAAAGCCCATGGAGAAAAATTATTCTCCATCGAAGTAAATGCCGGCTGCAACTCGGGAGGGAAGTTCGCTTCCATCATCACGAGGTTGCGGCGAAGATCAACGATCTCGTCAACATGCTCGATCATTACCGGGCACTCCTGAATACATGCCTGACACGTCGTGCATTGCCATAGCATCTCGTTAGGAATATAATCACCAATAAAGTTTTTGCCTGTTGCTTCATCACGGCTCATGCGTGGTTTTGCGCCGAGCAGTGTATTGGTGGTAGCAGAAGAACCATCGCTTGTTGGTGTAACCGTCGTTGCATTTTCTTTGATGCCAGCCCACTGGATCTGATCATCCCAACTCTCGAATCCATACGCACCTTCGGACATAAGATACGGAGCTTTATCAAGCATACGCTCACGGGTAGCGATGATGATCCATTTCGGGTCGAGAGATTTGCCGGTCAAGTTCGCCGGACATACGGATGTACATCTTCCGCAATGAGTACATGTATCGCCATCAAGCAACTGCTTCCATGAAAGGTCTTCGATGTCCTTCGCACCGTATTGCGTGAGTGACTCATCCTCGAAGTTAATTGGCTTGAGATAATTCTTTTTACGAAGATCAGAGAGGAATACATTCGGGATGCTCGTCATCACATGCAGATGTTTCGAGTACGGCAGATAATTCATGAAGCCAAGTACGCCGATAATATGTATCCACCACATTGCCTCATAGAATGTATGCGACGGCGGACAATCACAGAACCAGCCGCTAAAGAGCGCAGCAAGCGGACGAACTTCATACGGATAAATACCACCCATACCGATGCGCGATGCATTTGTAAAAAGAAGCGACGTAACGATAAGAGCAATAGTATAGAGTACAAGCTGTGCATCAAGCTTTTCATGCGCATCGCCTTGCAGGCGTTTTACCTTCGAGACCATCCTGCGCCACAATGCGATAATGACAGAGACTATGATAAGCGCAATAAACACATCCTGCGAAGCAGTGATGACCGAATAGGCACCGCCCAAAAACGACAGCGAAAAATGACCAAAGATACCTTCGCCGATAGACTCGATGACTGCAAAGACAAGGACGAGAAAACCCCAGAAAATGAGCGCATGGATTGGTCCGGCGACAGGGTCACGCATGATCTTTGATTGCCCGATGGCAATAACGAAGGTGCGGCGCATACGTTCGATAGGGTTATCGAAGCGGTTCGTCCATTTCCCGACACGTAGGAAATCCAGCAATCGGCGTGTATTATAAAGCACTCCGCCAAACGCGACGGCGAGCACTACAAGAAAGATTATCGTCTTAAGGGTCATAAGATCTCAAAGTTTATAGGGCAAAAATACGTTATAAAAGAATGCGGGTTCGGATATTTGTAGAACAGTAGTAGTATAAAGAAATTTGGAATCATACGTTACCAGCAAAGGAACTACAGCTGACATGTAATCATTGTATAATTACGTTGCATATTACATGTCAAAACGATGAAGGAAAAAATACTTTCCATATTGGGGTTCGTTTTTGTAGGATATATGTGGATTGCAATGTTGATTTTTGCTCCTTTATACAACTATCAGTATGCCAATAAACATGGTTTTTGGGAGTGGATTTTTTTAGGCGAAATAGTCCCAACTGCTAAGGCTTTAATTTGGCCTGTATATTTGTTTAATAGTTCAGGGAAAACTGATTTATCGGAAAGTGAAAAGAATAACTTTAGGCATGTTAAGAATTGCCTTCTAACCAATGAAGAGGCGAATGATATTTTAAGCAAAGGGAATATTCGATATATATCTGTTGAAGCTAGAGATAAGGTACTTAATCTTAAAAAGAGTGCTTTACAAGAAGCAGTGATAGTCAATGATGATATTTTGGAAAAAATTCATCCTGACATGAAAAACCATTTTCGGAATGAGTTACAACAGTCTATTGAAATTGATATAAAAATATTGGAATCCTCTGTTCCTAACGAACAAGATGCAAACAGGACTAATGAACTACATACAAAATGGGCTGACTGGTATAACGACAACAGGGAAGATTTTCAAACGCCATAGCAAGATAATTAGCAGAATATTTAAACATACCCTCCAAACGTCTCAATATGGAATTTGATGGCGGAGTTCACATCCTGTAATGCTTCTTCATATGTATCGCCTTCACCAATAATTACGCCATTGAGTCCAAGAGGGTATGCGATAAACCCTTCGGGATGCTGCTCTACTATGATCTTATACTTTTCCATATACATTGTAAATCAATATTGATACAACACGTTCCCCTAAGAGATAACGAGTAGAACTATAACCCCAAAAACAATCCTATACACCCCAAACCCGACAAAGCTATGGCTGCGGACGAACTTGATGAGCCATTTGACGACGACAAGGGCGGAGAGGAATGCCATGAGAAAACCAATGCTAAGAGTAGAGAGCATTTCGGAAGTTATTAGATCACGGTACTTGATGAGCTCGTAGCCCGAAGCGGCTATCATTATAGGGAATGATAGCAAGAAGCTGAACTCTGTCGCGGCTTCGCGGCTCATACCGCCGGCATATCCGCCCATGATGGTCGCGCCCGAACGCGAGACTCCGGGGATAAGAGATAGCACTTGTGAAAGACCTACTATCACCGCATCGCGCATTGTCATGTGACCAATGCTCCTTGAATGTGTCCGCGAGGCAACTTGCTTTTCAATGAGTATCATAATTATACCACCAATAATGAGACTGATCGCCACGCTTGTCGGCGAGAAGAGAAATGCCTTGATGTATTTATGAAAGAGAAAGCCAATAATTGCTGCAGGCATGAATGCAACGGCAAGGTGTGTCCGTAACAAGCCGGGTCCGGAGGCAATGTGCTTCGATGTTATAGCATGTCTAAGGCGAGTCCGAAAAAGAAAGCCCACTGCAAGAATAGCCCCAAGCTGAATAACTACTTCGAACAGCTCCGCCTGTTCTACCCCAACGATACCGTGAAAATTCAGGTAATGGTCGGTAAGGATAAGATGTCCTGTCGAGGAAACGGGGATGAACTCCGTAAGCCCCTCGACAAACCCAAGAATAGTAGAAATAGCCCAAAGTGGTAAATACATCGATTGCTATAATATAATACTGCAAATTTACGGGTTCTACGTACCCTCATTTATGAATAAGAAAAAGAATCTCGGTTTGCACCCTCACCCTATTTCTAAACCTTCTGGCTTACTCCTACGTTTGTAACGGGCAAATTTTATAGGAATAGATGAATTCTTCACGTACGACGACAATTGGTATTTTCCTTATCCTTCTGGTCTTTTTCGGATGGATGATGTTCAATCAGCCCGAACCACAGCCGCCAAAACCGGCTGCGAAGCAAACAGCTGCTACAGATAGCACAAAACCGGCAGCGACTCCCTCTGCTACTACAATAGCTCCCGCTCCTGCAGCATCTGCTGTCATCAAAGCTGACTCTGCAATTGCCGAGGCATCGAAGAAGATAGAGACACCGCTTGTGACAGGTACGATTTCAAGCAAAGGTGGTACGATTAGTTCATGGGTGATGAAGAATTACCTTACATGGGATAAGAAACCGCTCGACCTCGTTGACCAATCAGCAAATGGCAAACATGGTGACGCACAGCTTCGCTTTGTTGCCGCCGATGGCAAGACAGTCTCTACTGCAAACTTAAACTTCGCATTTGACAGTGATGCTCCTATATCACTCAAGTCAGGCGACACAACGAAGGTTACACTTAAAGCAGTTATCGATTCATCTGCGTACATCACCAAGACATTTACTTTTACAGGTGATGATTATATCGTTGGTATCGAGTATCATTTGTTTGGTATGCAATCAAAGCTGACTGGCTACCGCTACTCGCTTGAGACCATTAACAATCTTCCGTACGCTGAAGAACATGCCGATATTGAATCGCAATCAGCTCGTGCATATATTCATACTGCCGGCGGCACAGAAGAGATAGATGCGACCGACCCGAACGAACCGCTTCGTAAGTCAATCAATGGCTCTGCACTCTATCTCGCAAACCGCACAAAGTATTTTGTGCAGTCGCTTATGCCTGTTAGTCCGCAGCTTGAAAGCTCGGAAGTCAACGGCACTGCAAGATTGTTACCCGATGGCAAGCACATTGAAATCTACACCCTAACAGCAACAATACCTATTGGCAATGCGAACAATGATACCATTCGCGCCAACTATTACTTAGGTCCGCTTGAGTATAATCGTGTCTCGACATTGAAGCCATCGCTTGACGGCATTATGGATTTCGGCTGGAGCTTCCTTGTCCGACCGATAAGCATCTATCTTCTTTATCCTATCTTCATGTTCCTTCATGGCTTCATTGCCAACTGGGGACTTGTCATTATTTTCTTCTCTATCATTGCAAAACTTTTGACCTATCCGCTCTCGATAGGACAGATGAAGTCAATGCGCAAGATGCAGACGGTGATGCCGGAAGTTGCTAAGATAAAGGAGCAGTACAAAGACGATCCGAAGAAGCTTCAGGAAGAGACGTTCAAGATATATCGTATGTATGGCGTGAATCCCGCAGGCGGATGTTTGCCGCTCCTCTTGCAAATGCCGATACTCTTCGCACTCTATTCTGTGCTTGTGAATGTTATCGAGCTTCGTCAAGCACCGTTCATGCTTTGGATAACGGATCTATCTGTACCTGATAAGTTGATCGATTTCGGCGCAACATCAATACCACTACTCGGTAGTCATATTTCCGGTTTGACGATACTGATGGTCATCACGATGGTGATCCAGTCGCTAACAACAGTTACTGATGAGCGCCAGAAGAAGATGGCATACATCATGCCTGTACTCTTTATGTTCCTCTTTAACGGATTGCCGGCAGGTGTTGGTCTATACTACTTCATGTTCAACGTATTCGGTATCGCGCAGCAGCTTTATAATAAGAAGTTCTTACCGCCGCTTGATCTTGAGCAGATGAAGAATGACTCCAAGAACAAAAAGGGATTCATGTCAAAGATGCAGGATATGGAAAAGAACGCCCGCGAAGCCCGCCAAAAACAAAGCAGCGGACAGCTACCACCTCCGAAGAAGGGGAAGAAGAAGTAACAGGTAAACATTTGCATCAGTAGGGCGGACTTTTAGTCCGCCCTTTTTCATTTAAGTCAAAGGATTACTAAAAGACGAAAAGGAAATCGACATTAGGGTAGAAACCATCGTCACCATCTCTATCCCCTTGAACAACCATCCAATGATAACCAACTCCTAAGCCAATCTGAAAATGGTTTCCAGATGCCCTACCGATTTGAATGCCTGTGCCTGTGTAAAAATACATCATTGTCCCTGTAGTCCGTATAGCTTGCGCCCAAGTACTCCCTAATGACAGAATAAGAGATGTCTGATCAAACAAATGTGTAGAGCTATTGACATAATTTATTGATGTGAAGAGCGCCTCAAGACCGGTAGGTGGGTATTCTCCACCCAAGAGATTAGCATAGTACAGCCCTACCCCAAACTCTATAACATTTGAACTGTTAAACGGGACCTCAACCCCGAATCTTAACCCTTGACTTATGCCAATTCCAACTCCAAAACTGATGTGGTCTTGCATTGAGTCGGCAGCTTTTGGAGCAAATAGTGTATCAGCATTTTGTTGAGAGTATGCCGGTAATGCACAGAATGAAATGAAAGAGATAAAAAAAACAAATAACAAGTATGGTTTCATGATGTAAACTACTTAACGAATACGTGAGTAAGCAGAGGATTCCCATAAGTCTGTCCAATTCAACCTAATGAATAACGAATCTCCGGAAATTTTATAGTGTTTATCTATTGTGACTATAAAATCTACGTCTAATGTATCAAATAGCAGAACAACTGCTTCTGTAGTGCTCGAAGTCGGCATCACCTCGTATTGTCCACTAAAAAGCAACGTATCATTGACATACTCATATATTATCCCATTTTCGTCAAATTCTAAGCGTTCAGTTCTGTAGTCAGATGACGGTGAATGATGACCGTTATGTGTATCTGTATATGCCCACTGCCACTTACCATAAAGATTTTCTTCAAACGAAGCGGTTGAAGTTGGGTCTTCAGAACAGCCAATAACGAACAATAACCCAAATAGCAGAGCAAGTGATTTAAACAGATTCGATATTTTATGTGTACTTTGTCGTGACACCAAATAGAATAACCCAAGAGATGATAAATAGTTGCTATGTTCTATACCCGATACCCCATATCATTCCAGAAACTTTGTGTGTCCTTCGTCTCTTTGTGATTGTTCTATGTAAAGAGAACATGTCACTCGCATCACTTCACGATACTATCTGTGCTCTCTCGACGCCGCCGGGTAGGAGCGCTATTGCATCTATCCGCTTGACGGGTGAGGATGCGATACGTATCGCTGCGAAAGTGATTGATACTCCCGAAAAACTTTTTTCCGCTCTTGGCGGAAGTTCTGTTTATACAAATCTGCTTGATAACTCCTCGATTGCAATAGATGATTGCCTCGTAGCAGTCTATCGCGCGCCGAATAGTTTTACGGGTGAGGATGTCGTCGAGATATTCCCGCATGGTTCGACCGTCATAACTGATATAATCCTTGAGCGGCTCGTATCGTTTGGGGCGCGGCTTGCCGAGCCGGGCGAGTTCTCCCGGCGCGCTCTTATGCATGGGAAAATGGGGCTGGAACAGCTCGAAGAGGTCAATTTGCGGGTAGATGCCGCAAGTCCGCACCAGTTAGAGCGGGCAAAGCAAATGGTGCAGCAAAAATACACACGTCTTCGGACTGTCTATGATAAGATAATCGAGCTTTTATCGCTTGTCAATGCACAAATTGATTTCGGCGAGTCTGATCAGATTGAAATTGATGGTTTCGACCAAAGAGTTGATGAAGCAAAACGCGAGCTTAATGATATACTGGCTGCCGCAAAAAACAAGACACTCAATAAAGGATACATTAGCGTATCATTTGTCGGCGAGCCGAATGTAGGCAAGAGTAGTTTGTTCAATTCATTGCTCAAGTATGAGCGAAGTATCGTAAGCGAAACGCCGGGCACAACGCGAGATTACATCGAAGCATTTATCACGCTTGACGGGTTCAGAATAAAGCTCATTGATACGGCAGGTATACGTGAATCGCTTGACAGCATTGAATCTCGAGGCATCGCACTTGGCAAAGAAGCTGCAGAAGAAGCAGATGTTCTGCTTCGGATATCTGATCCGAGTTCGCGAAACATCACAGCAAATGCGAATGAAATACTCATTCATAATAAATCCGATGTTGATGGATACGAAGGCGCACATGCAGTATCAGCAAAGACAAAAGAAGGTATTGAAAAACTAATTTCTGTTATTGAAAACGAATTACGTATGATAGATACCGATTCCTCCTCGCTCTCTTTATCGCAAACCGAGACCTCAAGTGTCGAACGTGTACTTTCACTTCTTGAAAATGTCTTACACTTTTCAGATGTTACACTCCTGGCTGAAGACCTTCGCGAAGCAGCAGAAACGATCGCTACGCTCCTTGGTCTGAATATCAGCGAAGACAGCTTAAATCACATATTTATTAAAATGTGCATAGGAAAGTAGATAAATTTTGTACAATTTATTTATTTACACACATTATTATATTTCCACGTGGAACATTTTGCAGATGTCATAGTTGTTGGCGGTGGCCATGCCGGAATCGAGGCAGCGGCTGCTGTATGGCGTATGGGGCTGAAGGTTCGGCTCCTCTCTCTGCAATCCCATAAGGTAGGTGAGCTTTCCTGCAATCCCGCCATCGGTGGCACAGCAAAAGGACAGGTCGTAAAGGAAATAGATGCCCTCGGCGGACTCATGGGAGAAATAACCGATGAGACGCTATTGCATTTCAGGATGCTTAATAAATCCAAGGGCCCGGCGATATGGTCGCCCCGAGCGCAAGTTTCGAGAAGCCAGTATCCCATCGTCGCCCAAAGAAAACTTAAAGAGTTAGACTCTGATATAATAGTAGAAGCAAACGTCTCGAAGATCTGGATAGAGGATGGCACTGTACAGGGAGTCGTTTTGGCTGACGGGAAAAAGCTCTCATCGAAGGCAGTAATTATCTGTGCCGGGACATTCCTCAATGGCGTCATGCATACCGGGGCAAGCCAGATCATCGGCGGCAGATATGGCGAAGAACCCACGTTTTTGGCTACAGAGCCCGAAGGTGCTCTAAATTTACACACGTTTCGACTCAAAACAGGGACTCCGCCGAGGGTATCCCTAAAAAGTATAAACAAGCAGAATCTTGAAGTTCAGGACGGCGACGAGAAGATAACCCCATTCTCGGTTCGTTCGAAAGTCACGCCGAAGAACAAGATTCATTGTCTGATTACCAATACTTCGGAAATTACACACTCGGAGCTTGCAAAAGGATTTGAGCAGTCCCCGATGTTCACCGGCAGAATCCAGGGCAAGGGACCGAGATACTGTCCTTCTATAGAAGACAAGGTGACGAGATTCCCGGATAAGACTTCCCATCATATATTCCTCGAACCCGAGGAAGAGGATGGTGATACTGTTTATGTCAACGGATTTTCTACGAGCTTGCCGGCAGATGTCCAGCTTAAGGCGCTCAAGACTCTTCCCGGATTAGAGGATGTCGAGATGCTCCGCCCGGGCTATGCAGTCGAATACGACTACTTCCCGGCGTACCAGCTTTTTCACACACTTGAAAGCAAGCATTGCGATGGGCTTTATTTTGCAGGTCAGGTCAATGGCACGTCCGGCTATGAAGAGGCAGGGGCACAGGGAATAATTGCCGGTATAAATGCTGCCTCAAAGATAAAGGGTACGCCTGATTTTGTCCTTCGCCGAGACGAGGCATATATTGGTGTCCTCGTTGACGATCTTATTAATAAGCTTCAGGAAGAGCCATACCGCCTCTTTACTTCTAGCGCGGAATACCGTCTGTTGCTCCGACAGGATAATGCCGATATGCGGCTATCCGAAAAGGCATTCGAGTACGGGCTTATATCCGAAGAAGAGCTTCGGAAGGTACAAACCAAAGGAGACCTAATCCGCCAGACACTTGATTGGACAGAGCGGGAGAGAATTCTCGTATCGGCTGATCCGGTAGTAAGAAAGTCAGGCAGAGAGTATTTACGTAGTTCTTCCGCTTCCATAGCAGATTTTATAACCCAATCTACTACAAGAGACGCTTTTCTTGATTCCGTCATTTCTAATGACGAGCTTATTACCCTCATCGATACAGAGATAAAGTACGAGGGGTATATTAAGCAGCATCTGAATCAAATAGGTCGGATGAAGCAGAATGAGCTGAAGTCGATACCGAGACAGTTCAAATTTGACAATCTCAAGGCAATGAGCACGGAAGCAAGGGAAGTACTCCTGAAAGTTCGTCCTGAAACCATCGGGCAGGCATCCCGTTTACCCGGTGTTGCCCCTACAGATGTAGCCATTTTAATTGGAGCACTCAACTGACGTTCCACGTGGAACAATTGATTTATTGTTATTAAGACTAAATATATCATAAATATTTTTGAATAATCAACTTTTTAGTGAAATAGAGAAGCTTGCTACAGAGCAACGTAACCCTTCCTCCATGAATTTGGATGAGCTTTCCACGAAGGCAATTCTCGAGCTGATCAACCGCGAAGACGCAAAAGTCGCCGATGCAGTTCGCGAACAAATCCCGCACATTGAAAATGTATGTGACCGCCTTGCATCGCTCCTGAAAAATGGCGGGCGTCTTTTTTATGTCGGCGCAGGCACAAGCGGCAGAATGGGTGTCATTGATGCGGCTGAATGCCCACCAACATTTGGTACGAATCCCGCAATGATACAAGGTATTATTGCAGGCGGCAAGGAAGCCGTCTTCCGTTCGCAAGAAGGCGCGGAAGATGATGAAAAAAAAGGCGCACTCGAAATATCTCTTCAGCGAGTGAGTGATAAAGATATGGTCATTGGTATTGCTGCCTCGAAGCGTACTCCGTTCGTACTTGGCGCGTTGCAAAAAGCGCATGAACTTGGTTCTTTGACGGTGCTCGTGACAACGAATCCGAAAACAGAAGTTGATCATGCATATCTGTTTGAATCTATCTGCCCCGTCGTTGGTCCGGAAGTAGTGATGGGTTCGACACGTATGAAGTCAGCCGTGGCACAGAAGATGGTGCTTACAATGATAACGACAACAACGATGGTGCTTCTGGGAAAAGTATATGAGAACATGATGGTTGACTTGCAGCTTACAAATAAAAAACTCACCGAACGCGCAAAGCGTATCATCATGCTTGCAACCGGATGCGAATACCCGAAAGCCGCTGAACTCCTTGCCACGAGCGGCAACCACGTCAAGACAGCAATCGTCATGCACAAGAAAAACCTATCACCCGACGAAGCAAAGAAGCTTGTAGAGAGTGCAGATGGGTTTGTCAAGAGGGCGGTTGAGTAAGTTGTAATCATACATGAGTTGAGAGCCTTACTTATCGTATCTTTGCATACCACAAATGGCAGATATATTCATATCCTACAGCTCCAAAGACCTCGAGAAGGCGAAGCAACTTACCGAGCTGCTCGGCTCGGTGGGGTTATCTGTATGGATAGATCAAGGAGGGCTTGAGGTATCTAATAGTTGGTCGAAGGAGATCGTACAAGCCATTAATGATTGCAAAGCATTTCTCGTCCTGCTGAGTCCTAACTCACTTGAATCACACAACGTGATCAAAGAAGTATCGCTCGCATCGGAGAAGCGCAAAAAGATACTACCGTTAGAACTTGAACCGATAACACTGACCGATGACTTTGAATATCAGTTAGCCGGTATTCATCGTACCTCCATAACGAATATTGACAGCATCATACGTGCACTCGGTAAGCTTGGCTTGGAGGCAGGAAGTGCGATGGACTTTAGTCCGTCCGGTCCGTCAAAACGACCGGAACGGACTGAAGTCCGTTCTACTGATACCCGAAGGTCGTTAATGATCCTCCCATTCGAAGACCTCTCACCCACAGCAGATAATCAATGGTTCGCTGATGGTCTTGCAGCTGAACTCATATCTGCATTATCTAATGTAAAGTCTCTAAAGGTCACTGACCAGCAAACGACGAAAGAGTTTAAGAAATACAATGGACATCTCATAGTTTATGCGAAAGAGATGTCGATTCGTTATTTTATTCAAGGCTCGGTACGGAAGTTCGGTGACCAAATAAAGATAACATCTTCACTTCTTGACATAGAAACAGGAGATCATCTCTGGCAAGACTCGCTCAAAGGAACGATGGAAGATATCTTTGATATACAAGAGAAGGTAGCAAAGAAGGTGGTTGAGGGATTGAAGGTACATCTTGCACCTGAAGAAAAAAAGAAGCTCACAAAACGTGGCACTGAAAATGCGGAGGCATACGAGTTGTTCCTCAAAGGCTATGAGTATTATGCCAGCAATACGAAGAACGACTTCGAGCGAGCCCTTGTGCTTTTTGAAGAATCCGTTCGTCTTGATCCTAACTTTGCTCTTGCCCATGCCGAGAAATCCCTCACGTTGCTAGAGATGTATGCTTTATACAGCCGTACCCCTTCATTCCTTGATCGTGCGGAGCATGCAGCCGAGCGGATACGCGAGATCGAGGGTGAGACTGCACAATATGCAAGGGTGAGAAGTATTATTGCAGTCCGTCGCGGCGATAATGAAGCAGCCCTTCGTTACGGGAAACGGGCAATTGAGATAGATCCTAATTATGCATTGGGTTACGATGCTCTTGGCTTTGCCTATCGGTCTCTTGGAGATCTGCCAGGTGCGGTCAATGCATGGAAGGACAATGTCCGGCTTCAAGAGAATGACAAGACGGCTCATTTCAATCTGCTTGTTGCACTGAATGAACTCTCTGATGAACCGGAGTATCATGAGGAACTTCGTGAGTCAGCAAAGCGGGCAATCCCTTTCTTTGAGCGTCATGTAAGACTTAATCCAGATGATTACCATCATCGTGTTAACTTTGCAAATGTACTCCAATGGTCCGACAGAATAGAGGAATCACTCCTCGAGGCGGACAAACTTTCGGCTGTAGAGTCGTTGGATGGAATTGCCTGCTACAATCTTGCCTGCCTGTATCTACAGGCATCAGATTCGGAGCGTGGTCTTTCTATGCTTCGCCGTTCTGTCGGAAAGGGTTATAGTGATATCGAAGCTTTCCGCCGAGACCCCGACCTCGACCCGCTACGTCGCATACCGGAGTTTGAGGAGCTGATGAAGGAGTTGGAGGCGAATATTGAGATGGGGAAAATATGATTAATCCTGTTGATGCTGTTATTATAAGAAGAGAAGAGAAGAGAACAATAGACATCAATGGATGTAAGTTTATCACATTTATACAAGATTGAAGGAAACTATAAAATTAATTTTATATAAAGAAGTCTCGTTGCTGTTGATGTTCCTGAACACCGCCTCCAAGAAGGTGATATAGCCAATGTTGTTGATTATCTCACCTCCGAGAAGACATACGAGCTTGGCTATGCACTTGAAGTATTCAACACTCGTGGCGAAACGGTAGGTGTAGTCTGTAGCGGAATCGGCTGTATAATCTATATCTGATAATGTTGTTTGGCATAAACATAACCTTGTAGAAGCATAGATAGAGTCGCACTCCTGTGACTTAACCCTTTTCCTTCTTTCCCAAAAAAAACTTTCGATTTTTCTTGCATTTTGGGAAACAATGTATTATATTTGTACCATAAAGTGGGGGGAAGTGGGAATATCTACGCTTAATTGTTCAATGTGCTTAGGGTGAGGGGGCAAAGAATCCTGGGCGCTTTGATGTGGGTGTTCTCCTTTCTCCACTTTTTATTACTTTCTCGGCTTATAACCCATGTCATCATTTAAAGGCAGTGATATTTATGCAGTTGATGCGAAAGGCCGCGTCAGCATTCCGGCAAAGATGCGCCGAAATATCAGCCCCGAAGCGCGCTCTACGTTCGTCGTTACGCGCGGTATCGAAAAATGTCTCTATGCCTATCCGCTCGATGAATGGAAAAACCTTGAAGAAAGTATCAGCCGCCTCAACCAAACAGTTGATAAGGATAGGTTCTACGCGCGAATGCTGATGCAATGGTCCGAAGAACTTACGATGGATACGCAGTACCGCTTGCTCGTTCCGCACGGACTGCTCGAATTCGCCGAGATAAAAAAAGAAGTGTATTTTGTCGGTGTGCTCGATCACATCGAGATGTGGCATCCCGCGAACTTCAAGAAATACCTTGAATCCATGCGCCAAAGCTATGAGTCAGTAGCCGGCGAGGTTCTCGGATTTCAGGATAAGCGATAGCTAACGTTCATTGAAAACCGGTGGCAAGCGAACATTACCATACGCCGGTTCTACTGGCTGAAGCAGTTGATGCTTTAGTGATAAAAGCTGGTGGTATCTATGTAGATGCAACACTCGGCGGCGGCGGTTACACTGAAGTCATTGCAGAGCATCTGACTGATGGCAACGTCTATAGCTTTGATACCGACCCGAATGCAATTGCATTTGCATCGGAACGGCTTCAGAGGTTTGGCAAAAGAGTGGTCATCGTTCGCGAAAATTTTCGGCTCATTAAAAGCGCACTTGCTGGTCTTGGTATAACAAGTGTGAACGGCATCGTCTATGACCTCGGTATTTCAAGCCGGCAGATAGATACAACATCTATCGGCTTGAGCTACCGCTTCGAGAGTGAGCTGGATATGCGGCTCGACCCACGGCTTACGCGGACGGCGAAGGACATCATCGCCAAGTACGAAGAGTACGAGCTAAAAAAAGTGTTTCGCGATTACGGCGAAGAACCGTTCAGCGGAAGAATTGCAAGGTGGATCGTTGAAGATCGGAAAAAGGGACCAATTGAGACGACGGTCCATCTTGCGCAAGTTGCGACGCGTGGCATTCGTGAAGATAAAAAGAGCGCAGTGCTTGCACGTATCTTCCAGGCATTACGCATCGAGGTCAATGATGAACTCGGCGCGCTGCGGCAATCGCTCTTTGGTGCGATGGAAGTGCTTGCAACGGGCGGACGGCTTGTAGTGGTAAGTTATCATTCGCTTGAAGACCGCATCGTCAAAGAGTTTTTCAATACGCTTGCAAAGCCGCTTACAGAAGCGGGCTCGGCAAAGTCACTGATGATGGCAATTGATGATGAGAATGCAACGCTCTCTCTTATCACACGAAAGCCCGTCATTGCAGGGGATGAAGAAGTAGCACGCAACCCGCGAGCGCGAAGCGCAAAGATGCGTGTCGCCGAGAAGCGTTAAGAAGTTTTTGGTAAGATAATTCGAAATGGCACAACTTGTCATAGCTCCGAAACTCAAAGATATGTCGCATGGCGCGCTCGGCGCACGGCGTATGACTATGCCACCACGTGATGAGCATGAGGAAGAGCTTTCGTTTGTCCCGACCGGAACAAATCAAAAGAAGAAACAGGGCGAGACGCTCGAGAAGGTCGTCGGTCGTATTCCGACACTCTATATCATTATCTTCTTCACAGTTTTTACAGGATGCGCAGTGCTCATTATCTGGAACACGCTGCAAGTAAACCGTCTGACGCTTGAAAAAGCACGTCTTGAGAGCAAGACGGAACAGACAACACAGCGCATCATCAAACTTAAAGCGCAGGAGATGCAGCTCTCCGCGCCGGACCGTATCCGTGAGATAGCCCGGCGTAAACTTGGAATGACAGAAATGACAAGTAGCGATGAAGTGATCGTACATTAAAAAGAAGAAAAGGACGCCGCCCCCGTGCCCTCAAGTCCGCATACATATAACAATCCGAATCTCGGAAGCTCTGAGCCGTCCGGGAAATCATTCGCCCACCAATCGGGTGCAGAAGAACCGTTACGTCCTTTCAAAACTTCCGGCGGAAGGTCATTCACTCCGAACCAACAAGAACCCCCAAAAGAAAAATGGCATGAGCGTTTTATCCAACGCTTCTTTGCTACACCCCAAACGCGGGACCCGATGACTGCCAACGGACGACTCTATATTGTCCTTGCATTCTTTCTTATCGGATTCTCTGCTGTCATTGGTAAACTTTTCAAAGTTCAGGTTCTCGATCACGATGAACTCTCCGAGCAAGCTGCAAGTCAGTACCGTTCACAAGTGATACTGCCTGCTCGTCGCGGAGTGATTCGCGACCGTAACGGTGTCATCCTTGCGACGAATGCATTCGTCGTGAAGCTTGCCGTTGACCCGCAGGAGATAAAAGATAAACCCGCACTTGCCGAAGCATTCTCAAAGCTGTTTGGTAAACCGAAGGAAGATTATCTCAAGGTACTTCAGGATACTTCTCGGAGATATATCGTCCTCGAAAAAGAAGTACCACAGGAAATAGCAAAGAAGCTTGACTACATCAAAGAACGCGGACTTCTTCGCGAGACGGAGATGCGCCGCCACTATGCCTTCAGTGAGCGTGGCTCGCATATTCTCGGCTTCTCAAGCAAGGACGGGCGAGGGCTTGCCGGCATTGAAATGTATGCCGATAAAATCCTTCGCGGCACTGACGGCATCGCCGCTATGCAACGAGACGGCAAAGGCAGATCACGACCGGATGTTGACTATGACCAGCTCCCTGCATCAAACGGTGACGACTTAACTCTGACAATAGACGAACGCATTCAATCACGAACCGAATCAGCGTTACGTAAAGGAATAGAACGAGCGAATGCAGCGGCGGGAATTGCTATCGTCATGGATCCGCGCACAGGAGAAATTCTTGCGATGGCGAACATGCCGGATTTCAGTCCGAATGATTTCTTCTCTGCCTCGAACGAGATGCTTCGCAACCGTGCCATCACGGATGCATTCGAGCCGGGTTCAACGATGAAGGTACTAACGGCAGCGATTGCACTTGAAGAAAAAGCATTCAAGTCAACCGATAAGATAAATGCAGAAGGCGGCACATGGGCTATCGAAGGCGGAGCGAAGATAAAAGATACGCATCCTTATGGTATGCTTACCTTCCGTCAGTCATTAGAGAAATCAAGCAATGTCTGTTTTGCAAAAATATCTGATAAGATCGAGCGCAGAAAGTTTTATAAGTATATGCGTGATTTCGGATTTGGTGTGTATTCGGGTGTTGATCTTCCCGGTGAGATCAAAGGATACTTACGCAAACCTGATAAGTGGGATTACAACGGAAAACGCTACATCTCATTTGGATATGCAATGACGGCAACACCGATACAAATGGCAGCGGCATTTGCGGCTATCGCTAATGATGGTGTAATGATGAAGCCGTATCTTATAGCAAAGCGAACCAATTCAAAAGGTGAAGTAACCCAGATACAGCCACAGGAGATTCGCCGCATAGTCAGCCCGGAGACTGCGCAAGAAGTACGAAGCATCTTAAAAGGAGCCGTTGATTCAGGCACAGGCACATCCACACGTATCAAAGGTGTATCTATCGGCGGAAAGACAGGCACAGCTCAGCAGCTTGTTAACGGCAGATATTCAAAAGAACATTACACATCAAGTTTTATCGGGTTCTTTCCGGCAGAGAAACCAGAGTATGAAATACTGGTGATGCTTCGCTCGCCGCGCAATGGTTACTATGGCGGAGCGGTCAGTGCGCCTATCTTCCGCGAGATAGCAATGTCTATACTCGATATGGAAGGCAAACTTCCTATCGAAGCACGGACGAATGAACCCCTCATGGCTAGCAACATACCTGTTGAGGGAGGGGATATTGAGATCGAGGGTACAATCATGTATGATCGGGCTGAAACATCAGAACGTGAACTCCCCGATGTTCGCGGGCTTGGTACTGATGCGGCGCGCTCCATCCTTGCAAGTCAGGGCTTTGCTATTGTAGGCAAGCCACAGCAAGGTATCGTTGAGCGCATTCAAAAGTTTAGTGGTGATTCTGTGGGGTTAGTAATTCGCGCACAATCCAAACGTGACGGCACAGGTGCTCTTGCATTGCAGGAGCTGACCGCGCCCGATCTTGTCGGGATGCCGATGGCTCGTGCGATGAAGTACGCTACCTCACTTGGTATTAGGGTGACGTTCTCGGGTGATGGCTCGGCTGTGGTAACGCAGACGCCGGTAGCTGGTTCGCCGCTTGATGTCAAGAATCCCATGATGACGCTCTCGGGCAAAGAATAAGACACTTTGAGTCTTTTATCATTCATTTGGATGAGAAAAGACGGAAGCTGTTACTTGTGATCGCGTCCGAGTTAGCCGAATACGTACGAATTATATGAACGGATTCGGAGAAAAGCATCGTTCTTTGACAAATGAAATTCAGTAAGCTCACGCGGCAACGAGAGATCGGCATTCTCGCCTTTAACGGCTCGAAGGATGCCGATCTCTCTGACCCGCAATATGATTCAAGAAAAGTCACGCACGGCTCGACCTTCGTTGCGGTAAAAGGATTCACACATGATGGGCATGTCTTCATTAGTCAAGCTATTGAAAGCGGCGCGACAACTATTGTCGTTGAAGATGCACAAGCATTCAGCGAAGAAGATGCAGAACGTCTTCAAGTGAACAGATTGCTTGTCGAGGATTCCCGCAAAGCGCTTGCACACATAGCAGAAGAGGCATTTGGTCATCCCTCAAAAAAGCTACGGCTTATCGGAGTAACCGGCACGAACGGTAAAACAACGACATCTAACCTCATCAAACAACTGCTCGAACACAAAGGAGAGCGCACCGGACTCATTGGTACGCTCGGTGTCTGGATAGAGAACAATTTTATACCTGCAGAGCATACAACTCCCGAATCACGTGACCTATCGGCATTGCTTGCGAAGATGGTCAGCGAAGGCGTAACGACATGCGTGATGGAAGTGAGTTCACATTCAGTCATACTCGAACGAGTATCAGCACTTGATTTTGATATTGCTATCTTCACCAATCTAACGCAAGATCATCTTGATTTTCATAAGACGATGGATGCGTATGCACGAGCGAAGCAGCAGTTCTTTTCATCGCTCAAAGAGACAGCGATCGCGATAACGAATACAGATGACGCGCACGGCGCATACATGACGGAGTTTTCTCATGCGAATGTACATTCGTATGGTAAGGATGACAGTACAGTTTTTGGTAGTGCAGATATAGTGGCATCGCGCCTGCTTGGCGATATTCATGGTACTTCATTCACTATTCGTAAACGGTATTCTGATGAAGAAGCAAATGTAGCAAGTCCACTTGTCGGTTCGTTCAATGTCTATAATTTACTTGCGTCTATATCAGCATTGTATTTTGGTGTTGAAGGATGTTCATTAGAGTTTCTTGCAAGGACGTCGAAGAGCATTGTGCCTGTTCGAGGAAGGTTTGAACAGCTTGCGCTAACAAACGGAGCAACAGCGATCATTGATTACGCTCACACTCCTGATGCGCTTGAGAGCGTGCTTCAAACGATACAAGAACTCAAAGAACAAGGCAAAGTCATTACAGTCTTTGGGTGCGGAGGTGACAGGGATAAAGGCAAACGTCCGCTCATGGGTACAGCAGCAAAGAAGTTTTCTGATATAGTAATCGTTACCGGTGACAACCCTCGCAGTGAAGACCCACTCTCGATAATAAATGAGATACTTGTCGGTATCCCAGATGTGACGGGTGTAGAAATGATCACTGATAGAAAAGAAGCGATTACTCATGCACTTTCTCTATGCACCGAAGGTGACATCATTCTCATCGCAGGTAAAGGACATGAAGATTATCAGATAATCGGCAAAGAAAAGATACACTTCAGCGATAGAGAAGTTGTCGAAGAGTGGAATAACAAGTTTTAACCACAAGCGCTGTGGTGTCTTTGCGAAAAACAATGAATATCACAACCAAAGACCTTTTACAGGTAAAACATTTATCTTCCGAGCTTACCACAACCACAAAGTTTTCCAATGTCTCGACAGATTCACGAACCGTAAAAAAAGGTGATCTTTTTATCGCCCTTCGCGGTGAGAATTTTGACGGGCATGATTTTATTGCACAGGTTGCAAAACAAGGCGCGAAGGCAGCTATCGTTGATGCAAAGTGGTTTCGCAAAATACCCAGACGCCCAAAGCTGAACTATCTCGTCGTCAAAGATACGACAGAGGCGATGGGAGAACTTGCACGATTGTATCGTCGGAAGCTTGAGATACCGATACTTGCTATCGGCGGCGCAAACGGGAAGACGACCACCAAAGAGCTTGTGGCACACGTATTAGGCACGTCGTTCAACGTACTAAAGACGGAAGCCAACTTTAATAATAAAGTTGGCGTGCCACAAATGCTCTTCCGGTTAACTAACAAGCATCAGATAGCAGTTCTTGAGATAGGGACAAATCATCCCGGCGAAGTTGCATGGCTTACAAATGTCATTGAGCCGACTCATACGCTCATCACAAATATCGGCAGAGAGCATCTTGAGTTCTTTAAGAACTTAGATGGTGTAGCCAAAGAAGAGACAAGCGCATTCTTCATCACCGAAGCGATGAACGGTTTCGGATTTATTAATCATGATGACCAATATCTCAAGCCATTCTCAAAGCTCTTCGGCGAGTGGTCAATATCATACGGGACAAAAGGCAAGGCAGATGTCGTAGGCAAAAGCAAAGGCTACGATGCAAAAGGCAAACATATTATTGAGCTTTCCTACGGAAAGAAGAAGTTTATAGCAAAGACGAATCTACTTGCTAAGTATGCAGCGAATCTTTGCGCGTCGGTAACAGCGGTTGCACTTCACTTCAATATCTCACAAGCAAAGATAAAGAAGGCGCTCGAAAGTTACCAGCCGCACTCAAAGCGGATGCAGATAGAAAAGCTAAAGAGCGGAGTGACCATCATCAATGATGCGTACAATGCAAACCCCGAATCATTCATCGCTGCACTTGATACGCTTAAGGGCATTCCGTCGAAGGGCAGAAAGTTTATTGTCGCAGGTGATATGTTCGAGCTTGGCGCAACTGCCAAACGGGAGCATACTGCTCTTGGCAAAGCGATGAAGAAGTATAAACTTCGCGGCTACCTCTTTACAGGTAAAGACATGAAGCTCGCGCATAAAGCTCTCGGCTCACGAAACGGATTTCACTTCAACACAAAAGATGAGATCGCGACGGTTCTGCGAAGCGTCCTGCAAAAAGGAGATATCGTGCTCGTGAAGGGTTCGAGAGGGATGAAGATGGAAGAAGTTATTGAAAAATTACGAATTTCGAGTTAGGAATTACGATCACATTCCAATTCGTAATTCATAATTGTTAATTCGTAATTGAAACGTTATGCTCTACTATTTATTCGACTGGATAAACAAGACATTCTCGCCTCCGGGCGGTGAGCTTATCAGGTTCATTACATTTCGCTCTGCACTCGCTGCGCTATCAGCACTGGCTATAAGTCTTTTTATCGGACCGAAGATCATTGCACGGCTCAAGAAGATGCAGATAGCCGAGCAAGGAAAGGTCGAGGCACCGAAAGGACATTTATCAAAAGCTGGCACACCGATGATGGGTGGACTCATCATCCTCGCCGCAACGCTCGGACCGACACTCATCTGGGCAGACATTCTCAATGTCTTTGTCATCCTCATCTTCGTTGCAATGCTTATTCTTGGTGGCATTGGTTTTCTTGATGATTATCTAAAGGTCATTAAGAAAAAGAAGAAAGGACTTATCGCAAGGTGGAAGCTTGTCGGGCAAGTTGGGGTTGGGCTGATTGTCGGCGGCGGCATCATGCTTGCTCCGGAAACATTCGGTGAAGTACTGACGGCAACGACAGTACCCTTTGTAAAGAACTTCATCTTTGAGTTCGGTGATTGGCTCTACATTCCGTTCGTCATACTTGTTATCACTGCAACATCAAATGCGGTGAACATCACTGACGGTCTCGATGGGCTTGCATCGGGGACGGTAGCCATTGCCTTCATCGCAGTTCTTGCGCTTGCGTACTTTACTGGTAACTTACAGTTAAGTGAATATCTCAACCTGCCGTACTTGCGCGGTGCAGGTGAGTTGACGGTTTTTTGCGCTGCGCTCATTGGTGCATCGCTGGGGTTCCTGTGGTTCAATGCCTATCCTGCACAAGTGTTCATGGGTGATACGGGCTCGCTTGCTTTAGGTGGCGCGCTTGGGACGGCAATGGTACTGATAAAGAAAGAATTCGTTCTGCCGATAGTAGGCGGTATCTTCTTTATCGAATCCATGTCAGTCATAGCACAGACGCTATACTTCAAGTACACTCGCAAGCGATATGGCGAGGGCAAGCGCATCCTGAAGATGGCTCCGCTGCATCATCACTTCGAACTTATCGGTTGGGCAGAACCAAAGATAGTAACACGAGCATACATCATTGCAATACTCTTCGCAATCTTGATGCTAACGACATTTAAGGTACGATAATTTTAATTAGTCATCATTATGCAATACCGCGGCAAACGTTTTTCCGTGCTGGGCGCGGGGAGATCGGGTCTTGCGTGCGTGAGATTGCTACTTAAGAGAAGGGCAAAGGTCTTTCTCTCGGATTCTGCTCCAAAAGTAAAATATGCGGCAGCGCAGAAAGAGCTTGATGAACTTGGCATAGAGTATGAGTTCGGTGATAATACACATCTTGTTCTCGAAGCCGATGCGATAGTCGTTAGTCCGGGTGTCCCAAGTGATAGCCCGATACTCCTGCTCGCTAAAGAAAAGAACATCCCAATCATCGGCGAGATAGAACTTGCGTTTGAATTTGCCGAAGCACCCATCGTTGCGATCACAGGCACGAACGGTAAGACGACAGCGACGACACTTACAGGCGAGATATTCAAACATGCCGGATGGAAGACGACAGTTGCCGGAAATATCGGCACTGCATTCGCTGATGTGGTAGAAGATGCGCAAGGTGAGAAAGCAGTGAACGTGCTTGAAGTATCGAGCTTCCAACTTGATACGATAAAAAGTTTTCGACCGAAGGTTTCGGCACTGCTGAACATCACACCTGACCACCTCGATAGATACGTAAACTACGAAGCGTACATTCAGTCCAAGTTTCGAATAGTTGAGAACCAGAAGGGGCATGATATCTTCGTATATAATCATGATGACCTAACGGTTCGCGGACTTGCCGATACACTTGCCATTCGCACGTATGGCTTCTCGCTTCATGAAGAGATGAAGAACGGGGCGTATCTCGACGGGGAGAATGTTATTATCCGCATCGGACGAGAAAGAGAACTACTCATTAATAAAAATGAGATTGGCATTCTCGGTCCGCATAACCTGATGAATGCAATGGCAGCATCGCTCATTGCCAAGGCGATGGGCATTGAATTCGATGTCATTCGGGAAGTGCTAAAGAGCTTCAAAGGAGTTGAGCACCGCATTGAGTTCGTGCGGGAGCTTGATGGCATTAAGTACTTCAATGACTCGAAGGCAACGAATGTGGATTCCCTAAAGTATGCTCTGCAAAGTTTTAGAGAACCGGTCATACTCATAGCAGGCGGAAAAGATAAAGGCAATGACTACTCTTTACTCAAAGACTTGGTAAAAGAGCATGTCAAAGCGATCATCTCAATAGGAGACGGTGCAAAGAAAGTAGAAAAAGCTTTCAAGGATATTGCCCCTGTTCATTCAGGCGGACACTCGATGGAAGCAGCAGTTGAGTTAGCACGAAAAGAAGCATCGAAAGGCGATGTTGTGCTTCTCTCGCCCGCCTGTGCCAGCTTCGATATGTTCGATAACTATGAGCATCGAGGGAAAGTATTTAAAGAGACAGTAAGCAATCTAAAATAACATGAAGCCCAAAAAAACAGCTGACATGGGGTTATTCCTCACCGTTACGGGCTTACTGCTTGCATCTCTTGCATTTGTCTATACGGCAAGCGCATCGTTCTCTATCGCAAAGACAGACACGAGCGAAGGAATGCTTATCCGCCATGCGACAAAGGTCGTGCTTGCAATTGCGGCTATGCTTTTCTTCACGAAGATAGACTATCACAAATTCCAGAAATATACAAAGTGGCTGATGGCACTTGCGGTCGTGTTTCTGGTTGCTGTTCTTGCTGTCGGTACAAAAGAGCTTGGCGCACGACGCTGGCTGCCGCTTGGTCCGTTCAGTTTTCAACCATCGGAGTTTGTGAAGATAGCACTTGTGATGCACATCGCAGCCATGTGCGCCGCAAAGAAAGAATACATCGGTGATTTCAAACGCTCATTCGTACCAATAATGGTATGGGCAGGACTTGCGGCAGTGCTTATCGCCAAGCAACCGAATATGTCAAATGCCGCAGTACTTGTGATGCTGACATTTGGAATTATGTACGTGGCGCAGATGCCGATAAAGTATCTGATGGCAAGCGCATGTGTTGTCGTCGTCGGAGGCGGTATCTACGCAATGACTGCATGGTACAGAGTCCAACGAATACTAACTTTCTTAGGACATGAGAATGAACACAGCGAGCAGATAGGATACCAAACCCAACAGGCACTCATCGCTCTCGGCAATGGCGGACTCATGGGAGTCGGCATCGGGCAATCGCGACAACGAGACTTCTACTTGCCTGAATCCTACGGTGATTTCATCTACTCTGTCATCGGCGAAGAGTACGGATTTATCGGCGCTGCATTCTTAATCATTATCTTTGCATTCATCATGATACGCGGAGTGCAAATATCAAAACATGCTCCTGACCTTTTCGGCAGATACCTTGCTTTTGGTATCACGCTTATGATCGCGATAAACGTCCTCATCAACTCGTTTGTGAATTCAGGGCTTATGCCTGTAACGGGATTGCCGATGCCATTCATTAGCTATGGCGGAACGAGCATGATCTTCAGCGCGGCGGCGATAGGCATTCTGCTTAACATATCAAAATACACCGAGACGATGCCGAAGAAGGTAAAGGTACCGCTCACAACAAGCTTTGCACAATGAAAAGTATTGTCATAGCAGCAGGCGGCACGGGTGGGCATCTCTACCCTGCAATAGCAGTTGCAGATGAGATACGTTCGATTAACCCTGATATACGTATTGTCTTTATCGGTACATCCAACCGAATCGAATCACGCGAAGTACCGCGGCTCGGATATGAGTTTTACCCTATCCAAATAGCCGCACCGGGGAGGTCAATCGGAAAGCTTGTTCCCTTCCCATTCATGTATATGAACGCCGTTCGGCAATCGCTAAAAGTAATGCGGGAAGTTAAACCCTCTGCATTTATGGGCGGCGGTGCATATTTAAGTTTGCCTGTTGCACAGGCAGCGAGAATGCGAAGGATACCTTCTGCACTCTTAGAAATAAATGCTGTGGTTGGCAGAGCCAATAAGATACTTGCTCGCGGAGTAGATAAAGTATTTCTCGCATATCCGGAATCAAAAAATGATTTTGATCCATCGCTTCAACGAAAGATAGAGATAACAGGTACGCCTGTTCGTCCGACTCTTAGTGCGAACAGCATATCGCAAGCGGATGCGCGTTCGCAATTTCGGCTCGACCCGGAACGTCGTACGTTGCTTGTCTTCGGCGGCTCGCTCGGAGCGAGGTCGCTTAATGAGGTAATGAGAACATCAGTTACTCGGTTTCTTGAAGCAGGGTTAAATGTCATTTGGCAAACAGGACCCACGACAGACTTCGATCAGATGAAAGCGATATTTTCTGAGACTGCAAATCTTGCATTGCTGCCGTATATCAATGATATGGGTGCGGCGTATGCAGCGGCTGACTTGGTAGTCTCGCGTTCAGGCGCATCTACGCTTGCCGAACTTGCCACGCTTGGCAAGCCCGCGATACTGATTCCGTATCCGCTTGCAATAAAAAATCATCAGGAATACAATGCCCGTGCATTTGAGTTATCAGATGCGGCGGTGATGCTTCTTGATAAAGAACTGCCTGCAAAGTTCGAGCACATGGTGCTTGATCTTGTCTTCAATGAGGCGAAACTTCGCGCGATGCAAGAGAAAATCTTACAAAGGGAGAACAAAGATGCACGGAAAGTTGTAGCAAGATGGTTACTCTCTCATTGCACGTGATACATTATGGCTGAAGAAGAGAAAAAATTTCGATATACCTATACATTCCTCTACCAATCGGTAGCGGTCTATGCGACGACGCTTGCTGCGTATTTAGTTATCCGCGGATTTCTCATCGAGAAAGAATTCAGTATCGTCTTGAGAGATCCGGTTCTGTTTCTGCTCTCGGTGATTATCATCGTATCTGCGCTTGCTATCATCTATAATATGTGGCTTCGTAGATGTATCCGTATCTCTGCCGATAAGATAGTTTTAGAAAGCCGCTTGCGGCAGTTCGCGATTGAGCGAAGCAACGTAAGTTCTATTCGCCGGAGCTTATCGCGAGAAAATAGATTCCCGAAGACGCCCGTCATTATCTTTCGCTTGAAAGACAGAAAGCGTCCGCTTCGCATACGTACCTATAACTTCGAGAAGAACGAAGAGCTGTACACAGAAATAAAAAGCTGGGCTGGTCGGCTTCTTGATGAACGGCGTAAGATCCGCAAGGGAGGCAGCACAAACTAATGCAGCGAGTGCATTTTATAGGTATCGGCGGAGCCGGTATGTCAGGGCTTGCCGAGATATTACTTGCCCGTGGTATAAACGTATCGGGAAGTGACCTTGTATGTTCTGAAAAGACGGACGAGCTAAAGAAACAAGGCGCACATATCTTTATTGGTCACGACATGAAGCATATATCTAATGATATTGATACTGTCGTCTATTCATCAGCGGTTCGTAATTCGGGAAATCCTGAATTAGCCGAAGCAGAGAAACGTGGTATCAAGACCATACGAAGAGCTGATTTCTTAGGTGAACTCACAAGAGGTATTCCGACCGTTGGTGTTGCCGGTACACACGGCAAGACAACAACGTCTTCGATGATAGCGCATATCATGATTGAGTCCGGTCTTGACCCGCTTGTTTCTATAGGTGCAAAAGTAAAAGAACTTGGCGGGAAGAATGCACGAGCAGGCAAAGGCAACATTGCTGTCGTTGAGGCAGATGAATATGACAGAAGTTTTCTTGCGCTTCATCCATATATAGCAGTAATTACAACGCTTGAAGCCGAACACCTTGATATTTATAAAGACCTTGCAGACCTTGAAGAGACGTTCATTAAGTTTGTAAATAACCAAGAGAGCAACAAGGAACAAGGTTATGCTGTCGTCAATATAGATGAACCTGCCGTTAGAGAGATACTTGCAAAGTTAGAAAAGAAGATAATTACTTTTGGAGTAACTTCCGATGAAGCAAAGTATAAAGCGAAGGATATTTCTGTAAAAGGGTTTGAGACAAGAGCTACAATCATTCGCGGTGGGGAAACACTTTGCGAACTTGTACTCGGCGTACCCGGCGAACATAATATCAAAAATGCACTTGCTGCTATAGCCGTATCAGATATTTTGGCAATACCATTTGAGAGGGCTAAGGCATCACTCTTGACATTCCGAGGTGCCGAGCGTCGGGCAGAGGTGATTGGTGAAGTTGGCGGGGTCTTAGTCATTGATGACTATGCCCATCACCCCACAGAGATTCGAGCAACGTTATCAGCTATTCGCAAGGGCTACCCCAAAAGACGTATTATAGCGAGCTTTCAGCCCCATACATTCACCCGTACCCGCGACTTTGCTGAGGAGTTCGGAAAAGTTTTTGGAGATTTATCAGACGAACTACTGCTTCTTGATGTTTATCCGGCGCGAGAAAAACCGATACCCGGTGTCACAAGTGACCTCATTTTACGGTCATATAATAAGAAGATCGGGATCATTCCGTTCGACGAGCTTCCCCAGCGTGCAGCGGATATTGCAAAAGAAGGTGATATTATCCTCACGATCGGCGCAGGGACGATAACCGAAGCTGCACCAAAAATACTTACAAAGCTCAAAGAGAAAACAAAGAAGTAGTAATGCCGAAACCAAATACAACATTTGTAGTCATCACATTCAGGGCAAGCCGCGAACCCGTCGAGGATATGTTCTGGGCTGAAGCACAGTACGACGGAGCGTGGACGAACGTAGTCCGTCTCGATAGAGTAAAAACTCGCAGAGAAATCCTCGAACGCATCGGCGAACTCGAAAGTGCAATTATCGGCATTGACGCACCGTATGGTTTTCCGAAGCCGTTCACTGATCTCATCGCAAAAGAAGGCATCACCGGAGATTGGAAACAGGTAGCACATAAGATTCGCGAAGACCTCAAGAAAAACACCGAAGATGGTATCAAGCTGTGGGTAGAGAAGATGGGCAGATACCGCGAGTCAAACCTTGAGACCGAAGAAGAAGCAAGTTGGCGCGACACACGTCCTGCCCAAAACAGAAGCGGCAGACGTTTCCAAGAGCCACGCGCTCCACATGAATTCCTATCGAAGTCAGAACGCTTCCGCAGAATTGACCAGATTGTTAAGCGTATTTCTAATACAGGTATTGAATCAACAGTCGGAATCAGATACAATAAACTCACAAGCCGATATGATTTTTTAGACAGCGAAGCGCAAGGCAGACGTGCATTATTGTGTATGTCGCTTCTTTCCCAGCTTGTTGAGCAGCATCCCGAAGTTAGTGTATGGCCATTTATGAGACCCGCGAAGATTACAGTAGCAGAAATTGCTCCTGCATTATTTCCAAAGCCACCGAGACCACAAGAGTTGGCAGCATTCTTCGATAAACAAGAAGACAGTGCTCTCTTTGTAGATAAATCGGTCAAAGATATTATTGGTTCTAACAAGACAGCATTGAATGCTCTCTTCTCGCTTTTAGGTATTATAAGTGCCGAGCGACGTGAGAACAAAGCGATCCGTCCGCTTCGTGATTACCGCGATAATTTTTATGAGAACGAGCTTGTAAAAAATGAGGGCTGGACGTATGGCATCGGATACAGAGACCCGGTTGTAAATGAAGCCCCGCCGCAAAAAGAAAAAAGAGAAAAAGCTGCACCCGCGGCCCAGCAAGCTCCCGTCGTCAATGAAGTAACTGCCGAAAGTGTCGCAAGCTAACGAACTTCGTCAGGTTATCAAGGGCAGCGTCACCGAGAACAAACCGCTTGCACCATTCACGACGTTCCGAATTGGTGGGAATGCAAAGATATTTGTTGAGCCGGAATCAGTCGATGATATTATTGCTATTCAAGCGTTCGTCAAAGAACACAACCTCCCTTTTTTCATTTTAGGCAACGGCTCCAACGTGCTCATCTCTGATGAAGGTTGGAATGGTGTTGTCATGAACCTCGAAGATGGATTCACGTCGCTTGAATATTCCGATGGCATCATCTATGTAGGCGCAGGGATGAAGATGGCGATCTTCGTTGACTTTTGTATTAAAAATCATCGCAAAGGAGTAGAGATGCTTGCAGGTATCCCAGCAACCCTCGGCGGAGCGGTATGGATGAATGCAGGGTGTTATGGTGGTGAGATCGCAGATACCATTACCGAAGTTGAACTTGTAAAAAATGGTAAGCACGTATGGACGACGAAAGAAGAATGTGATTTTCGTTATCGTCATTCAGGGTTTGGTAAAGATGATATTGTTATTGGTGCAAAGTTCAAGATGGATGAAGGTGATTCGGCCGAACTTCGCGAGATAAAGCTCAAGCACTTAAAGCATCGCAATGAAGTCCAGCCGGTGAATATGCCGAACTGCGGATCGGTCTTCAAAAACCCAAAACCACTTTTTAGCGCAGAACTCATTGAGTCTGTCGGGCTTAAAGGTACAAAGATCGGTGGAGCACAAATAAGCATGAAGCATGCGAACTTCATCACGAATCTTGAGGGTGCTTCAGCAGAAGATGTGATTGCACTTATCAATCTTGAACGCAAAACAGTTTTTGACGAAACAGGTATCACACTTGAACCTGAAGTACAGCTCATCGGATTTCGTGAGAATCCGGTACTACCTCTACCCTAACTTTCCTTACTGAATTTCATTTCTCGAAGAAGATGCTTCTCTCCTTATAATTAACGAGAGAGAATGCAACTGCACATCAATAGACCGGGCAAGGACGAGCCGCTTCGCGGCGGATATGCCCCTGCACATAGTGCAAAGCCGCTCGATGAGTTCGACGATACACTTCGTCAGGAAACACTTCCTGATGAAGAGTTTTCGTACGAAGAAGAAGAGCATGGCGGATGGCGTTCATCGCGTAGCATTGCATTAGCTACGTTTCTCGGCGCGATCATTCTCGTTGGTGCGATAATCTACTTTGCTTCTGATTTCAGCTCAAGCGAGAAACTTGCTCATATCAGAGTTGAAGGTAATCGTGCAGTATTAACGAGCGAGATATATGGACTTGCTTCTATCAACAAGAAAGAAGCGTTCTACGAGATAGACCTGAAGCGCATTGAAGTGAAGGTTCATAAACATCCGCTTGTTCGTGATGTATCGATTCGCCGCGAGACGAATCCGAACACGATAGTGATCACTATCGCTGAACGCGAGCCGCTCGCGCTGATAAGAACATCGAACGGCGAACCTGCGATCATTGATAGAGATCATAGACTCTTTTGGCCCAAGCGTATGACGGGCTTGAAGAATCCGGATAAACTGATGGATGTACCACTATTATCGGGCGTATCAGAAAAAGATACAGCATCTCTTAAGGAGATGGCTCTGCTCGTTGAGAAGCTATCAGTACTGTCAGATAGTGCAATGTATGGTGACATCGGTGAACTCAAGAAGACACCGACGGGTGCATATGTCATCTATACAAACGAGACTCAAACGCCGATATTCCTCGGCGGAGTGCGTGATGAAAAGTTTGAGACGACGCTTGACCGTGAGCGTATCGCATCAGGTGAACAAGATACAACGAAGCATTTCGATAATCAGCTTGCGTTGCTTGCATCGCTCTGGAAAAAGCGGCTCAAGAACGAAATGCGAGTATCGCGAGCAACATATCTCGATGCGCGATTTAACGGACAGATAATCGTCAAGCGTAAAGCATAAAGTGTATTAGAACTAACAGCGTATGAACTACAACGAACAATCTTACGACAAAGCATCCATGACCTCGGCGCCGATGATGGGTGTCCCGAGCAGTCTCGAACCAGGCAAGATCATTGTCGGGCTTGATATTGGCACGACGAAGGTCTGTGCTGTCGTGGCAGCTGTCTCAATGAAAGACCAGCATACAATGACGATACTCGGCGTCGGAGCAGTACCTGCCGAAGGACTCTCTCGCGGCGTCGTGACGAACATCGAGAAGACTGTGCGCTCGATCGAGAAAGCTGTTGCACAGGCAGAAGCACAGTCAGGCGTGAAGATACGCGAAGTTGTCGTAGGCATTGCTGGTGATCATATCCAATCGCTCCAGACGCGTGGCATCGTAACCATCTCTAACCATGAGAGAACAATATCGTCTGATGATGTAAAGCGTCTTGTCGAAGAAGCTCGCAAAGTGTACCTGCCTAATGACAGAAAAATTCTCCATGTCATTCCGCAGGAGTATATCGTTGATGGGCAAGATGGCATCTATGAGCCGATAGGTATGTCGGGCGTTCGTCTGGAAGCTACAGTTCATGTTATTAACGGACTTGTTACCGCAGTACAAAATATCTATAACTGCGTTGAGCGTGCAGGGCTTCGCGTCAATGACATTGTTCTCGAACCACTTGCATCGAGCTTCGCTGTGCTTGATGAAGAAGAAAAAGAAGTTGGTGTAGCTCTCGTTGATATCGGCGGTGGGACAACAGACATTGCAGTCTTTGAAGAACAGACTATTCGCCACACGGCAGTTGTCGGCATCGCAGGACAAAAAGTTACCGATGATATTCGTAAAGGTTTGCAGATTCTCGGCGATCAGGCAGAGCGTCTGAAACGTGAATATGGCTGTGCTGTTGTCTCTCATATTTTACGTGATGAGATAATCCAGTTGCCGGGTCTTGCAGGTCGCAAGCCGCGTCAGATAGAGCGTTCACTTCTTGCGCGAATTATCCAGCCGCGCATGGAAGAGATCTTGGAATTCGCTTACAAGGAAATCAAACGTTCGGGGTATGCCCGAAATATGGGTGCAGGTGTTGTGCTCACAGGTGGCGGCTCAATGATAAACAGTACTCGCGAACTTGCAGAAGCCATCTTCGATATGCCGGTAAAAATTGGCATGCCGATGGGCTTCGGTGCAGGACTCGTGAAGGAAATAGAATCACCGGTCTATGCAACTGCAGTCGGGCTTGTGCTCTATGCATATAATAACCCGACGAATTCCCTACATTCATTCACAGAAGACCCTCGAGCTAAAGAAGCAGGGCAGGAAGAGTTTCTTGAAGACGTACACGAAAGCGATGACAAAAAACCAAACATCATCGGCAGAATGAAAGACTGGTTTGAACAATTATAATTTTTACGATAAGGAGTTACTACAATGATCGAACTCGATACCAGAGAAGAATACGGGGCGCGGATTAAAGTTGTTGGCGTTGGCGGCGGCGGCTCGAACGCGGTGAACGCTATGATAGACCGCGGACTTGTCGGCGTGGAATTCTGTGTACTTAATACTGATGCCCAGGCGATAAGCTCTTCGCTTGCATCGGTCAGAATGCAGATCGGCAATACTCTAACTCGCGGCCTTGGCGCCGGAGCTAATCCTTCCATCGGCAAAAGTGCCGTCGAAGAAGATGAAGCCGAGATCGCAAGTTTGCTTGCCGGAAGCGACATGGTATTCGTTACCGCAGGCATGGGTGGCGGTACCGGTACAGGCGGCGCGGCTCCGATAGCTCGCATTGCAAAAGAACAAGGTGCGCTTGTTGTTGGTATCGTTACCAAGCCATTCGCGTTCGAAGGCAAACGTCGTTTGCGTCAGGCAGAAGAAGGCATCGAGCAGCTTCGCAAGTGTGTTGATACGCTTATCGTTATTCCTAATCAGAAGTTGCTTGCTCTCGTCGGGCAATCTACATCGCTTCTTGATGGCTTCGAGATAGCAAATCAAGTTCTCTATAATGCGACGCGTGGTATCAGCGAGCTTATCACCCGTCATGGGTATATCAATGTTGACTTTGCTGACGTTCGTACCATCATGACCGATATGGGCGACGCTATCATGGGTGCTGGTATGGCAACAGGAGAGCATCGCGCATCGATCGCGGCGGAGAATGCTATCAGCTCACCACTCCTTGAAGGCGTTGATATCCAAGGCGCGCAGGGCGTGCTGGTTAATATCACAGGCGGAAAGTCGATGACACTCCTTGAAGTCAGTGAAGCAACGCAGATCATCCACGATGCGGCAGGCGATGATGCGAACATCATCTTCGGTGCTGTCATTGATGATTCGATGCATGAAGAGATCATGGTGACGGTCATTGCAACAGGGTTTAATAATAAGCCGACCTATACCGGACTTGCATTCGGCGAAGATAAAAAAGTACCGTTCGTACCTGCCGAGGAGGCACTTGGTAATCGTGCTAAGCCGCGTGTCGAGCGTATGACGGCTCCGATGTCAATGGAAGAATATGATGAGCGTAAGAAGATGCTATCGGCTACGCAAGTAACTGAAGTCGAGGAGCCAATCGCTCTGCCGAAGGTGGAGCGGATGACATCTCGCGGAAATCTTACCGAGCGTGAGGACAAGAAGGATGCATTCGATCATCTCTCCGAAGGTGCATATCGTGCCAACTCCATCCGCCTGACACAATCAGATGATACGCTGCATATTCCGTCGGGTCCGCGCGACCTCAAGGAGTTCGATACTCCGGCATATTTGCGCCGAGGCATCTCCCTTCCGCCGATAGAATCGGAAGATGAGGAAGACGAAGTACCCGTCATGGCAGGCATGAGCTACGCCGAAGAACGTCAATCTCCAAAGCCGCCGGCACGAGATGACCGACCAACGTTCTTACGGAAGATTATGGATTAATGGTCTGTAAGTCATTATAATTCATTATACTAATTGTGCACCACACCGCTTTTGGCGGAAGCTGAAAGTATCAAGCTTAAAGCGTAAAGTGGGTGGAAAATCGATGGTGCTATAAGTTTACACATGGTTGTATGGTGGTTTGGTTGGAAGGAGTATAGTGGGACGGACTTTCAGTCCGTCCAATCTCATTGACGAAGTTCGACCTGCAAATATACGAAATCGGACCCACCTCCTGCAAGATGCTCGGGCAAAATACACTGTAACTCTTTAAAAATCAACAAGATAATCTTTAGGCATCTCTAAAATCGCTGTTTCTAATTCAATTTCGCCAATTTCCATGGGCACCCTCCGATTCTTGCAATCATTTCCTACTT
>JBKJTT010000037.1:0-70015 GCA_046590205.1 Kapaibacterium sp. (SeqCode)
TGTGAACATCGCCGAGCCGAAAGCGCTCATCGCATTTGCGGGTCCGCGAGTTGTGGAGCAGACAATCCGCAAGAAACTCCCGCCCGGCTTCCAGAAATCGGAGTTCCTGCTTGAGCATGGCTTCGTAGATATGGTCGTGCATCGGAAGGAGTTGAAGAGGACAGTGGGGGTGGTTTTAGCGCAGCTAAAAGTGGTCAGTGATTAGTGGCTAGTGGTTAGTGGGGAGTGATTAGGAATTTAATAGGAAGGAAAGATACATGTCAGTTATAAAAAGTTATCGGGATTTGATTGTTTGGCAGCGTTCAATTGATCTGACGGTTGCTATATACGAACTTACTGCTAAGTTTCCAAAGGAAGAGATGTTTGGTTTAACAAGCCAACTGCGAAGAGCATCTGTGTCAATCGCCTCGAACATTGCTGAAGGACAAAGCAGAGGCACTCAAGATTTTAAGCGGTTTTTCACAATATCCCAAGGTTCATTGTCCGAGGTTGAAACGCAACTTCTGATTTCGCTTAGACTTCGCTATTTTGATGGTACGACTTATGCTAAGATCACAGGGCAGTGTGATGAAATAGGAAAAATGCTCGGCGGATTACACCGCTCGCTTTAACCCTCTTCACTAACCACTAATCACTAACCACTTTTCAATCGAATGTCTGATAATAAGAAACACCCGAAAAACAGCGACTGGAGCGTCCGCATCATCGGTTTCCCGATGGATCTGGGAGCGGGCAGACGCGGAGTGGATATGGGTCCCTCGGCGCTGCGCATCGCATGCGTTGCCGAAAAACTTCGTGCACTTGGGTATAACGTATCTGATGCCGGCGATATTGATGTACGTATTCCCGAAGTTGCCGAGATAAATAATCCGCACCTCAAGTATCTTGCCGAGATTACCGATGCTTGCTCAACGCTTGCAACGGAAGTCGAGGCGGCGCTCAATCATGATGAATTCCCTCTCGTGCTCGGCGGCGATCACTCGATGGCTATCGGTACGATTGCGGGTATTGCAAACCATTGCAAAAAACACAAAAAGCGTTTCGGTGTGATATGGATAGACGCTCATGCCGATATTAACACACCTGATACTTCCCCCTCGGGCAACATTCACGGCATGCCTGTTGCGGTGTCTCTCGGAATCGGCGCGCCGGAGCTTACGAAGGTCGGCGGCGACTTCACGACACTTGCACCGCATCAAATTGCGATGATTGGACTGCGTTCTGTTGACGAAGGCGAAGTAGCGATAATCAAAAAGCTAAAGATAGAAGCGTACTCGATGAGCGACCTTGATAAGCACGGCGTTCATCGCATCATCGCAAAAGTACTAACCTCGATGCGCGCAAAAGTTGACCACTTGCATGTAAGTTTCGATCTTGATTCGGTTGACCCGATGTATGCCCCTGGCGTTGGTACCCCCGTCCCCGGCGGACTTACCTATCGCGAAGCGCATCTGATCATGGAAGCAATAGCAGATACGGGCTACATGTCATCGCTCGAGATAGCCGAAGTAAACCCCATCTTAGACGACAGAAACAAATCCGCCGAATTCGCCGCAGACCTTATAGCAAGTAGTATGGGAAAGAGGATATTATAGAATTATTTGATAATCACTTTCTTAATCAGCATTTTCCCAGAAGCATCTTTAAGCTGCAAGTTATATGCCCCGCTTGGCAGCCCATTTAATTCTATACGTATCGGTTTTGTGTTGTAGTTTATCTGCAACTTGAGTTCTCTTCCGAGTCCGTCGAAGAGTTTTATGTCTTTGCAATCTCCATCTACGAGTATATAATTGCGGGCAGGATTTGGTGATATGGAAACATGTCTCTCCGACTCTTTATGAACACCAAGTTGACGTATCTCGAACGAGAGAGAATCGAACGGCTGATCCTGTACATAGTACTTAACCTTCCAAGTACCCAGTGGCATATTTACCTGCACTGCTGGACCATTGATGTATGTATAATAGTACCAATACCGATAGTTAGCATCCATTGTGTCGAGATGAGTAAACCATAATGTACCCGACGGTTCATACCAATCTGTTCGGATGATATTCCCTTGCCCAATGGATAAACCATGCACCCAATACGTGATAAATGAATCACGCTGGCTGAAAAAGGTTTGATGCGGGGCTTCCCTGACGCTATCAAGAGCAAGTATTCCTGATGCAACATTTGAATTAATGTATTGCAGATCGTTGTCATATTGAGGAAGGAATGCTATCATTGCAGGTACTTCGGGTTCACCAGAACAAAGACGGCCGAATGGATCAATAATGAATCCGTTTTTATAGACTTCAAAATGACAATGCGGATCGGTGGACTTCCCGCTCGAACCGACCTGTGCAATTCGCTGCCCTTGCATGACAGAATCGCCGACATTCACCATCAACGAATTCTTCTTGAGATGTGCATACAGCGTATAAAGTGAGTCCCCATGATTAATACTTATGAAGTTTCCGTAACCGCCTGTATCTTGCTGTTTGGAGCGATCAAACTCGCCATCCTTCGTGAAATATACTCTGCCATCAGCCCCGCGGCAAGGATATACACTCCCGAATCCATTTGCGAAAAATCGCGAATGACAAAATCCGTCCCCCAATGTCCGTCGTAGGTAAGTGTACCACACTGGTAGTCTGCTATCTGACCGGCTTTCGTATCCTGATCCATGTAATTAACGATGAACCAGTCTTTATTCTCAATCCCTTCAACAGAAACAATAAACTGCGCAGACGCATTAGTAGCGAGCATAGTGATAAGGCAAAGTAGTGTTTTCATACTGCAAATATACGATGATAATAGCCTAGGCCCTAGTACGTGAACCTCTTGCCCACTAACTGCGTTTTACAGTTGAAGAACATCCAATAACATTCTATTCGGAGTTTTTCATGGCAAACCGCAACAACAGCATTTCTTCCCCAAAGCGTACCGCTTCTTTCGATCCTGCAACAAAATTTCCATTCGGCGACGGCATCACTTACGATGATGTGTTGCTATCCCCCGGATACAGCGAAGTACTTCCTCGCGACGTAGATCTTTCAACCCAGTTCACTCGCAATATCCGGCTCTCTGTTCCGATGGTTTCGAGCGCAATGGATACCGTTACGGAATCTGCAATGGCGATCACGATGGCTCGCGAAGGCGGCATCGGTATCATCCATAAAAATCTGTCTCTCAAAGGGCAAGCCGAAGAAGTTGATAGGGTTAAACGCTCCGAAAGCGGCATGATACTCTCGCCTATTACACTCACTGCTGGACACTCCCTTCGTGACGCCCTTTCGCTCATGGAAAAGTATTCAATCTCCGGTATTCCTATTATTGATAAGGATGGTGCATTAATCGGAATAATTACTAACCGTGATATTCGTTTTGAGTCCGACCTCTCGCTCAAGGTCGAGCGCATCATGACGAAAAATAATCTTGTTACTGCACCTGTTGGTACCACGCTTGAAAAAGCAGAAGCAATTTTACAAGCCAATAAAATTGAAAAGCTACCCGTCGTTGATAAGCGCGGACGACTAAAAGGACTTATCACCTTCAAAGATATCCAGAAGAAAAAACGCTATCCGAATGCAGCCAAAGATTCAAGCGGACGTCTCGTCTGCGGCGCAGCAGTTGGCGTATCTCCTGATACGTTGCAACGTGTAGGTGAACTCGTCTCTGCTCACGTAGATGTCGTCATCGTTGACACAGCTCACGGTCACACCAAAGGCGTGATCGATATGGTGAAAGTCATCAAAAAGAATTTTGCACATCTTGAAGTGATAGCTGGTAATGTTGCAACAGCAGAAGGTACTAAAGCACTTATCGAGGCAGGTGTTGATGCAGTGAAAGTTGGAGTCGGTCCTGGTTCTATCTGTACGACACGTATTGTAGCAGGTGTTGGCGTACCGCAGTTATCTGCAGTCATGTTCGCAGCATCTATCGGACTCAAAAAAGGCATTCCCATCATCGCTGATGGTGGTATCAAACAAACAGGCGACATCCCGAAAGCAATTGCAGCTGGAGCATCAACAGTGATGATAGGAAATCTCTTCGCAGGCACGGAAGAATCACCCGGCGAAAAGATATTTTTAGAAGGCAGAACATTCAAACTCTATCGTGGCATGGGTTCTCTCTCGGCTATGGCACAAGGTTCAGCCGATAGGTACTTCCAAGACGTAGAAGAAGGTTTATCAAAGATGGTCCCCGAAGGCATCGAAGGCAGAGTGCCGTTCAAAGGCTCGCTCTCGGAAATTATTTATCAAATGACAGGCGGCTTACGCGCAGCAATGGGCTACACAGGTTCAGCAACAATATCCGAGTTGCAATCAAAAGGCACATTCATCAAGATAACAGCAGCAGGACTCCGCGAATCACATCCGCACGATGTAACTATCACAAAGGAAGCCCCAAATTATCACTAAGCGTCGCCAAGCGTCGGCAATTCAACTTCCTCGTCAGTTAGGATAGTATTTCTAGCTGCTAAGACTTCCGGAAAGTAATGCTCTTCCTTGATCGAACGTGATAGGTATTCTGCCCAGTTTGTTTCGCCGGTTCCGTGCGGTGCTTTGGCTAAGTGTTTTGCGGCAGCGCGAAGATGTGAGCGTTTCCAGTCGATGATGGTTTGGTCAAGCTTTGCAAGCTCTAATGCAAGATCATTGATTGCTTGGGGTGCTTTAGAAGTAAAGAGGTCTTCGTAGGTGAGATTCTTATCGTGTAAAATTTTATCAAATGCAAGACGTAAGGAATACGGTTTGCGATTCTCATAAAGTGAGTTGAGCCAATGCAAATGTTTCTCCTTGAACTTGATGAGCGTTAGCGTCGGCTCGCCTGTTTCCATGCTTCGCGCGGCGCGCTCCCAGTAGAACGTATCACCCTTGCCGCCGAAATCAAGTCGTTCAAGTCCGGCAAGAACTTCAATAGCTCTGAACTGCGCCGACTGAAATCCACTCGATGAACCAAATGCTTTGCGGAACTCCATGAACTCATCAGTCGAGAGACCCTCAATAAGTATATCAAAACTTTGCGTGCAGAAATTTAAGATTCGATTAGCACGTACTGCTCTTTCATGAGTATCAGCAATGTTAGCCGTCTCTTCAAGAAGCGACTCTATCCCCTTCTTCAGTTCATGCAGAGTTAAGCGAAACCACAACTCCGTCTGCTGATGATAGATGAGAAAAGTTAACTCATCATGAAAATCTGTCAAGGTCAGCTGAAGAGAAAGTAGCGTATCGGTATGGATATAGTCATCATAGGTCAACTCTTTACGAAGAGTGATACACTCGATATAATCCGCAGCACGATTACCATATCGCGCTTCAAGTTTCTTCGTTGCTTCTTCTGTTGTGGTATTGTGCTTCATTCTTAAAATTCTCTTACTGCTAATTCTTTTACTTGGTCTCGCATCACGTTCAGCCCCATATTTATCTCTTCTTTTGAGATATTGAGTGCCGGACGGAAGCGGATGGAGCGGTCGCCGCAGCCGATGATGATAACGCCCTCATCATAACATTTCTGCTTCAAGAGGTCGCGCATCTGCGCTTCCTCTACCGTGAATGCACACATCAATCCCTTACCGCGTGGGTTCGAGAGGATGTTCGGGAATTCATCAACGATCTCGGTTATCTTTGAAAGCAAGTAATCACCTTGCACTCGTGCATTCTCGACTAAGTTCTCATCACGGATGATCTCAAGATAACGCTGGGCACGAATCATATCAACAAGATTTCCACCCCATGTAGAGTTGATACGGCTTGACTTGAAGAACACATTGTCATGCACTTCATCAATACGTCGCGATGCTAAAAGCCCGCATACTTGCATCTTCTTGCCGAATGTCATAATGTCCGGCTTCACATAATGCTCATGCGCCCATGTCTTGCCTGTCAAGCCAAGACCTGTTTGTACTTCATCATAAATTAGTAGCGCATCATTCTCATCTGCGAGTGTGCGAAGTGTCTGATGGAAATTCTCGGAGAAATAATTATCGCCGCCCTCACCTTGAATCGGCTCGATGATGATCGCAGCGATCTGATCAGGATGATTCATAAACGCTTCCTTCATCTGCATGAGCGATGCTTCTTCCGCGTCCTTTGCTTTAGCGAGATTCACATCATTGAGCGGGAAGGTCAGGAACGGTGCATCAATGCGAGGCCAATCCTTGAACTTCGGGAAGTACATCGTCTTCACGGGGTCAGTGTTCGTAAGTGAGAGCGCATACCCGTTTCGTCCGTGAAACCCATGACGGAAGTGCATGATAAGCTGACCGCGTTCTGTCGTATAACCTTTCAGGAAGTTCTTTCGAACCTTCCAATCGAATGCAACCTTGAGCGCATTCTCTATCGCCGCGCCGCCGCCTTCGATGAGAAACAAGTGAGGCAAATATTCAGGAATCGCAACTTGACTGAACGTCTCAACAAACTCTGCCATCTCGACGGTATAGGCATCAGAACTTGAGGGTTTATTTATCGCTGCTCCAATCATTCGCTCACGTAGATCAGCCGTCATCATCTTCGGATGATTTAACCCGACAGGACCTGATGCGAAGAACGTGAAGAAATCTAGGAAGCGCTTACCTGTGCGAGCGTCGTAGATGAAGTTGCCCTGCGATTTATTCAGGTCAACAACAAGATCAAAGCCATCAACGAGCAAATGTTTTGCAAGCGACTCATGCACTTTATCAGGAGCAATATGCACCGAACGAGAAGACATCGTCTCGAGCGTATTCTTTATCTCACTAGTTGTGCGAACTTCTACTGTATTTGTCTTTAGCATATTAGTACTCCTATATTCTTCTTCGCTAAGAAATGCAAAAGGCAGTCCATTGTGTAAGGACTGCCTTTTTACTACTTCAACTGTCCTTACGATTATTTCAACGAAGCAAGGACTTCTTCCACCTTATCAACGATCTCCGACGAAGTGAAGGGCAAGCCCTCAACTTTATTGATGCTAATAACATCAATAAGAAACTCCGAACGGATGATACGGCTAAGTTGACCAAGATTCAACTCCGGTATGATGATCTTCTCAAAGTTCTTAAGAATATCACCAAGATCAGGGGGAAGCGGATTGATCCAACGCAAGTGCGCTGCCGATACACCCTTCGATGCAAGTTGCTCTTGTGCTGTTGTGATCGAGCCGTATGTACCACCCCATCCAAGGAGAAGCACTTTCCCGCTCTTTGCGCCGAGTATTTCTGTCGGCGCAATATCCTTCGCAATTCCTTTTACTTTCTCTGCGCGAAGACGAACCATGAAGTCATGGTTTGCTGGCTCGTAGTTTACGTTACCTGTGATGTGCTGCTTTTCCAAGCCGCCGATGCGATGTTCTAAACCGGATGTGCCCGGTATAGCCCACGGACGAGCATTATTCTCATCACGAGCATATGGCATGAACTCATCACTTGTTGACTGCGTCAACCGCTTTGTGACGATCTCCGGAAGCGTATCAGCATCAGGAATAAGCCATGGCTCTGCACCGTTTGCGATGTAACCGTCTGTCAATAGAATAACAGGCACCATGTACTTGAGCGCGATCTTCGTCGCTTCGTATGCAGCTGCAAAACAATCTACAGGGCTTTTCGCCGCAATAACTGCAACAGGGCACTCGCCGTTACGTCCGTAAAGAGCTTGCATAAGATCTGCTTGCTCTGTTTTTGTTGGAAGGCCTGTTGAAGGACCGCCGCGCTGAACGTCAACGATGATAAGCGGAAGCTCTGTCATTACTGCAAGTCCGATAGCTTCTGCTTTAAGCGCAAGCCCCGGACCGGACGTGGTCGTGAGTGCAATGCTTCCTGTATAAGCAGCACCGATAGCAGATGCAATACCTGCAATCTCGTCTTCTGCTTGAAATGTCTTTACGCCGAAGTTTTTATACTTCGATAGCTCATGTAAAATATCCGATGCAGGAGTGATAGGATATGAACCTAAAAATATCGGAAGCCCTGACTTCACTGATGCAGCAACGAAGCCGAGTGCTGTTGCTTCGTTACCCATGATGTTGCGGTACTTACCCGGTGTGAATTTCGCTGGCTTAATCTCGTAACGTGCAGAGAAAAGCTCTGCTGTTTCGCCGAGATAGTATCCTGCCTTGAGCGAACGAACGTTCGCCTCATAGACCTGCTCGTTCTTTCCGAATTTCTCTTTAAGCCACTGGAGCGTTGGCTCCATCGGGCGATTATAGAGCCAGTAAAGAAGACCGAGCGCAACCATATTCTTGGAGCGTCCGCCTTCTTTTGTGCCCATCTTCAGATCACGTACAGAATCGAGTGTGATCTTCGTAAGCGGAAATTTATAGACCGTATATCCTGCAAGTGTTTCATCAGTCAACGGATTGACATCATACTTTGCAAGCTTCAGGTTCTTCTCATCAAAGGCATCTTCATTGAGAATAATAATGCCGCCTTTTTTTAGCTGACCTAAGTTCACCTTCAATGCAGCAGGATTCATCGCAACGAGAACATCAGGATGATCACCGGGTGTATGAATATCTCTCGATGAAAAATGCACCTGGAAACCTGATACTCCATAAAGAGTACCGATGGGTGCGCGAATCTCTGCTGGATAATCAGGGAAAGTCGAAAGGTCATTGCCGATGAGCGCAGTCGTATTCGTGAACTGCGTACCCGTAAGCTGCATACCGTCACCGGAGTCACCAGCAAAACGGATGGTTACGTCTTCGAGAATTTCTATTGGGCGTTTGGTTTGTCCGAGTGATTCGGGCTTGCCGTTAACTGCTACGTCGCTTGCCATAAGTGCTCTGAATATATACGGTTAGAATAATAATAAAATATGCGTTAAATATAGCTCATTAAGAACAGTAAACTCCTGAAAGCGGTTCGGAACAGGTAATACTTCTGTATTGCTGAGTGATTAGTATAGTAATCGTATTTTTGCACCAAGATTCCATAACAAGAAACGCACAACCATGTCTGCATCTAATACAAAGATCGGCAACGTCACGGGAGCGAGCTCATCACTTGCGCTCGCCGAAGAGAATAAAATAACATCCATCGCTTCCCTGCCAACAGCGCGGGGTACTTTCACTTCCCGCTTGAAGAGTGCGCTAAGATTATCTTGGGCACAATAAAAGAATCCGCACCAAATTTCAAGACGATTGACCATGTCGTCGTCTGTCTCTACGATAAAGAGACCTTCGGAGAGTTCAATAAGATTTTATAATGTAGGGGCACACCGAAGTGTGCCCTCTTTACAAATTCTTATGCACCTTCAACGTGCATTTGCTGGGCAAGGTAATTTGCGATGCCTATCTCTTCGATAATCCCAAGCTGACCTTCAAGCCAATCAACATGCTTATCTTCATCAATAAGGATATGTTCGAAGAGTTCGCGGCTTGCGCTATCACCTGCTTCGAGTGCAAGCGAGATACAACTGTTCAGACGTGGAATTGCTTCATATTCAAGTTGTAAGTCATTCTCAAGCTGCTGCTTGACGGTCTTGCCGATATTAATTTTGAAGTAATCGGTCACATTCGGAATGCCTTCCAAAAAGAGAATACGCTCGATGAGCTTCTCGGCATGGATCATCTCATCAATGCTCTCTTTTTTGACATACTTTGCAAGACGCATATATCCCCAGTTCTCGCACATCTCCGCGTGAAGGAAGTACTGATTGATAGCGGTCAATTCGCCTTTGAGGACTTCGTTCAAAGCATCTATAATTCTCGGATCAGTTGGTTTCATGTTGGTTGAGTCAAATTAATTACTTCAAAAATACCACATCTTTCGGCTCGCCACGCAAAGTTCGCTACGCATATCAGATAGAGATTTAATCTTAATACCAGCCGATATTGCCCGATTCCTTGAATTACGTTCGTAATTTCGTGTTAGAAATAGAACTAAAGTAACGGAATTTTTGTAATTAAGACTGAGTCTAAATAAGACGATGACGGCTAACGAAAACGAACCAAAACCGAAGAAAACGAAGGAAGTAATTGAAGAAACCGTAAAGGCGACTCCGCATGAAATCTTCAGAAAATTCCTGAAGGACGGCGAGTACAGGATTACACCCGAACGATTCGAGGTTTTGGATGCGGTGATGGAATGGGACGATCACTTCGACGCGGATAATCTCTTCATCTATTTGAAGAATCACAACTCGAAGGTCTCAAGAGCGACGGTGTACAAAACACTCAACCTCTTGCATGAATGCGGACTTGTTTCGCGTTACCGTTTCAGCCAAGGACATGCACAGTACGAAAAGACTGTTGACCGTCCGCATCACGATCATCTTATCTGCACCACATGTGCGAAGATCATCGAGTTCGATAACGCTCGTGTCGTACAGATGCAAAATGATATTTGCATTGCGTATGGTTTTAAGCCGCTCTATCATTCTTTTCAAATTTTTAGCCAATGCTTGGACGGCGCAACCGATATACAAGATTGCGAGTATGCCCGTCAACGCAAAGTGGCGCTCATGAACCCGCATAAGCGGAACATTGTACATTAGCTATGTTCGAATCGTTACTCAACGCATTTCTTATCAGTTTTCGTGAAGGTATTGAAGCTGTGCTCGTTGTGATGACAGTACTCGTCGTCCTTCGTAAACGCGGCGAAGAAAAAATGCGAAAGGTAACAATAGCCGCAGTCATCGCTGCCATCGTCGCCTGTTCTGCGACTGCCTACGCCCTCGGCTCGATAGCACTTGTCAATAATCCCGAACTCGAAGTCGCTCTCTACGGCATGGCTGCCCTTGCTGTGCTTACTATGGTGATATGGATGATGCGAACTGGCAAATCGTTTAAGAAGGAAATCGAAACGAAGGTTACATCTTATAGTAGCAACTCATCGCTTTGGGCTGCTATTGGTTTGTTCAGCTTTGTCTTTTTTATGGTAGCACGCGAAGGGTTCGAACTCTCGCTCTTTTTGCTTGCCTTCGGCTCCGGGATAGGCGGATGGTACTATGTGCTTGCAATGATCGCCGGACTCGCTGGTTCGATAGGTATTGGCTACTTGCTCTCAAAAGGCGTGCTCAAAGTGAACGTAGGAAAATTCTTACAAGCAACGGCATTCATACTTCTCATACTTGTCATTCAACTTTTGTTTGATTTTATGCACGAAGGAATGGAAGCAGGAATACTTCCGGAACCGTCAAACCAGAGTGTAGTGAACTTCATTGATTATCTATCGCATGATCTCCCTATCTTTTCATATATCGCTATCGCTGGTTTCCTCGGTATCATTGGGTATTATGCTATCCGTTCCATCAGCACAAAAGAATCAATGCCTGCTGCAGTCAAGAGCAACTGATAACATAATAATCAAGATGACTCCGGACTTCAGACGTTGGACTCCGGACATCCCCAAAGAATCATATTTCCATTCTCTGTTGTTATCACACCCATGAAAAAAATAATCCTCGTAGTACTTGTTCTTTCTGCACATATTGCATCGGCACAAATATCTGATACAGCATCGAACGGTGTTTATAAACTCGTCTCCCCTTCGATAGGCGTTATCATTCCGAAGGGTAATCAGGATAACTCCGGTATTGATGTGGCAAAGCAATTCCCCGGTGCGAAGCCATTACCACAGGATAAATACGACTCACGCGAGAAGCACCTCAAAAACATACAACAACTCACTTTCGCTGGTGAGAATGCCGAAGCGTATTGGAGCTTTGATGAAAAGCACTTGAGCTTTCAGGCACGCGGCGATAAGAAGGGTTCATGCGATCAGATATTTACCATGACTGACGACGGCAAGAACGTCAAACGCATCTCAACTGGGTATGGAAGAACAACATGTGCGTACTACTACCCAACCGGCGACCAGATACTTTATGCGTCAACGCATGAACATTACAACAGTGAATGTCCGCCCGAACCGGATATGTCCAAGGGATACGTGTGGGCGCTCTATAGAGGATTCGATATTCACATAGCCGATACCAACGGACGCCTTATCAGCCGCATTACACGCGACTCAACAAGCTACGACGCCGAAGCAACGATTTCACCCAAAGGGGATAATATAGTCTTCACAAGTACGATGGACGGCGACATTGAAATGTATTCGCTCTCACTCGACGGGAAAAACAATTTTACACGCTTGACCGATGAGCCAGGTTATGATGGCGGCGCATTCTATTCATTTGACGGGAAAAAAATTGTCTATCGCGCATCACGTCCGAAAGGAAAAGACCTTGAGACATTCAAGCAATTACTTAGAGAAGGATTCGTACGCCCTTCTGCACTTGAGATAATGGTGATGGATGCAGACGGAAAAAACAAAACGCAAGTAACCAGTAACGGCAAAGCAAACTTCGGACCGTTCTTTCATCCTGACGGCAAACGTATCATCTTTAGTTCAAACATGGACGACCCAAAAGGACGCGAGTTTGATATTTACATGATCCGCATTGACGGCAAAGGTCTCGAACGCATCACTTACACAGGCGGCTTCAATGGCTTCCCTATGTTCACAAGAGACGGTAAAAAGTTAGTCTTCTGCTCGAACAGAAACCCCTCACATCCAAACAACACAAACATCTTCGTAGCTGATTGGGTGGAATAGGGTTTCTTACCGCCAAGACAGAAAGGCACAAATAACACCAAGAATTTCTTGGCGAACTTAGTGCCTTGGCGACTTGGTGGTTACTTCCTCTTCCTTGTCGTTGTAACCTTCTTCTCCTTGAGCGCGACCTTCTCTGCCGGTGTCTTTGTATCAAAGACGATCTGCATTGCTTGGTCTATGCGTTCGATGGGGATGATGTTCAGCCCTTTTAATACCTGCTTTGGTATTTCGGTAAGTGTCTTCCGATTCTCTTCGGGGATGAGAACAATCTTGATGCCCTCGCGCTGTGCGGCAAGGAGCTTCTCCTGCAATCCGCCGATAGCAAGTACATTTCCGCGAAGCGTGACTTCGCCTGTCATTGCAATGTCGCCACGAACGGGCTTGCCTGTGAGTGCTGATGTCATTGCAACGGTCATGGTAATACCTGCCGATGGACCATCTTTCGGAATCGCGCCTTCAGGGAAGTGAGCATGAATTTCCTTATCCTTCATGAAGTTCGGCTTTAAGCCAAGCTCTTTTGCTCTTGAGCGAATGTACGAAAGCGCGGCTTGCGCCGATTCTTTCATCACATCACCAAGCTGACCTGTAAGCGAAAGTTTTTCCGTGCCTGACATGATAAGCACTTCGACAGGAAGCACATCACCGCCTGTTGATGTCCATGCTAGGCCCATCACTGCGCCGACTTTATGGTCAAGCTCTTTTTTCGCTGTCTGGTATTTCTCAATGCCGAGATACTCGACAACTTTCTTATCATCAACCTCAAGTTTGAAATCAGGATTGATGGATAATTTTTGGCGTGGCGGAGCTTCTGTTTCAGGAGCAGTCGCGCCTTCGAGCTTCCCTTCTTCTGTTACGATAACTTCTGAAAGGTCTTTCGACTTCGCATCTTCCTTGACAACATACGCATCAGCAACAGCAAGACGCGCGATCTTTCGGCAAGCAGTTGCGATCTTGCGAACAAGCTCACGCACACCAGCTTCCTCGGTATAGTTACGAATGATCTTAAGTATCGAAGCATCGGTGAAGTTCACGTTCTCTTTCGGCAAGCCATGCGCTTCAAGCTGTGTAGGGATGATATGCGTCTTCGCAATCTCAAGCTTTTCATGTTCGAGGTAACCAGGAAGTTCTATGACTTCCATTCTATCTAAAAGCGGAAGCGGAATGTTATACTTCACATTCGCTGTCGTCACAAAGAACACATTCGAGAGATCGTAATCAACTTCGAGATAATGATCGTTGAATGTATGGTTCTGCTCTGGGTCAAGAACTTCAAGTAATGCTGACGACGGGTCGCCACGGAAATCCGTTGACATCTTATCAATTTCATCAAGCAAGATAACAGGGTTCGTTACGCCTGCCCTCTTCATTGACTGAATGATTTTCCCCGGAAGCGCACCGATATATGTACGACGATGACCGCGAATCTCTGCTTCATCACGCACTCCACCAAGGGAGATGCGAACGAACTCACGTCCGAGCGACTTCGCAATAGAACGAGCAAGCGACGTCTTGCCAACGCCCGGCGGACCAACGAGACAGAGTATCTGCCCTTTCATTTTGTCAACCAAGTTCAGAACAGCGATGTGTTCTAAGATGCGGTCTTTCGGTTTTTCAAGTCCGTAATGATCGGCTTCGAGCACTGCCTTTACAGTATCGATATTCAAATTATCAGCACTGCGCTTATGCCACGGCACACCGACAAGCATTTCGAGATACGTACGTATAACACCTGACTCCGGCGACATAGCCGGTGTCTTCTTTAAGCGTTCTATCTCTTCATCTGCCTTGACCTGCACTGCTTCAGGGAGTTTTGCATCTTTAATTTGCAGTGCAAGTTTCCCGAGTTCAGGATGTTCATCAAGTGCATCTCCATCGAGTTCATTCTGCAACGCCTTCATCTGTTCATAGATAAAATATTTGCGCTGCGTTTTCTGAATGGTGTTCTGCACCTTCTGGTCAATGTCCTGCTCTATCTTGAGTATATCGATCTCACTTGCAAGAAGCGCAGAGATATGCAAGTACTGCTCACGAATATCGGTAAGCTCTAATACTTTCTGCTTCGATTGCAAATCTTTGGCAATGTGTGCCGCAATGTAAAAGAGTTTGCGGCGCGGGTCTGTCATGTTCTCAAAGCTCATCAGCACTTCCGGCGGATGCGACGGGGCTTGGCGCATGTACTCGCGGAACTGGTCACCCGTATGTCTAACAAGTGCGATAAGCTCTTTATGATCGAGATCGGTCGGCTTGATAATATCAACTTCTGCTTCAATGTGTCCGTCGCTCTCGTAATAATTCTTCACGAGTGCTTGCTCAAGTCCGTCAACGAGTACTTTTACAAGTCCGTTAGGAAGTGAGATAACGCGGACAACACGAGCGAACGTACCATGACGGTAAAGGTCTTCCTTTGGCGGATCATCGGATGCCGAGTTCTTTTGCGCGACAAGGAAAATATACTTCTGCTCTTTTGCTATCGCTGCGCGAGTTGCCGAGAGCGATGACTCGCGACCGACAAGCACAGGAAATACCATGTACGGAAAGATAACGACATCGCGAAGCGTCAGGACGGGGACTCTGGACGGGACATCGATAACATCGATCGGTTCGGGGATAGACGACAGGTCAACTTGCGTCGTTACCTGTTCAAGCTCTACTTTCGGCTCAAGCGCTAATTGCTTCGCCGATTTCTTTTTGGTGGTTGTTTTTGCCATACCTTCCTTTAACAAATCTTTTGCCAAAGTGTGCGATTTTGGTGAGGGTAAGAACAAATGACGAATTTCTTACCGTAGGGGCACATTGAATGTGCCCCTCTTCAAGATTAGAAAAAACTAAGAGGACAGGCACATTCAATGCGCCCCTACATACTGACATTTTGTCAGTTACAACTGACATTTTGTCAAAGTAACTGACAATTTGTCACTGGTGCGATGAATATACACGTCAATTTAACTCGATTTTGGGTGTTTTTCGCTTTGGCACGATTTTTCATTAGTATTTATTATAACCAAAACAATTTGATAGAAAGGAAACACAACAATGTTCGCAATACAACGAAACCCACTTTTTCCACAGGTCATGAAAGACTTCGATTGGTTCTTCAATGACCAAAACCGCCCGACTGGCGGCTCACTCGTTCCGAGAGTTAACATCTCCGAAGATACCAACAGCATCTATATTCATGCCGAGCTTCCCGGCTTGAGCCAAGAAGACGTAAAAGTATCCGTTACTGACGGCATCCTCACGCTTCGCGGTGAGAAGAAGAAGGAAGTTAAGCATGAGGAGCGTAACTACCACCGCATCGAACGCCGGTACGGCGAGTTTGTGCGCCAGTTCACGCTGCCGGAGAACGTAACCCTCGAAGGGATTAAAGCAGACTTTAAGAACGGCGTCTTAGAGGTAACCTTACCGAAGGCAACCCCCGAAGCCCCAAAAGAGCGCGAGATTCCGATCAATGTCAGCTTGAATTAAGCTAACTCAGACAGTTGAGATAGAAGGGACGTGCCGAAAAACGGTATGTCCCTTTCAGAGCATAAAAAAGCGGTATTTTTGCAGTCCGTAATTCAAACAAATAATAGAAATATGTTCGTAAAAATACTAATGCTCGTAATCATCGCTTTGACAGCACTTATGATGCTCGCTACAATCGTTACCCGCGGACCGAAGAAGAAATACGATTCGGTCAATTGAGTGGGTAGTGGTCAGTGACCAGTGGTTAGTGGCTAGTTGAAATGCAGTGACACCTATGCGTGTCATTGCGAGGAACGACCGAAGGGAGTGACGAAGCAATCTAAACTTTTCCGGATGTAGGCAACATCCGAGATTTTAGATTGCTTCGTCGGGCTAAAGCCGCTCCTCGCAATGACAGGCTTTTGAGTAGTCCTCAAAATGAAATAAAGTTTTTTAAAATGAATTAAATAAATACAAATGAGTAAAATAATAGGAATTGACTTAGGCACAACGAACTCCTGCGTTTCCGTGATGGAAGGTACGCAGCCAGTCGTTATTGCCAGCGCCGAAGGGGCGCGCACAACACCATCTATCGTGGCTTTCACGAAATCGGGTGAACGCCTCGTCGGTCAGGCAGCGAAGCGTCAGGCGGTAACGAATCCGCAAAACACAGTATATTCCATCAAACGTTTTATGGGTCGCCGCGCTGATGAAGTAAGCGAAGAGCAGAAGCTCGTTCCATATAAAGTAGTCGCAGGTGAAGGTAACTCCGCTCGCGTTGATATAAACGGTAAAATATATTCTCCGCCGGAAATCTCTGCAATGATCTTGCAGAAGATGAAGCAGACGGCAGAAGATTATCTTGGGCAGAAAGTAACCGAAGCAGTTATCACTGTCCCTGCATATTTCAATGATGCACAGCGTCAGGCAACGAAGGATGCTGGTGAGATCGCCGGACTTACCGTCCGCCGTATCATCAACGAACCAACAGCTGCGGCACTTGCCTACGGTCTTGATAAAAAAGGCATCAACGAGAAAGTCGTAGTCTATGACTTCGGCGGTGGTACGTTCGACGTATCGATCCTCGAACTTGCAGAAGGTGTTTTTGAAGTAAAATCAACCGACGGTGATACACATCTTGGCGGTGATAACATTGACTCACGTCTTGTCGAGTACTTGGCTGATGAGTTCGTGAAGTCAGACGGCGTTGATCTTCGCAAAGACCCGATGGCACTTCAACGTTTGAAGGAAGCCGGCGAGAAAGCAAAGATCGAGCTTTCGCAGTTGATGCAGACGGAGATTAACCTCCCCTTCATCACAGCAACTGCTGACGGACCCAAGCACATGAACCTCACGTTCACTCGTGCGAAGTTTGAGCAGCTCTGCGAGGATATCTTCCAGCGCACTATCGAGCCATGCAAACGCGCAATGGCAAATGCGAAGGTTACACCGAGCGACATCGATGAAGTTATTCTTGTCGGTGGTTCGACACGTATCCCGAAAGTACAGGAGCTTGTTCGCAACTTCTTCGGCAAAGAGCCGAACAAAGGTGTGAATCCGGATGAAGTTGTTGCAGTCGGTGCAGCTATTCAGGGTGCTGTACTCACAGGCGAAGTGAAGGATGTTCTTCTTCTCGACGTAACTCCGCTTACACTCTCTATCGAGACACTCGGTGGTGTTGCAACGGCGATGATTCAGTCGAACACAACGATCCCGACTCGCAAGAGCGAGACATTCTCGACTGCTTCGGATAACCAACCGTCTGTTGAGATACATATCTTGCAGGGTGAACGTCCGATGGCAAATGATAATAAGTCGCTCGGCAGATTCCATCTCGATGGCATCCCGCCTGCACCGCGCGGCGTACCGCAAGTTGAAGTTACCTTCGATATTGATGCGAATGGTCTCTTGAACGTAAGCGCGAAAGATAAAGCATCGGGTAAAGAACAATCTATCCGCATTACATCATCAGGTGGTCTCTCGAAAGAAGATATCGCAAAGATGAAGTCAGATGCAGATGCGAATAAAGCTGATGACTTGAAGCGTAAGGAGCAAGTGGATCTACGCAATCAAGGCGACCAGCTTGTCTTTACCTCACGCAAGCAGCTTGATGAGTTAAAAGATAAACTCAAACCCGAAGCGCAGGAAAAGATAAACGGCGCAGTGGGTGAACTTGAGAATGCACTCAAAGGCACAGACACAGCAGTTATCAAGACAGCTATCGATGTACTTAATAAGGTCTGGAGCGAAGCATCAACAGAGATGTATAAAAACGCCGAAGCCCCACCACAACAAGGCGCATCCACCGGCGGTGAAGAGCCAAAAGTAGAAAACGCCGAGTACACGGTGATGGATGATGAGAAGAAATAAGCATTGCTAATTTCGTATCTTTGTAGAGGGTAGTTCATAACTACCCTCTTTTATTTATGGCAAACACGCTTGTATTTGATATAGAAACTGTCCCGCTCAACTTCGACGAATCATTCGATGACGTGCAGAAGGAATACCTCCTACGAGGACTTGACACCGAGGAAAAGATAGAAAACCAGAAAGGTCTCGGCGGACTCAATCCCCTACTCGGGCAAGTTGTCTGCATCGGTATCTATCTGACAGAGCAGAAGCGCGGCTTCGGACTTTATCTAGGAGATGATGACATTGAAGAAATTATCGAGCTTGACGATATGAAGATAAAGTACAAAACCTTCATGGATGAAGGCGAGATGCTCGAGCACTTCTGGAAAGGTCTCACTGCCGATAACTATTCTGCGTATGTCAGCTTCAACGGTCGCGGGTTTGACTGCCCGTTCCTTATGCTCCGCTCTGCGGCACTTGGCATTCGTCCGAGTGTAAACCTCATGGGCGGCACTCGGTGGAAGTTCACCGTCGGCGGTAACAACCGCGAGGTTGAGCATATTGATCTCCTTGATAAGTTAACCTACAGCTCCGGCTTTGATAAAGCAGGCGCAACACGCAAATTCAATCTTGATTTTTATACGAAGGTATTTGGTGTACCCTCGCCAAAGTCTGGTGGCATCACCGGACATGAAGTCCCACAGTTTTATGCTGAAGGCAGAATGCGTGAGATAGTGGAGTACTGCTTACGCGATGTCCGCTCGACAAGTGACCTTTACGAGAAATGGTGCGAGCTTTTGAAGTTCTAGTTGTTTTAAAATTATAGGGTAATGATTTATGACCAAATTGTTGGGCTAATTATGGTGTCTTATGTATATACTAGTCAATACATATGAAGACTAACTACATATCCAATCTTTTACAGATATCCCTAATTCTTATAGGTTTATCTAGCTGTGTAACGACTTCAGATAATACTCAGCCATTTGCCATTGACACCGCAAACTTACATAGTTTTAAGAAAATAGATTTTTCATTTTCTGCTTCTGCGGTCAGCCAACATCAGTTTGTCACCCCAATACAGTTGGACACATCTGTTCTAACCATATTTCTCAACACGGATGGCAAGGGAGATTGTTTTTGGACCGACTCAAACAGTGCCATTATATTCCGGAATGATACGAGTTACTATCGTGGTTCTGAAATCCTTGCTCAACGAGACTTTGTAAGTCTTTATCCCTCCAAAAATGGGACTACAATAGATTCAGGATGCTATACCTTCCATCTTGCTAGTGAATTTGTTTCACAACATTATCATGAATTTAAAGACCGTGGGATTTTATTCAAATTTCGCTCTCTAAAGTTAGTATCAATGGACAGCACAACAGCACTGTACTCAGCATTCGGGGATGAATTGAGGGATATAATTAAAGATGTTCAAGATACAAGTTACGATAAATATACAAATTCTATGCGCCCCCCATTCAATGCAGATTACAAACTGACAACAATATTATGGGACAAAGTCCCTACGCCAAACCTCACTATTCGGTTAAGGAAATAAATTTGTTTCTACCAGATACAGCTTCAACACGGCTTATCCTTAAAAGCAATAAAATTTTCTATTACGATTTAGGACTTCTTTATATGGGTTTGTGTTACCCTTATGAATTTTTGCAATAACTTTCTATCAAATACCCATTTTACATAGCAAACCGCTACCTCCGCTCACGCAAGGATAACTCGTCGAAGACGGGGCGACGTTTCGTCTCCTTCGTTACGTGGATCTCTATAGGCGGCGTAGCTCTTGGCACAGCAACGCTCATCGTTGCGCTCTCTATCCTTGCAGGGTTCGAGAAAACATTAACGAACAATATCGTCGGCTACACTGCACATGCCGAACTACTTTCTTACAATGCAAAAGGTTTTCCTGACTACGAAAGCACGAGAGCATACCTCAAAAGCAATGTCACAGAAATAAACAAGCTCTCCCCTTTTGTTGCAAGTGAGATTGTTTTGCGTTCATCGAAAGGAATCACTGGGCTTATCCTTAAAGGCGTTGAGCCGAATGATTCACTTGCTGTCGCTCTTCGGAAAATCGTTAAAGGAACTGCTGTAAGTTCGCAAGGCGATACGTTACCGCCGATAATTATATCAAGCGGCATTGCAAAAGAGCTTGGCACAGATGTCGGGAAATCAGTCATCGCATTTCGTTTTCATCAAGGGATGAAATCACGCGAAGACCTGCTTGAGAACTTGCATAAGTTCAGAGTCGTCGGTATTTATGAAACAGGCATGACGGAGTATGACAATACTCTTGCCTATACAACGCTTGCAAGCGCGCAGGACTTTTTGCATTACACACCAAAGCGAGCAACGGGGTTTTCTGTTCTTGGCAATGACATCAACGGCTCACGTGAACTCACCGAAAAGATAAATCGTACCCTCCGCTATCCTTACTACGCGACGAGCGTCTATGATATTTATCAGACCATCTTTGCATGGATTGAGCTCCAAAAGAAACCGATACCGATAGTTCTCGGGCTTATCATTATTGTAGCTGCATTTAATATTATCTCGACGCTTCTTATTATGGTCATCGAGAAGACGCGCTCTGTTGGAGTCTTGAAGACCATCGGTGCATCGAATACAGGTGTAGCACAGATATTTCTGACCGAAGGACTTGCTATCTCTCTCGTCGGTGTAATCGTCGGTAATGCACTTGGCTTTGTTATTTGTTTTATTCAAGAACATTACCAAGTCTTCAAACTTAAGAGCGATATTTATTTTATGTCAAGCGTACCAATCTCAATCGAGTGGCAGCACTATGCTATTGTCTCCGGGATAACTATTATAATCTCGCTTGCAGCGACGCTCATCCCGGCGCGCATCGCAAGCCGCATCCTTCCACTCAAAGCATTGAAGTTCGGATGAGCGTGATAAAAGTTGTGACGGGGCTTGTCATGCGTGAGGGTGCTGTCATGATGTGTCAACGCAGAGAAGATAAATATCTCGGTTTGCATTGGGAATTTCCAGGCGGAAAAGTTGAAGACGGCGAAACGCTCGAAGAAGCATTACAACGTGAACTACGTGAAGAACTTGAGATAGAGGCGACAGAATATAGAGAGTGGTTTCAAGACGTGATGAGCTACTCCAACGGACATACCTACGACGTAACATTCTTTGTTATCAGTGGTTTTTCAGGGGAGCCCGTCAATACAGAATTCGCTGATATTATGTGGGTCACGCCGGAAGTAATACCGACGCTTCTTCACCTTGCCGGCAATACGAACACGATAGCGAAGTTACAACTCGAAGGTTTTCCAACGAAGTGAAACTCAGTCTGACAGATAAAAAGCGGCTACTAAAAGCGCGGCGGACACTTCTTACATGGTTTGCGAAGAACGGACGTTCGTTCTTTTGGCGGCGCAAGGAGCGCGATCCGTATATAGTCCTCGTCGCAGAACTCATGCTTCAGCAAACACAAGCATCGCGAGTTGATGAATACTTGCCGAAATTCTTAGACCGCTTCCCTACTATCAATCATCTTGCAAAAGCAAATACATCTGATGTAATAAAGATGTGGCAGGGACTTGGATATAATCGACGAGCATTAAACTTGCAAAAAGCAGCACAGCAAGTCATTAACGAACATCACGGCATCTTCCCTTCCGATGAGAGGTCGTTACTCTCGCTCCCTGGTGTCGGGCTTTACACAGCACGAGCATTGCAAGCATTTTCATTCCGCATGGATGTATCGGTCGTAGATGTAAATATAGAGCGAGTCATCTCACGGCTGACAAAGAAGATGAAATCGCCTTCGGATATGATTGCGATGAATGACGTTCATACGATTAACGAAGCTATCTTGCCGAAAGGTAAATCAGAGCAATGGCATGAAGCACTAATGGATCTTGGCGCAACAATATGCAAGAAGAATCCGAAGTGTGATATATGTCCTCTACAAAAGAATTGTGCATCGTACACTACTCTCTCAAAACATGAAGCGACAGCTACACCGAAGAAGTCAAATGAAAAGCAATACTTCGGCTCACCAAAACGTATCTGGCGTGGAAGAGTATTAAAACATATCTCATCAGCAGATAAAACCACAACTAAAGAAATTCTGAACGCAATCAAAAGCTACTCAACCGATTCAAAGGAATTTGAGGTATTCATTGATGTAGTGATTGGCGACCTCATCAATGACGGATTTATTACAAAGAGCGGAAGGAGTATCTCACTTCGATGAAACAACTTCCCGAACCGTGGCTGACTACCTACAAGGAACGTCGCGATGCAATTCATACCCGACTCGAAGATTTTCGCAATGTACCAAAGTCCGAGTACTTTTATGAGCTCATCTTTTGCATCCTCACGCCGCAATCGCATCAAAAAAATGCGGAGCAAGTCATTCAAAAGCTAAAGGCAGATAATTTCTTTGATGAAGGTTTCGATCCTACAAGCTATCTCCGCGACCCTCTACACTACATCCGCTTTCACAACGTAAAAGCAAAACGCTTGCTTGCTATCCGGCAGATATATCCTATAATAGAAACAACACTCTCCACTATTACAGATTCATCAGCTCTTCGTGATACGATAGTAAATCTAGTACCTGGCTTTGGATTAAAAGAGGGTGCACACTTCTTACGCAACATCGGTCACCTCGATAATGCCATCCTCGACCGCCATATCTTCAAACATTTGCTTCGACTTGAGGTGATTGACGAAATCCCGAAATCTCTTTCAGCAAAAACGTACTACGAAATTGAAAAGAAATGGAAGGTGTATGCGAAGGAGATAGGAATACCGATGGACGAGCTTGACCTGCTCTTTTGGAGTATGGAGACCGGTGAGATAAAAAAGTGAGGAGTCCGCATCCGCGAACTCCCCACACGTAATAATTACATAGACTTCAAGAATTCTTTGTTGCTTCTTGTGCCACGCATTTTCTCCAAGAGGAATTCCATCGCCTCGACAGGATTCATCTCCGCAAGTATCTTGCGTAGGATATAAATACGGTTAAGATCATCTGCCGAAAGAAGAAGCTCTTCTTTGCGTGTACCCGATGTGAGTACGTTGATCGCAGGGAAGATACGGCGGTCAGAGAGTTTGCGCTCTAGCACAATTTCCATATTGCCTGTACCCTTAAACTCTTCAAAGATAACTTCGTCCATACGTGAACCAGTATCAATGAGAGCTGTTGCAATGATTGTCAGCGAGCCGCCTTCTTCGATGTTACGCGCTGCGCCAAAGAAACGCTTCGGCTTATGAAGTGCATTCGCATCAACACCACCCGAAAGAATCTTTCCTGAATGAGGAATGACAGTATTATGTGCACGAGCAAGACGAGTAATAGAATCAAGCAGAATTACTACATCATGCTTTGCTTCGGTCAAGCGCTTTGCTTTTTCGATAGCCATATCAGCAACCTGTACGTGACGCTCCGGTGGTTCGTCGAATGTCGAGGCAATAACCTCGGCACGTACCGAACGCTGCATATCAGTCACTTCTTCAGGACGTTCGTCAATAAGTAGAACAATAAGTTTTACTTCTGGATGATTACGAGCTATCGAGTTCGCAATTTTCTGGAGGATAACTGTCTTACCTGATTTCGGCTGCGCTACGATAAGTCCGCGCTGACCTTTACCAATCGGGCTGACAATATCCATGATACGCATCGAGTACTCGCCGGGCGATGTCTCAAGTACGAGATGCTTGTTCGCATAAAGCGGTGTAAGATTATCGAAGAGAGCACGGTCGCGTGTTGTCTCTGATGGAAGATAATTAACTCTGTCAACTCGTGTGAGTGCAAAGAAACGCTCCGAATCTTTCGGCGGACGAACCGCACCTTCGACCGTATCACCTGTGCGAAGATTAAATTTCTTTACTTGCGAAGGAGATACGTAAATATCGTCGGGAGATGGGAGGTAGTTATAATCGGGAGAGCGAAGGAAGCCGAAACCATCAGGAAGCAGTTCAAGGACACCGGAGGCGAGATTCACATTGTCTTCGTCGCGTCCGTTCTGTCCGCGCTTTGTCAGCGCTTCTGCTTCGAGGATTCGGAAGATGAGGTCTTGCTTGCGGAGCTCCTGAAAGCCGTCGATGCCGAGCTTTTTGGCAATATCATTAAGCTCGACGATCTTCTTCGCTTTTAAATCATTGGCATTATAGAGTGTAGCCATTCGTGGTTGTTAACGTTCGGTAAAAAAAGTGAAATAACAGTGAAAATAAAGGCAGTCCTCGTTTAGATTCGGGCTTTACGTGGAAGTAAATAATTGATCCTTCTAAAGGAAAAAACCGAAACGCCCAATCGTTGAAATATGCGGGATGTGCCTGTAAGGTTCTGCAAATATACGGAATATATTTGTCAGATGCAAATCTAAAACGAAAATGCTGGCATACCAGTTGCAGAAATATACCATAAAAAATCCCCCTCCGCAAACGCGGAGGGTTTACGACTCTTGTTTCCCCTCCACAAATGTGGAGAGGGTTAGGGGGTTGCACTCTTGCTCCCTTCTCCCTTGCAGGGAGAAGGGCTGGGGTCGAAGATTCGCCGTGACGAGGTGGCTCTTTGAATCTGAAATTTCTTTGTCTATACTACCTGAACTTATATCTCGTTAAGCGGCGTTCTTTTACGTCTTCATAATGTACGTATATCAATGAGATCATCTACCCTATCACTTCTTGCTCTTGCATCTCTATTCATCTTTTCTGCTTGCGTTGATGAAACGATCGATGCTTGGGATTATACCATCAAACAGGTATTCCCTGTAAAAGTTGGTTCAAAGTGGGAGCTGAAGCAAACTGATTATGATATTACAAGAGATGAGATCATAAGCATTGATACAACAGAGATCCGTATCGAAAGCGACACCACTTACTATGGTAAGCCTGCATACTATGCTTTTACGTTTGATGATCATCGCGCTCTCTTTTACTCAAATGACGACCTTCAGATAGGAATTTTTGGGTTCAACGTCAGTGCATCATTCTCCTTTCTGCGTTACCCCATGGCTGACGGGGAAATATATGTCATCTCTGATACTACCTACCCTGATCATTTTCGCGAACGGACTACATTACGCATACTATCTAGAAACGAGAAAGTAACAGTACCTGCCGGTACTTTTGACTGTGTCAAATATGAACGACTAATAATCGGCGGGCTTGTCGATGCTTTTGATACTACGAGCACTAGCCATATTTATCTTGCCCCTTTTACGGGCTATATTAAGGAAAATGTATTGTCACATTCGGGAAAGTTAATCAGAACCTATGAACTTATCAAATATACTAAGTAAAAATAAAATTAAATCGTATATCTACTTAAATATCAATTAGTTAGCCCAAGCAACACCCTGAAGCATTTGGATTTCGCCAAATCTTTTCGTATATTTGTGGATAATTATGGTAAACCGCCTTATCAAAGAGAGCGATAGTGCTGGTGTGATTGAGTGTCAGGGTTCGGTGAACCTTGCCAAACTCTTGCACGCCATCCACACTGATACTCGCGCCCGACTCGTCGGTGCTACTTCGCCCGATGGACGAGGGGTAATCTCTGTTGTTATCGCAGGTGGTCTGGCAGAAGTCCAACATGCCGTCGAGACCGTCAAAACTTCCAGTGGCGTTACCGAATCGGTTTTCTTCGCACGTCCTGATACCGATGCAATGAGCATACTCTTGAAGTCGCTCAACATTGCAACCCAAGAGAAAGCCGAGAAGAAAGCTTCGTCACATGTCCGCTCAGTAAACGAACTCGATATCACCGAGATGGAGAACTGGAACGTGCATGAGCTTCGCCGCTATGCCCGAAGCATTAATAGCTTTCCTATTGGCGGCAGAATGATATCGAAAGCAAAACGCGACGAGTTAGTCCGTATGCTTACCCCGCTCGTCTTCCCGGCAAACTCACCAAGAGCGTACCCGACGCAAGAGATGATGCCAAGTTAGTGATTAGTGGCGAGTGGTTAGTTGTTAGTTGAAATGCAGTGAACTCTTACCTCTAAATCCGTTTTTTCATCATTCATAATTCATCATTTCCCCTTGGGACTCGGACGCAAACTACTTATACTTTTTACAGCTATCTTTGTAGCGCTTATCCTCTGGACGTATGTCCACTTGGCAGGCAGCTACGAGGTTGATCTTGATATTCCTATTGAGGTAACGTCTCCTCCGGGCTTTGCGCTTGCGAAGGAGTTACCGTCGAGCGTCCATACCAAACTTCGCGGACCGGGCTGGCGTCTGTTACTGATGGATTTCACAGGGAATACCAAGTTCTCTGTTGATCTTGCCAAACGCGACCCGAACCTGTTTATGAACTCGCGATTTTTCATTACGCTCGAAGATCTCTCGAGTTCGCCTTCATTACCGAGCGAAGTAAAGCTCCTGAAGATAGAACCCGATTCGCTCGAGCTGACCTTCTCACGCGAGATGACAAAGCGAGTACCAATTGCACTGCGAACTGATATAGAATGTGCTTCGGGCTTCACCGTTGTCGGTCAGCCACTTATTGCGCCTGTATCGGTCACACTTCAGGGATCTAACACAATACTTGATTCGCTTTTGTACTTCCCTACAAAGACACTCAAACTTCGCGGGCTTCGAGAAGGAGTAACCAAGCAGGTAGAGTTATCAGATTCATTGCGTGATGCCGTTACTTCGCGATCGGTAAATGTGATCTCGGTAAAGATAGATGTGCAGGCAGTCGCCGAACGGCAGTTCATTGATATTCCAATCAGCATCGAAGCGCTTCCGCCTGATAGAGAAATGACGCTCATCCCAAGTTCTATATCGGTCATGATACGCGGCGGCGTAGATGAACTTGCAAAGCTTGACCCAACGAAGATTCGAGCATCGGTCATTTATGATATGGCAGCCTTCGATACCTTGACAAGTACGAAACCAAGTATCTTACTTCCCAAGGGTATCGAGTTCTTAAACGCCGATCCGCCAAGTGTAAAATTTGTTATTAGGAAAAGATAATCGTGTCAAACATTACAGACCGCATTAAACAACTTGCTGATAAATACTACGACGATGTGGTAACCCTTCGCCGTACAATTCATGCAAACCCGGAGCTTGCATTTGAAGAGAATGAGACATCAGCTCTTGTTGCCTCGACACTTGAGAAGTACGGAGTTGAAGTCAGACGCGGCGTCGCGAAGACGGGAGTCGTCGGGACGATTCGCGGCAAGAACAAAGGCAAGGTCATTGCACTTCGCGGTGATATGGATGCCCTTCCGATTCTCGAAGCAACAGGACTCCCCTTTGCTTCAAAGAACACTGGCAAGATGCATGCCTGCGGACATGATGCTCATACATCCATTGGTCTCGGTGCGGCAATGATACTTTCAGAACTCAAAGATGAGTTGAACGGCGAAGTACGTTTTCTTTTTCAGCCGAGCGAAGAACGAGTCCCGGGTGGTGCCCCATTCATGATCGAAGACGGTGCTCTCGACGGCGTTGATGAAATTTACGGACTTCATGTCATCGCACAAAATGATGCTGGCACTGTCGGCTTCTTCCCTGGTGAGATGATGGCTTCGGCTGATGAGTTGTATTTTACTATTAAGGGCAAGTCAGGTCACGGCGCACGTCCGCAGTATGCGATAGACCCTATCGTTACAAGTGCGCAGGTCATCACAGCTCTTCAGACACTTGTCTCACGCAATCTTGATCCGTTCTCGCAAGGTGTTATTACTATCGGTTCAATCCATGGCGGATTTGCGCCGAATATTATTCCTGAAGAAGTAAAGCTCGTAGGCACAGTACGAGCTATGACAAAAGAGTGGCGCGACTATACACATAAACGAATTGTAGAAATTGTTGAAGGCATTTGTGCTGCAAACGGCGCTACGTGCGACATACTTATCGATAAAGGATACCCCGTTCTCAATAATCATCCCGAACAAACGATGTTCGCTGATGAAGCGGCGCGCGAGCTATTCGGCTCCGACCGTGTCTTCAAGGCAGAGCGGCTTATGGGTGCAGAGGACTTTGCATATTACTTAGAGAAAGTCCCCGGCACATTCTACCGCCTCGGAATCCGCAACGAAAAGATGGGCATCACTGCCGACATCCACAACGACCATTTTACGATTGACGAAGAAGCACTGCGAACAGGTATCGCGATGCAAGCATATTTAGCGGTAAAGGCATTGGGATAGTCATTGGGGCAGTCGTTAGTTTGTAGTCGTTAGTCGTTAGAGAAAAGATGTTGTATTTTTGCATTGCTAAATACTAACGACTATGGACTACCAGTTCAGCCACTGCATTTCCATCGAAACGCCTGATAGTGATGCGGCGGCGAAGTTCTATCAGGATGTCTTCGGTATGGAATTCTCGATGAGAGATGGTGATTCCATCGAGCTCAAATCAGGCGACCGTCTGATCTACTTCGATAAAGCACCAGAACACAAGACAATCTTCGAGTTTTTTGTTGACGATCTTGATGCAGCTCGCGCCGACCTTGAATCGAAAGGATGCATCGTCGTCCGCTGGGGTGGCAAAGGGAAACCATGTTATATGCAAGACCCGTTCGGTAATGTGTTTAATTTGTATCAGCCGTAATGATATTTGAGATTACGTTTATTACTTTAGTTGTCATTCTCACTCCCGTTGGAGTATTCCTCGGAAAAAAGCTTTACGTCGTTGCATTGCGAAAAGGATGGAAGAAGCCAGATCAATATGCTTATTTTTTTGGAAGTTTCATGATTATGCCTGCAATGTCGACGATGAATCTTCTTGCAAAGATAACTGGGTCTGACATCTTTACCACAGGCGGTGATTCTGAAACGATTGGTGGTTGGTTGCTCTATGCTTGTATTGCAATACTACTGATAGCTTGCTTTAGAATTCCACATGATATGATGATTAATAAGTATCTTAGTGAAAAAGATATAACTTCTGAGAATAACCTGCTATGATTCTTCGCTTTCTCTCTCGACCGCTCTTTGGTGCGGTGTTCGTTTTTCTTGTGAGCTTCATCGTGTATATGATGACGCTTGCGCCCGGGCTTGGTTTTATTGATGCGGGCGAGCTTGCAACGACTGCCTCGACGCACGGGATTGCACACCCGACGGGCTACCCGCTCTTTACACTTATCGGGCATCTCTTCTCTATTCTGCCGATCGCCGCGACCGTCATCGTACGGCTGAACATCATGTCCGCTTTCTTTGCGGCAATGGGTGCAGGAGCATGTGTCTATCTTGTGCATGAGATACATCTTAATTGGCTCGTCGCGAAGACAAAAGTTAAAGTTGAGACAAAAAGTAAGAAGAAAGATGAGAAACCCATAGAGCTAACAACAAACGAGACAAAAGCACAACAAGCAACAGCGGCAGGCATTTTTACAGGCATCATCATTGCATTCAGCGAGACGTGGTGGGCGAATGCGACTTCTATCGAAGTATATCCATTGCATCAGTTCTTCCTACCTGTTATCCTGACGTTCTTCTTACGAATGCTCCGAACCGATAGCAAACGCGATGGCTTTCTCTTTGCTCTTACGCTCGGATTAGCATTTAGCAACCATCTAACAACTGTACTCCTCGCCCCTGCATGTCTCTATGGGTTCTTTGCGAGATTCGGTTTTGGCGGTGAATCATGGAAGCGCATCGGCAAACTTGCACTGCCCTTCGCACTCGGCTTACTTCCGTATGCTTATCTATACATCAATGCAAGCAGTAACCCGCTCATGAACTGGGGTGACCCATCAACGTTCGACAACTTCACAAAGCACGTAACAGGTGGACAGTATAAAGTATGGATGTTCACAGGAAATAATGCAGGCAAACAATTCGCGGAGTTTTGGAGCGGATTGCCGAGTGAGTTTAGTTATTTAGTTCTTCTTCTGGCTGTCGCTTCATTCCTAATCTTTACACGTACGATATTCATCCATAGAATTCATATACTTATTTTCCTTCTTTTTCTTTTCTTTGGATGCTTGTTTTACGCCATTAATTATGACATTCATGACATTGATTCTTATTTTCTCCTCTCTTATTTGGTTATAGGCATCATCTCATCATTCTTTTTCCATCATGTTGGAATGAGAATTCCTGCATTCTCCACAAATATCAGAAGTTATGCATATATTGCGTTATGGTTTGCTGGGCTTCTCGGATTACAGAACGCATGGAATCATTATAACAACAGCGACGAATCCGGCAACCACATGGTTGATGATTTTACGATGAACATGCTGCAGAACTTGCCAAAGGATGCTATCGTCATCTCAAGCGCATGGGATTTCTGGGTGAGCGGTTCGTTCTATTATCAGTTTGTCGAGAAAGTACGACCTGATATAACAGTAATTGACGTTGCACTCCTTCGTGATAGACCTTGGTACTACAAACATCTTGAGCAAGTCGCACCTAGGCTGCTTGCCAATAGCCGGAAAGAACTTGATGCATTCATGCCGCACCTCATTGCCTTTGATAGAGGTGATGTAATTGACGGTCTAGCTATCTCAATAACATATCGCAACTTCACCGAAGCACTAGTCCGAAATAATCAGGATAGACCGATTTTTATCACGACAGAATCTGTAAGCGAACGTGATCCGTTATTCGCTCCGTCGTTCATGCCGATTGCTACCGGAGTAGCATTCCGACTTGTCGAGCGTGATACACTCATTGATGTTCCGCTTCCAAAAATAAACTGGCGCGATGCGAATTACAAGAAACGCAACTACTATACTGACAATGCTCGTCTCTTGCAAGCCCTTCCCCTTGCCGCAACAGCGCAGAGCTATCTCGATCGCGGAGATAAATCAACAGCACTGAAATTCATTGATCTTGCGCTGGGCTTTAAACCTGACATGACCGTTGATATTGAATCGCTCAAAGGTCGCGACAAAGACTTCGCAAGAACGGTCAACGACCGCTTCGCACAACTCGAGAACGGACGAGCTACCCTGATTAGCCGATAGTTTCCAGACTATTTTAATAAAAACCTAAGAAGTTAGAGGGCGTGATTCTAAGTGGGGATCTATGAAAAATTTATACGGCGAAAAACGAGTGGACCTTTAAAAAAACAGCGCTTCGGGATCTACGCAGGCGGTGTGAGAAATTGGTCCTCCCTTTGTGAAACATACGTCAGTCTCCGAAGCGCCCCTATTGTTTCTGAACTAAGTGCCGCATTGAGAAAATAGCGGCGAAGTCTTATATACAAATATAAGCAATTCTCTTAAGAAAAACAAATAAATCGTTTCCGAGTTCAGCTAAAATGAGAAAATAATGACTCCCAGGAAAGGACTGCTTCCGGGGAGTCGTTATAGGACGTCGTCCATTTTCACTATTACCGACCTATTCTTGGTCGGTTGTTACATAGTTTCCAAGCCACGTTATTACCGAGGCAAGGTCTTTAATACGCTCATGTAGTGGACTAATGTTTGCAATATCTTGCGCTGGCATTAGCTCCTCATTAATCACTTTATAAAGTTTTGCAGAAGAACGGTAAAAATAACCGTATCCTTTTATATGCGCCAAACGTGGCTCGCTGAACCCAACGATCCAGTCTGCGCCCAGTTCACGGGCTTTCTCTTCAAGTACTTCTATAATTTCATCAGCAGATTCTGCCTGAATTGTTATCATGCCAATTTCTATCGCTGACTTCGGCATTAAGTTATCAGGGAGCGGCTCGTGATAAACAAGTCCGACCGTATCGCTTACTTCGCTAAGCGCAACCATTGAGCGGCGTTCGATACGAATAGTATCTTTTCCTGATGCTTTTACTAGGTCAGTCCGCCATGTGCTTTCGGGGTCAACAAAGTTTTGTGCCTGGAGTGAACTTGCACCCAAAAGTGACCCAAAAACAAACATCGATATATACATTAACTTTTTCATACGTCTATCTCATCCTTTTCTAAAACCTAATCGAATCAATTATCTGCTGGTATTCCTTTCCGTTAGCAAGTAATATATGGGTAATAGCAATTCTCGTACCAAACTTACATGGTATGATTTGGGTGAAACTGTTCTTGTAGAAAATGATTTGAAATGGGGTAAATACTGGCTATTAACGCCCATTGCAGGAGTAATTCAGCGGTAGAATGCCAGCTTCCCAAGCTGGACGTCGCGGGTTCGATCCCCGTCTCCTGCTCTCTATAAATAGTGGGATAGTGAAGGATACTTCATAGTCAAACTGTTTCTCCCACTTCTTACCACGAAATTGACCAATCCTTAGTGCATTATCCCTTCGGGACTTCGAGCGGACGCTCACGATGATGAAGCAGCCAATCACCATTCTCAGCTAATGCTTCTCTGCCGAGTTCGAGGACGTACTCGGTTGCTTCTTTACGGTTACCTGCATTAAGATGTCGCTTAATCGATTCGTTCGCTTGATGAAAGAGCGTACTCATACGCTCATACTGTTTTATATGACCGACAAGCCCATTCTTCTCTAAGTAACTTCCGATAAGTGCAGCGATGATAGGCGCAAGACCGATAGCTACGATAAGATAGTGATTCGGATGCGCGAGGAAAAGTTGAACTGCGGCAAGCGCTACACCAATAAAAAAAATCCAATTGATGTTCCGCTCCATCTTATGAAGTTTATGATGATCGCGATGGAGCGACTTCTTGTAATACTTCGCCTGATCTTCAACCCATGAAGTTTGCGTTACCTGCAAGCGATGCATCCGGCTTTCGGTTGAATGTTCTTCCTTCGAGAGTGATTCATCATCGGCGGGGATCGCAAATGTACGTAATGCAAAACGTATCCAATCAAGCTCGCTCTTTTGTTTACGCATATAGAACTCGCTTGCCGAGTTTCTTATGCCTGCATACTGCCAATAGAACTGTACGCGAAGCCCTTCGGCAAGCGCGCGATAGTCGAGATACTTCGATTGGAATTTCCCCCGCTTTGCTCGTTCATACCACAAGAACGCAACGATGAACGTCAGAAAATATCCAACAAGGACTGCCCTCTCTTCATAGAGAAGATGTGCATAAAAATCAAAGAACGACGCAGCAGTGAAGACAAGTAGGAATAACCCTTTGAAGGCGCGAGACGTATGCTTCTGGAAGTAAGTTGCAAGCGTATCAGCAAGGGTGAAGTTATCTATCGTTTCTCGCAGCGCAGGAGAAAGCCCACCGAAGTGGTGCTCGGGGAAAAGATACTTTTTACTTTGCTCACGTTCAGCCGATAGTGTGCCCGAATGCAGCACCACATCATTATTGAACTGCTCCATCTGGTCGTAAATACGCAAGCTCGAACGCTCTGCCGCCCCGTCATCATCATACCATTTTGGATAGTATATTTTGAGCGTAAGAGGTTCGCCTTCTGTGCCAGTATGTCTTGAACGCGGAGTAACGATATGATAGACCGGACCGGATTCCGGCGGGTCGAGCGGATTTTGCACTGCATCTTCAAGTATCGCTTTGCCTTCAAGCTTCATCCGCACAACGCTTGATGTGCCGCCCTGGAGTTCAAGCCGCTTACCATCCCACAGAGCAACAAGTATCTGGCTGTAGCGGGAAATGTATGCGCCAACCTGCCCATATTGCAAATCTCTGAAATACGGCTCGTGAAGATTATGTGCATCAACGCCTTCGGCGAATGGGACAACGAACTTCCTACTCGCCTTCGCGAGTAGAGCATCGAACTCAGGAATGGAATTCGGATCTTGAAAATCCTTTTTGTATTCATCTTCTGCGAACGGCAGCGGAACGATAACCTCTATCCCCATCTCATACGCTACTTCCGCACCAAGACGGTCTGCGCCTTCAGCAAGCGAGGTCAGGAGCATTAACGGGGTGGAAGGGTACTTACCGGCAAAGTCATCAAGAACGCCGCGGAACAACCGCTTGAGCTGCGGTATATCTTCGGTACGAATATCCCGATGCCCCGTCATCCCAATGACGATTGGCAGCGAACCTCTTCCGTGGCTATGTGATAGCAGTGAAGAAAACTCCATATTGCTACGAAAATACGAAGGAAACGGAAATAGGGGATAAAGATTAAGGAATTGAGAACCGTGTGTATCAGAAAAAAAAATCAGACTATATTATCTTCAGCTAATAACAAAAATTGCGCCGTAAACACAAGATTCTTCCTGTATTTTAAAATTAAGTATAAATAAAGTTTGTAACCTTGAGCTCCTTTAAGTGTTTTAAACCTATAATAACTTAACACACTCATCATTATCTAAAGGAGAAAAAGTATGTCTAAAATAACTACCTATGTCTTAAGCATTTTTTGCTCGATAACTCTTTTTCATTCAATAGCATTATGTCAAGCAGATGCTTGGGTAACGGCACCCGAACAAGCTGCTTATCTCATACCTGCAAATTTCCTCCAAAATAGTCATGGACAATTAGGAATTGGAACCCGTTTTCCATTTGTAAACGATGCTATTCAAATACACCATATACCTGGACTTATTAGTGCACCTTCTCCAAGATTCTCACCTTTCCCTGCTCTAAAGATTGCTATCGGAGATAATGAAACAGACCACTACCGTAGTTTAGAACTTGCATTGGCCCATTGTAATTCGTGCTACTCTAACATTGCAGACATGTGGGATGCAGTACTAAAGACAACATCAGGTGATCTCATACTTGGGTCTGATAAATGTGTAAATGATCCTTTTCTACCTACTGATTTAAAAGCTGCATACCCTGAGGGTGGTGCTGTCCGTTTCTTTACTCGTGTTGATAGAGCACAACCTCAAAAAGAGAGAATGACTATTCTCAATGATGGTAAAGTACTAATCGGAATTACAAGCATAACTTCTCCTACCGTACTTCATCAGAATTTAAAGCTTGCTGTTAATGGTGCAATCTTTGCAAAAGAAGTACTGGTTCGTCTCGACGGTTGGTCTGACTTTGTTCTTGATGGAAATTATAAGTTATTGCCATTAGACAAGCTCGAACAAAGTATAAAGGAAGATAAACATTTACCGGGAATCCCATCCACAGAGGAAGTTCTAAAAGATGGTGTTCTTATCGGAGACATGCAATCAAAGCTCTTGCAGAAAATTGAAGAGTTAACTTTGTACGTTATTGCCTTGAATAAACAAAATGAGACATTAGCTAAATGAGTTGAAGAACTTGAAAGGAAGTAAAATGAGATACATACTTCCTACACTATTTTTGACGAGCGTACTCATATTGACAGGTTGTGATTCTGGGAGTGATCCAAAGCATCAGGAAACACCAACTGATTCAACGAGTTATGCTTACTACCCATTAGAGGTGGGTAATTATTGGGTGTATTCGTGGTATAACTTTCCGAATGACACTGTTCGAATAAAACATGTTATTGACACAGCCATCATTAATGGTATGTCATATTTTTTAATTGTTGATTCAATATTTCGATTTAACAATAAATTTCTACGGACAGACACTACTTTTGTTAGATATTCAGCTGACAACACGATAGTTGAAAGGGTTAGAGACAGTGAAAGAGTCTATATAGATTTCAACAAGCAGTTTGTAACTATGGAAGGCCCATTTTACCCTGGTATCATTTTCGAGAAATATCAAGTCGATTCTTCTACATATCATAGATTCTATGATTGCTATGATATTATTTTTCGTGAAGTTGAACCACTTACTATAACTCTATCAAAAAATATTGGAGAAGTTAAAAGGAATGGTTTATACACAGATATTGGTATACTTATCAGTGCAAGTGTTAATGGAATTAGTTACCCATAAGTAATCACCCAATAAACAATGATGACATCATGAAAGAACATGTTGGTTATATCCATTTTTTCAGTACAGTTTTTACTGTGCTATTTATTTGCATATGTAGCAAAACACACGCTCAAGACACTAACTTTGTGTTTTGTTCTGCTTTAGATACATCTGATGTAGGGTACTCATTTGTTCTGACTCAGGAACAACAGAACAATACTGGTGTAAGAGTTTTTCCAGTAGTTGTACATGTAGTTTACTCAAATGAAGAGGAAAATGTGTCAGATGCTCAAATATTGAGTCAAATCAATGTACTGAATGAAGATTTCAGAAAAATGATTGGTACTCCAAGCGAATCTCAACATCAGTTAGCCGTAGATACAAGAATTGAATTTCGTCTTGCAGATACAGACCCGAATGGTGACCCGACTAATGGGATAACACGCACAGAAACTACCCACGGATTATTTCATGACTCCGAAGTTAAGTATGCTTCCAGCGGTGGTATTGACTCTTGGGATCCTACCAAATATCTAAATATTTGGGTATGTAACTATGCGCAGGGTGGAAACGGTCAGTTTCCTACAAGTAGTAGATCAGCCGATGCAGGTCCACTTGAATCTTACGGTGTTATCGTTAATTATACAAACTTCGGAGACAATGTTGGTACATCTATACACCCATATTGGAAGTATGGAAATATTGCTACTCATGAAGTGGGGCATTATCTTGGGCTCTTCCATCCATTTCATCCACAAGTCATTGATAATGGTAATTCATGCCACAACGAGGAATGCAATATAAATAATGACCTTTGTTGCGATACTCCCCCTACAACTTCTAAGACTATAGCATGTACCAACTTAATTACCTGTGGGAGTAGTACCCCTCAGTTGGAGAATTTTATGGATTATACTTGCGATGAAGTGCGAGATATGTTTACCAATGACCAAAGGTTAAGGATGCTATCATTCATCATTAATGATGATGTTCTTAAGACAGTCCCCAACTCATTGGGTTTTCAGAATGTGTCTAAAGATTTTATAGTCTTTGGATTTCACTCTACCGAAGGCTTAGGTAACAATCAAATCTATTATGATTACAATTGTACAGCACCAATAGTGAGTATTGCTTCAGAACCTTACTCTGATTTAACTTTAGGCCAAGATGCAGTAGTTAATATGCGTTCAAAGAAAGCAGTACAACTGGTTGGAGCAAATAACGGAGGATTTCATACAGCTGAATACTCTGATTTTCACGCATGGATTGACACAGACCTCCCAGCAGCACCAAAACTAGCTGGTAATTATTATAGCACTTCTATTGAGTTGCCTAAAGTTGAGTTTTTGTCTCTCTCTCCGAATCCAACTACTAACTTTGCAAAAATTGAATTCTTTCTTCCTCAAGAAGCGGAGGTAACAGTTTCTATTTATGACTTATTAGGAAGAAGAGTTCTTTTACTTCTTAACTCTGAAGTATACCAACCGGGCAATAACTTTTTTGCATTTAGTACAAGTGAGTTACACGAAGGCGAGTATTATTGCAGACTACAAGTTGGTAATTACGTTTCAAGCCGAAAGCTAATTGTTACACGATAGACACTTATGAGTTCAATAAGTAAGGGCAGGGCATTGGGTATAGTCCTGCCTTTCGTTTGCGCTATAGCTACTTTTTTTGTTTGGCGTGGCTCTGACGGAGCAGACTTCACCGCCGATGACTACATGGTCATCCATGTTCAGTCGCCTATACGCTCGTTCACTGATGCTATCAGTATGTTCTGGCGGGTTGACCCGAACCCACAATACTGGCGGCCGCTGACGAACTCATCGGTCTCCTTCGATTTCTGGCTCCGAGGTTATGACCCCGGCGGCTTCCACCATACGAATCTTATACTACACTGCCTGGCAACGATTCTCATCTATCATTTTACGCGGCGAGTGTTTCGGCTTACTGCTGCACTTGCATTTGTCGTTGCGATATGCTTTGGAGTGTCGGCTTCGCATGACTCCAACTTGCTCTGGATCGCGGCACGAAGCGATGTTATCGCAACCATCATGATGCTCTCGGTTTTGCTTACGGCTTGGAAAGCAGAAATCACAGAAAAGAAAACCTTGTGGCTTATCTTGTCGTACATCTTCTTCTTTTTATCTCTTTGCTCGAAGGAAGTCAGCGGTATCGGCATTGTTTTGCTTCCGCTTATCATTTATACATCTTCGCCGAAAGAGTTTTGGCAGAAGAAGATGATGATAGCGAAGAAACTTGTGCCATACATCATCATTGCCGCAATCTTCCTTGTAATTCGTATGCAGTTCACGGTTCCGCTATCGGATATGCAGCCGCTTACGGCAGAGGGTAGTCGTTCGCTCGGAGCGTTCGCGAAGAACTTCTTCTATAGCATCGGCTACATTATTATGCCGATAGATTTCGCAAGTGCATCGCTCATTATCAATGAGTATCTTGCTTATGGTGTCATTACCGCAACTGTTCTTATCGCCGCATCGGCATTCTTGCTCTGGAAGTTCGGGACGAAAGAGTTATACGCCTCTCTCTATAAACCACTTGTCGTAACGCTTGTGATGGGGCTTGTCTCGTTCCAGTCCTTCGAGCGGTGGCGGGTCTACTTCCCTTCCGTCGGCGTCTTTGTTATCATTGCACTGGTCGGATATAGTATCTGGAAGAGTACGAATTACCAGCGACTAAAACATCTGTATCTCGCTATCTTTGCAACCGTGTTTATTTTCTTTCACGGTATGCAATCGGTTGTGAATGTCGGCGTGTGGGGGAAGTCAACCGAATTGCTTGCGAAGATCAAAGATGATATTCGTGTTATCCTTACCGAACATACAGAGCGTCCGCTCATGCTGAACTTCGTGCTCTCGCCCATAAAGCTTGGCGGCGCGCCCGTCATGCAGCTATCACAATCATACACAGCCATCATGGCAGAAGCTGAACGGCTCAAGCTGCAAAGTCTCTCATACGGCTCACTCGGTACGCTTCCCGATTCCGTATGGCTTGTCACGAGCGTTGATGCTTATGCGCTGAATACCGAACTGGGATTTATGGGATTACAAGTTAAGGAGCTTGATAGGAAAACGATTGCGGTAGAGTGCAACCCCGAGTATATCGGCTTGCAGCCCAATGCCTCGCTTGCCGATGGCGTCGCCCGCCGCGACAGAGTCTATAAAGACGGTGACATCGTCGAGACCTACGGCGCAAGCGTAAAGATGCTTCGCGCAAAAGGCGCATTCGCATCACGCGCCATCATCACCATAAAAGACACATCAGGCCTACCGATCTATTTTGATGGGGAGAGGGTGAGGGTTGTGTATAGATAGCTTATTACTCTATCCCGAACTCTAGTCTTGCTGTTATGGATGCTTTTTTGTTCTTTGAGCTGGTGTTGAATGACCCGCCGTAAGAATAGCTTTCATCGTTTGAGTACGGGGCTGTTATCTGGAAAACACCCATTGCTGCATTGCGCAGTGTGCCGAGCCCGCCGCCTGCATTTGTTGCTATTGTTTCCGCGCGTTTACGAGCATCGGTGGATGCGGCGGCAAGCATTTCGAGCTTTAGCTGTGCAAGCTTTGTATAGTAATAGCGTGGCGGATAGGATTGAAATTCGAGCCCCATATTTAATAGTTCGGTGACTTCGCGAGCAACAGTTTCCATCTTATCGACATCATTCGATTCAACGTTCACGCTTTGGCGAAGTCGGTATCCCTCGAATACACGGTCGATCTCTACCCCTTTATCATTTGTGACTCTTCTATATTCTTTATCTGAATTTACTGCGCTAAAGGTTATAGCTTTCGGGGCAACACCTTTTGAGATGAGATACTGCCTTATCTGCTCGGCATCACGCTGGAGCGCTGCATACGATTCCTGAACTGTCATCATGCGGCGCGTGAATGCCCCGTCCCAAACAACCAGATCGGATACAAATTCTTTTTCCGCAAGTCCGACGACCTTTATCATTTCTTTGGTCTCATGGGTCTTGCGCCATGTACCGCCAAGTATTGATGCGGCGACAACAATAGCTATCGAGAAGATGAGAGCACCTATCCAGTAACGTACCATAATATTCGAAGGTTAGTAGGAGCAAATATACGAAGAAAAACATGGTGAAAGCTTCGCCCGCCAATAAAATGACGAGCTAATTTCAACCGTTCCTCCGAGACGAAGTACCGAGAGCCGCACCTAACGGCGAACTGTTTGCGGCATCCTTTTGGTTACACCTTATATGTTTATAGAGCGCACAAATAAAGAAGTCATTATCCGCATCCCTGCATCGGTTGATACAGCGGAGATACAGGATGTGCTCGATTTTATCCGCTACAAAGAGATAACCTCCAAGTTCAAAGTCCCGCAAAAGACGGTAGATGTGTTGGCGCGAGCTGTCGGCAAAAAACGCAAAGCAGAAAGCAAACCACGCCCCAGAGCGAAGTGAAAGTAGTCGTTGATACGAATATTGTTTTCAACGCGATCCTGAATTCATCCTCCGGCATCGGAAAACTCCTTTTAACGCAAAACAATAAACTCGATTTCCATAGCTGCGAATATCTCTATGACGAAGTTCAGGAACATCGGGCAAAACTTAAGAAGCTGACAAAACTCGCTGACGATGAACTTGACACATTGATAAGTCTTGTACTTCGGAATATTACGTTCATCAACGACAAGCTTATCCCCGCTAAACGTACCGCCGAAGCAGTAGAACTAACCACCGGTATAGATACAGATGATTCACCGTTCGTCGCACTTGCACTTCATCTGAAAGCTCTACTCTGGACAGGTGATAAAAAACTACTTAGTGGTCTAAGAAAAAAGAAAGTAAACCTTGTGGTCAGTACGAAAGAGTTGTTACAGATAACGGCAGGTTTATAGGGCTCTTTCCGTACCTATTCTTTCACGCATTATCCTTTTAATCAATACGTATAAAACCCTTGCCCGCTCTTCTTACCGAGCATGCCGGCGGCTACCATCTTTTTGAGGAGCGGCGACGGACGGTACTTGGTATCGCCCAAGCCGTCGTGGAGGACGTTCATTATCGCGAGGCAGACATCAAGCCCGATAAAATCAGCCAGCGCAAGCGGACCCATCGGATGAGCCATCCCGAGCTTCATCACGGTGTCAATATCTTCGGGCTTGGCTACGCCTTCCATGACGCAGTAGATCGCTTCGTTGATCATCGGCATCAGGATGCGATTCGAGACAAAGCCGGGGAAATCATTGACCTCCACAGGCGTCTTGCCAAGTTTCTCGGAAAGTTCTTTGACAGTTGCATAGACCTCGTTAGTCGTTTTGATACCCCTGATGATCTCGATGAGCTTCATCACCGGCACCGGATTAAAGAAGTGCATCCCGATAACACGCTCGGCGCGGCTTGTCGTCGCTGCAAGCATCGTCACCGAGATAGAACTCGTGTTGGTCGCAAGGATAACTCCCTCTTTTGCATTCTGGTCAAGCGTTGCAAATATCTTCGTCTTGAGTTCGTAGTTCTCCGTCGCCGCCTCGACGATGAAATCGCTTGCCTTGGCTGCGGCAGCCATATCGGTCGAAGAAGTGATACGGCCAAGCGTTGCAGAGGCATCAGCGTCAGTGATGACGGCTTTCTTGACTTGTCTATCAAGATTGGACTTGATCGTCCCGAGCGCCTTATCAAGAAACTCCTGCTTGATATCAACGAGGGTTACATTGAATCCGCTTTGTGCGAAGACATGAGCTATACCGTTGCCCATCGTCCCTGCACCGATAACCGTTACATTCTCGATTGCCATAATTATTCTAAACTATCTAATAATGAATCTTCTTCTTCGTACCGTAGTCCTCGCGAACCAAGCTCCCATTTTGTTGTAAAATCATAATACTTGATCGACGTATCAACCGAATCGCGGTACGGAGTGAAAGTTATTCCAAAATCTTTTTCTGTTTTTGCTATATCATAAACAAGCATATCATTTCCTGCAGTACAAGGAAACGCTTTATTCGATTCAAACCCCTTCGCTTTGAGCTCATCATTCATGATGCTGATGAATTCAGGATTCTTCTCCATCACATCGGCTATCGTATCGAGCTTGTCATTAAGCGAATTGACAGGATGCGTCACAGCATTATAAATGCCGTTATGTTCTTTAAGAGAGATACTAGAGATAATCAAACGAGAGAGGTCATCAACGAATGTCATGTTGCCACGCTCTGTGCCATCATCCGGAATAAGTATCTCATCACGCATCTTGATGCGCTGGAGCCAGTAGTAATACCGCTCGGTGTAATCGTATTTTCCATAAACGATGCTTGGTCGGAGGATGATAGAATCAAGCCAGTGATTCTCTCTTATAACTCTCTCACATTCTGCTTTCTTCTGACCGTAATGTTCGCTCCAGGAGCCGCCACGCTGCTCATCAGTGCAAGCCAAGAGTGGATGGTCTTCACCAACGAGAAAACTCGGGTCGTTCTTCGGATATGCACTAGTATCATAGACAGAAACCGTCGAGACGAAGATGTATCGCCCTACTCTGCCTTTGAGCTTCGGCAAAAAACTTTCGATCGAATCAGGATAGTAGCCGGAAATATCAATCACAGCATCCCAATGATCGAAGAGTACTTTCTCGATGTCGCTTGTTTCGCGGTCACCGTTGATGGTCAGCGCTTCGGGGAAGAGCGTCGGATGGGTGATGCCGCGATTAAAAAGCGCAACATCAAATTTATCGTCCATCTCAAGGAGATCTTCGACAAGAACGCGACCGATAAAATGCGTGCCGCCGAAGATGAGAATTTTCTTCCGTGACATTACGTGAGATTAAATACGCTCGATGATAATACTTGTAGCTTCACCTCCGCCAATGCAGATAGAAGCAAGTCCGAACCTCTTGTTGTTACGCTTCAATGCGTTCAACAAGTTAATAATAATTCTCGCACCGCTTGCGCCGATAGGATGCCCCAGAGCAATAGCGCCACCCAGAACATTGATCTTCTCGCGCGGAACGCCAAGATTCTTCTCGACTGCCATCGGGACAACAGCGAACGCTTCGTTTATCTCGAAGAGGTCAATGTCGCCTATCTTCATGTTCGCCTTAGCAAGAACCATCTCAATAGAGTTGACTGGTGAAGTAGTGAACCACTCCGGTGCCTGTGCAAAACTTGAATATGCGATGATCTTCGCCGTTGCAGTAAGTCCATTAGCTTTTGCATACTCTTCGCTCGATAGGACAAGAGCAGCAGCGCCGTCATTGATAGAACTTGCATTGGCAGCAGTTATTGTACCATTCTTATCAAAGACTGGTTTAAGAGTCGGTATCTTATCGTATCGAACTTTGCGCGGACCTTCATCTTCGGTCACCATTACCATCTCTTTGCCCTTCGGTACTTCAACGCCGACGATATCATCAGCGAAGTATCCGTTATCCATCGCTTCGTTGGCAAGTTTAAAACTGCGGATAGCGAATTCATCCTGCGCTTCGCGGGTGAAGTTCAACTCACGGGCACAAAGCTCGCCGCAGTTACCCATGTGGACATTGCCGTAAGGGTCCCAAAGTCCGTCATGAATCATCGAATCAACAAGCACGCCATTACCCATGCGGTATCCGCCTCGTGCCTTCGGCAAAATGTACGGAGCATTGGTCATGGATTCCATACCCCCTGCAACGACGATGTTATTATCACCGAGCAGGATAGTTTGTGTACCAGTAATAACTGCCTTCATCCCCGAACCGCATACTTTATTAATAGTAGAAGCAGGGACAGAATCTGGGATACCGGCATAGATCGCTGCCTGACGGGCTGGGGCTTGACCGACACCGCCTGTCAGGACATTGCCCATAAACACTTCACCCACTGATTCCGGCTTGACGCCTGATCTGGCAAGAGCGCCTTTTATCGCAACAGAACCAAGCTTCGGAGCCGCAAGCTCGCCAAGAGCGCCGGAGAGCGTACCAATCGGGGTACGAGCGCCGGATAAGATAACTGGGGTTGGCATAGAATAATGAAAATTAATCGGCGTGATAAACAATATCAGCATCGGATTCGTCCCTTTCTCAATTCCGCCAGAGAGTCAGGAATTTCTTCTTGGATTCTATATATGTAATCCCATAGAGCTTATCTCTGCCTGCATAGACTGAGAATATCGTATGAGGAGCGGTAAGGAATTCCTTCTCTTCGGATGAGTTCGTCTTTATGTCAACCCGTTCAAGCAGTGTAAGTGACTCGATGATAGTGCTGTCACTCGATGAAGTAAAATTTTGGATCGAGAAGAAGTATGTCATAATTCTCCGAAGCCGACGCCACTTCACCGAATCAGCGAGCTTATCTTTCGGGTCAAAGTAATCCTTTGCTTTCCATTTGTCCGAATAGATAAGTTTACGACCGGAATAAACTCCAAACTTCACAACGATATCATCAACACGTTTTGCTTTTGAAGTTTCTATCTGCAGTACTTCTTTTGTGGTATCGCCGAAGATGTCGTACGAACGAACAGTCCGAAGAACAGAGCCAAGCTTCGGTTCTTTAACGACGGTATCAACAAAGTCTTGTGCAAAACTTACGAGAGGAAACAGGAAAAATAGGAGTACGAACAGTTTTATCATTTTCCCATCTCTACGTTCATGATACGTTTGCGTTTCGCATCCCAAAGAATTGCTACGCTTGCTGTGCCGTTATCATAGGTAAATATCTCGATCTCTTTTTTCCCAAGTTCGCGAGGAAGATTCGGATGACCTGCAACGATCAGCCCATGTAGATCAGGACGAGTTGCAAGAGAATCAAACTCAATAAAGTGCGATCCCTTGAAGAAACGCTCTATCTCGTCGGTAAAAATTCGCTGCTTATCGGCATCGGTCAAGTCGAGACGTCCTCGAACCCACGAGCGAAGCTTCCACTGGTCTTTGTAAAGAGTAACCTCGCCATCTGTGAGATCGAAAAATACAGTATCTCGTTCCGGGTCTAGCCCTGTGATTTTTAACATGAACTCGATCGAAGAATTTTTCCCTTTGAACGAACGAACAGTCCGACGTATGATTTCACCGGTCTTCGCACTTTTTGCCTGCATAAAAACATCATCGCCTTGCCCTTCTTCGTCTGTACCGTCAATGCCAATCCAGTAAAGCGTATAAGGACCTGCGCCGATAGTTGCCGGTGAGCGGTAAATGATCTTATTCCTCCGACTGCCGATTGCTATGTAATTTGTCTGTTCTTTTTCGTTGCGATAAAGATGTGCGGGGTCTATCGGGATGACATAATAATTTTGCAGAGTATCATAGAGGAATACCTCCGTTGATTTCGGATATGCGCCGTTCTTCTCGCGGTAGTTCTCAAGTGCAAGTTCTGTCGCACGTAACGCTTCCTGAGCTGATTGCAACGTTGCTTTATCGCTTGCATCTTCAAGCTTGCGGAAACCGACTTCCTTACAGGAAGTTATAGTAAAACAGAGAAAAAGAAAAATTATGAGTTGTCTCATATATTACTTAGTGGTTGTTCTAAGATACTCGCTCGGTTTTGAGATTAGCGCTCGTTTATCACTTGTTGCAAAGCGCATCCCATCTTCATTTGCTTGCGTATCCCGCTGGTCGTTCACACCGCCGACGATAAACGCCTCTTCGCCTGCTTCAACAAACGAACCGATTAACCGAACGAACGAGTTCATCCCCAAAGTTCGCTTCAAATATGCCGAAAGAAAAAAATGCTGCATTTTATCTTTGTCTTCGGTCGAGTCATTATAAACTTTGCTCGGTAATCTATCGACTCGTTTTGTAAAAATCTCTTCCGGCTCAAAGGTAAGCGGCAATGTGATAGATGCACCAAATAACAGCTTCACTTCAATGACCCGGTGGTCGAGCGTAGCAACTGCACTCGTTAATTGAGCGGCTTGGAAGTCTCCACGAGAAAGGATGTACGCCTCATCGTAGATATAGTCAAGCTTTTCGCGGTCAGTCATACCTTTGGCCTCTTCTATATAAATATCACTGCGGATATGATCGCGGAGTTGGTACCCTTCGATGTACCCCTTCGGCGTGAAGAGAGCACCGAAGAACATGAGCGGAGTTTTGGATTGAGCTTGTGATACTTGTGCAAGTAATAGGGCGGTTAGTAAAGTGAAGTATATTAGATTGCCACGTCGGGCTAAAGCCCTCCTCGCAATGACAGAAAAAATTGTTTTCACGCGGTAATCAACTATCAAACTATAAACTATCCAACTATCAACTTTTGAGTATCTCACCGATCTTCTGCTCTGTCAGCTCATCAAGCATACGCATCGAGAGCTTTTCGATACGCATTTGCATTATCCGACGGCGTTCGGATTGCGGAGCATCAGCGGCAAGTGGCTCAACAAAGAGAGGTATATCGGCAAGCGAATACACTCCGACAAGTTCAGGTATCTTTCCTTTGTAACGGGTAACCGAAGCGGGCTTTGCTGACTCTTCGGTAACAATGACCAAAGGACATTTTGCTTCCGATGCTAAACGTATCACTTCTTTCGCTGCGGCGGATGCCTTTTCACTAGCTATATCTTCGATGCGTTCACCAAAGAAAAATATCGTACCCGGATTTGCGAGCAGTGATGATTGTAGTTGCGATGCCTCGAGCGAGAGCATTGCACCATCCTTTATCTCCGCATTCAAAAAAGCTGTAAGAGCAAAATCAATGTAACTCCCACCTGAACGTAACGACGATACATTGATGGAGATATTATTATCCTTCTTGAGTATATCAGCAATGCGTGAGAGTTCATCCTCGATGAGCGTATCATCTACCGAAAGCTGTCCCTTGCTTTTCGGATGTGAGACCGATGCAGAGCGCGCTACAAAGAAGCGCGATGAAAGAAGCTGAAACGGACGTGATGAAAGATCAATACTTTTTACTTCATGGATAGGTGTTTCTTTTTTGAAGTCAAGTTCTTTGCCGTCTTTATCCAAGAACTTGATACCCAGTGCTTGCGCCATTCCAAAGCCTGCATCCCTTGCTAGCGGTTCATCCCAGCCAAGGATGATACTGAATGCTCCTTCATCAAGACAGTCTTGTATGAGTTCACCGATGCCGAAGGTCGTGCCGACAAACTTCAGCCCCTTTCCCTTTTTCCCTGATGGCTTTGCGTTCTGTACCGGCTCGGCAGCGATTTGCTTCATTTCGATGACACCAATGGTGCCGTTCTCGCCCGAAAAACCAAGTGGCACAACAAGCTGCTCGCCGTCAGCGCCTGTTGCTTCCACTTCGAGGAATGAGCCGAGCGAAGACGTGACGATATGTTCTATCGTGCCATCGCCGCCATCGGCTAGTGGATACTGCTTAACTTTTGCTTTGCGGTCTTGAGCACGTAATCCTTTTGCCGCAATGCTTGCTGTTTCTGTCGCGGAGAATCCGGACGTTGGTTGTGTGATGATGTAGTATTGTTCGTTCACTCGCGCTGCCAATTAAATACGCCGTTCGGCGGCGCTGCCGATACTAACCGATAATCGTTAACCATAAATTGATCAACGAAATAGAACCGTATATTGATGTCGCTATACTCCCACATTTCATACGGTCTGGAATTTACATCATACGGACGTTTCTCTATCGAAGTTGGTTCTCCGAGTTGAATATAAATACGTCCCCTATCTGTTTTCCATCCGTCCATCGATGTTCTAAAATTCCTATTCGCAAACCCAACACGCCTATAAAAGACCTGCATTGGTCGGTTATAGGTATCCATCTGATATGGCTTCATTCGGCTCCAGAAATCAACGATGGCAGTTCGTTTGTCTTGTGTCGTTTCTGCAGATGAGAGTGAATCATATGCGCTTCCTGTTGCAATATAAAAGAGCTGTTCAATTGCATCTTCTATCCTCATACCTGAGATCGGTATGCCGCGTGGTATCTTCACCTCTATAGATTTCTCCGATGAACTCAGTGCCGCTTTATGCAGTGCTTGAGATGAAGCATTCATTGTATCTCCGGCGCGGGCAAATAGGTATTGCTCTAAGATATATTTCCCTGTCCAAATATCATCAAAATCCATTTCGACAAAGATCGGCATACGCTTGGCGCCGCTGCCGACAAGAACGTTCGTTACGCGAAATACATCTTCGTCACCGGTATGTTCTCGCAACCTCTGCACTAACCAAAGCGGATGGCTCTGTTCTGCATTATACAACTCGAAGAACAATCCCGATTCGCCGACATGAAGCGGCGAAATATCACTGCCAATATGCGGCACGATGCGCGAATTAAATTTTGAACGGTAGATGAGCGCATCGCTCATTGCTGGCGCATCTGCGGAGAACGTCTTCGTCAGGAATTTCCCACGCTCGGTGAATTGCCTCTTTGTCGAGAGGTCGCGTACAGTTATTATTAAGCTGTAGTTTGTGCCTTGACGTAAGATGAACATATGCTGCGAAGCATTTGCCCGTTCGAGGCGAAGCTCATCAAGCTTTTCCATCTCTGCGCTTGTGAGGAGTATCGTCTTCATATCAGTGCCGGAGTATAATCCACTATCACCGGATGATGGTGTGATAGTAATAGTCACCGTATAATCTGCGACATACTTATCAACTGCATTCAGAAACTTCAGGAGTCCGTACGGAACAGCAACATATATATCAACTCGTGTGCTATCTGTCGAGAACGGCTCGGTTTGGAATGAAAGGGTCTCGTATGAAAAATGCGGGAGAGATGAATCGGCTTGCTGCGCAACGCTACTTTGCACAAAGAAAAAACAAAGTATGAAGCCGACTACGAGTTTCATTCATAGACTCCGATAAGGTCGAACTCCTCGGCTTCGGTCACCTTCACATCAACCATCATCCCAGGCTCAAGCTTTTTCTTTGACTTGAAGCGTATTTCTGCATCTATCTCCGGCGCATCGGCTGTCGTTCTGCCGTGATAGGTTCTATCGAAGTATCCTTCGATGAGTGTCTTTTGCGTCGTGCCGATCTTCGCTTCGTTCTTTTCGGCAGATACTTCGCGCTGCAAGTCCATAAGTCGTGCTTGTCGAGCGCGTTTCTCTTCTTCGGGCACAGGATCTGCAAGCGGGACGGCTGTTGTGCCGTCTTCAACTGAATAGGTAAAGACACCCAACCTATCAAACTTCATGGTCTCGACAAACTCTTCAAGCTCTGCAAATTCTTTTTCGCCTTCTGCGGGGTAACCGGTGATAAGCGTTGTACGAAGTGCAATGCCCGGGACTTTCTCGCGTATCGTACCGATGAGGTCTTCTGTCGCGCGACGTGTAATACCTCGTCGCATTGACTTCAATACTTCCGTTGAAGCATGTTGCACCGGCATATCAAGATATTTAACGATCTTCTCTTCGCCTGCCATCACATCAAGTACATCAAGCGGAAACTTCGCGGGATAGGCATACATCAAGCGAATCCATTCGATGCCGTTGACTTTTACAAGACGACGGAGCAAGTCGGCAAGAGTTCGTTTGCCTTCTGTATCGAGTCCGTAGTATGTTAGGTCTTGCGCGATGAGGATGAGTTCTTTCACTCCGCTTGAGGCAAGCATCATTGCCTCGAATGCTAATTCATCGGGCGACTTCGAGCGATGTCCGCCGCGCATGATGGGGATGGCACAGAACGAGCAAGGATTATCGCACCCTTCGCTTATCTTGATATACGAAAAATACTTTGGCGTCGTCTGGACTCTCTCGCCGAGCAGTTCGTACTTCAGCTTTGTAGAATCATCTAACTCTGCTTCGGGTACAACCGTCCTGATGATATTGACGAAATCTTCGGTACCGAAATATCCGTCAACGTCAGGTATCTCAAGCTCGAGTTCGCTTTTATATCGCTCGGAAAGACACCCTGCAACATAGACCTGCTTGACTTCGCCATTCTTTTTCATCTGGACTGCTTCCAGAATGGAATTAATGGATTCCTGCTTTGCGCTTTCGATGAAGCCACAGGTATTGAGGATGATGATATCCGAGAGCGACGGGTCGTTCACGAGCTGCACGCCCTGATGCTTCAAGCCGCCCATGAGGACTTCGGAATCAACAGTGTTCTTTTCGCAGCCAAGCGTTACAATCGAGACGCGTTGTGGTTTGTTTTGAGCCATTCACCCTTTCAAACAGAATAGAACGGGGAGGCATTCCGAAGGAAAGAGGGACTTGCAATATTAAGCAGCCCTTCGAGCTGAAGTTCTTGGGGTTTTTATAAGCGGATATGCTTTAATTAGAGCACGGAGGGCATTCGTTACTTCTTCGGGTGTACGAAAAACGCGGGTAATATCAGAGTCTAGAGCAACGACCATCTGCTCCTTCTTCCGATTCGCAAAACGGTTCGGCTTTGCTTTCGAGTAATCAAACTCTATATGCGCAGGTATATCATCAGCTTCCTTCTTTGGTTTCCTTTTCACCCTACTCATCATATTTCTTATATCTTCTTAAGATGTAACAAATCTAATCATATAAGGTTTATCAAGGAAACAGCATCTCTTGACCAAACGCATTATCATATTCTTTCTGCTCTTTTCTCTTCCTGCGCTCGGGCAAGTCGCCGAGAAGCCGGGGCGGTATGACTATCTTTCTGTTGATATTGGAATGACCTATTCCTGGCTTACGGGATACGAGAATTTCTTCTGGCCCATTGTCTATCCGTATGACTCTCGCCCTATTCCACCAGCCCAATATATCGGTTTTACACAACAAGGAAGTGGACTCGGGGTTAAAACAGGACTTGCGGTAGATATGCGCATCGCAGGTACGTTCGCACTTCGTCTCGGACTTTTTTACCGAACACATTCAATAGGTAATACAGAAAGACGTATATCCGAACCGACTTCTCGATTATCCGGCAGCCCACTTCCTGAAATCGAACGAACCTATACAAGCACATGGCAATTTGCAGGGGCGGAGATAATGGGTCGCATTCCACTCTTCACTGAATATCTTTACGGACTCGCAGGTGTCTCACTTTCGTATATGATAAGTGATAAATTTGCATCTGACGAGCGGATCACTGATGATACCTATACCGGCTCATATCTTAGTTTACCATCGGGTACACCCAGTGGTGTCAGAAGTTATTCGGTCGCCGATCAAACGAGCAATAATTTTTACAACCTGGTCCAGTTGGGCGGGAAGTTCGGGCTTGGCTATTTTATCCCTCTTAGTGAAAGCATAGTCCTAACACCAGAGATAACGACGACAATACCATTTGGAAAACTCACTTCCAATGAAGTTGAATTGTACTATAATAGTAATGCTGCAAAAACACCGGCGTTATCATACATAGAATTCCAACTCGGAATAAAGTTTGTCATCGGAGAGGAAAAGAGAGTATATGAATCAACACCGTCGCCCGGGTCAACCGCTATCCCTCGCAGAGAAACATCAAGTGTTCTGATGAAACCTACTTCGTTCGCCGAGCTTCACGGCAGAGTCCGTAACCGCTCGACGAACTCTCCGTTGCAAGCAAATCTAACAATCACACATTTGGATTTGGATAGTTCATGGAGCACTTCAACGTCGATAACGGGTGATTACAAGATACCTGTTCCCCGCGAAGGACGCTACAGCATCACTGCCGAGACCCGTGAGCATATTTTTAGCTCTACTCTCTATACGGTATCATCGGCAGGCATAGCAGAACCATCAACCGTTGATATTCAACTCTTTAAAGACCAAGGCACGCAGCGATTGCTCGTCTTTTATGAAACCGATAAGTATGAGCTTCAAAAAGAATCAATGACAGAACTTGAGCGGCTTGTCAGATTCATGAAGGAGACACCCGGTGCGCTTCTTGAGATAAGCGGACACACTGATTCACAAGGCGATGACGAGTATAATAAAAAACTGTCGGAGCGTCGTGCTAATGCAGTGATAGAGTATCTTGCAACTCGCGGCATCGCGCCTGAAAGATTAAAAGCAACGGGCTTTGGCGAAACAAAATCCGTATCAACCAACATCACAGAAGAAGGCAGAGCCAATAATAGACGCGTCGAGATGACAGTCAGGAAGAAGTGATTATCGTATCTTCAAGAGCCGCGCATTTATCGCAACAACTATCGTACTTACCGACATCAAGACTGCGCCTACTGCCGGCGAAAGGATGATGCCCTGCCCAACAAGCACACCTGCAGCAAGTGGGATAGCGATGGCATTATATCCTGCTGCCCATATAAGATTCTGTACCATCTTTCTATAGGTAGCTCGCGCAAGTGAAATAAGTGCTGCGATATCTTGCGGATTGCTGCGGATTAAAACTATGTCAGCTGATTCGACTGCTACATCCGTACCTGCGCCGATAGCAATGCCGATATTTGCTTGTGCAAGAGCCGGAGCGTCATTGACTCCGTCCCCGACCATAGCGACTACCCTTCCCTGTTCCTGCTCACGTTTTACTTCGCGCGATTTATCACCGGGCAGAACTTCAGCGCGAACATCATCTATCTTGAGTTCGGATGCTACTGTTTGGGCAACAGAGCGGTTATCGCCTGTAAGCATGACGGTCTTGATACCAAACGAGCGAAGTGTTTCTATAGCTTTATATGACTCGGGGCGAATTGAATCCGCAAGTGCAAAAGCCGCAGAAAGCACATCATCAATGATAAGAAATACAACTGTCTTCCCTTGCTGTATTAGTTGTGATGCTCCTTCAGGAATTGCAATGTTTGATGATATGAGATAACCAGGACTTACAACATGGACACTTTTGCTATCAATAACTCCTCGAATCCCTTTTCCGGGAATAGCCGAAAAATCGGTAACGGGCAGATAGGAAGATGTCAGTTCTGCAATTGAATGTGCTATCGGATGCTCTGAATTCTTTTCAAGCGATGCGGCAATCTGCTCTACTTGTTCTTTACTATAGGCATCATTGAGCACAAGCGTATCTGTTACACCAAAGTTACCTTCGGTAAGTGTGCCAGTCTTGTCAAGTATGATAGTATTAACATTGCGCACCTCTTCAAATGCCGCACGATTGCGAATGAGTAATCCGTTACGGGCAGCGAGTGTCGTAGAAACAGAAACCACAAGCGGCACTGCAAGCCCAAGTGCATGAGGGCAGGAAATGACCATCACCGTAACGGCACGTTCAAGTGCATACGATAGTGATACGTCAGATAGAGTAAGCCAAAGTATGAACGTGACTACGCTTGCACTAATAGCAACAATTGTGAGCCAGAATGCTACCCTATTAGCAAGATCTTGCGTGCGAGAGCGACTTGATTGCGCTTCGCGAACAAGTGCTATAACCTGTGAAAGGAATGTCTCATCGCCTGTCTTATCAATGGTCACAGTTATCGCACCATCGCCATTGAGGGAGCCGCCGATAACGCGGTCACCTGCTTTTTTTGAAACAGGTTTTGACTCACCGCTGACAATAGATTCATCTACATATCCCGAACCACCGGTGATGATACCATCAGCAGGGAATTTCTCACCCGGCTTGACGATAACTCTGTCATTCTTAACAAGTGAACTGATAGCAACTTCTGTTTCTGCACCATCGGATGAAAGTTTATGTGCAGTAGAGGGAAGAAGCTTCACAAGTACTTCCAGCGCATCGGTCGCCTTTGTAAGGGTTTTCATCTCTATCCAATGCCCGACAAGCATGATATCCACAAGTGTAGCAAGCTCCCAATAAAAATCCATTCCTTCAAGCCCGAAGGTAACAGCTACACTATAGAGATATGCGGCAGAGATGGCAATAGCTACGAGTGTCATCATCCCCGGCTCGCGCTGCGATAGCTCTCGCTTCATTCCGCGAAGGAATGGAATACCTCCATAGATATAGATAACTGTACTTAATCCGAAGAGAAGGTAGTTTATCCAATTCTCCCCATGAAGCATCTCAAGTCCGATGAATGAGCGAACCGTATTACTGAAATACAGTATTGGAACCGTCAGCGCAACAGATACCCAGAACCGGATACGGAAATCAGCAGTGCTGTGCCCAGCGTGTGCATTGTGTCCGGAGGGTGAGTGATGATCCTTATGTTGGGCATGTCCTTCGAGTGATGGGCTCTTAGCTAAATGATCGTTGTGATCATGACCTTGATGTTCATCATGTGAATGTGTATGGTCTTGCATAATTACTCTTAATCATTAGCAAAGTTCTCTAACACATTCAAAGCGGGGAGGAATGCGTTTGAATTCAGGGTCAGTTACATCATTTTGATGATCAAAGAAGATAGACTTAGCATCTATCTTCATTACGTTACCTCTACATTCACCATCATGCCGTCGTCTTCGTGTTCGAGGTTGTGGCAGTGGAACATATAGATGCCTTTGTTTTCGTTGAAGCGGACTGCTATGCGGACGAACTCGCTGCCGTTAATGAGCACCGTATCTTTCCAGCCGAAGTCATTCGGCTTTAGCGCATCAAAGCTTCTATCTATAATCTGAAATTGCAACCCATGTATGTGCATCGAGTGAATTGCATCCCCCTGATTCTCCATCTCCCATATTTCAAGGTCGCCTGCTTTGACGGTATAGTCAATACGATCCATATCAAAGACAAGGCCATTTATCTGATGCTGTCCGTACTCAGCAGTGTGGTTCATTGTGAACTGGAAGTACCTTGTATTCACAGCTTTCGTTGGGTCAAGCTTTTCGTAGGTGGAAAGAGTTGTGGGGATAGTGTATGAATTGGTATTCGTCAGCTTCACGTCAAAACGAACAAGGTCATGCTCTGCGCCTTGCGGATAACTTGGGTTCTGATGCGATGAGTTAAATACATATTCAAGCGTCTTTAACTTAACAGAACTGCCAAGGAGATCGCTCTTAAAATCTACTAGCACATCAACTCGTTCACCGGGCGATACTTTTATCTCTGTCATTGGATACGGCTTATCAAGCAAGCCGCCGTCATTTGCGATAAGGTGCATCGTACGCTTATCTTCAAAGCCGAGCATATAAATGCGAGCATTTGAAGCATTTACAAAACGCAGACGGTAAAGTCCACGCGCAACTTCGTGATATGCGTCAGGTGTACCATTGACGAACATCGTATCACCGAGATAACCAGGCGGGATGTCATCGTTCGTTCTATCCCAGATGATTTTATTTGCTGTATCAAGACGTTTATCCTGAAGGACAAGTGGAATATCGAACTCACGAGCAGGCAGGTTGAGTGCATCCTCTTCGTCATCGTTTACGATCAGCACTCCTGCAAGTCCCATATATGCCTGATAGCCCGTTCGCATATCAGGATGAGCATGATACCAATACGTCCCTGCCCTATCAACGATAGGGAATGTATAACGTTTGCTCGAACCGGCGGCGGCGGCGTCCTTCGGATGACCATCCATATCTGCAGGCACGTTCAAGCCATGCCAATGAATATTAGATAGTTCTGTGAGTGCGTTCGTAAAATTAATATTGAGTGTATTGCCTTTCTTGATGCGTATCGTCGGACCAAGGAATGCGCCGTTGATAGTAATAACGTTCGACGGAATCCCCCTCCATATATCAACACTTCCCATTGCAGCGATGAATTCGCCGGAGCCATAGTTGGTAGCTGGAATGCGTAATGCTTGTGAGCCGCGCTTTGGCGTATCAACAGGCGGAATTTCTGAGTCGCATGATGTGAGGAGACTCCCCGACGTGCCAACAACAGAAAGCGCGCCGAGGGATTTGAGGAAGTTGCGTCTATTCATTTACCGAATGATATTGAACTGCTTCGAGAGCGTTGTGCCATCAGCAAGCATAAGCACGAGGGAATACGCTCCGTTTGCAAGCGAAGAGGTATTGATCTCATTACCGGTAATAGTACCCGAAAGCATAACTTTACCAACTGCATCAATTATCTCAAATGAACGAGGCATATCGCTTGTCGTCTCGATGCGAAGCAAGTTCGTTGCAGGGTTCGGGTAAAGTGTATAGAATGCACTCTTTGCTGCGTCCATCTTGACGCTTGACTGTGCCAATCCGTTCGAGATTGCTGTCTTCATGGCATCAACCTTCGCACTTGAGAAACCTATGCTTGTATAAAGCACTTGTTTATCTTGTCCGACAACTGCAATAGTTGGCATTCCCATCTCTCCATAGGGTGCAAGCATCTCTTTGCCGTTAGCAATAACAGGCCACTCACATCCGGCATTCGTCTTCCACGTCCTGAGTGCTGCGCATGTCGTCGTATTATTAAAGCTTATCGAAAATATCTTCACTCTGCCAGGGTGTGATTGCTCGAACTCCGCGACAACCTGCTTCAACTGACCTGCAGCCGTTACGCAAGGCGAACAGTTCATCATTACAAATTCCATGATAACTATATTGCCGGAGTCACACATATCATAGAGACCATAGGTGTTGCCGTCGCAGTCGGCTTTCTGCCAATCCTCGGCTATTGTTTGGGCATTCGCAGATACTGAACATACCAAAAAGAGAACTATAAGTAGCTGTTTCATAAGCGTTATTGTTTTAATAAAAAAAATTACTGTACCTTTACAAATCCTTTAGAAATCACGGTCCCATCCTCGAACGTAATATATGCATTGTACCTTCCAGATGTTAGCGAACCAATCGGGATAATGAAATGATCCGATTGATCTATAAACTTGGTGTTTAGTATAGATCCCTTCGAGTCTATTATTTCAGACTTCTTTATCCTTTTGTCGTTATGTAACAAAACTAATAGATGATCAGATGCAGGGTTCGGGCTAATAGTAATAGACTCATTCTCAGCATGTTTTCGGATATGCTTTGATCCTAAAATTGTCACTGGTATAAACTCTTCACCACCTATTGTGTGTGTGTTCATATTAACATACTTGATACACACTGAGTCTTTTAGAGTAACTTTGGGTTCAAGCAATACATCGTAGCGTTCGCCAGGGGAAATAAACACAGAATCGGTTCGAAGTTGATTCGGCAGTGGTCTTCCATCGGAAGCAATAACAGTCGCACCAAGTGCCGCAGGAAAAATAATCACATTATCATAAAAACCGATATTGCCTATGCGAATAAGAATTTTTTCTGAAGCAGTAGCATGTATTGATTGCATACTGTCTTCAGAAATTTGTTGGCGAGAGCGTCCATTCAAAAGAAAATATTCAGGACGATACAAGGGCAGATGCACTGTATCAACATTCGGGTCATGCTTAGGAACAGTGTCATGCCATGACTTATCTAACTCCGATGTAAGCCATTCGTATTCTTTGTCAAAAGCGGGACCATCAGTCCAAGCAGTGTTTCGTCCGTCTTTTGCGCGAACAACAACAAGCCCGTACATCCCCATTTGAACATGAACAACATCTGCCGCATGACAATGATAGAGGAATGTACCCGCATGGTCAGCAATAAATGTATATATCGTATCTTGTGCATGCTCGAGCCAAAACGAAGTTGCAGGATCACCGTCATTACGGGTATCTACGTCAAGTCCGTGTAAATGAATAGTATGATGATCGCCTTGAGATATACTTTTCGCATTAATAATTACGGTATCTCCTTCATTAGCATAGATTGTTTCTGCCGGAAGAGTAGGTTCAGCAGAGAGTGTTCTCGCAAATCCGAATATCTTTGTCACTTTTCCATCCCAAAGCGTAATGGTGCCAGTGTTGCTTCGTAAAATAATGGTATAGCGTCGTGTGACTCCTGCGCAGATAGATACGGTGCAAAGGACAATGAGAAGCAATGTTGCTAACCGAATTCTCATTGTATCGTCATAATAGTAAACATTCCGTTCGGGTGAGTACCTCCACCTGAAACTGCGACAAGGTTATGGTCATGGACGCTGTATCTTCCTACTTTATCCGGTATGAGCACCAAAAGTAGCGCATCCATCGGCGACATTGGGAATGTATCTTTTGATGTACCTACTTGAATCCGAGTTGTTGAACTTTGTATGGCAGTACAATGAAACCCATGAAAATGAATAGAGTGGCTCGATTGCCCTGTATTAGCTAAGTATATATATATTGTATCGGAGACTTGTCCGACTATCGTAGCCGAAGAGTCACTTTGAAGATCTGGGAAGCTCTTACCATTGATGGTAAAGTAATCAGGTTCATAAAATCGCCAATCAACCTCATTCCCACTTGAAAGTATAGTAGAAAATGTTGTACTATGCTCCTTAATGTTCCAATAATACTTTTTCACCGGCTGTTTACTCTCGACACATATCATTCCCCCCAAACCGAGATACCGATTCGAAGGATAGTCCGTACTATCATAATAAATGTAGGTACCTCTCTTCTCGAAATAATATATTCGCGTAAGAGAATCTCCGGCTAGTATTGAAAATCCGCCTCGCCCTTTTACATAAAATCCATGAGCCGTCGTATCTCGATTAACAACTGTTATCTCAAGAGAATCGCCATCCGCAATAGATACGACAGTATTCGTTGAATTAAATACGGGAGTAGTATTATATGCTAGCGAAGGGAATGTGGTTTTTTTGACCGTCGTAAACTCACCCCTGTTAATATAGAGAGTCTTCTGTTTCACAACGGCGTATGACACCCTAAATGAACAGAGTAATACTGCCATAACGAGGATACACCTATATAATAACAATATCTTGCCTGACATTTATCTGGATACTTCGACTTTTCTCATTGCATGGCGACCGTTACCAGTAACAATACTCACAAAATACATACCATCACTTAGTCCAGCAATGTCAATTTGTTGTGAAGTAGTACGATTTCCGGACTGCCTCAAGACTAAGGAACCCGAAACTGCAAAGATCTCAATAGACTCAATAGGGGAACTCTCCGATTTGCAGGTGAGTACAGTAGAAACGACAGACGGATATACTTGGACAAGTAATGTAGGTTTGAGGTCATCACTGACGTTGCTTGTTGCAGGGTTAATAAACCATGTTAACGTATCACCTGTATTAGGTGAATCCGTTCGATACATATATATCTTCACTGTCGAAGGTTTTGCAGAAGCGTACGGTGTTATATTCATCGCCATGAATCCTTGCTTACCCGGCATTAGAGAATCCATCATGCCTCCTTCAGAAGGAAGTCCGGCATAACAATGTCCGTAATCACAAACAGAATAGTCCCATTCACCGCTAAAGCCATTGTGAACAGGTTTCCATGCCAAGCTCAATGGCTTATCTGTTATATTTACAAAATAAAAATCAAATGCTGACAACTCATCTGGTGGCGCAGTACCAACCAGCACTTTCGATTCGGGTTCGAGAGTATATCCCTGTGCATTTGTCATCTGCGGACCGACAAGCAGTATAAACAGTCCGATTGCTATTCCAAGAGTGTGTGATTGTTTCATGATTGTAATACAAGAAATAGTAAATGTAAAAAACTTAAGCGGCTATCAGTAGAATACCCGTTCAAACTTAATATAAACCGCATTTGCCGAGCGGTGCGGAGCATTCGAGTACAATGTTGTCTTGAAAGCAAGATCAATACGTGCTATCGAGTTGAGTATTACTTGAGGACCAACCGAGAGGACAACTTCATTTGCAGTCCCCGGTGTCGCCATATCATGCTCAACAACATTATAACTCCCGTATTTTCCCAATAATTCAGCATATATGTTGAAGTTTGGGTCTGAATAACTTACATATTCAGTAGGGTAAACGAGATACCCCGCTGATAATGAATAGTTGTAGTTCGTTATGTTACGATATGCAACATGTTCCTCATTTGAGATGTCGGGTATCCCTGCCACTGCGCCGAGAGTTACAGATACCGCAAGATGATCTATCAGAAGCGTTGATATTATCCCTCCGCCATACCCCGGCGATGCCCCGTCAAGTCCGACAAGAGGCGATACCCCTTTTTGCGAACCGAAGAGTGCCTTCGCATAGAGTGCCGAGCGGAAATGATACTTGAAATCATCATCCGTAAAGAATCGGTACTTTGCATACATACCTGCATTCTCAAATGCGTACGTTCCCAAATGATCAGACGCATATAGCTCGCCATGAAGCATGATCTCTTTTGATAGACCATACATCACTTCAAACTGCAACCGCGTTCTTACAACATCATCCATAAATGAACCCTCAACAGCTGCTCGCACACCAACCGAACCTTTAGGCATATTGCTTGCTGGTTCAGTGGCAATAAAGAGCTCCTGCGAATATGTATGACTACTAATCACAAGAAATAGTACGATAAGTACATACCTCATGTACGTATTGTTACGTGATAAAGATGTCCTTCGGTTTTACAGCAGCTCGACGCTATTCCTTTTGTATAGCACTCGAACTTCGTCTTTTTAGCAAGTTCGCCAAACTCACGTTTATTGACAAATTGTTTGTCAACAAAACGGAGATTGACGGGACCAGAAAGGATTTGTTCTTTCGTGCCGATAAAGTGATAGGTATTCCCTGCATATACAAAATGAAAATCTTTCCCAACAGAAGTATTCTCAAAATTGAAAGTAGTCTCTAATGAGCGGACAGAAAAACCTGCGTCTTCTATCATTTCACGAAGCTCATCTATTTGTACAGTCGAGTTCTTTTTGAAGTTGATCGTTGCTATGAGCTTATTAAGATCGATTGTAACGTTCTCAATAAAATCAAGCTGCTTAAGAGATTCTTCAACCCCTTTCGCACACATCGAGCATGTCAAGCCATCAACCCCAACGGTTGCAGAGACGAACTCTGCACGAGCAGTCAGTGATGCAAATACAAGCATCACTACGGTAATAATCTTTTTTGTCATTGTTATTTCCTTTCTTACAACCCCCTCCACCAAAGCGGAGGGGGTGGAATTATGTTATCTATTTACTTCGAGCAAGTACTACCTTCGCTACAGCATGCGCCGTTCGGGCAGTTGCAGTTATCACCGCAGCATGATGCGCAGTCCTTGCAGCAACATGCATCTGTTTTTGTGGTAGCGGTTGTGTTCGATGCGAAGAATAAGCCGGCTGCGCCAAGCATAAGTGCTGCTGCAGCGATCATAAGATTCTTTTTCATTGTCGTATTTCTAAAAGTTCTAAAAAATGGTTTTGTTTTGTACGGCTTCGTATATCATATCTCTCCACTCATCCCGAGCAAAGACATACGCCATTACCAAGTGCCGTACGCACTCATCATGTAGGTTTAGGAAATACGACTTACAACCGGAAAACTTGGTTGCTTAGGTAGATCGGGGGTCCCGAATCAGTGAGGATAGTTGTCGCTGCTTGATGTGCTATACTTCTATATATAGTAGTTGGCACATCTATAGGGAGAATAACAGCAAGTAAGACGACCGAAGCAGTGTTCGGCTCGACTAACAATTTTATTTGGGGTGACGCATTGGAGTTACAGATGTTCTGCGTACAGATGGGGCAGGTGGTTTCCGTATCGGCGCTGCAATGAGATGTCTTCGTTTCCGGCTTTTCGCAGCAATCAGGGACATTCTGTTTTGCTTCTGTCATTTGGCAGAAAGCCATCGGCGCAGCCGACACCACTCCTGTAAAGAGAAGCGTAAAAACAAGCAGAATATGTGTGACTTTGCGTACCACTACAAAGTACTACGGTTTATTACGAGGAATTGTTCCGGGATTACCTGATAGTCTCCATTTATAACGCTGCTTATTCATCATGCCATTAGCATTTATGTGTAGTTAAAGAGTACTACTTTGTGTGAATTATGCAACAAACTCGTAAGGTTATATAACAGTTTTAGCAATACATATCCGTACATTTGTACCGTAATAACTCTGTTATTCTCCTTTTGGGACTTTTATTAGGTGTACCATGTAAGGTGGTCAAAAAAAAATGAAAAACAAAATCATAATCATATCGATGCTATTTCTCGGAGCATACTCCCTACTCTCATGTAGCAAGTCAAATAACGACACCGCTAGACTTGAAACGGACTCCTCCACCTCACACATGGCACATACAGATCCATTGCATTCGGGATCAAAGCAGATGGATCATCCGAGTATGCACTCAATGGCTGGTACGATGGCAAAAATGGACAATCTAAAAATGACAGGTGACTATGATCTTGACTTCGTCAACATGATGATACTTCACCATCAGGCAGCGATCGACATGAGTGAAGTAGAGGTTGTCAATGGAACAGATGCAAAGGTAAAGACTATGGCGCAGAATATCATCTCTGCACAAAAAGCCGAAATAAGTCAGATGCAACAGTTTGCAAAAAGCTACAAGATGCCAAAAACAAAATCCAGTATGTCTGAAATGCACAATGAGTTTAGTGAGATGATGCGAGAAATGAGGGACTCAATGAAAAACATGCACATGAGCGGCAATGTAGATAAGGATTTTGTAATGATGATGATCCCTCACCATGAAACAGCACTTACCATGGCTGAGGCGGAGTTAAAGCATGGTAATCAATCACAAGTCAAAAAGATGGCAAAAAAGATGATCGTCGATCAAACAAAGGAGATTGCTGAATTCAAGGTATGGCTCTCCACCTTAAAGTAGCAATCGATTACAAAAGACGTAATATTAGGTAAAGTTTATATGAGATAGATGACACGGAAGTGCTCTTTAGTGTCAAATGTAAACCTACATCTTGATAAACCGACCAGTTGAGACATTGCCATTTCTATCACGGATAGTAACAAAGTACATCCCACTCGGCAATTCACTTACTACAATCTCATTTTTCCCTTCTGAAATAGCCAAAGTCCTCAATTCTATGCCATTAACATTGCTAATGACAACTATCCCCCGCTCTTCTGCTTCGATGATGAGTTTGTCTGTGACGGGGTTGGGGTAGAGGGAATGTAAGGACAAGTTATCATTCCTGACAAATAGTGGAGGTAATTGATTGCCAAAGGAAGTTTTGAGCGTAACCATGCAATCTTCTGTAACTATAAACATCCAATAATGTCTGTAATCACAACTAGTGCTGTTACATCTCCAAGCATAAGAAAAAGTAACTATAAAGCCCGTATCTGACTTCTCCGCATGTAACCAATGTTTTTCAGTATAAAATGGTAAAGCCCAACTACAAAATTCAACTCCTTCTAAACTGCTGATTTTATTTGCCAACGCTATCGCATTGCAATCATCTTTCGTCTTAAAAAATATAACTGCAATGGAATCTTGACCCGGATACTGAACTAAATCGTAGAGACTAATACTATATTGCTTGTATAAACTATCGAACACGACATTGCCGGTAGGAAATTGTTTTTGGGCTAAACGTTTACACCAATTATATGTGGTATCTACATTCATGTAAAATTCGTGTAGAGCTACTGATTGAGACTGATGAACTGAATCAGTATAATGAGCGACCTCTGCTCCAAAAAAAGGAAGGGCATTCTTAACTGCCAAGATTGCACCCAACATTAAGTCAGCTCTTTGCATCGGTATATCCAGACTGTCTTTATAAAAAGGATTAATGCGATAGAATGGATCGAAAATAGCTGACCAAGCCGCATCCGCCCGATACAACTCCTTCACCGAATCAGGAGCATCACATGAGGATGGGACGGTATGGGCTGATGCGAGTGATGCGAGTGATGCGCATACGCAGAGGAAAAACACACATACTACTTTCATACTATTCCCTTTCTACTCTATCACGTTATAGGTAACGAGTATCGTCCCGACAAGATTCGTCGATGCGCCCAGAATATATCCCGAATTTGATTGCTTGTTTTCATGGCTACACTAACACAAGATTGATAATAATTGTCGTTTCCATGCGTAAATTCGGCACCTTGAAAAAAAACTGAAAAATATTTTAAAAATGTTTGGAAACCGAAAAATGTTTGCTTATATTGGTACATGCTTTCATAGGCACCTGTTTCAAGCTGAAAGCTCAAACATAGAAGCATAAAGAATACGACATAAGTTATTGAAAGGCAACAACATGCAGTTAAAGAGCAACATATTACAGCGCACTGACCTCCCTGACCGGCAGGCGCAAGTGCTTGATTTCCTTGAGGAATACATCGATGTGGCGGGATATCCGCCTTCGATCCTCGAAATAGCCGATTCGCTCGGGGTCGCCTCGACGTTCGGCATCCGTAAACATCTCGAAGCCCTTGAAAAGAAAGGGTTTATCCGCCGAGCCGAGGCAGGCAGCGCGAGGTCGCTCTTGGTGCTTCGCCCTTCGCAGGAGCGCCGCGGCGTCCGCCGCGCGTCCTCGATCCCCGTCCTTGGTCGGGTAACTGCCGGCGAACCCATCCTTGCCGTCGAGAATATCGAGGGCTGGCTTGCATTCAAGCCAAATAAGAGCGCCGAAAGCATGTTCGCCCTCCGCGTCGAGGGGCATAGCATGAAAGATAAAGGCATCATGAGCGGAGACTATGTCATTTGCCGTCAGCAGAACACAGCAGAGAATGGCGAGATAGTCGTTGCGCTCTTGGATGATTCGGCAACGGTCAAGACATTCCGTCGTATGCGCGGCGGGGCGATACAGCTTGAACCGGCGAACGACAGATTCCGCCCCATCCCAATCGATGAGGACTCGAACTTCCTGATTCTCGGCAAGGTAGCAAGCGTCTTCCGCGCCATTGATGACAGAAGACCGGGTCTTATCCAGATGAACTACTCGTAAGAGTTTTCACCGGTTTGTGAGTTTTTTGAGTTTGGTGAGTTCGTAAGAATTACACCAACGGGAGAGATTTGTCCGATAGAGGATGAATAACTATTCATGGTTTTTGACATTAAACGAATTGTAACAGTCAGACATCATATACGTAAAGAAAGGTAATAAAAATGGAAGTTATGAGAGTTATTTCAACAATAGAGTCCCCCCCACCCGAAGCGCCCCTACGTAAACGCGGTTATGAGAGTATGCAGATCGATAGCGAAATTGCTGCAGCCCGTGCCCGCAACTCATGGGGACATCAGGAACAGGTCCGTATTGAAGCACTCCGCAGAGAGCTTACGAACTCCTACGACATGAATGCATCAACGTATGCAGGTATCGGCTTTCGCCGCGTCCTGCCTGAAGATGTAAGCACAGCCGTCACAACAAACGCCGCGCTCCAAAAACGTTTGGACGGACTTTGCGAACGCCTACGAGCGAGATACTAACTCGGTAGTTTTTAGTCGTTAGACTTTATAGGGCGGACTTTTAGTCCGCCCTTTTTTCCTTATAACATACGGGTTTCAGCGGAAGTGAGAACCTAAAGTGAGAACCTATCCCATACTTTTCTGTATCCTGAACTAACCCTAATACTTCAATTTTTCCGTCAAATTTGACATTGGAATTGACTTGTATTTTGGGTGATTCTTCCGTACCTTTGAACAGCGAAGCGATTAATGATGGATACCCTTCTTTCATTTTGACACTTCGGTATTCAGATATGGCACTAAATCGGTAGTTCTACCAATGGAGTAGATAGGAGATCGTAGGAAGAGATGGTACATCGTAGCCCATTTCACTGTCACCCTACAACACTGTCCGTATCTTTGAGGAGCAAAGCGACAAATGGAGGAATACACCCTTTTGTTCGTCTCTTTGCAAGTTCTTACATAGAATATCAATAACTTAGTCTATTAGTGCGCATTAGTACCAATTCGCTCTAATAGATCGAAAGTTCTTGGATTTTGAAGAATTTCTTCGTATATTGAGGAGCAAAGCGACGAAATAAGAAAAGGGGGGAGTCCCTATTCTTGATTCAGAGCTTTTGCAACAGGTAAAAAGGACATATAGCCGTAGTAGCATTTCACAGGATGATGAATGGATAATTCTGAATCCTATGTCTAAATACGTGAAAGCTACAAATCCCTTTGAGATCGAAGGGCGGGCATGTTGGTATGTAAAAATTACCAATACGGACCCTGATACCGGACGCAAAAGACACCTAAAAAAGACCACAGGCGTTCGTGTTGACGAAAAAGACTCTTATAAAAAGGCACTCGAAGCAGGGCTAAAGGTGCTTGCTAAGTACCAGACTAACTTTGATCCTTCCTCTCCTAACAGACTTCGTGACTTTGCCGAAAACTATATAGCCGAACGTGAAGCCGAAGGACTCTCTGCACGGACCATTGAAGATATTAAGAATACATTCAATGCTTTCATTTTCTCACAAGGGGCAACTGTGTTCATCTCACAGATTAGCGGAAGAGATGCACGGACATTTCTTTTCAAAGAACAAAAGTCCGGGTTCTCCGCAAACAGGCATTTTAAGTATCTTCGTACTGCATTTAATAGGGCTGTACGAGATGGACAAATACCCTCAAATCCGTTCGATCAAATTGATACGAAGGCACTTCGTAAACGAATGAAACCGCGTCCGCGTGGACTTCTTACTTCCGAAGAGGTAATACAAATATTTTCATTAATGCCAAAAGCATCATTTGCAGAACGAACGTATGCAAACTTCTTTCTCTTCCTTTATGGGACTGCATTCCGAAGAGGTGAAGCATGTTTTCTCGAAACAAAAGACTACAGCTTTAACGAAAGGGTTATCCGTGCCGTAGATAAGGAAGAACACTCGCTAAAAACAGAAGCATCACAAGGTGAGATACCAATGATTTCGTACTCTGAATTGGCATTAAAAGAACAGCTTAAAAACAAAAACCAACACAAAGACGAACGTATCAGAGAGTCCCGGTATGTGTTCTGCAAACGGGAAGGTGAACATTATGACCCCGAAACATTAACGTGTGCCATACTAACTCGTGTTCGTGCCGTATGCAAGCTATTAGGTATTAATTCTAATGGGGTTGACTTACATTCACTCCGGCACTCCCTTATTCAACATCTTATTGATAGTGGAGTTGAGCCAATTACTGTATCTAAACTTGCAAGGCATGAAAATCTTAGTACCACTCTGAATTTCTATCATAAAACAAAAGATACCCATGCTAAATTTGAAGCAGTTCTTCGAGTTACGGACCAATTTCCATTACCTGTATCTGTAGTTAAGCCGGAAGGCGTTTCAATGTTTATTGATGCTACACTCCGAGAAACGAAAGTAGTCATACCTGAATATGAAGGGAGCGTAGTATGACAAACGAACTTAACACCATACATCAGTACCTGCATTACTTGATACTACTACGAGAACCGCGCTCGGTTGAAGGGCTACAAGATATTCTGCAATCGGAAGTGCCTTTTGATTGCTATTCAGAGATAATGCCTGTTTACTCGTATGAAGATATGCTGTGTGTCAGGGTCCGTATCTATAGCACATTAAGAGGAAAGCCCTTCGAGCTGCCATTAGCACGGGATGAAGCGTATGCCCTCAAACAATCAACACTCTTAACATCCGAGATGGAAATACATTAGTACCACTATGCGATATACATCTGTAGGTTTTGATACGATAGAAGCGGTAAAAGTGCTTCAAAAGAACTCGATTCGTCACTTCCTTTCACACTGTGAAAGGATATATACTAACGATGATGGTTTCCTATACAGAGATAAGGCAACACATACTCTATACTCTAAAGTGGAAGGGAATGCAGTAACCATACAGACTTCAATTCCACATTTTCTAAAAGGACATAACATCGAGCTATCCGGCTATAAGGATGTTACACGGTTCTTAGAACTCTTTGAAAATCGTTTTGACCAGTCATTTGAGACTGCACAGGTCACTCGATTAGATGTTACTACCACTATTGAAACAGAAAATCCATTTGTTGATTACTTGAACGTCTTTACAAACCCTCGTTACTTTGGATTGCCGTATATATTTGACACCAGTTTTTACATCAATAGCAAGAATGTAATCATTCATTGTTACGATAAGTCAATTCAAAGTAGCAAAAACCTGAAATATGTTCGGAAGCAGTGTTCTGACACCCTCCATCCAAATCTAAGCAGATTAGAGGTACGTTTAGTAAGGAAAGTATGTCAGACGTTGCGGAAGAAAGGGGAATGGAGCTTCCAACAGATACAGCTTGGCGATCTTGCAAAGAAAGAACATTTCTTCGCTGTTATCCGATATGCCGAACGTGTAATGAACAGCATAATCATTACTCCAAAAAACTCTATAATCAGAAGCAAGAAAGGGTTTGCAGAGTGGTATCTATTGAAGCAATTAGTTACGGACCCTGCTACTGCTTGTGAGGTAGAAGAGATGTTCCGTAAAGGCGGTATGACAAAAGCTGTTTACGATTCACTGCAAAATGATATACAGAATGGTGCAAACGAGCGGAAAAGGATAGAGATACAATCGCTGTTAAAAATAGCATTTGATAAAATCTATGCAGCCAAAGAGAAACGACCCTCTATCAAACGAGATGAACCAACTCCGAAAGGTATCTTGATTAAGATACCCCCTAAATTATACATTCCACAACCTACACCAGTCCACTGACTAAAACATCCCTTCCTGTCCTGTCTGTTTTTTACTCTTACTTGCTTTCTTGAAGGTTGCGGCTCCGAGTGAGTAGTCTTTGTATTCGGGACGTTCGGTTTTGTTTAGCAGCCCTTCAATCGTTAGTATCTGTACTTTGGGTACAGGTGTATTGCCGGGGGATTCGTAAAAACCCTCTTTGATCGCTTCCTTTCGCATAGGGTCCGTAGGGGCTGCTAAGGTAACGAATAACCCCATCTCTGCTTTTTCCCGTTCTACAACGTGTGCTAAGTCACGGACCATTGACACAGAGACGTTCTCTCCACCTTTAACCGATACAACGATCTTCTTTGCATCCCCGGTATCATCATGGAAGAATATGAGTCCATCAATTCCACCATCTGATCCTTTCTTCTTTCCCTGATAGGGTTGCGCTCCTACAAGCGAACATGCCCACCATTGGAACTGGTATTTGTCCCGCTCTGCAAGATTACGCGCTCCATCCAAATCTTTCGGCGTACCCTCTACATCAAACTCGATAGTAGGGAAAGCATCCCGCAACCGTTTTTCTATGAGTGAGATTGCAAGATGGGTAATGTCTATTCCTATCCATTTACGGTTTAGCTTTTCGGCTCCATGAACAGCCGTACCACAACCACAGAACGGATCAAGAACTACATCCCCTTCATTTGATGATGCTTGTATGATACGCTCTAATAATATAAGCGGCTTTTGGGTCGGATAACCAATTGATTCATTACCACTAACAAGTTCTATGTCATTCCAAACATCATCAACAGGAATCCCTTCCTGTTCATCTAAGAAACGCTTGTAACGTGGAATTCCTTTTCCACCTCTTGGTACTATGATGTTACCTTTCCTATCCTCTTCCATCATACGATCTCTTGTCCATCTCCATACTTTAGTCACACCCTTAAACTCGTAGGTAAGATTAGGACGGTCCGGGTTTGGATTTAGTAAAGAAGTCAGTTGATAATACCTTCCATTTTCATCTTTCAAAGAGTATTGTTTCTTGACTCTTTCAGGATCGTATGCCTTATATGAAGGATTCCATTTTGTTTTTGAAGTGTCTTTTGCATATCCTAAAATTACATCATGGTTATTTGCAAAACGAGTAAACGCCTGCCCTTTTGGGTGCGAACGTCTCCATATAATCTCATTTCGATAGTTCTCTTTTCCAAATACACCATCTAATACTATTTTGAGATAGTGAGATGCAGTTGGATCACAATGGAGATATAGACTCCCTGTATCTTTCAGAACGCGGTGTAATTCTATGAGACGGTTTGCCATCATTACGAGGTATGCCATCATGTCATTCTCTCCTAAGAAAGAACGAAGGGCACGGACCATCTCTGCAACTTCGGTATTTGACTGTGAAAGTATCTCTCTATACTCCCGTTCAGCTTGTTCACCCCAATGCCATGAATCCTCAAATGCCGTTATCTGTGCATCAGACGTATGCCCCTTCGGGGTTTTGAAGAGGACGTTATAGTCCCGTTTCGAGTTGAACGGCGGATCAAGATAGATAAGGTCAACTGACTGGTCCGGGATATGCTCCCGTAAGATATGCAGGTTATCCCCGAAAAAGAGTTGGTTTGTCATTACGCAAAAATACAACAATACTTGACACATTTATCCCTTTTTATAGTGTCGGATTTGTCGGGTTTTGGAGGGGGAGATATTTTCCGCCGGAAAATATTACACTAATGGCAGTCCTTTTCTTATGTCATATTTGCTCCAATCCATGTGGTTGCTTAACGTCTGTTGGATTCCGATAGTGTTGAGGATAGGATAGATACGGTCCGCTTTCCTTCGTAGCCGTTCATAACGCTTTGTGATCTTCCCATTGTATGACCGCTTGTAATTCTTCTGCATTACCTCTTTATAGAGCTTTTCAGACTTCATAAGGGCAAAGAGAACCTTCTGTTCTCTCCTAAACGA
>JBKJTT010000092.1:0-7011 GCA_046590205.1 Kapaibacterium sp. (SeqCode)
TATCTTTGCAACGGCACTTCTTTGTGCTTCCCTCTCTGCGTATGCGCAGCACTCCCTTCAGATGGATAACGGTGCCGGAGGAATAGTTATATTGTCATCGGCAGGGCTTCTGCCTGGCATCACAAACTATACTTTCCCCCCAACAAGCGGTGAGCTTCTTGTTGATGCCGGTGGCGGATCAATTACTATCAACGGTGCAACGCTCACCTGGCCAGCAAATGCTGCAGGGTTCCTCTATAATAACGGGGCAGGCCTATTGAGTTGGTCTCCGACTGGTACGGTAACAAACTTTAGCTTTACTGATGGCGGTGGCTTTACGGGCAATGTGACGAATGCTACAACGACACCGGCTCTTTCTCTTACACTCCAGAATGCAGCGGCGGATGGCTCAACAAAAGGACAGGCGTCTTTTAGTGCTACTGATTTTGATGCAACCGCAGGTAACATCTCTATTGATTACACCAACGGGCAAGCTGCATCGGGCTCAACTAAGGGTTTTCTTACATCTGCCGATTGGACAACCTTCAATAGTAAGGTTTCATCAGTAACGGGAACTGCCAACAGAATTACCATTGGTGGAACATCAACAAATCCGACAGTTGATGTTTCAGCAAGTTATGTAGGTCAGAACACGATAACAACACTTGGCACAATTGGTACTGGCGTTTGGAATGGGACTATTGTCACACCTACATACGGTGGTACTGGTGTTAATGGTTCTGCTGCAGCTAACGGATCATTGCTAATCGGGAATGGATCAGGCTATTCATTAGCAACGTTGACAGCTGGTAGCGGTACGACTATCACAAATGGCGCAGGTACAATAACGGTTAGCGCAGGCCCCTCAGCACTTCGAACCTCATTAGCAACATATGCATTGAAGAACCTTTCAGCAACAGCAGCAAATGTGCTTTTAGATCTTGATCCTTCTGGTTCGATTACTCTCAATGAGATTGTAATCCCGTATAGCGGCTATATTGTTGGTATAAGCGTTGCTTCGAATGCTGCGAGAACCTCAGGTACTGCTACTTTTGAGATCTATGTTAATAACGTTGGAACCGGCCTGACGGTAGTTCTCAACGGTACGAATACTCAATATAACTTTACTACCCAAGCATCGGGCTTAGATGCTTTTGCTGCAGGTGATAAAATTTCAATCAAGTGCACTACAGTCGGTTGGGGACCAACCTCTGCTGACGTAGTAGTGCTTCCGATCATCGAATATTAATTTTGGTGGTATAAGCCAATTTATTGACAAAAACCCCGCTTCAGCGGGGTTTTTCATTTCTATAGGCACCATTGTGGCTGTAACGTCATATATTTCAATATGAAAACTGTGGAAAATTAATCTTTCCGAGCATCTTGCAAATGGGCAAAAAATTGTGTAGTTTTGCAGGTTAGAATTCAATCGAATTCTTTAGCGAAACGCCTAAACGCCTGTCTCCTAAACGTCAGTTTGATGTGTGTAAATTTCCAGCACCCACGATACCCTACCCACGAGAGGTGCACAATTATCTTCTAATAAAATCAACGAGTTACAGACCATTCTTCTGCTTTCTTTGCTTCTCTTCTTTGGCAGACATAACGAGGACAACTTTCAGGAAGTAGGCAAGTCCTAAAAATGCTCCGATGCCGGCTCCGATTCCTGTGGCGAGACCCTTGCCGTCGGGACCCTCAAGCCAGTAGCCGATAAGAGCGCCGATACCGATCGTTGCCGCCAGTTGGAAGCCGAGCGTCAGGTACGGGGCATTCTCCTTCATTGCTTGGTTGTATTCGGGGTCGTGTTTCATCATACGTTGTAAGACGAAAGAAGGGTGGTGGTGGTTCCGATGGGATAAACGCGAGAGTTGCAGCTACAGGTAATTAAAGTAGAAAATAATCCGTTTTCTTTTAAACTTTTTCCGAATTGATGTGTCAATTACTACAGATCGGGTAATGTAAGGTAATAACTTAAAAACAGTAACTCATAAATCGTTATGAAAAACATCAAAAGTCTATTTATCGTAGCTCTGCTCTTGGTTGTAGCAGGCACGACATTTGCACAGCGTGGTCCTGGCCGCGGTCCTCGCGATCATCGCGGTCCGGGGCGTGATTCAGTACGCAAAGCACCACCTTGCAATCCGTTCGCAGATTCTTGCTTACAGATATTACTCGGCAAGCTTTCAACAGATGATGCGACAGCACTTCAAGCAGCACTCGCAGCTAAAAGCGCACTTATGGATCAGGTCAATCAGCTCCATGCAGCAGCGAAAGCGGCTCGTGAGGCGAAAGATTCTGCCGCTTTTAGCGCAGCAATGCAGCAGCTCAGAGCACTTCGTGGTCAGGGTAAGGAACTTAGCCGAACGATCCGCGAGATTATGCATCGCAACTCGACAGCAGTCCGTGAAGCACTCGTTGCTTGTTGCGGCGAACGTCCGAAGGGTCCTCGTGACTCAAATGACGTAAAAGGTCCGGGACATGACCAGCATATTCTGCATGTCAGCCCTATCAAGCCGAATCCGGTACTTGCAGGGACCCCGTCAGCAGAGTTCAGCTACTCGCTCAAGGCAGAAGTAGTCGTAACAATCACGATCAACGATCAGCTCGGTAATATCATCAAGACCGTATCATCAGGTGCTTCGACAATCGGTGAACATGTTGTATCTCTTGATCTTATGGGTATGACACCGGGCGGATATCTCGTCAGAGTTCAGGCAGGGACTGATGTAAAGACGCTTCGTCTGGTCATCCAATAATCGCAACCCACCCAAGTTTCTTTCGGGGGAAAGAATGGCAAAGCGGCAGCCGAGGAGCATCAGCTCTGATGGCAGCCGCTTTTGCAGTGAAATCCCCTTGCTCAGTAGGTTATCCACAACCTCCCTTTTTTGGTAACAAAACAGTAATTTTACGTAAAAATAATGAAACAAAAACGCCCATAAAAAGCGTTTTATGTGGCTATAGAGACTACGCTATTTTCAATATATATACTACATTATAGAGGTACACAAATTGAGCGCTATCGGACAAGTAATAGATTTAATACAGCCCCACGCACAATCAGCGAAAGTTGCAAATCGTCAAGCAACCCGCTTCTTCCTTACATGGTTTTCTATTGTATCCGTTGTACTTTACGGCGGTGCTACACTTTTGATGAACGCATCAGCAACTGATGCCTTTACCTTTGCATGCTACTTCGGCATGGGACTCTGCACAGTATCAAGCGTTATCAGTTTCTTCATTACCGAATGGGCAATTGATCTTCCGAGCGAAGCATTCTTCGGAGTTGCATTCGGTTCAGTTGTTGTCAGAATTTTCACGTTGCTTTTCGCATTTGCAATCGGTCAGTTCGTTTTCAAAATGGACTCAATCGGAATGGCATTCGGAATGTTCGCAACGTACTTTTCGTATCTCGTTATTGAGATCACTTACATTCACAAAAAATCTTTAAAGCGCGGACATTAAAAATTCGGATACATCCCCGACGAATGAACAAACTCCGCATTAGTTTTTTGTTTCTCCTGTCGTTCTTTGCTTTGACGCTCAAGGCAAGTGATGACAAGCCCCATGCCATAGTAAATACCACTTCTAAGGATGCCCACACCTCCGGGCACAGCGAAGCCCCTGCTACTAGTGACGCCAAGCATGAAAGCGGCGCACATGATGAAAACGATATCTTTGTAAAAGACTCAACAGGTACTGTTGTAACTGATGAATCAGGCGGCAAAAAGGTCGACGCCGGAAAACTCTTTAATAATATCCTCCATCACTTAGAGGATACCTATGAGCTTCACTTTATGAAAGCTCATATCGGTTTGCCTGTGATGTTCACCGATAATCATGGATTCCATTTCTTCGGCAGTATGCACTCGCTTGAAGAGTCCGGCGAATATAAACTGAAGAATTTACATGAGTATGAACAGCAGCGCAAGAAGTCACAGTTCTTTTGGACAAGCCCTTGGGAACGAGTTGACGGAGCTGATATGGGCTTCACACTCGACCTGTCGCTTACAGCCAACAGAGCATTCATGCTTCTTACAGCATTAATACTTCTTATTGTTGTGGGATTGGCGGGTAAGAAAGCAAAGACTTCTATCATCCCGAAAGGCATTCATAATATTGTTGAATCATTTGTTGTTTATGTTCGCGACGAGATCGTCTATCCGAACGTTGACAAGAAATGGGCTGACAAGTTCATGTCGTTCTTCCTGACGGTGTTCTTCTTCATCTTCACGATGAACCTCTTGGGTCTTTTCCCTCTGGCAAAGACACCGACTGGCGCGATTAGTGTAACACTTGCACTTGCACTTTGTACATTCGTCTTGACGCAGATCGCAGGTATCAGAGCAATGGGTGTCGGCGAATACTTCAAACATTTTACCGGCGGACTTCTTGAGATGGAATTGCCGCTCGTGATGAAAGTGATACTTATCTGTATCATGGTTCCTATCGAGTTTATCGGACTCTTCACGAAGCCATTCGCACTCATGGTTCGTCTTTTTGCGAACATGACGGCAGGGCATATCGTCATCGGTTCACTTATCGGACTTGCGATACTCTTCCAGTCCGTCATAGCAGGTTTTGCGGTATCTGTTCCGTTCGCACTCTTTATCTACTTGCTTGAACTTCTAGTAGCGTTTTTGCAAGCATACGTCTTCACAATGCTTTCGGCAGTGTTCATCGGTATGATGGCACACGAACATCATGAAGAACATAGCGAGAGCCACAGCGAACCGGCTCACTCGCATTAAGGTTTATTATTACTGTACTTTTTATCATTATTTAGAAAATACTACAATGGGATCAGAAGCATTCGCATATATAGCAGCAGGTCTTGGTGCAGCACTCGCAGTTGTCGGCGCAGGTCTTGGTATCGGTAAGCTCGCAGCAGCAGCGTTGGAAGTATCGGGTCGTCAGCCCGAGATCGCCGGTGGTATCCGTACCACGATGATCATCGCGGCAGCACTTATCGAAGGTGCTACGCTCTTCGCACTTGTTATCTGTATCATTCTCGCAGGTAAGTAAGCGAAGCGTTTCGCGGACCGTTTTTATGTATGCGGGCGCTCTTACCTTATCCGGAAGAGTGACCCGCTTACTTCGTATTTAGTAGTTGTTTGATGAACGTCTGTGGTCAATGGCTTTTATGCTTTTTGACAGAGAATTTCGCTTACGACTGGTGACTAATAACTAACGACTGGCAATATGTTAGAGATCAATCCCGGACTTTCCATTTGGACGTTCATCATCTTCGGCGTCCTGCTTTTGCTTTTATCCAAACTTGGCTGGAAGCCCATGCTCGATGGTCTGAAAAACCGCGAGAATGCGATCGCAGATTCACTTGCAAAAGCTGAACTCGCTCGTTCCGAAGCAGAGAAGCTCATTGCCGAGACCGAACGTCAGCGCAAGCAGCATGAAGATGACCTTCAGCGTCAGCTACGTGAAGGCAGAGAGTATGCAGAAAAGATGCGTCAAGACCTCATGACAAAGGCGCATGAAGAATCAAAAAAACTTTTGGAGTTAGCCAGAGCGCAGATCGAGCGCGACACAGCAACCGCACTTAATACGCTTCGCTCTGAAGCCGCTGATATTGCAGTCGAAGCAGCAGGGAAGCTCATTGATATGAATCTCAATGACGCCAAAAGCAAAGACATCGTTCAGAAATTTATTGCCGAACTTCCGACAAGCCGTAACTAATGACGCATAGAGTCGCATATCGATACGCACTTGCTCTGATCGCCGAAGCCGACGAGAAGAAGATAACCGAACGTGTAGGTCAAGACATGGAGCTTATCCAGACCACTCTTCGTGAGAACTCGCTTCTTCGCGCAGTTATTTCAACTCCGGTCATTCGTCCGCATCTTCTTGCAACGGCATTCAATGAGATATTTAAGACACATCTTACAAAGGATGTGATGAATCTCTTGAATCTCCTTATTCATAAAGGCAGAGGAGCATTGCTTGATAAAGTAGCCGAGAATTACCTGCTTATTCTTGACCAGCGTATGAATGTAATGAATGCTACTATCACAAGCGCCGAAGAACTCGATGAGAAAGCAAAGTCAGATATTTCTACGAAACTCGGTACTATTATGAAGACGACAGTTCGTCCTTCATATAAGATCAACCCATCGCTTCGCGGCGGTTTTGTTGCGAAGGTTGGTGATACGCTCATTGATGCAAGTATTCAGAATCAACTTGAGCTTCTTCGCTCACGACTCAAAGAAGGCGTAACGAAAACAGTTGTGTAATATGTGTTCTCTTTTCTCTTGTTGCGAGAAAAGATATGTGGAGAATGTCCGAGATTTTGGTACTCATACGCGAAAAGAGAAGGGACTCGGGACATGAAAAAAATAGGATATATAGTTCTTTGTTTACTAACAGTTCTTTTCTTTGTTGATAGTGCTCTTGCACAAACTTCAAAGAAGAAAGCGAAGAAGAAGCCCAAGAAGACCGTTCAGCAGGCACCAAAGGTTGAAGTAAAACCAACCTTTACTCGTGAGCCGGGAACAGTAGCAAGCTACTTTTTCCCCACTGATAGCGGTGCGGCATGGCAGATGCGTACGATTCGGATGCAGTTCGATGATACAGGGAAGATCGTTGCAAGTGATACTACCTTCAATGAGCAGCGTGTCACGTCGAATAAAGGGTTTTCGCTTCAGCAATTACCCATCGTTATATGCGAGACAAAAGGGTATAAGCTCGGTGGACTTGATACGGCGGTCGGGAAAGCGTTCTACTACGTTGATGACTCGATAGCGATGACAGTACTGAATAATTCAGTTAGTCACATTGAAAATAGAGTTTTTCTCGTTGCGCCGCTCAACGACTCGAACGCTTGGCATGAGAAGTACGACGATTCTGTCTACTGTGTGATTGAATCAATGAATGATTCAATCGAGACACCGATAGGTCGTTTTGATAGCGTCATCACAACAGTGACACGAGTTGGTTTTACAGAGCTTCGCAAGTATTTTGTGCAAGGATATGGTCTGGTGAAGATCATCTTCCGAGCACCGGGACCCGGCGGAAGGGGGC
>JBKJTT010000100.1:0-5328 GCA_046590205.1 Kapaibacterium sp. (SeqCode)
GCGTCACCGGAATAAATGTTACACTATAAACTGACTGACCGTCAGTCAGTCGGGCTTATTCTAATCTTCAGTGTAATTTATAATGAACTCGGTAACTGTTTTCTCTTGTGTGAGTAACAACTTGAATAAACTCGGTATTTTTGTAGAGAATGATTGATAACGATTTTAGTTTTTCAAGCCGTGACCAAAAGAAGGCCTATGTTCGCATGATGTTTAGCGACATTGCAGGACGATATGACTTCTTGAACCATACTCTCTCGATGGGCTTAGATAATGGTTGGCGAAAAAAAGCAATTGCCATGGTCAAAAGACATATGGCAAACAATGAGTCTCCCAATATCTTAGACATTGCCTGTGGAACAGGCGACCTCTCGCTTGAAGCATTACGACAAATCCCTTCAGCAAATATTACCGGAATTGATCTTGCCCGACTAATGCTTGATGTCTTTGAAGAGAAAGCATCGAAGGCAAAAAAGAGTATTCTCATAGAAGAGGGGGATGTAGAAGCACTAAGATTTCAAGACGGAGCATTTGATGTTGTTACTATCGGCTTTGGTACACGCAACTTTACGAACTTAGAGATTGCATTCAAAGAAATATATCGGGTCTTGAAGCCGGGAGGTATATTTATTAATCTTGAGCTTTCAAAGCCACGAAACTTCCCGATGAAACAATTATATGGATTCTACAGCCGGTTCATACTCCCTGTCGTCGGAAAGACCGTTTCAAAACATAGTGAAGCATACTCATACTTGCCGGACTCCATCCGACGATTCCCTGAAAGAGAAGAGATAGTTGACATGTTGAAACGAATTGGTTTTGCAGAAGCTATATGGCAAGATCTATCAGCAGGTATTGTCACTATGCATATTGCGGTTAAATAATGCGTAAAGAACTTGTATCCCTCTCGAAAGAGACTCTCATCTACGGTACAAGTACTGTCGTATCACGCTTTCTTAACTTTCTCCTCGTTCCGTTCTATGTAAATGTTCTTGCATCGACAGCGGAGTATGGTATTGCAAGTTCGCTCTATGCATGGATAGCTTTCTTAAATGTTATCTACCCGCTGGGTTTGGAAGGAGCATACTTCCGTTATGCAGCAAAAGGAGAACAGGAATCAAGGAATATAGACGATGAGCAGCGTCTGTTCTCATCGCCATTCACTGCAATATTACTATTTGGACTCATTGCGTCTACGCTACTCTATTTGTTGTCAGACTTTATTGCCCCACCATTATTTACCGATCCAAATACCGACATATCTGCCATGCTGCCTATGCTTGTAACAATCGTGCAATGCTCCGCAGGTATTCTTCTTTTCGATAGTCTTGCAGTCCTGCCGTTTGCAGTATTGCGTCAAGAGAAACGTCCCAAACTCTTCGCTGCAATAAAAATAGCGAACATTGTAATCACACTCGCTCTGAATTTCTATTTTATTCTCGGTTTACATCTTGGTGTAAAAGGTATCTTCTATGCAAACCTTATTGCCTCGGCAGTTACGTTCTTTCTTCTTGTACCGAGTTTTCTACCTCGCTTGAAACTTATACTTGATAAGGAAGTGCTCAAGAAGATGCTGCCGTTCGGTTTAACAAATGTACCGGCATACCTTGGTGCAATGATGGTACAAGTCATAGATAGGCCAATTATCCAATCATATCTTGGGCTTGGTGCAGTGGGTATCTATCAGGCGAACTATCGGATGGGGTTTATTATGATGGTCTTTGTGTCTCTCTTTGAATATGCTTGGCGACCGTTTTTTATGCGCCAACATAAGACAGATGATGCAAAGGCACGACTTCTCTTCTCGCGCATCTTTACCTATTTCATGCTTATTTGTTTGGTTGCATTTCTTGCGCTGTCGTTTTTTCTTCCCTATATACTCTCCACACCGATCTTCGGCAGGCAGCTGCTTCGTGCGGATTATCTGGTTGGTATGAGTATTATTCCGGTTGTCTTATTTGCGTATATCTTCCAAGGAATGTACACGAATTTTATCGCCGGTATTTATATCAAGGATAGAAATAGAGTATTGCCGCTTATTACCGGAGCCGGGGCATTCGCAAAAGTAATAGTAACGGTTGCGCTTGTACCTGTCATAGGTATAATGGGGGCGGCACTTGCATCACTTGCGGCGTATATAATCATGGCATTCTATATTTACAGAGAATCACAGAAGGTATATCCGATAAAGTATGAGTGGGGCAGAGTGCTTGAGCTGTTTATTGCTATCGGAGTTGCATACGGCATTGAGAGATTGATAGTTGGTAGTGAACTGCTTACTGATCCTACTAATCTGCTCATTCTTCGCAGTGCTCTATTTGTTTGTGCGTTGGGTTCACTTTACAAACGATTTTTCTCGGCAAAGGAAATAGAATTGCTCAAGGGTGTGTTCCGTCGTAAATAAAAAAAAGACCGATATTTCTACCGGTCTTTCTTCACTAACTTAAGTCTCACGTTCTTTTCTTACCGTAAGTCGAACCTCAAGCCCGTTGGCAACCCTGATGCACCGCCATAGCTTTGGTGTTTTCGGACAATACTGATATTTCCGAGGATCACTGTGCTTGCGAGTTTACGTGCGGCTTTCGGGGCTGGTACAGATGTACAAAGCTCTGGTCCGCTATGTGCGGTCCGAATTGGTGTTTCAAGAATGTTATCTGTTCTGTATTTATTACTATTTATCATAGTCGTTCCTTGTGTGAAAGAGAAGGAGCGAGATAAAACTAACCTAGGATATATGGTAAATGGTTCTCCCAGCGGAATTCATCTGGTATGCCAGATTACTATTACCCTACAACAACATTCACAAGTTTATCCGGCACAACAATGAGTTTTTTTATTGAAAGTTCGCCGACGTGTTTTGTGACCTTGTCATTACCAGTTGCGAATTTTTCAAGTTCTTCACGTGAAAGTCCGCGTGGCACTTCGAGTTTGTCACGAACCTTGCCGTTTACTTGTAAAATAAGCATGATGGTATTCTCGATAGTCTTTGCTTCATCAAATTCAGGAAACGCTGAATTAAAGACAGAGCCGCTATTACCAAGACGTACCCAAAGTTCTTCCGTGATATGAGGAGCGAATGGGGCAACGAGCTGTACCATTGTTTCGATACATACTTTCGGCACAACAGGGTTATCCCCTGCAGCAACTTCATTCATACATATCATCAGTTGGCTGATGGCAGTATTGAAGTGAATGTCTTCGATGTCCTGACGTATCTTCTTGATGGTTTGATGCATGACGCGTTCTTGCGTCGGAGTTGGTGCATCGTTCGTCCAGCGATTATGCGTTTCTTTTGTCTCATCGTCTGCGACAAGTCGCCAGAGGCGATTCAAGAAACGATGCACTCCGGAAATTCCCTTTGTATTCCACGGTCCGCCCTGATCGAGCGGTCCTAAGAACATGAGGTACATGCGGAGTGTATCAGCACCATACTCTGCAATGATGTCATCTGGGTTTACAACGTTGCCAAGAGACTTCGACATCTTTGCGCCGTTTTCGCCGAGAAGCATTCCTTGATGGAAAAGCTTCTTGAACGGTTCGGGGTAATGCACAACACCGAAGTCATACAGTACTTTATGCCAAAAGCGCGAGTAGAGCAAATGTGTTACGGCATGTTCGTTTCCACCTATATAGAGGTCAACCGGATTCCAGTAGTCATCCGCTTCTTTCGAGATGGCTTCGTTATTGTTCTTGGCATCTGCGTAGCGAAGATAATACCATGACGAGCCAGCCCACTGCGGCATCGTGTTTGTCTCACGCTTTGCGGGTTTGCCTGTTTGGGGGTCTGTTGTATTCACCCAACCTGTAATAACCGCAAGCGGAGATTCACCTGTGCCTGAAGGAGCATAGCTCTTCACTTCCGGAAGTGTAACGGGAAGCTCGGAAACATCTAATGCTTTAGCATACTCGCCATCACCATCATCTACATAGATGATAGGGAATGGCTCACCCCAGTAGCGTTGACGCGAGAAGAGCCAATCACGAAGGCGAAACTTTATTGCTTTCTTTCCAATACCTTTGTCTTCAATCCACTTTATAACTTTCTCCTTTGCTTCAGCAGTCAGAAGTCCATTAAAGTCAAGACCTGTAATGGTGCTGGCAGAATTCATCGCAATGCCTTCATCGGAACGGACATCACTCCAAAATGCTTCGGGGTCGAGTGCTTTCGAGCGGTCAAAATCTACAACGTCAATGACCGGCAGCTTAAATTGCTTAGCGAATTCGTAGTCCCGTTGGTCATGTGCAGGCACTGCCATGATTGCACCTGTGCCATACGAGATAAGCACATAATCAGCGATCCAAATTGGTATCTTCTCACCTGATGCAGGGTTAATAGCATTCGCACCAGTCGCACATCCGGTTTTGGACTTTGCAAGGTCAGTTCTTTCGAGTTCACTCTTGGTTGCTGAACGTTGTTTATATTCTTCTACCTTTTTCTTTTGGTCGGTAGTAGTTATCACATCAACGAGCGGATGCTCGGGGGCAAGGACCATATATGTTGCACCAAAGATCGTATCAGGACGAGTTGTATAAACACGAATGGCTGCATCATGCCAATCAACAGTAAAGTCTATTTCTGCTCCTGTACTTTTACCAATCCAATTGCGTTGCTGCTCGACAGTGTGATGCGGCCAATCGAGTAGTTCAAGGTCTTGCAATAATCTATCGGCATACGCTGTGATGCGGAGCATCCACTGGCGCATGTTGCGGCGGATGACAGTAAATCCTTTTTCTTCCTGTTCGGGGACTTCCTCGTTGGCAAGCACAGTACCAAGCTCGGGACACCAGTTTACGGGTGCATCGTGTAAGTATGCAAGACGGAAGCCAGCTAACATGTCGGCTTTCTTTTTGTTCGAGAACGAAGCCCAGTCGGAAGCTGAAAATCCATCGCCGCCTTTAGTCTCAAACTTCTTTATCAGTTCGTCAATTGGCTTCGCTTTGTTTTCTGATGTGTCAAAATATGAATTGTATATCTTGAGGAATATCCACTGTGTCCACTTGAAGAAGTCCGGGTCAGTTGAGTTTATCTCACGATCCCAATCATACCCATACCCGAGCATATCAAGCTGTTTACGGAAGTTGATGATGTTCTCGGCTGTGGTGATAGACGGGTGAAGTTTCATCTTGACAGCATACTGCTCCGCTGGAAGCCCAAACGCATCCCATCCCATAGGATGCAAGACGTTAAATCCGTTCATCTTCTTGTAGCGGGCAATAATGTCCGTGCCGGTATAACCGAACGGATGCCCCATGTGCAGCCCCGCACCCGATGGGTAGGGTAGCATATCCATGATGTAGTATTTCGGTCTTGTGGTATCAAGCGGTGCA
>JBKJTT010000098.1:0-53019 GCA_046590205.1 Kapaibacterium sp. (SeqCode)
GACGACTTCAGGGAATAGCCATCCGCCAAACTCTCGTAATGCGCTTACTATAGGGACAAGGACGAGAGTAAAGATCAGTACAATGGTAAATAATATGATCATCCCAATATCTAATAACTTAAGTATTGCCATATTCTGTTTGGGTTTATAACCGAAGATAGCATTGAGCGATGTACGAAGTGAAGAGAATAATGCACTCGATAACCATAGAAGTACCAACAGGGCTATTGAAGCTGGAATGATGGCAAGTTCGACAACTTGGGAAAACTGTCCGGTTATCCACGTCTCAATGTTCATTCCATACGTATCAACGGGGAGTGATTTTCTTATATACCGAAGAACGACAGCCTGCGCGTCGATATTATCTCTGAAAAGGAATGTGAGCGTCTGGAAAAGAATGAGAGAGAGCGGGATGATACATAATATGACACTATATGCTAACCCCGAAGCGAAGAGGAAGCAATGATCGTCGTCAACGCCGTTCCACAGCCCCAAAGCATAGTACTTGACCGCATCTACAAAACGTTTTGATAAGTTGATTATCATTGATGCAAAAATACCACTTTTGAGCGTCTTTTTAGCAAGTAATTGAAATATACTTTATCCGTATTTGTTTATGGATGCGATGAAAACAGCGATCGGGACAGATATTGAGTATGCAGCGGAGCTTCTTAAAGCTGGTGAGATCGTCGGTATCCCCACAGAAACCGTCTATGGGCTTGCCGGAAATGCACTTTCACCCGATCCCGTTGTAATGATATTTGAGGCAAAGAACCGCCCTTTCTTTGACCCGCTCATTGTTCATTGTAAGAGCATCCATGATATTGGGGAGTATGTAACGAGCATTCCAAAATGGACAGAGGTTCTTGCTGATGCTTTTTCTCCCGGACCTATTACATTTTTACTTCCTAAAAGAGGAAGTATCCCAGATATTGTGACGAGCGGTTTAGAGCGAGTCGGTATTCGTATCCCATCCCATCCGATGCTTCATGATCTACTCTCAATGCTAAAGTTTCCTATAGCTGCGCCGAGTGCAAATCCTTTCGGCTACATTAGTCCGACTTCCGCACAGCACGTGTATGACCAGTTGCAGGGTAAGATACCCTATATTCTTGACGGCGGACAAGCAACAGTAGGAGTTGAATCCACAATAGTCGGAGAGGAAGGAGGTAATGTCATCATTTATCGTCTTGGGGGTATTTCAGTAGAACAGATAGAAGTGATAGTTGGGAAGGTAGAGTTACGTATTTCATCCTCTAAACCATTTGCTCCGGGCTCACTAGATAGCCACTATGCACCAAAAACTCGTTTGCAAGTTAAGAGTACTGATACACAAATCCCGAAAGACAAAAGGATGGGCTTTCTAATGTTTAGCAGTTTTTCCAATGAACTACCTGAAATAAATCAGCGGATACTTTCTCCAACCAAAGACCTTCGGGAGGCAGCGAAAACCCTCTTTGCATATATGAGAGAACTTGACGGGGAAGGGTATGAAGTGATCTACGCAGAATTAGTACCTGACGAAGGACTTGGCAAAGCAATAAACGATAGAATTCGAAGAGCCTCACTCCAATAAAAAAAGGCAGCCACGTGGCTGCCTTTTATGCGTTAGTTAAAAGAGTCTTTATTTGACCACATTCAATGGCGTTCTGATCGTGCCAAAGTTAGTAATGAGCGTAACCACGTAGCTTCCGGATGGGAATGATGACACATTGATAGCAAGCTTATGCGTTCCGGCGATAATGCCTTTCTCAATCACTTGCTTAATAATTTCACCTGAGACCGAGCTGATCTCCATCGTCACATCCGAGCTACCAGGAAGTGTATATTCAACACTTGTTTCTGATGCAGTTGGGTTAGGATAAACCCCATTAATGAAGAATGTCTTTTCGAATTCATTCACACTGCTCGTAGCAACAATTTTGCCATGCAATGCGATTGAATTCATACCAATTGGTTTTGGCAGGGAAGCAGGGAACGCGATAGAGCCAAGAGTATCACCTGATGTATTCGGTGAGTAGAGAAGAGTGATCTCTCTTGTCTCCGCGGCTGAGATAGGTGAAGAAAGCCCTTTCACATAGGTGAATGTACCTTCAATAGCAGCAGTTCCTGATGTCCAATCAATATTACCATCATTCTTCAACGAGAAGGTAAATTCTTTTCCACCATTACCAAGTTCAGATTGAGCAGTCGTTGTTGTCGGTTTGAGTACAACTCCTGTTGCTGTTGCGCCGAGAGTTACATTAAACGGTATAGCATCAGTTGCAGTGATACGAATAGTATCTTGTGTCGTACCGATAACTGCTGGTGTAAAAACAACAGGAAGTGAGACCTGCTGCTCAGGGTCAAGACTACCTGAAGTTACCGGCGTACCAAAAGAGTACCCTGCAGGTTTTGCTGCTGTAAATGCTACGTTATAATTTGTTGTAACATTTCCAACGTTTTTGATAAGGATATCTTCTGTTTCGCTCGAGCCAACAAGGACTTTTTTATCAGTGAATATGTCGCCCTTTTGTGCGATGATAGATACCTTCTTACCGAACAATGTGATAGATAGGAAATAGTTGACATTTTTATCAGCTGCTCTACCATGTATTTCAAGCTCAGCCGGACGAAGTCCAGGAGCACTTGGTTTTGAACAGATAGTGATAATCATTTTTGACTTAGGGTTCATTGTAAATGGGAGTGTATATCCACTTACCGTGAACTCATCTGGATAGGCGCCTCCAAGTTTAATATTAGTCACCTTCAATGAAGCATCACCATCGTTATAAAGTGTATCAACTCTACAATGCTCTTTGCCGACTAAGATACTGTCGGTCTCGGAAATATCACCTTTGATTCGAGCGGAAGGAATACCATTTGCCCAAATATCAAGAGTAATAAGCGATGTATCTACACGCGGTGTAGAGTATGTTTCGGGAATATCGGTCTTAAAGCCAAGACGTGCAACACGTGTTCCGTATTGAAGCGGCTTGAAAGTAATGTTGATAGTTCTGGTTTCACCTGGTTTTACAGTAAGGTTGGCATCTGTAAGTGGAGTGAACGAGAAATCACCGTCATTGGAAGTAAAGTATTGATTCGTTATCTTTACTGTATGAGTACCGAGATTCGTCAAAGTTACTGACTTAACAGTTGTCTGATTTGTAGCAACTGAATCAAACTTCAATACTGACGGGGTGATTGAAAGACGAGGATTGATCCTATCTGTGATACGAATTATATTTTTAATATGCTGTTCAGGCATAAGAGTATATTCGTAAATTCGCGACTTTTTCCCGGTTGCATTAATTACACCATCGACATTAGTTGATGTTATTCCAAAATCATTATCAATAGCAACAGAAAGCGTTGAATCATTGACGAGTGCAAGACCTTCTGGCTTATCATAGAATGGATCGTATCCATTTGCAAGGAGATCCATGATGAACACTTTTTCAACCGGTTTGATATTGAAGGAAGCTAGTCCAGCGAGGTCAACTAATTGCTCAAGCGTTTTCCGAGCAAAATTCACAGTTGAGATAGGAGTAGCATTTCTAATATCTATCTTATATATTTTTTTGCTATCTTCAAGATTGCGAAGAGCATGTTCGATGACGAGGAATTCATGGTCATTGATAGCAACAATATCACCCATCTTCCAATCTTTCTCACGTAGGTTTCCTGTTTTTGGCTGATGAAGATATGCAAATGTTCGTGCTTTGCCTGAAGTCATATCAATCTCAAGCAAGCGGTGTATCTGTGACTTATCACCTTCTGTTCCGTTTGGATTGTATGCAGGTGATTGAAGAATTGTAACAAGTCTTCCGCGAGGAGTAAATGCAACGCCTTCAAAGCCGCGATTCGGGCGACGTCTTTTATAGATTGAATCAAATATAATCTCTTGCCCAGCAATTGGGAAAGGTGTAAATCGTGTTTTAAGTTTACCTGTTATTTTATCAACGCTCCATACCGATGGACCGTATTCATCACAAATGAGGTAATCATTCTCCATACCTGTTACAATACCTTCTGCGTCAATACCCCATAAGTCGGTGCCAGCTAATACTTTGCTTGTATTTATCCATTGTGGTGGGTCACCAGTTACATCAGCTGGAAGTGGGATCGAAACTCCAGAGACAGGCCCATTATTTGGGTTTTTAAGTGGTATTGTCTTAACGATTCGAATCGAATCTGATTCTGTACGAAGTTCATACATCACAGGATTAAAACCAGGGAAGGGAAATAGTATTGCAGCGCTACCACCGTTGAGGTTATCTGCATCGGCATTCGGACCACGATCAGATACAGACATATACCCATTTGGCACACCCGGAATTGCATCAAGACCGGAAAATCCTCCCATGTAGATATTCACTCCGTCTGCATTCCCGATAAACGCTGGATTCTTTAGGTCGTACGTTTTAGACTTGATACCAGTTGGGTGTACAGCAACTGTAACTGCTTTTTGGAAGGGATAGAAATCCGAACTACTAGGGTGCTGTATATTCACAAAAAACGTCTGACCGTCCGGAGTAAAAAATCCACCTGTAGATTCACCACTCAATGGCACGATCATAAAGAGTTTTAGATCGTTAACGGTTGGATTTGGTATTGATAAATCAAGAGCATATGTTTCACAAACATTGTTTCTTGGTGAACGTCCCGCTGAGGTGCCAGTGAGGTCTTCCATGAGTATTGCAATATTACGATTAGGATCAATCGCTATATTATCAACACTTGAAAAGTTTTTACCATTTAGCCCTGGTCCGCCTTCGAGATATGGCTTCATCTCAAGAGTCGTGGTGTTAAATTTAGCGACACGACCGAATGTATCAACAAATCTGCTTGTAGCAGGAATACGGCGTGATTCATGGTAAAGAGCCATTCTGTTGCCTTGTAATTCCCACGAGGTTACATCGAATACATCTGCACCGGTTTCAGCAATCAAAATACTGCCGTCCGGAGTAATTTCGAGATCTTCGTGGCGCACAAACATTGTTGCCCCCATACGAAGTGCAACGTTGTAAGCAATATTGAGCGAGTCTCTGTTGCGCGGGATAGTGAGCCATGAACCGCTCAAGCCATCAAGAGATTGTTTGTATGCATAAAGCTGTCCAGCAGAATAATCATCGACATTATCAGCAACGAACTTGAAGAACACTGCAGGTGTAGCATCGTTTGTAAGATATGCTGTCTTACGATCGGTCATAAAGACGATACTCTCTTTTGAATAGCGACCCATCGCATAACACTTTTGAATAACTTGATTATTGATAGGGTCAACTTCGACCATCCAACCAAAATTGAGATATTTTTTATATCCGGCGTAATCAGCAGTATCACTACCCCAGTTAAGTCCAGCATTACTTGAAGGGTATGTTTCTTCTGCTGTAAAAACAGTGCCTTTTGGAGAGATATTTCCGGCGCAGTTATTACGAGTTCCTCCGACAGGTGTAAAGTCTACTTTCTTTCTTGCTCCAACAACCTTCCATTGGTATGGTCCTTTTTTAATATTAAAGACTGTTGCGCCGCCGCCATTTCCGCGAACTGCATCAATACCGCTTGTTTCATGTCCAACATAGATGGTACCTTCGGTAGAGCTGTTATTCTTTGGAATATATACACAAAGATCATGACCTTCGCGAGAGTTTTGCATTGTTCCGTTGGCTAACTGAACAGAATCAACACCACCAATAAACAGAGGGGTAAACTGGTACCCTTTAGGGATAATAAGTGTACGTGATCCAAAGTTCGTATCAAGAGATGCAAACGGAACTTGCGCGAATCCGTCAAGTCCGATAATTAGAATACTTAATAAGAAAAGTAATTTTTTCATTGTTGTTGCGTAGCTTACTTGTATCAAGGTAGATTAAAATCATGCAAACATAGTACATTGGCATTACCCGGATATTACCCGTCCGTTAAGGTCTGTTATGATTTAATAATGATTTGATATTTCTAAAACTTCCCCGTCTTTGTAGTAATTTTGCATGATTTACATTTACACTTATTATGGCAAAAACACCAATTACAGTAGCATACGGAGACGGAATCGGTCCCGAGATCATGAAGGCAACCCTCGATGTCATCCAAGCTGGCGGCGCGGAGCTGGATATTGACGTTATTGAGATAGGCGAGCAGCTGTATCTTAAAGGCATCAATACAGGTATTGAGCCCGGTGCATGGGATTCGTTGCGCCGCACGAAGATATTCTTCAAAGCACCTATCACAACGCCTCAAGGGGGTGGATACAAGAGCTTAAATGTAACAGCCCGTAAAGTGCTGGGGCTTTACGCCAACGTTCGCCCGTGTATCAGCTACCACCCTTATGTATCGACAAAGCATCCGGTGATGGATGTGGTTATTGTTCGTGAGAATGAGGAAGACCTCTATGCTGGTATTGAGCATCGTCAGACAGATCAGGTATTCCAGACCTTAAAGCTTATCTCGCGCCCTGGCTCGGAAAAGATCATCCGCTATGCATTTGAATATGCTCGTGTCAATGGCAGGAAGAAAGTCACTGTATTTATGAAAGATAATATCATGAAGCTCACTGATGGTCTTTTCCATAAAGTTTTTGACGAGATTGCCGTTGAATACCCTGATATTATCAACGAGAATTGGATTGTTGATATTGGCGCAGCAAAGATGGCTGACACTCCAGAAAACTTTGACGTCATCGTCATGCCAAACCTTTATGGGGATATTCTTTCGGACGTTGCAGCGCAAATCGCTGGTTCTGTCGGACTTGCTGGTTCAGCAAACATTGGTGAACATGCTTCCATGTTTGAAGCTATACATGGTTCGGCACCGCGAAGAGCAGGTCAGAATCTGGCAAATCCATCAGGATTGATGCTCGGCGCAGTAATGATGCTTGTCCATATCGGTCAGACTGATGTTGCAGATAAAGTTCATAATGCATGGCTAAAGACGTTGGAAGATGGTCTACATACCTATGATATTTTTAAGGAAGGTATCAGTAAAGAAAAGGTAGGGACATCTCAATTTGCTGAAGCAATCATTGCACGTTTAGGACAAAAACCTGAAAAACTTAAACACGCTGATTATAGTAAAGCGATTGAGCCCATGAAGTTGGGCTTCACGCAGAAATCTCTTTATCGTGCAAAGAAAGATCTTGTTGGCTGTGATATTTTCTTGCATTACAATGGTGGCGATTCAAATAAACTTGGCTCTGAATGTTCAGCATTCGGAGTTGGTAACTTGAGCCTCTCTGTCATTTCAAATAGAGGAGTAAAAGTATATCCCGGTGGACAACCTGAAACATTCCATACTGATCATTGGCGTTGCCGCTTCTTGGCTGACAATGGTAATCCAGTTGATTATAAGCAGGTGCTTGAAGTACTGACGAAGTTAAACGCGGCAGGATATGATGTCATCAAGACAGAAAACCTATGCACGTTCGATGGTGAAGTTGGATACTCTGCACTACTTGGGTAGTTCGTAGTCGGTAGTCTTTAGTAGTTACAATGAGCCCGTTCAATTTGGATGGGCTATTTCTATCTTACCTGCCAAAAAATGCTTTATGCAATTCATTTACAGCGTGGTCAGTCTTTTCTGAACTAACTACCACGCTGATAGCATTCCCAAGTCCACCGTATGATATTTGATGGCAAGGTATTTTCTTCAGAGCAGAAAAGAGCTTTGCAGCTATTCCAGTTGATGATAATCCGTGACCGACAAGTGTGATAAGCGTCATCTCACTTTGTAGTTCAACAGTTGCATATCTCTCAATAGCTACTCGTACTTCAGATAGCGAGGTGTTACCATCAAGTGAAAGCGAGAGGTTGTCAAATGAGAGAGAAGATGCCAGTGGGACGATACCTTTCTTCTCAAGCGCAGAGAATACATTTGATGCTACTGATGCTTGCGGAAGTGGGAATCGGGAAGAGAACTTAGCAAGGAGGATGTTTTTGGTAATTGCAATACCCGTTACAGGGGGTGTATTCTCATTACTACTAACAATCGTAGTACCATGAAGTTTTGGTTCTTTCGATGAAAGAACATGGACAGGTATGCCCGCCTCGATAGCTGGCCAAATCGTTTCCGGATGCAATACTTTTGCCCCGTAATGTGCCATCACGCTTGCATCGGAAAACGATACACTCTCTTGAGAGTACGCATTTGGCACGATGCGTGGATCACACGTAAAAATGCCTGCAACATCAGTCCATATTTGAATCTCTGTTGCTTGAGCTGCAACACCCATAATTGAAGCGGAAAAATCTGAACCGCCTCTGCCGATAGTCGTTGTTTCACCTCGCTCGGTTGCTCCTACAAATCCCTGTGTGATGCCAATAGCTCCATCGCTTATCTTCCGTGCAAGCGGCTTGATCTTTTTCTTAATTGCAGAAACATTTGGTCGTGCAAGAGTGAAGTTTGAGTCAGTAATAAAGAAATCGCGGGCATTGAGAAAAAGAACATCCTGGTTCTTCAGCTGGTCGCGGAATCCGTGTGCAAAGATGGTTGTCGAGGCAAGTTCTCCGCATGAGATGATCTTATCTTTCATCTTTGGTGTCATTTCACCAAGCAGTTCAACCCCTCTTATGACAGTGCGTAAGTCTCGCCAGAGCAAACGAAGAGCAAGCAATGCCTCTTGCTCATGACGAAGTTCGAGCTTGAGGTCTTGAACAATCCGGAAGTGTCTCGATTCAAGTTGTGCGACTTCATTTTGGGCGTCTGATATCTTGCCAAGAATTGCAAGTTCACTGATTCGTATGAGAGAGTTTGTTACACCTGCACAAGCAGAGAGTACAACAAGCGGACGCAAGCCGCGCTTGATACCGTGCGTCTTGACAATAGCCATGACGCGACGCATCGCATCCGCATCTTGAACCGATGTACCACCGAACTTTTGTACGACGATCTTAGCCACTATTTATCGAGCCACACTTTTTTGAGGTCAATACGATTCATCGCATCAAGTGGGTTATCACGTACCCATGGCTGGAGCAAACGGTAATGCTCTTCATAAAAAAGCGGGAGCATTGGTGCCTCGAAAGCAGCAACATTCTCTGCTTGTGCGTAGAGTTTTAATCTCTCTACATCATCGGTGGTAGCAAGTGCTTGCTCGAAGAACGTATTAAAGGCAGGTGAATTCCACCTGGTGCTGTTCGGATAGCTTTTCATACTTTGGTCTTTCGGGACGAGCTTGCCATATATGAGATTTAAGAAGTTTTCAATCTCCGGATAGTCGGCATACCAACGCGTTAACCAGAACGAGAGCTTGCCATCTTCTGAATCATCAAGAAGCTGCGCCGATTGCATGGTCTTGATCGTAATTGAAATACCAAGCCCCTCTTGGATCATATTCTGAACCGCTTGCGCGATCTGCATTGGGCGTGGCTCGTTATAGACCGCCAGTTCTATGGGGGGGATTCCTTTGCCATTAGGATACCCTGCCTTGGCAAGCCAAAAGCGGGCGCTGTCTAAGTTATAGGAAATACCTTTAACCTCATTAATGGGGTACTTACCAAAGGCCGGTGGCACGATAAAGCTGTGAGCCGGTCCATGAGGTGCGCCTTTCAATACATACTTCACAAGTTTTTCTCTGTCAACGGCAAAGCTGAATGCGCGGCGGAGTGCCATATTATCAAATGGCGGTTTTGTGCAGAGAAAATCAAAGAAGTAGGAGTTCATCGCCGTGATATGCTGCAAGACATACTTCTTTTCGTAGTTTAATGTGAGTTTTTTATCAGGTGTAATGATGTTCTGGAATGACTCCGTAGGAAGAGTAAAGTTCTCATCATGATTACCGCGCTCAAAGCTCGCCAAGAGAGTTTTATCATCTTTAATGAATGTTACCTTTACTTCGTCGAGAAGTGGCAGCTGATTTCCGGCATCATCCTTTTGCCAATAGCTTGGATTACGTTTCATTAGTACTTCCTGATCTTCCTTCCAATGCACAAATGCAAATGCACCTGTCCCAATCGGATGTTTAAAGTAATCCTTCCCATATTTTTCAACCGCTTCCTTGGCAACGATAAACCCGAAGCTTGTTGTGAGATGTTGTAAGAATGGTGCAAATGGACGAGTTAGGACTGTAACAAAGGTAGAATCATCAACGACCTTAAAGCCGGTAACTTCGGTTACGCTCTTGCCCTCTTTACCGAGTTGTTCCCTATTAAAATAATCATTTGCGCCCATTACAATATCCTGAAATATCCAGAAGCCACTCGTTATTGATTTCGGGTCACAGACACGCTCATAAGAATACTTTACATCGTTTGCGTTGAACTTTCGTCCCCTTCCATTTGGAAAAGAAGCATCATCATGGAAGTAGGCATCGGTGCGAAGATGGAATGTGTAGGTCAAGCCATCTTCCGATATGTCATAACTTTTTGCAAGTTCGGGGGTGAGTTCAAGGTTGTCACCGTTGTCGAGAAGATGGTCATACATATTCGTCGCGATGTCATCCTCGACCTTGCTATTCATGCGTATAGGGTCAAGAGATGACGGGTTACCACGTATCTCATTAAAGGTATATATGCCACCATATTTCTTGCCTCCTTGTGCGGGGCGAAGAGCGACGGCTTCCTCTTTGGAGCAGACATTAATTAGAAAAAGAAGTCCTATTAGAGCGAGCAATTCTTTTTTCATTCGGCTTAGTAAAAATTGTGTATATTTGAGAGTCTAAACAACGCTATTTTACAACATCTGTTCATAAAAAGTGTGGTAACTAACTATGAAGATCAAAAACGTAAATATCGCTATCATTCACGGAATGGGCGAGCAGCAAGTCGGATACTCCAAAATATTTCAAACGAAGGTAATAAGCAGTTTGAATGTTCGCGGATTTGAGACGGACTGTGTTCGCTTCGAGGAGATATTTGGGGCTGATGTACTTCGTGAACAAGAGGAGAAGGTCTTTGAACGTGCCAATTATAGCGATGACCTTACCTATCGCGGGATGCGCAAATTTTTCGCAAATGCTCTCGGCGATGCCATTGCGTATCAGCCGATGGTGAGATCTAACCCCGATAGTATTGAGGTGTATAAGTGCATCCATGACATTGTTGACACATCATTTGAACGACTCTACAAAGCTGACCCTGATGCGCCCCTTGTATTTATTGCACATTCACTCGGGACAATTATTGCCTCGAACTATATTTGGGATAACCAAGACAAGTATGAATTGAAAGCACCATTAGATAAACTCACTGGGTTTATCACCTGCGGTAGTCCTCCCGGTATATGGACCCTTCGATATAAGACATTAGGTAACTCTATAACCTTTCCACATAGAGGCTTACAAGCCAACTATAAAGAAAAAGCGAAGTGGATAAATCTCTATGATAAAGATGATATTATTGCCTATCCGCTCAAAAATATCAATGATGGCTATAAGAACAATCTTACCATTGAGAAAGAAATGAATGTTGGCAAGTCACTTGAGCATTGGAATCCGATGTCACATACCGGTTACCTTGAAGATGCGGATTTTGTTAGTGAAGTCGGGGAATATCTGGAGTTTCTGATGAGCTGAGGAAGGGAAAGTGGTCAGAGAGGGAATCGAACCCCCGACACAAGGATTTTCAATCCTTTGCTCTACCGACTGAGCTATCTGACCGCGACAATTCGCGCGTCATTAACATACGAAGAGCGATGTGAAGTTTCCATATTATTGCCAATATGGCTATTGGTCAATCTGTTGTAAGAAATATCCTCTAATTCGTCAAAATCTATCCACATTTCACGAAATACGGTATCTTTTATCTCCTGATTTGAGTTGTTTATTCGTATTTTTGCAGTCTCGTTGTAAGCACTCTAATTAAGCAGGAACATAGAAATACATGTATCTATCCAAACTTGAGATCATTGGGTTTAAGTCGTTCGCAAATCGTACTGTTCTGAAATTCGACCCGGGCATGACGGCGATTGTCGGTCCTAACGGCTGCGGTAAGTCTAACGTCGTTGACGCTATCCGCTGGGCTCTCGGCGAACAGAAGGCGAGCATCCTGCGCTCTGACTTAATGGAGAATGTTATCTTTAATGGTTCACGTTTCCGCAAGTCGCTTGGTATGTCTGAGGTTGCTCTGACTATTGAGAATACGAAAGGTATCCTTCCGACCGAGTATCAGGAAGTTACCATCACCAGACGCCTCTTCCGCTCCGGCGAATCTGAATATCTGCTTAATAAAGCGCAGTGCCGCCTCAAAGATATTGTTGAGCTTTTCATGGATACGGGCATGGGGGCAAATGCATACTCAGTCATTGAGTTAAAGATGATCGAGCAGATACTCTCGGATAAGACAGAAGAACGCCGCAAACTTTTTGAAGAAGCTGCTGGAGTAACTAAGTATAAAGCTCGCCGCAAAGAGGCACTTCGTCGACTTGACCAAGTATCGAGTGATCTTGAACGTATTGACGACATCATCAAGGAAGTAACCAAGAACGCAAATTCACTCGAACGTCAGGCAGAAAAAGCTGCGAAGTATAATCAAGTTCAGACCGACCTCCGCATATTAGACATAGATGTCCTTGAGCGGGAGTTCGCTCAGGCAACGGGACGTCTTGATCCACTTAAAAAGCTTTTCTCGGAGAATGAAGAAGTCCGGTCATCGGTCATGCTCGAACTCGAGAAGTTTGAGGGGCTCATAGATGTTGTCATACGTGAAGAACAGGAAATAGAAGAACAGCTTCTTATCGCAGAGCGTACATTAAAGGATAAAAACGAGACGTTCTCTCGTCTTCGTGAGACTGTTGCAAGTACTGAGGAGCGTATCAATTCGCTCTCCGTACAGTACGATAGGACTCTAAAAGACATTGAGCGCATCGAAGAAGAAGTAACTTCGCAAACTTCTGCAAAAGAGAAAGCCGAGGCAACAATTGGCGGACTTGAAGAGTCAGTCACTTCGCTCAAAGCCGAGAATGAATCGTCAAAGTTAACATACTATGCCGCTCGCACTGAACTTGATGGTAAACGAACCGACCTCCTGAATACCCAGCGTGCAGTTAGTTCTATCATCATGGAGAAGGATTCGCTTTCTGGTGAATCTGCACAGCTCAAAGCACGACTTGAAGAGGTGCTACGTCGTAGCGAGCGAGTTGCAGAAGACGAAGGACAACTTTCAGAACGCGTGAAAACACTCAAAGCTGAAGAGAATTCGTATGCTATTGAGCACGAAACAGCACTTCGTTCACTTGCTGATGCAGAGCAAGCACGCCGTGAAGCAATGCGTGAACGCGAGAGTATCAAAGAACGTATTGATATTTTACAATCAAACTCATTCGGCTTACAGCGTGAGATAGGGCAGCACTTATCGAAGATGGAATTCCTTACAAGTCTTGTAGAACGTTCGCTCGGGACAAGTGAAGGGGCAGAGTTCCTTGTAAAAAATCACGGTTGGTCAAAAACTGGGATGCCTGTTACAGTGCTTGATGCTGTCAGCACATCAGCAGAGTACCGTGTTGCTATCGAGAATGCGCTGGGTGATTCAGGGCAATACTTTATCACTTCTACTCGTGCCGAGGCACTTGAAGCAATCGAATCGCTAAAGCACTCTCAAAAAGGGAAGGCGACATTTATTGCGCTCGATGAAGTGCCGACTTCTACAGGTTCTGATGTTGCCACATCATTTGGCAAAAAAGCATCCGATATTATTTCAATAGATGCAAAATATCGCGACCTATATTCCATATTACTTGGGAATACTATAATCGTCAGTGACCTCAACGAAGCACTTGAAGCAAAAAAGAGTGGCTCTTTCGGAAAGTACGTAACGCTTGACGGTGAGATCGTCACGCGTGATGGTGTGATCCGAGGCGGCTCGAAGAAGACCTCAGAAGGTTCGCTCATTGGTAAACAGCAGCAGATAGAAGAACTTGAAAAGAGCGTTAAAGAACTACGTGGACGTATGGAAGAGGTTGATAGCGAAATAAGTGCGCTGAACATTTCATATGAAACAATCACAGTTGCTGCATTTGAAACCGCATTGTCTTCATCTCAAAATCTTTATCGCGGTGCCGAGCGCAAACTTGAACAGGCAAGCTATGACATAAAGCGCTCAACCGAACGTTTGGCTGTTCTTGAGAAAGAACGTGAAGAGCTCGCTCTTCGCAAAGCAACGCATGACAGACGCTCCGCGGAGATAGCACCTGAGGTCGAAGCGCTTGATTCTAAATATCAACAAGCAACTCGAATGCTGGCAGAGCTTCAGGGCGTTGTCCAACTTGCCGAGACGAAGCTATCGGAAGAGTCAGCTAAATATACAGAGGTACAGGTCAAGTTCAGCGAAGCGCAAAGCCAGCTCGAACAGACTCGCTCTGAAATTTCGCGACTTGAATCATCCATCAAGACTGATGGCGAACTACTTATCGAGAAGAAAGACGATTGCGAGCGTTTCATAACCGAGAAGAAAGATTACGCAGCCAAACTTGGTGAACTCAAGACGATGCTTGCATCACTCGAAGAGGAGATAAAAACTTCCGAAGCATCACATCAGGAAATTGCCGCTAAGAGAAAAGAAAAGCAAGACCTTGTTCATAGCTACCGCGAAGAGCTTCGTGTTCATCGACAGGAGCAGGATAAAACGATAAGCGCTTCACATGAACTACAGCTCAAGATACAAGAACTGGAGAATAAAATAATCACGCTCCGCGAACGGGCAATAGCAGAGTTTGAAATAGTAGAGCTTATTATCAAAGAGTATGCTGAAGATGATAGTTTTAGTTTCGGCGAGTCTCGTGAACGTATCACGCAGATGAAGCAACAGCTACGTGCTCTTGGCAATGTGAATCTCCTTGCGTACGAAGAATATACGAAAGAGAAAGAACGTCAAGAATTTCTTACGATACAGCGTAAAGACCTCGTTGATGCACAGATGACGTTACATACGACCATCGAGGAAATTAATACGACGGCGACAATGAAGTTCACCGAGACGTTCGAGCAGGTGAAGATTTACTTCCAAGAGATATTTCAATCACTTTTTAGCGAAGGTGACGAATGTGAGCTCCGCCTTGAAGAAGGTAAAGATCCGCTTGAAGCGCAGATAGAGATCATCGCAAAGCCGCGCGGCAAAAAGCCGAATACTATCGAGTCACTTTCCGGCGGTGAAAAGACGATGACGGCAATCGCACTTCTGTTTGCGATTTATCTCGTGAAGCCAAGTCCGTTCTGTATCTTAGACGAGGTTGACGCTCCGCTTGATGATGCGAACATTGATCGCTTCCTCCAGCTTATCCGTCGCTTTACCCTCGATACGCAGTTTATCGTCGTTACCCATAACAAACGTACAATGGCTGCAGCAGATGCACTCTATGGTGTAACGCAGGAAGAAGATGGCGTCTCGAAGATAGTGAGTGTACGCCTCAAGAAAGAGCCGTTCGCAAAGGCAGCTTAACGATTATAACTCTCCGGCTGACGGTCGGAGAGTATGTTGTTGTATGAGTTAATGTCTTTGTTGCTAGTTTTATCTATAGCGACTTTCGAGGTAATACTGCCAGTTGATGTCTCATCAAGTCGAGAAAGGATTTCACCATTATAGTTGACGATGCAGCTCTCTCCTTTAAAGTTGAGAGTTTCTTCCTTGCCATCAACTACACCAGTTTCGCCTCCAACTCTATCAGCAAATGCAAAGATAACTTTATTCTCGAATGCTCTGACTCGAAGTGTATCATGTAGCATACCTGTCTTTGTGACAATGCACGCTGGGATTGCTATAACCTGTGCACCTTGCAAAGCAAGTGAGCGAGTTGCTTCAGGGAAGCGCCAATCATAGCATATCTGCATCCCAAGTTTCACCTGTTCTTGGTCTCGTATAGTAATATCAAAAACAGGGAAGCCGAGGTTGCCTACATTAAACAATACTTTTTCATAGTAGAAAAGATGTACTTTTCGATACAGTCCTTGAATCTCGCCATCGCTATTTATAAGCAGTGAACTGTTGTATAGTTTATCTCCATCACGCTCTGCAAACCCTAATACAACATTTACACGATTCTCTTTTGCAGCATTTTGAATAGGGAGGAATGTTTCGGAATCCTTCGTCAGACTATTCTCAAATAATTGTGTACGGTCCGAAAAGAAATACCCACACGTAGCAAGTTCAGGAAATACGAGAAGATCAGTATCTTGCTCTTTGATGGCATCAACCATAGATCTGATGTTCGCTTCAACATCAGCAAATACCGGCTGCATTTGAACACATGTTATCTTCATCGCTAAAAATCAAATGAGACATTAAGAGTGGCAGTGAAATCTTGATAGCTAAAAGACGAAATAGACGAAGATAGTTTGCTGTATGTGAGGTCTATAATGGGTGTAATACCCGTAAAGAGAGCAAGAATTCGCTCCTCATTCGGATAAAATGGCCGTGATATCGAAGCAGATGCAAGATACATCTTGTCGTTTCGGATTTGACCAATCTCTCCGCCTTTACGAGTCTTTGCAATGGGGTAGCGGTGATATTCATAATCAAGTGATATTCCGCAATCAATATCAAATAATGTTCTCGCTTGCAATGCTAAAACTATTCCTTTCAAATCATAGGCATATACATTATAGATTGTTCTCCCTGCATAATTAATAACTTGAGTAACAGTGTAAGAAAGTGCCATTGAGTCAATGTTTGTATTGAAGGTTAGTTTACCGGCAATTCCAATTGTGATCTCTGATGTAGGCACAAAAAAGACACTTGTGCCGAACGCAAATTGTGAAAATTTATCTTGTGCTCTTAAAAGTATTCGATTTGTGAGTGGGTCTTGCAATGGATATGGATAGTTTCTTATCCCGTACCCAATAGATAGGGCTGAGAAGATACCACCAGCTATATCAAACCTACCATCTGCCCATATACGATGTTCGTTGTAACGAAATAGCGTATCGTTAGGGTAGAAGACGTTACTATATTGATAGTGCATTCCAGTAGCTACGCTGCCTACATTCGTCGTAAAATTAGGATTAATATTTACCGAAGAATAACTAAAACTTTCATACGTTTTGGAATTCTCTTGTAGTTTACCCTCAATTGTAATTGATGCCTTTGGGGCACTCATGTTGTGTGAGAATAATGACAGGTCTTCAGCGAGATACAGATTATTATGGCTTATGCTATTAAAACCAAGATCATCAGGGATCATAAGGTGTACTAATGATAAAGTAGCATCTGTATTGTTGGCCGATGGAGTAATTGCTCCACCTAGGTATAAATAATCCTCCGAGGCAGGGAGGTTACGAAGTTCGTTTAATGTTTTTGAGAATGATGTTGAAGGAGGCACTGCTTGCTCTAACTCTTCAATAATTACTTCCTTCATCGTTTCCGAATATCCTTCAACAATAAGTAGTTCTTTAAGAGCTCTGATGGTTGTAAGAAGACTTCTATCTTTTGAAGAAAATAGTACGATAGAATCAAGTAGTTGTGTAACTCTCGAAGTCGTGGGGTCGTCAATAGTTGTTGTAGAAAGCGATGTAGATTCTTTTGCGGCAGATAATATCGTCGCTGCGGTTAACCCCACATGTCCATAATGGAATGACCGATTTGTCTCTTTTAGAAAATAGTTTGGTTGATAACGTACTCGTAGTGCAATGGTCGTTCTATCAACTGGTAGTGAATATTGAACATCGAAAAGCGGCTGTAGGATATTATCTGGTGATGCAGAGTCTGACCCCTCAACGTTTGACGAATGAGCCGCCTGCAGATCAAGATTCCCTCTGAACTGTGCAAATGATGGGATAGAAAGACTGGCAAAAACAATTAGCAAACATAGCAAAAGTATATTCGCATTTGAAAGGAAATACTCTTTGTTGCGGGATTCTCTCACATTCTTTTAGAGTTAGTTCATCAGTTGTGAGAAAATCGATTGGTAGGGAATCGGCATCAGCGATGCGAGAAGATAGTAACATGCCCACATGACAATTCCTGCCGAGAGAGGAATGGAAAAGTTATCATCGAGCTTGAGGCGTGTGCTTGCAGCTTCTATTATTCCCGCGACGATCACTCCAATGACACCTGCAATAATTTCGCCCGGCTCCGAAGAGATCTTCGGAGCGAGAAAGACAACAGCTATTCCGGAAATAATAAATGCTATACTACCTTCGCGGCTTTTATCAAAAAACTTATGTTTACCGAATCGTCTGCCAAATAATGCGCCTGCAGTATCGCAAATAATAAGTATAGTAAATGCGGTGATAGCAATAACTTTTGGAAAAATAACTATGCACAGTATCGCGCTAATTAGTACGTAGGTTGCACCGGATAGAAGTTTACGAGATGAATCTTTCTCATGTTCGCGAAGGATCGAGCCGAAGACTAACGTTACAAACTTACCAAGTACCTTCGAGTAGTGTCTACCGTAGTCAAAGAAGATGGAAATGGCGGTCATTGGGATGAGTACCCAGAGAACCGTCGCTTGATCGGTATACGCATAGAAGACGGAGATAAGTACCGAAGCGAGATGGAGCGTCTTGCGAACAAGTTCGCTCGACATCGGTATCTGTACCTCACCGGTAGCAACGGGGTTGGCGGTTACTTTTTCTTGGCTCGGCATTCAGTCTTTGTTACGTACTAAATCAGCACTTTTATAGTTCAACTCCGTGTTTAGAGGAGACGTCTCGAAAAAAGATCGTTTTTACTACATGAGATTATCACTACGGTTCGCTGGTTTTATAACAGCAGTTCTTGCGTTTTCCTCAACACTTTTTGCCCAAGAAGTTCAGTGGGCAAGTGAGGTGATTTCCTTCAGTTCGGAGCTTTCGACACCGCGCTACTCTGTCGGGCAAGTCCTTGGCAGACCAAACAAGTGCCCCGCCTTCGGCGACAGCCCTATGGCATGGGCTGGCAAAGCTGATAGAGATTATACGAACAGCGAGGAGCGCATCAAGGTTGGCTTCGCAAAGCCGATGCAGATTCAGCAGGTTGCTATCGCTGAAAACTTTAACCCCGGCTCTGTATCGAAGGTCATCTTGACTGACGTTGCCAACAAAGAATATGTCATCTTCGAAGGCGAAGGAGCCCCTGTCGCCGCGAAGTCTCGTGTGATGAACATCACCTTTCTTCGTACTTCGTACAAAGTAAAGGCCGTTGAGATCGTCTTGCAGGTTGGCAAGGTCCCCGGACCAAATCAGATTGATGCTATCGGTATTTCCGACAATAAAACTCCATATAAAGCAGAACCGAATGTTGCTAAAGGAGCAAAACTTGAAGGCAAACGCGAAAATATCGGTCCCGGTATCAACTCACGGTTCGATGAAGTGCTCCCTGTCATTACACCTGATGGTAAAACATTATATGTAGATAGGAAAGATCATCCAAACAATTATGCTTTCAATCCCAAAGCAGCTGATAATATATGGTTTTCTGAAATACAGTCGGATGGTAAATGGGGGACCCTCCGAAATATAGGTCAGACACTGAATAATGGATATGGTTCATATACTGCATCAATCACACCCGATGGAAATACTATGGTTTTAGGGGGTGTATTTGATAGGTCGGGCTATGCGAAAGATCAAGCACCAATTTTAATGTCAAGACGTAATGCAAATGGATGGGGAAATCCGAAGCGGATTAAAATTGATAGCTTCTATAACTTTAATCAATATATGGAGGTATCCCTTGCTAATGATGGTAAAACTATGATACTTTCTTTACAACGATGGGATTCACATGGCGAGCGTGACCTTTACCTTTGTGTCTTACAAAATGACAGTACATGGTCTGAACCAAAAAACCTTGGGTCATCTATCAATACATTGGCTGAAGAAGGCACTCCTTTTATTGCATCTGATAATAAGACTTTATATTTTAGCTCTACAGGTTATAGTGGGTATGGAATGCATGACATGTTTGTTTCACGAAGGTTAGATGAAAGTTGGACAAAGTGGAGTGTACCGGAGAATCTTGGTCCTGATTTAAACACTTCAAATTGGGATGCCTACTATACACTAACTGCTTCAGGAGAATATGCATATTTTGTTTCGTATAATGAAACATATGGGGGAGCAGACATCTTTAGAGCGAAGCTCCCGCTTGCTCTTCGCCCTGCGCCTGTTGTCCTTGTAAGTGGGACGGTCATTGATAAGAAAACGGGTAAGCCGCTCGAAGCAACCATCAAGTACGAACTTCTCCCCGGCGGAAAAGATGTCGGCGTTGCACATAGCAGCCCGACGACGGGCGAGTATAAGATCATCCTCCCTGCAGGTGCGATGTACGGCTTCCGCGCTGAAGCGAATGGATATATTGCCGTCAATGAGAATCTTAACCTCAAGAAGGTTACTGAATACACCGAAATGAAGCGCGACTTGCAGCTTGTGCCGCCGGAAGTCGGCTCTGTCGTTCGCATGAATAACATCTTCTTCGAGACTGGCAAAGCCGAGCTGAAATCCGAATCAAATGCAGAGCTTGACCGCCTTGTTGATGCACTTAAAGCAAGCCCTGCGATGGAGCTTCTTATCGGCGGGCATACCGATAACGTCGGTAATGATAATACGAATAAATCGCTATCCGATGCGAGAGCCAGAGCTGTAAGGACGTATCTTGTCGGCAAGGGTATCAAATCCGATAGGTTAAAGACGATGGGCTTTGGCAAATCAAAACCCCTCGCCACCAACGACACTGATGAGGGGCGCCAGTTGAACCGCCGAGTCGAGTTTACCATCACGAAGTAGTAACGGGAAATTCCGTCTCTACCTCTGTAAGTCCTTTATAAATCAACGAACTAACATTACACTTTCCGCAATTTTCGAGAAGCGAAAAGTGGATGGGAAATAGGGTGCAGGATGGTGCTGTACATTTACACATGTGAAAAGGGACGTTTAGGGGGTAAGGCGTTTAGATTAGGGATGTTTGTCATTCCGAGCGAGCGAAGCGACGAGGAATCTGGAGTTAGCAGACCCTTGACCTACACTACCTATCGTTTGGTAGGAAACACATAACTCCGCCCTACAAAAATACGCAAACATTTACCCATTTGCAAGATGCCTAAAGTCGATTGTTTGTAACCCATTATAAATCAATAAGATAATCTTTAGGAATCTCAAAAATCGTCGTTTCCGCTCTGGATTCGCCATTTTTCATAGGCACCTATGATTCCCGTAGGGGCATGCCGCGCATGCCCTCCCCAAAGTCCCGTAAGGGACGACGGATAATAGCCCGCCATTTCAATGGCGGGAAAAAGAAACCACCACGTACCATAAAGCCCCGAGGGGGCGACGGTAAACTACCTCTCATTTCGACCGAAATCTTTCATGTCTATTTCTGCGTTGATTCTATCAGGAAGGAACATAGTATGATAACTCCGCATATACAGACACTCATAGAACATATTGGTACTCTCTCCGAGAATGAACAGGAGATGATTGCCCGTGATATAGAAGAGATACTTCAGGACGCAGAAGACAAGGCAGACGCAGAACGATCTCTTCTAAAAGATGGTCGCATAACCGTTGAGAATTTTATTTTGAAAAATGAGTAATTATTTGATGATACCGGAGTATATGTTTTAATAATATCATTGAACTCACAATACCCGAATACAAGTAACGATGAAGACACTGCTAATTTCTTTTGCCATTTCATCTTTAATATGTTTTGGATCTCATATTCATGCTCAAACTCAACTTTCAGGTATTGTTAATAGGTACGCTAAGGTCATTGAACTTGATAGTTGCTTAAATGAACTTGTTGTCGATACAATTGAGGGTTTTTCTATAGGAGATACCTTACTCTTAGTACAAATGCAGGGAGTTCCACCAGATTCTTCGTTGCAATATGACTATCTACCTCCTGAAAATTCGGGGAGATGTGAGTTGATAACTATTTCAGCTATCAATGGAAATCGAATTGGACTTGAAGAATACCTATTATTTCAGTATGACACCAGATATTCAGTACAAGTAGTATCAGTTATCTATGCACATGGTGATTGTCAAATAGTCGATACTGTAAGACCAAAGCCATGGAACGGGGACACAGGAGGAATAGTATATCTTGTTGTAGATGGCTCATTAAAAATGGTTACCGATATTGATGCTACAGGATGTGGATTTAGAGGAGGAAGACGTTCACTGGATACAACTGTCATTTCATACACAGGTCTGCATTGCTCCTATGAATCGGGGTATGCAGGTGAAAAAGGAGAATCACTAACAAAAACTGCAATTGGCTTTGGGGCTGGTCGAGGATTTTTTTTGAACGGAGGTGGGGGAGGTAACGGACATAACTCTGGTGGAGGTGGAGGCGGAAATGTCGGAAAAGGTGGGCAAGGTGGTAACCAATCTTCAAGATATGGACTTGACAATACTAATGGTCTTGGTGGGAATATAAGTATGCAAACTTCCAATTTATTACGTTTAGCTGGTGGCGGTGGTGGTGGGCATAGTGATAATTCTTTTGGGACAAACGGAGGCAGTGGTGGCGGTATCGTTATTATTAAAACGAAATCAATCCTCGGTAACTTCCAAACAATCAGATCGCGTGGAGAAGATGCGCTCGATGCCACTAATGACGGAGCAGGCGGTGGAGGAGGTGGAGGCACGGTATATCTTTATACATCTAGTTATGATGACGTAATCCGAGTAGACGTATCCGGAGGTAGCGGAGGCAATACAATTGGCTCGAACAATTCAGGAATTTGCTATGCACCTGGTGGCGGCGGTGGCGGTGGTTGGCTTATAGGTGGTGGTGACCCAACAGGGAGATTTAATATAGTTTATAATATTCTTGGCGGCAATGCCGGTAAAGTATTAAATAGCAATAATCTGGCTTGTAATAATACAACGTATGGTGCAATGGATGGAGAAAAGCAGAGTGCGTTTACAGATGAATGGAATGGAACATTCCCCAGAGGTACCCAAAAATTTACAAAGCCATCCGTTTTAACAGATGGGGTTCAAATTTGCAAGGATTCAAGTGTTCAACTATTTGCTACTGGGGCAATTAAGTATTATTGGAGACCAGAAAACAAGGTAAGTAACACTCAAGATTCTACACCTATTGTTCGTCCTGATTCAACTACAAACTTTGTTGTTGAAATGACTGATAGAAGAGGATGTGTATTTATTGACACAGTGAAAGTTGAGGTATATCACCCTGCATCCGCAAAGATAATTGGTGAAAGTATTGTTTGTGACAGTTCAATAATACTATATTACACACAAGAAGGACGAAAAGATGTTACATATCAATGGAGCGGAAAAGGTTTTATTGACACTTCTACATTTTCTGATACACTGCAAGTTCAATGGGGAGCCAACACATCTGGCTATCTCATCTTAAATACGGTTGTAAATGCTACTGGCTGTACTGATAGAGATAGTTTACCTATTAAGGTAGGTTCTAACTCAAATTTATATCTGTCACTTAACAATCAATTTTTGTATTCAAGTAATTGTAACGCGGTTGAAGATACCCTTATCTTCACACTTTTTGATTCATGCAACGGCAGGCAGGCAGAGCTTCTTGAGACGAGTATATCGGGGAGTAGTAGATTCTCTGTTGCAGGTGGTGCTGTGCCGCGAACTATCGTGACTGATGATACACTCCGTATCATCTATACCCCCGACCCGAACTCCGCACTTGACGAATCCGCTTCGCTTCGCATGAAGCTCAAACTCGGCTGGAAAGTATTTGATACGGTTATTACTATTACGGGAAGAAACATCACTCCACGCCTCGATATAACTCTCACCCCAACACTCACAACAAATAACATCATCGCAGGTGATGCGGCAGAGTGTACGGTATATTCATCAGAGCGGATAGAGAATCGCGGGCTGAACTCTGTGAGCTTTGATCTTATCTATGATGATGACCTCTTAGAAGTGGCATCCATCATATCGCAGAACGGTATCAGTGCAACCTATACAAATGCAACAGTAACGAACGGTATTGCAACATTACCTCTAACGCTGACAGGCACAGATATGACGATAGACAAGAACGCACCACTCGTAACGGTGAAGTTCAAAACGTATCTAACAGATACAACACTATCAACCATCGAACTATCAGCTATCCAGTTAAACAACAACGACGCAACCTACAAGAACTGCACATTATCAGCCACAGGCAACTCAACAACGTTTACGCAAGCATCTATCTGCGGTGATAGTACGATACGCAATTACCTCGTAACAGGCAACCTTCCTCTTTTCATCTCCTCCCTCCACCCTAACCCTACAACGGGGGATGTTACGGTTGATTTCACTTCACTCCTTGAGCGCGAGGCAACGCTTGAAGTCCTCGATGACCTCGGCAGAGTAGTGTATGAAGAAAAACTATCAGCCAAACACGGCATGAACAATCACACGATTCCCATCCCGAAACACTGGAGCGGCACCTTCTTCCTCCGCCTGCAAATGGGTAAGGATGTAATTACGGGTAAGTTTGTGAAGCAGTGATTCGGGGGTAGCTAATCTTTTTTCTGGGTATTTTGTTATATGCCCGATGGAATTTGAATTACCTGTCATTGAGCGACCTGCGCGTTCACCTCGGCCTGATTGGCTGAAGGTGCGTGTCCCTTCAGGGGAGGATTACTCGCGTCTTATCAATATTATGCGCGAGAACGAACTTCATACCGTTTGCGAAGAAGCGCGCTGCCCGAACATTGCCGAGTGCTGGAATGCCGGCACTGCCACGTTTATGATACTTGGTGATACCTGTACACGCTCATGCGGATTCTGCGCTGTGAAGACAGGCCGCCCAACATCGCTCGATACCCAAGAGCCCGAACGCGTTGCCCATGCTACGAAGCTGATGGATCTGCGTCATGTCGTTATCACAAGTGTTAACCGCGATGAACTTCCTGACGGCGGAGCAGGTGTATTCGCCGAGACGATCTATGCAGTGCGCCGCTCGAATCCGAATACGCGCATTGAGGTACTTATCCCTGATTTTAAGGCAAAGAAGTCATCGCTCGAACTCATCTTCGATGCGAAGCCCGACATTTTGAATCACAATACAGAGACAGTCCCGTCAATGTATCGTATGGTTCGTCCGCAAGCAAAGTATCACTGGACGCTTGGCGTATTGCAGCAAGCAAAAGAACGAGGTCTTACTGCAAAGACAGGCATCATGCTTGGTCTTGGCGAGAAGCGCGAAGAGCTTATAACGGTCATGCGCGACCTTGTCGAGTGCAAAGTGGATATTCTTACGCTCGGGCAGTATTTGCAGCCATCGGCGCATCACCTTCCTGTTGCTCGTTTCCTTCATCCCGACGAGTTCGCCGAACTACGCGATATTGGTCTTGATCTCGGCTTCCGTCATGTGGAGTCCGGTCCGCTCGTACGCAGTTCGTATCACGCCGCCGACCAGCTATAAGACAGGATGCTTGCCATCTACTCGTTCTTCTATTTTTTTTATACACTCGCGGCAAACGTTGCGGCTATCTTTGATAAAAAGATACAGCAAGGGATACGAGGAAGAAAAGAACAGAGTGGAGACATCGCCACGCACTACTTGTCGGTTGCAAAGGAGAGATTCAGAGTTCTCGTTCACGTAGCATCATTCGGTGAACTTGAGCAGGCAAAGCCAATTATTGCCGAGTTAAAGAAGAACTATCTGAATATACATATTCATCTGACGTTCTTCTCGCCAAGCGGCTATGAAAATGCAAAGAATAAATACATAGAACCCGATATTATTTCCTATTTGCCTTTTGATGATTCTTCTTCGGTAAATGATTTTCTCGATACGGCAAAGCCGAACCTCGTTGTCTTTGTCCGTTATGACCTCTGGCCAAGATTCACACTCGAACTGCAGAAGAAGAATATACCTGCAATACTCATAAGCGCAACGTATAGGAAGTCTTCCGCAAAGAGTTTACCTATTGTCAGCAGTGTATATCGCTCCCTCTATCAATCATTGCGGCATATCTTTGTGATTAATCCTGATGTTAAAGAGGCGTTGGTAGCGGATGGGTATCCGGCAAATGCAATCACTATTTCAGGTGATACAAGAATAGACCAAGTGCTTCAGAGAAAAGAAGCATCGGTGCAAAAAGGGAATATCTTGCCACAGATTATCACCAACAAACTTCAGCAAGAGAAACCGCTTGTTCTTGTTGTGGGTAGTTCATGGGAAGAAGATGAGAAGGTGATATGTGAGAGTATCCTCTCATCGGCAAATCTTTTTACCATCATTGCACCGCATGAAATAACGGAGTCGCATCTATCATCTCTTGAATCACTCTGCCAGAACAAAGCAGTTCGCTTATCAAAGATAGATACATACAGCAACCAACAGATTCTTATCTGGGATAAGATAGGTGACCTCTTCGATCTTTATGCATTCGGCGACATCGCTTATGTTGGTGGCGGCTTCGGTGCAGGTGTCCATAATGTGCTTGAGCCAGCTGTGCGAGGCATTCCAGTTATCGTTGGTCCACATTATACTCGTTCGGTTGAGGTGGGGATGTTGCTTGATAGAAAGGGAGCATTTGCGATAAAAAATGCGAATGAGTTTTCTCGTGAATTTTCAAAGTTGTTATCGGATAGTAGTGCACGTCAGGAAGCAGGGAAGAATGCTTATGCGTATATCGAAGAGAATTCAGGCGCAACGAAAGACATCGTGAGCTATCTTGAGACTATGATCCCTCATAGTGCTCCTTGAATTTCTTGATTGCTTCTAATATCCCGCGTGCAAATTTTTCTTGCCCTTCCTTGCTTGAGAGCAGTGCTTCTTCCTTTGGGTTCGAGATGAACGCCGTTTCAATAAGTACGCTCGGCATAGCCGCCCCTACAAGCACATAGAACCCCGCTTGCTCAACGCCGTTATTCTTAATGCCGACGCTCGCTTTTAACTCCTTCTGCACAAGCGATGCAAACTTCTCAGAGAATTTGATGTCGGATGAACTACGCATAGAGGTCAGGATAAAATCAATATCCGAGAGCGCCTCGTAACGGTCTTTATCTTTTTCAAACTCGATTACTGCATTTTCTTTCGCTGCGACGCGAATCGCAGCATCTGTTTTTCCCGGACGGAGAAAGTAGGTCGCCATGCCGCTTGCCTTTGCGGGCTTCTCGGGAGTAGAGTTGCAATGTACGCTGATGAAGAGATTGCCTTTCTGTTTATTAGCAATATCTCCGCGTTTATATAACTCAACGAATTTATCTGATTTACGTGTATAGCCGACGTTCACACCGGGAAGTTCTTCTTCAATGAGTTTGCCGAGCGCAAGAACGATAGCAAGCGTTGCATCTTTTTCGTAGAACCCGTTGGTGCCGACAGCTCCGGGGTCTTTGCCGCCATGCCCTGCATCGAGGATTATCTTCGAGAGGATATTCTTTTTCTTCTTCGGTTTAGGTTTTGCAGTAACTGTGTCGTCGGAGGAAAACAAAGTTGATGGTGCTATCACAAGTGATAGCACCACGAGAAAAAGAAATAAGGACGAGTACACTCGTTGGTACAATAGTTACCTGTAGTTTGTGAACTGAATAGGGAAGCCGAACTCGTTAGACTTTATTATCGCCATTGCAGTCTGCAAGTCATCCTTGCTCTTGCCGGTAATGCGAACAGCATCACCTTGAATCTGCGCTTGAACTTTCATCTTCTGGTCTTTGACAAGTTTCGTAATCTCTTTTGCCTGCTCCGTCGTCAGTCCGTGTTTAATTTTCACTACTATTCGACGTGTATCTCCGCCAGCTGTTTCAACAGTGCCGTATTCAAGTGCCTTGAGCGATATGCCGCGCTTTATCATTTTGCCATTGAGAATTTCCTCGAGTGCCTTGACCTTCATGTCGTCGGCTGTCTGCATGGTGATGGTCTTATCCTTGATGTTCAGGTCTATCGTCGTATTAGAGCCCTTGAAGTCGTAGCGCTGCTCAACTTCTTTGGTAGCTTGGTTTACCGCATTATCCACTTCCTGTGAATCTACCTCTGATACGACGTCGAATGAGAATTGTGAAGCCATGATGTTTTTGATTTTATTTGCAAAAATACGACAGAAAACTGCCTCTGATGGGCTAAAGGGGGCAAAAAGTATGAACTTATGGGGTACAAGTTGAGTTATAACCCTGCTAAAATTTGTACAAAAAGCATAGTAAAAACGCAATAAATGCCAACAATTAATCAACTTGTAAGACTTGGTCGCGAAGAGCTTACCTTCAAAAGTAAGTCACCCGCTCTCAAGAATTCACCGCAGCGTCGCGGTGTATGTACACGTGTATATACGACAACACCGAAAAAGCCAAACTCTGCAATGCGCAAAGTTGCTCGCGTAAAGCTCACGAGCCATGTTGAGGTCACAGCGTATATCCCGGGCGAAGGTCATAACCTTCAGGAGCACTCAATCGTCATGATCCGTGGTGGTCGTGTGAAAGATCTTCCCGGCGTTCGTTACCATATCATTCGTGGTACGCTCGATACACAAGGTGTACAGAACCGTAAACAAGCACGCTCAAAGTACGGCGCGAAGAAGCCAAAAGCTTAACCAACCGCCCGAATCTATTCAGGAGTCAGGCAGTGATGCCTGATGGTGGTCAGAACATAAGAAGAGGATCTATATCCGAAGCACGTATCTGACTCGTTTGTAACACAAAAATTACACATATTCAACAATGAGAAAAAGAACAGCCGTTAAACGCATTAAGACACCGGACCCGAAGTTTAATGACATCGGAGTATCGCTCTTCATTAATGCTCTCATGTACGACGGAAAGAAATCCATCGCACAGCGCATCATGTATGATGCAATTGACATCATTTCAGAGAAGACCGGACAGAGCGGTCTCGAAGTTTTCAGAAAAGCAATGGCAAATGCCGGACCGGTTCTCGAAGTAAAGTCTCGCCGCGTTGGTGGTGCTACTTACCAAGTACCGACCGAAGTTCGCCCCGAGCGCCGCAACGCACTTGCGATGCGCTGGCTCATTAACTACTCACGCGCACGCGGAGAGAAGTCAATGGCAGCACGTCTTGCCGCAGAGCTTACAGCTGCTGCGAACAATGACGGCACAACGATCAAGAAGCGCGATGACACCCATCGTATGGCAGAAGCGAACAAAGCATTCGCCCACTTCCGCTTCTAAGATAAGAAGTATTGAAATAAGAATGGCGCCTTTCGGCGCCATTCTTATATACAATCACTTAAGATTGCTATAGTTTATGAACATCTCTTTTGCCTCCGCATTACATCCTTCCGTTCCTTCATTTGTAGCACCATAACGCACTATTATATCCGGCTTTAGTATATGCACCGCTACGCTATCAGCCGTTGAGACAAAAAACGAAAAATACACAATATCTGCCGTGTAGTCAACTCCATGATCGGGGATAGGACCTTCGGTTCTGAATGTACGAGTCTCACCGGCTGGAACAAATTGCTTCACGATAACAGGAATTACAAACCCATTTCTTGATCTTGTGTACTGTAGCTCGAAGGTGTCTGACTCTGTTCCTATGTTTTTAATATCAAGAGAATAGATTGGGTAGTACCCCGAATCCTGCGACGAGTTTGTTTGGTTCATATCGTCTTTGATAGCCGTATCGCTATAGGTCGTATCAATGACCTGTGGCAATGAGCTTATCGGTTTCGGGTCACAGCAAGCGACGAGCATAAATGCTAAGGCAAGCGGAAGAAGAGCGGAGGAATATGTTCGTAGTGTCATTTCTTCTTAAAGATATTCAAAAATGAGAATGAAAAGAACGGCGTTTCGCGAAGTACACGTATCGTGAAAATAATACCGATAACAGCAAGCAGAATATTTGCCGCCCACATTCCTTGCCATGCCGTAACGATACCGCGATCAGCAAGCTTCTCGCCGCCAATAAGCCCAGCCCAATAAAGGATGAAGAAGCCAAGCGACATACCAACACCGATACCAATACCACCACGTTTAGCAAGCGCGCCGAGCGGTGCGCCAAGTAGGACAAAAACAAGGCATGCAACAGGCAGGGCGTACTTCTTATGCACTTCGACGAGGTAGCTATTTGCTTCCCGTAGCTGACCGTTCATTTGCGAAGCATGGTCGGTCACACTATAGAGCGATTGTTGTATCTCATTCTTTATGAGACTGCGCCTTGCTGCTACTTCAGTATCAACTTTGTTACCTATGTAGTATGCGCGAATCGATGAATCAAATCGGGTAAGTGAATTAGTAAGGTTTATTTTTGCTTTTTCTGCGGTACCTCTACGGTTGCGAACATACTTCATAAGCGAATCTGCCGAAAGCTCTCTATCTCCGCGCTCTGAGTTTGCATCGCGGGTGAAGTCATATCCACTTGTAGGTATGACTATATCATAATCCTTAAACTCACCACGTCTATATTGTCCCTGCTGGTTTTGGTAACTTTGATGTATTTCACCGTCATGAAGCGAGAGCAACATCTTTTTATAGTCCTTCGAGAACTGTAAGTTCGCTGTTTTTGCGGTCAGTGTATTCGTCTGGATAGGGTTCGAATGGTCATAGATGATCACTTCGGTCAGTGTACCGTCGGTTGTGTTTCTGTCTTTTGCAAAGATGGAAAATCCGGGTAGTGCATTTTCATCGCTGAACTCACCGGGCATAATACTAAAGGTTGGCTTTTTGCGCTGAATGTCTTGAGCAAGGTCTTTTGCTTTATGGTTGGCATCGGGCAAGACATCATTATTGAAACGAAGATCAAGATATGCTACAAGCGCGCCGAGAATGATAACAGGGAAGATCATCCGAGCAAAACTTACACCAGCCGAACGCATTGCTGTCATTTCATTTGATGCCGATAATGAGCCGAATGCCATCAATGTTGCCACAAGAACTGCCATTGGCAGTGCAAGTACAACCATCCATGCAAGGTTAAGTCCGATAAGCTGTATAACCGTCCATGGGTCAAGCCCTTTTCCAACGAGCTTATCAATAAAACGCATCAAGAATTGCAAGAGGAAGACGAACATTACGACGGAGAGCGCCGTGAAAAACGGACCTGCGTGGGCACGGAGGATGTAGCCCCAGATACGAAACGATGTCCGCCACCACGCTCTTTTTAGCATTTGTAGATCAATAGTTTAGATATCCTTATATATAACTCTAAAAGCTAGATGAAGTTTCGGGTATGATACTCAAATTTTACCCTGTCGTTTCGGAAACAAACCGCGCCGTATTCTGTTAAAACATAGGTATTTTCAACAAACTTAGACGCCTATAGACTTTTTGCGACCGCTTTAACGAACCTCATCCGATATTTGGTGAGAAATTGATACTACATTCCGACAACACCTTCTTTCGTAGAGGGAATTTGTCGTTTTTATAGAATTTGCGGCGCAAAAAAATCATAGCGGTTCTCAACCTCCTTACGTCCGGACTTCGTCGCGGTGCTTCGCTCTATCTTCCAATTCTTTTTGTAGCGTTTCTCGTATCATGTTCGGGACTAAAGAAAAGCACAACTACCACACCGCCGCCTCCGCAAGACACAACAAAGAAAGAAAGGTCAGACGCTGTCAAAGCGATCGACTCTGCATCTGCTGCTATTGAAGGAACTGTGTCTGATATTAATAAAGGAATTGAAGACGTAAATTCCACGATAGATAAAACGGTCGAGGATGTAACTGATTTTTTTGGCTCGTTCATACCTGGCTTGAAGCGGAAGGATAGCATCATGGTAGTGCCGCCGAAACCGGATAAGGGACCTGCCGTTACCCTCGACCCGCCATCATCTGGTGGTTTTGTATCAACACCTATAGAACGTACTGTTACGTTTGATTCGCTTGGCAATGCTATTCTTAGTGATGATTTCCTAGGCTCACCTACGAACATCCCACTCACACAAACTCTTGATGAGTATCTTGTTTCAAGGATGGAGTATAATCTTAGCGCCGGGCTCTCTGATGTGGCGGCAAATAAACCGATAGATTTTTCGCAGAATTCTTCAACGCCGGGTGGGGCAAGTGACCCAAATAAAACGGGTGGGGAAGGAATCTTTAGTGACTATGGCAGTATTGATATTCCTATACCACCTTCTATTGTCCCGACCATTTTTGGTAAGCCATCTATCAACCTTCGTGTAAATGGTGACGTAGCTATTCATCTTGCTTATAGAGATAATAAATTCTTAGCAACAAGCGGTGCGCTATTTTCAGGATCAGAATCCGGACTCGATTTCCGTCAGGAAGTCAATATGAGCTTGAGTGGCTCTGTTGGTGATAAAATAAAGATCAATACTGATTTTGCAAGTTTGCGTCAGTTCTCCTTTGAGAATCTCTTCAAGTTAAGTTATCAGGGCTTTCCTGATGAGATCATTCAGTCTATCGAAGCAGGTAACGTATCGCTGACGACACCTTCAAAGTACATTGGTATTCAGTCAGCACTTTTTGGATTCAAGATGGTAAACCGTTTTGGTCCTATGTACCTCACTGCTGTTGCAGCGCAAAAGAAAGGCGAGCGACAAACCAAACAATTTGGCGGAGGACCGGGAAGTAATGCAGGGCAAGAATATATTATCTACCCCGCAAACTATCGACGGAATTCATTCTTTCTGGATACCTCATTCATACCACTTTACGAACGGTTCTACTCAACCATACCAACGGATAATAATCTGCCGGATGTAGTTACTAACGGTACAGTACAGGTATGGCGCTCCACCGCGAAGGAAAATCCGAAACGAGTGGATGTTGTTGCTTGGTATTCACTCCCACCAACTATCCCGGGGCAAGATTATGTTGGATTTGACACTAATCCTACTAATAAATCTCCGGAAGAAGTGTCGTTTAGCTACATGGAGTTATTGGACACCAATCAATACAAAGTTGAGTACAAAACAGGCGTCCTCACTCTTTATCAAGAGCCATCTGATCAGCAGGTTATTGCTGTTAGTTATAAAACTCCAAATGGCCGACAGTATGGAGAGCAAACCTCTGGAAAAAGTAAATATATTTTAAAGTTAATCAAACCGGAAAGTATATTTCAGAATTCGCAATACACACCGTGGGCGAATATCCTAAAAAATACATATTATGTTGGTGCAACAAACATTGATGAGACAGGATTTAGCTCTCGGATCGTCTATACGTTTCCAACTGGGCAAGTCTATGAGTATGTCCGATCTGCAGAAGGACAAGATAAAACAATAAGCGTAACCGGGCTTGACAGATATAACAATTCCAATCCCGGTTCACGTACACCTGATGGTGCAGTTGACATGATACCTAACAATACGATTCTTGATAAACGCAACGGTACACTTACATTCCCGTATCTAGAGCCATTTGGACAGCGAATCCTGAACTATCATAATGAACAGTTCAGAAAGAACAGAGATTACAAACGTGACTCAACATTTTACTTCCCTGAACTCTATGTAAACGGCCAAGACTTTTTTCAGAGGAATCTTACAAAAAACTCAAAAATTTCCATCAATGTAAAATATGCCGGCGGCACATCTTCACAGCTACAGCTCAATGCGTTTAATATCGTTGAAGGTAGTGTCAGGGTAACAGCAGGTGGGAAACAGCTACAGGAAGGTGTGGATTATCGCGTGGATATTAATGGAGGTACGGTAACGCTCTTACGCCCGGACATTGCGTCGCTTGGTCCCATCAATGTTGATTATGATCAGCATGACTTTTTTACTACAAACACCAAAACACTCTTAGGTCTTCGTGCCGAGCTTCCGATCTTGAATCGCGGTGGACTCGGCTTTTCGCTTATGAATTACTCGATGAGCGTACAGAGCCTAAAGACTCGCCAAGGTGAAGAACCATTCTCTAATTGGGTGATGGGGGCTGATGCAACATATTCATTCCCAACCAATAGTATTACCAATGCTCTTAATGCACTACCGATCTTTAACCTCAAAGATAAATCGGAGATAACAGCGAAGTTCGATTTTGCGCTTTCGCTACCGAATCCGAACACGAAAGAATCGCCGATGGAAATTGATAATGGCAAAAGTATTGCCTATATTGATGATTTCGAGAGCGGTAAAACAAACTACCCACTTTCGATGACCTATGGTCGATGGGTTCATGCGTCGCAACCGGATTCTGTACCAAAATATTTAGGGCTTGATAGAGATCAGATCAATCAACGCAAATCAAAAATGTGGTGGTATGAACGATCAGTGCAAGATGTTCGTATTACGGATATCAAGCCTAATAGAAGTACATCACAGCCAAATCAAACAGCGCAAGTTTTAGATGTTCTCTATGACCCACTAAATTTTAATGCTGCATACAATCCGAATCCTGCTGGAGCTGGTGAAGCATCTTTAGAAAATAGATGGGCAGGTATGATGCAATGGAATCAAGGACTAAATGTCATTGCTAATAATACAGAAGCGATCGAGTTTTGGGTGAAGGTAGAAGATAATGGTGGGAATAATGATGTGATACTCCATTTTGATATGGGGAAAATATCCGAAGATATTATTCCTAACGGTGTCCTTCAAACAGAAGATAAAAACAATAACGGCCGTTATGATCCCGATGAGGATGTCGGACTTGATACCATCATCAACCAAATAGAGCAAGATTCGATCATAGGTGCAGCAAATCCTAATGATCCGAATAACGATAATTATAATTATGACCGGACGAATAATCCCAACAACTATGATTTCATCAACGGAACAGAAGGGAATCGAGATGACCGATCATCAGGGTTACGACCTGACACCGAAGACCTTGATGGTAACTCATCACTTGGAGTTGCCAACAGCTACTTCCAATATGATATACCGCTTAATCAAAACAACAATCCTTACATAGTAGGTATAAGTCCAGCTGGGTGGCTACAATTCCGTGTGCCGATCGCGAAATACACAAAGACCGTTGGCAATCCGAGTCGGTCATTTTCTAACATAGAATACTATCGTATATGGTTGACAGGATTGTCGTCACGCTATCATATACGGTTCCATGAGATTACACTTGTCGGAAGTCAGTGGTCAAAGGTTAAGCCGGTTGATTCTGTAGGGATAGCAGTCGCAGAGGATTCTATATTCGAGATCAACTACGTGAACATCGAAGAGAATGCCGGAGCACCGGCATTCTACACACCGCCACCAGGTGCAGAGCGTGATCGTCTTGCCGGACAGTCCACCCTCGTCTATGGCAATGAGCAGTCAATCAATCTTTCAGTTTCATGTTTACCACAAGGTGAATCACGCAGTGCAGTGAGAGTTTTTCCTGCACCACATGATCTTTTTAATTATCGTTCAATGGCTGTATGGGCACATGGTGATTCTGCTGCTCGAGAAACATTGGTTACGCCACAAGATACGTTTAATACGATTTGGGTTACACTTCGTATAGGAAGTGATAATTTTAACTATTATGAATATCGTCGTCCACTCGTTCGCGGGTGGCAGAATATGATTTTAGATTTTGGCGTACTCTCATCGCTCAAGGCGACAAAGTTGCGCTATGAAGATATCGTAATGCAACCGGCGAATGATGGTGTTGTCGGTTCAACATACCGCGTCGTTGGTTCTCCATCGGTTACTAATTCCCCATATATTTCTATTGGTTTAGAAAACCAAACCATCAATGACTGCTTGAAGACTGATGTGTGGTTCGATGAACTCCGTCTGCTCGAAGGTAACGACCAAATAGACTATGCCGTCAATGGACTTATACAAGCAAAGCTCGCAGAGTTTGGTACAGTAAGTGCAACATTTCTTAATGAGCGCGCTGACTTTCATAGAGTAGACGAGCGATTTTCTTTGACTCGAGCACGGAATTTTGGTTGGGCATTGACCGGTGAGTTTGGTTTACAGAAGATACTTCCCTCATGGCTTGAGCGAGGTACGGTTTTCCCTCTGACTTTAAGTCACTCTGAAAGTATCATCACGCCAAAGTATTTACCAAATACGGATGTCGAGATCGAAAGTGCAGCAAATAGTATCCAACAAAGTGCAGATGCAGGGCTTATCCCACAATCTATTGCACAGCAACGGATAGATTCACTTCGTGTTACCAATGAGACATTAACAGTTCGTAATAGCATTGCAGCGACAGGCGTGAAGTTCACCTTCCCGGGTACATTTTTTATGCTTCCGCTTTTTGTAAATCAGCTCAAGTATGGTTTTGGATATGGTGAAGAATTCAATCGTTCATATCAGTATGAATATAACCGTTCATGGGCATGGACTGCAAGTATCGTTTATGAGCTTAATAATATCCCGAAAGCGAATGTATCCCTTTTGAAGTGGATACCAGCGGAGACATTTTCTATCGGGAGGTACTCAAATTATGCAATCAATTTTCTACCGTCTCGATTTAACACAGGCGTTTCAATGACTCGGGGGAGGAAACATTGGATCGATCGTCTCTCCACACTACAGTATCCGATAAATGCAACTGCCGAAGACTCAATTATTGTGCTTAATAGCAGACAAGCTACAATCAATCGCACATTCACCGCTGATAGGGGTTTTGGGTTCACATGGAAATTGTCAGAGAATGGTTTGCTTTCACCTCAAATTGATTTCAACATGCAGGTTACAAGTAATATGGGTTACTTGGAAACAATAACTGACGACCATAAGAAGACCAATTACTATGATACTGTTTATCGTCGTCAGCGTGAATTTAATGATATGCTCGGTGATATATTCTTTACCGGTGGTGCACTTGCAAAACTTGGTGAAGATTTCCAGACGATACAGAAATTTAAATTGACAACCAATCCTCGTTTACCATGGCTTTTTTGGGTTGATAAATATATTCGTCCTCTTTTTAGTTATAATGTTGATTACCGTTGGATCAACTCACAAACAGGTTTGCAAAATGCCAAGACCAGTTCATGGACTAATATAATTAGTACAGGCATTGAACTAAATTTACGTCCACTTGGACTTGATATTTTTGGTAATGATGCCGCTCCAAAACGTGCAGGTGCCGGAGTTTCTGTTGTTGATGGTGTTACACCGCCGGATGGCAGTTTCGATGGTGATACAAGAGTTGCTGGTAGGCCGAGAGTCAGACGCATTGGTGATGCAGTCCCGAATAACAATCAATCCTTCCTTGATACATTAATGGGCGGCTCCTCGCAGGTGAGCTCAGAAGCTGATACGGGGAAGGGACGTACAGCAGGCATCGGAACAGGTGGTGAACGTACCGATTATTCAATGAGTGATACATTGCTTGTTCCCATCGCTCCCCCTGATGCACCGACAGTTGCTGCTGGTGAACCTGAGACAGATCTTGGTGATATTCTCAAAGCCGCAGTACATAAACCATTCTTTGATTGGAATGGCACACGATTTAACTTCACGCAAACCAATTTTAGTTTGAATGGCGCGCTGCAGGGTTCAGGATCAGGCATTACAAATCTACTTGCCGGGAATATCTTTCATAAAGAAAACGATGCGAATGGTCCTTCGCAGGCATATCAACTTGGTCTAATAACTGATCCGCATGGACGTTTGCTCTTTAAGTTCAGACCGCGATTCCCGTTTATAGATTTTGAAGTGCGTCATGGAGATCGCGCGGCAAGCCCATCGCAGAGAAGTATTGATATTACTGATGTTTTTACTCAGAAAAATACATTTGAGCTTTCAACGAGTCGTCCGCTCTGGGCAGGGGCACAAATTAGTTTGAATTGGAAAACAGAGTTCACGTACGATGAACGTAACAGTCTTCGAATAGATAAAGATGGAAAAGTTACAGAGCTATCGGTTACAAAGATTGGTGATGTAAGTAGGACATTCCTTTCAATACCCCCGCTTCCGTTTTTAGATATATCACAAAGCAGTATAAAACGGGTGGGTGAAAAATGGGAAGAGAAAAGTTCTGCTGCAGGTTATACTACTAACGCAGAACGTGACACAATGCCTCAAGCTTTACGCAATCAACTTCAATCAGAGAGTTTTCTCGAAGGGTTTGAAACACTCCCGTTATTCCGCGGTGCTTTGCGGGAGTTCTTACCTCGGCTCAACTATACCTTCTCGTGGTCTGGTCTTGAAAAATTGCCGATATTTAGTTTTGTTGACAGGGTATCACTTCGACATGCGTACAATGGTAACTATCGCCGGACTCACCGACTCGACCCTAACGAGACGGAGCAGCTTACAACGCTGCAAACGGTGACATACGGCTTCCGTCCACTTGTTGCATTTGATATGAATTGGGATAAGATACTTGGCGGTAGAATGACCGGTACATTAAATTATGATACCCAAACTGAATGGGCGGCTGACTATTCTTCAAACCGTATCACTCGGCGCTTCTCATCTACCTTCGGAATAAATATAAACTTTCAGAAAGAAGGCTTGAAATTCCCGCTCTTCGGACTCAACTTAAAAAACACGTTTGGTGCATCACTTTTGGTATCACAAACGGTTTCGAGCGATATATTCTACCAGTTCAATACAATCAGCACATTACCTGATGGAACTGGTAACGGTGGAATAACAAAGTTGACGATTGAGCCGCGAGTCTCTTATGATCTTAGCCAAAAATTAACTATCGAAGGATTCTTCCGATACGAGCGGACAATACCAGCGGCAACTGGCTTGCTTGTACCCCCAACACGACTTATCCTCGCCGGTTTTGACATCAGACTTAAGATATTCTAAGCAATTCAGGACTGGAAGCCCCATAAAAGCCCATTTTTGGAACTACTTTCGGTATTTATTTGATAATAATTGGCTTTAGTAGGTAGTTTTCACAAGTAACCAAGGTTTTACCAAATTATGGCAGTTCTCGAAAAATTACGTCAACGTTCAGGCACGATTTTTATTGGTCTTATCGTCGCATTTTTATTGATGATCGTCTTTGAATGGGGCGCGCAAGGTGATTTCTTTAATGCAGGTCGTCGTACCGGTGATGAAATCGGTGTGGTCAACGGTTATAAAATTCCTTCATCGGAATATGATCAGATTTTTCAGCAGCTTCGTGAGCAAAAACTTACCGAAACAAAAAAGAAGACACTCACAGACGAAGAAGAAAATGAAGTGCGTGACTTGGCATGGGATCAGGTCGTTGTCAATAAACTCATAGAGCAAAAAATTGATGCATATGGTATTAGCGTGACAGATCAGGAAGTACGCGATCTGGTTTACTATAATCCGCCTGAGTTTCTCAAACGTGGCTTTATTGACTCAACAGGCCGTTTTATGCAACAGGAGTATTTTCAGGCAGTTCGTGATCCGCGCAATGATACGATCATTGCAGGATACATCAAACCATTGCGCGATGAAATGCGCCGCATCAAACTTCAAGGATATATCCAAGCATTGAGCCGAGTAACAAACTCGGAAATGTGGGAGCGTTTCGATGTACAAAACTCTAAGGCAGTTGCACAGGTAGTGATGATACGCCCCACCGGTGATGAAAGCCAATTCCTCTCTCAAGTATCTGATGATGAAGTGAAAAAATACTACGATTCACATCAGCATGAATTTAAACGCGAAGAAGCAAAAAAAATAAAGTTTGTTCTCTTTCGTGAGCAGCCAACTGCGAAAGACTCAGCACAATTTGCAGACCGAATTGCAACTCTTCGTAAGCGCTGGTCTGCACTGCCGATCACCGAGCCCGATAGTATTGTTGCAGAACTTGCCGCAGATTATTCGGATGAACCTTACGCGGGAGTAAATCCATTCGACCTTGCTCAACAACGCGGAGTATCAAACGCTTCAGATCTATTAAAATCAAATGTTGGAGATGTGATTGTACTCCCTGGACCGGGAATCTTCAATGTAGTAAAAGTATATTCACTGCTTGATACCGGTGCTATCTACTTTCATTCTCGTCATATTCTAATTAAAAAAGAAAAGGGCATGAACGTTGATAGCGCAAAAGCAATGGTTAATCAACTCTACGCGCAACTTCAATCGGGTGCTGACTTTGCAGACCTTGCACGTAAATTCTCTACAGATGGTTCTGCACAAGCCGGTGGTGATCTGGGCTGGGTGAAAGAGAAGATGTTCGTGCCGGAATTTGAAAAAGTTGCGCTGAGTGCACCATTGGGGAAGGTTCAAGCACCAACCGAAACACAGTTTGGATTCCATATCATAGAAGTACTTGAACGCACACGTAAAGCAATCAATGCTGGTGTTATACCAGTTGTAGTACGCTCAAGTTCGCAGACAACTCGTCTGATTGATCAACAAGCACGTCTCTTCCGCGAAAAAGCATCAAACGATGGTTTTGACATCGCCGCAAAAGAGATGAATCTCCGTGTGATTGCAGATGTTCCTCCTGTGACCAAACAAGCACAGCCACTCTTTAACAGTAAGTCATTTGTCAATTATATTCTTGAGTTATCCAATGGGGAGATAACCGAACCTGTCAAATTACCATCGGTAAAAGGCACAGTTGTCGCTCAAGTAACCGAAACAATTGCTAAAGGTGTAGCCACACTTGAGGGGGATGTAACACAATCTATTAAATCCCGCCTCGCTCGCAAAAAACTTGTTGAGTCATTAGGGGCTAAAGCAAAAGAACTTCGTGCATTAGTCGGTGCTGGTGAGGGCGTAGAGAAGATAGCAGCATACGATACGAACTTTGCCCCAAAGCTCTTGACATTTGGTCCTGCTGAGTCAGTTGCCGGTCTTGGGACTGAGTATGCAGTTAATACGGCTGCTTATAAATTAAAACCGGGTGAGGTCAGTCAGCCAATCAAAGGTGAGAATGGGTACTACATTGTGCAACTTATTGCCCTCAACCCTGCATCCAAGCAAGCACTTGAAGCACAAAGAGCGCAATTCTATCAAAACTTAAATCAAGAAAAACAGCAAAGATTCTTTTCAGAGTGGTTTGAGAAGATGAAAAACGATGCAGATATCATTGACTATAGGACTCGAATGAGATAAGCAGTTTATTTATTTTTTTCTTAAAAGGTCAGAGTAACATTCTGACCTTTTTTATTCAACCGTAACCGATTTTGCAAGGTTACGTGGTTGGTCAACATTTGTACCACGTGCTACGGCCATGTAATAGGAGAGAAGCTGTAAGGGAATTACCGATAAAATCGGTACAAGTATCGGATGAGTAGTTGGAATGTAAATCACCTTCTCTGCAAGCTGATGAATATCCTTATCTCCTTCGCTCGCTATTGCGATGAGTCTTCCGCCGCGAGCACGAACTTCCTGAATGTTTGAGATGACCTTCTCATAGACATCATCCTTTGGTGCAATTACTACAACAGGCATATTCTCATCTATGAGTGCGATTGGTCCATGTTTCATTTCTGCGGCAGGATAACCCTCCGCATGAATATAGGAGATTTCCTTGAGCTTCAAGGCGCCTTCAAGAGCTACCGGATAGTTATAGCCGCGCCCAAGGTAAAGGAAGTGATCTGCGTCGCTAAAAGAATCTACTATCTCTTTTACAGTTTCTTCGCATGAAGTAACGATGCTCTGAACTTGATCGGGAAGGGCAATGAGCTGATGTATCAACGCCTTCCCGTCAACTACGGATAAGCCCTTCATTCTCCCCAACATTATTGCAAGAAGAGCGAAGACAGTCACTTGTGAAGTAAATGCCTTTGTCGAGGCAACGCCTATTTCCGGACCGGCATGAATATAGACACCACCGTCAGATTCACGAGCTATCGTTGAGCCAACAACATTTACGATGCCGAGCGCTAATGCCCCTTTGCGTTTGCCTTCTTTCATTGCCGCAAGGGTATCAGCCGTTTCGCCTGATTGACTTATGACGAACATAACATCACCCTCATTTACAACCGGGTTGCGGTACCTGAATTCACTTGCATATTCAATATCTACCGGAATTTGAGCGAACTGCTCAAGCATGTATTTGCCGATGAGTCCGGCATGGTAGCTCGTGCCACACGCGGTAATAATAATGCGCTTTGCTTTGCGGAGGGCAGGGAGGTGGTTACGGAGTCCACCGAGTATGATAGAACCTTCGTCTTCGATGATGCGTCCGCGCATTGCATCCTTGACGGTAGCAGATTGCTCATGGATCTCCTTGAGCATAAAATGTTCGTATCCGCCTTTCTCTATCTCCGCTAAATCAAAGGTGATAGACTCTGGTGTTCGAGTGACTTCTATATCAGCGATAGTGCGAATATTGACGGCTGATCGTGTAATAGTCGCTATTTCATTGTCAGCAAGATAAATGACATTGCGTGTATGTGCAACTAGTGCTGCGGCATCGGAAGCGACGAAATTCTCATTATCTCCAATACCTATTACAATAGGTGATCCCTTGCGGGCACAGACTATTTCGTCTGGGGAATCCTCGGCGACAACACAAACACCATACGCGCCGACAACCTCATTGAGTGCAAGGCGAACAGCCTCAGTGAGCGACATCACTTTCTTATAAAACTCACCAACAAGATGTGCAAGAACTTCCGTATCCGTTTGGCTCTCAAAAGTATGTCCAAGCTGGGTCAGTCGTTCTTTAATGACACTATAATTCTCAATAATACCGTTATGGATGAGCGCAATCTTGTGGGATTGGTCGGAATGCGGATGGCTATTCACATCGCTCGGCGCTCCGTGCGTAGCCCAACGGGTATGACCGATACCGATGTTCGGAGTGAATGGAAACCCCTTGAGGAGTTCATCAAGCTCGGCAACTTTGCCTTTTTTCTTCTTGATGATAAGTTCTTTTGCCTTTGGAGCAGATGAGCCGTTGGTAGAAACAGACTCAAGTATGGCAACGCCTGCCGAGTCATAGCCGCGATACTCAAGTCGCTTCAGACCGGAAAGAATGATGGGGAGGGCGTTCTGCTGCCCGATATATCCTACGATTCCGCACATATTTTTCTTACAGGAAAAAAATAAAAACAAAGTTTTGTACGTTCTGTTACACTGAATGTTTTAGTCAATAATTCATACCATTGCGAGTAGCACTACTAATAGAATATGACGGCAAAGACTTTTCCGGTTGGCAGGTTCAACCTGGAGAGCGGACTGTGCAAGGCGAACTGGAAGCTGCCTTTAGGAAGGTTGTTCGTAATGAGTCGCCTATCCTTGGCTCTGGACGTACTGATACCGGCGTACATAGCTCCAGCATGGTCGCACACATAGACCTTGACGAAGAGTGGAAGGATGACCTCTATCAGCTTCAACACAGTATTAATGGCGTAACGGGCTATGATGTTGTGCTCAAGGATATGCGTGTTGTCCCTGATGATTTCCATGCGCGCTTCTCCGCAATCTCACGCGAATACATATATACAATGCTTCACGGAAAGACAGCAATTTACCGTGATCTAGTTTGGCAAGTGTGGGGGGAGATAGATTTTGAGTCGATGCAGCTAGCTGCAGGGGAGCTTGATGGCAAGATGGACTTTACCTCTTATAGCAAACAGACCGATGCGGTCAAAGACTACTTCTGCACAATAATGAAGAGTCAGTGGGAGAGGGAAGAGGAGAAACTACTTTACACGATAAAGGCAAATAGGTTTGTGCGCGGAATGGTCAGAGCTATCGTTGGCTCAATGCTTGAAGTTGGGAAGGGACGACTGCCTCTTGCAGACTTTAAAGAACTGCTCATAAATCCTCAAGAATTTGAACGCGCTAAGTACATCGCCCCTGCTCATGGACTTATCCTGCGACGAGTTGAATACCCTCCTGAATTTAATCTATGGTAAAAATCAGTACCTTGTTGACAAAAACCAATTTGTTGGTGTTGTAACTTACGTGAAGCAACAGCTTTCAGGCATTGTACTCTTCCTCCTACTCGTTTCTGTCTCGCGCGGACAGGAGGTAGGTACGTATGCCGGTGAATTTCTCCAGCTTGGTACAGGCGCTCGCTCGCTTGCTCTCGGAGGGGCGGCTATTGCATATATTGACGATGCAAGTGTCGGATACTGGAATCCTGCTTCAGCAGCATATATCAACTATCCAACAGTTACTGCCATGCACGAGGCAAGATTCGATAACACGGTAGTCTATGACTTTGCAGCATTCGCAGCACCGATTGGCAAAGAATACGGCTTCGCATTTTCAGTGCTTCATATTGGTATTTCTGATATTAAAGATACACGCTCGGCTTTCATCGATAGAAATAACAATGCCATTTTTGATGGGGATGATTATCTTGACTACTCAAAAGTGTCAAGCTTCGGCAACTATGATTGGGGATTTATGGTCAGCATTGGAAAGCAGAAAGACTCGACACTTTCATACGGAGCTACTGCAAAGCTCATCCTTCGTAAACTTGACCCAACAAACAAAGCAACAGGGATTGGTTTTGATGCAGGTATAAGATACAGGATTACACCGAATGCAACAATTGCGCTTGTTGCACAGGACATAACGACGACATTCCTCTCCTATTCATCTGGTACAAAAGAACTCATCTCGCCAACACTGAAAATCGGCGGTGCATATAACTGGGCTGTTTTTGATGAGGAAGATCATCAGCTTATGCCGGTACTTGATATTGATATGCGTTTTGAGTCAAGAGGAAAGTCATCGCAGATTGCTCTCGGACCAATAAGTCTTGATACACATTTTGGGCTTGAGTACCGATATAAAGATATTATCTCTGTTCGAGGTGGATATAATGACCTCAATATGTTCAGCGTCGGTGCAGGACTGAACTTACCGAAGCTTTCTTTCGATTATGCCTTCATGAGTTTCAATGGTCAAGAGCAGCTTGGAAATACTCACCGCATTAGTTTCTCGCTTCGCCTTGAACAAGATAAGTGGAAACGATAACGAAATGGAACATCATCATAGGTTGCCATCGTTTAGCTATAGATGTTCTCATTAAGTGATAATGAATTTGCCTCTCCAATTCGCCGACGATTATTCGCCGTATTTGTCGCATTGGTATTTATTGGTTTTGTAGTAAGGTTTGTCCAGATCCAACTGCTCGAAGGTGCAGAGCTTGGCGGCGCGGCGAATATGCAAGGAATCAAGCGCATTGAACGTATTCCAACTCGCGGAGCTATCTATGATAGATATGGGAAGGTTGTAGCTGCAAGCATTCCGTCCTATATAATAACGCTCACTCCACAGGATTTTCTGCCATACAAAAAGACAGCATTACCGTTACTCGCAAAACTTCTTAAGGTTGATACGACATACCTCATCAACAAGATCAAGCAGAATGCTTCGTATGCAAGATTTCAGCCCATAAAGATTTGGAGCGATGCCACACCGGAGCTGATCGCAGGTATTGAAGAAAATTATGCAGATTTGCCAGGAGTAGATATTTCCTACGAATCAAAACGTCAGTACATCGCCCCTGTCCGTATTTCACATTTGCTTGGATATACGAAAGAAATATCAGAAAAGATGCTTGAGAAATCAAAGCAATCGGATGATAGTGAGTATTATCATCCGGGGGATATTGTCGGGACTTCAGGAATGGAGTTTAAGCGCGAACGCGAACTGCGAGGGATTAAAGGATATGAGTTCGTTGCAGTAGATGCAAAAGGCCAGCGTCAGGCGCGATTCAAAGAAGGTAAGGCAGATGTAAATTCTGTTGACGGTGCGAGTGTGCAGCTTGGTCTTGATGTTGATTTGCAAATATATGCTGAACAGTTGATGGATGCTCATCACGGTGCTGTCGTTGCAATGGACCCAAATACAGGTGAGATACTTTCTCTTGTAAGTAAACCCGATTTTGATCTGGATATTTTTAGCGGACGTACAACGAAAGCAGAGTATCAGGCGGTAATGCTCGATAAATCGAATCCACTCTATAACCGCGCTACCCAAACTCGATATCCACCCGGCTCGACATGGAAGCTGATGATGGCAGCAGCATGTATGCAGACGGGGACGATACCAATGAACTACCTCTTCGGATGTGTCGGCTCGTTCACATACGGTAATCATACATACAAAGATGATGGCTTTCACGGGACAGTGAATATTCACCGTTCTATCGTTCAGTCGTGCAATGCATTCTATAACAGTATGGCTCTCAAGCTGGGGATAGATTCGATGCGTAAGTATGCCCGTTACTTCGGATTTGATTCTGCAACAGGTGTTGATCTTGCATACGAAGGTAACGGTTTTATTCCAGATACCAAGCGTATGAATAAGCTCTACCCAAAAGGGTGGACAAAAGGATATACTGTCAGTCAGGGTATTGGGCAGGGTGAAGTAGGGGTTACACCAATGCAGCAAGCAGCATACGCAGCGTGTTGGGCGAATCGTGGGACATGGGTACAGCCGCATATTGCGCGAGCGATATATAATACTCAAAAAAGGAAGTGGGAAGATGTTATTCCGATTCGGAGGAAAATACCTGTTGCTGATACTATCATCGAGATCGTTCGTCGCGGCATGTGGGGAGTCGTCCATGAGCCGGGCGGCACTGCGCATTCAGCCGAAACGCCGGGATTAAAGTGCGACATAGCAGGCAAAACAGGAACGGCACAAAACTCGCACGGAAAAGATCATGCATGGTTCGTCTGCTTTGCTCCGTATGATAAACCAAAGATAGCGATGTGCGTCATGGTCGAGAATTCTGGCTTTGGCGGAGTGGTCGCTGCACCGATTGCACGAAAGCTCATCAAGTTCTACCTCACAGGTCAACGCGAAGACCCAATACCAACCGTTCTTCCAAATACACCCGAATACGACGCATTCCGTAGTGAGAAGTACGCGAAGGGTAGCACAAAACCAGCTGCCCCAAAAGAACAAGCACCTAAACCCCCTCAAGCGCAGTCAAGTGCAGCTGTTTTAGAGAATAGAAGAAGGCAATAGAATCTCAATTTTCTCGTTGTAACCAATTTTCCTTTGTATCTTAGTATCATACAATATAGGCACCTATTGATATGAGCATGTTCTCACGCTGTTATTCTGGCACAACACAAGGTATTGACGCATATCCGATCGAGATAGAGTCGCACATAGAAAATATGTCGCCGAACTTCATCATGGTTGGTTTGCCCGACTCTGCTGTAAAGGAAAGCAAGGAGCGAGTCATCGCGGCGATGAAAAATGCAGGACTAAACTTCGACTTCAGCAAACGTATAACCATCAATCTAGCACCGGCAGATATTCGCAAAGAGGGAAGTGCGTTTGACCTGCCGATAGCCCTCGGTTTGCTTGCTGCCACTGGAGTTGTTGAGAATGAAAAGCTAAATCAGTACGTGACACTCGGTGAGCTTGCGCTCGATGGCACTCTTCGCCCAATACATGGAGTGCTCAATATAGCTCTCAAAATACGTGATATGAAGAAGGAGATTCCTACACTTAAAGGAATGCTTTTACCAAAAGGAAATGCTGTTGAAGGGGCATTGGTATCTGACCTTGAAGTTTATGGACTCGAGAATATTAAGGATGCAGTTGACTTTCTCGGAGGTGTGTCTGAACTTGAACGAACGACAGTTGATCTTGATAAACTTTTTCTCGATGAAGCAGATCACAATATTCTCGACTTCGCAGATGTCAAAGGGCAAGAACAGGTAAAGAGAGCATTGGAGGTTGCAGCGGCAGGTGGGCATAACGTTATTATGATTGGCTCACCCGGATGTGGGAAAAGTATGCTCGCAAAGCGTATCCCAACCATCCTTCCCCCGATGACCTTCGATGAGGCACTTGAGACTACGAAGATACATTCAGTAGCAGGGACTTTAGGAGATGGAACGCCGCTTATTACAACACGTCCATTCCGTTCGCCGCATCATACTATCTCGTATGCTGCACTTGTTGGTGGTGGAGTTGGTAATCCTCGTCCGGGTGAGATATCTCTTGCACATCACGGAGTTCTTTTTCTTGATGAACTGCCAGAATTCTCACGAAATGTTCTCGAGGTGCTTCGTCAGCCACTCGAAGATGGGGTAGTGACAATATCTCGCTCTAAAATGTCAGTGGAATACCCAACTAACTTTATGCTTGTTTGTGCGATGAACCCTACGCCGGGGGGTGATTTTAGCTCAGATGGACCACCAACATACTACACTGACCCAGCATCGCAGCGATATCTTGCAAAAATATCAGGTCCGTTGCTTGACAGGATAGACTTGCACATCGAAGTACCGAAGGTAAAATTGGAAGAGCTTGCAAAGAAACCGACGGGTGAAAGGTCAGAATCAATTCGGGAGCGGGTTATTAGAGCGAGGAAGACACAACAAGAACGGTATAAAGAATGGAATATCAAGAACCCACGTCAAAAGATATATAAGAATGCTGACCTCTCATCTAAACTGGTCCAGGATATTTGTACTGTTTCCGAAGAGGGTAGGGAGTTACTTAAAAAAGCCATGACGCGAATGGGGCTGTCGGCACGTGCATATGACAGAATCCTCAAAGTTGCTCGGACGGTGGCTGACCTTGCAGGAGAAAAGGATATTTCTACCGCTCATTTAAGTGAAGCTATTCAGTATCGTAGCTTAGATAGGCAGTTCATGAACGGTTAAATTGAAACCTCTCTCTGTTGAATGTCGTTTTACGGGCACAATTTGGGGCTGTAGCTCATCTGGTAGAGCGTTTGAATGGCATTCAAAAGGTGAGGGGTTCGAGTCCCCTCAGCTCCACAAAACCCACCTGTTTGTAATCCCTTTTATTTGAAGCACTTCCATGTCCCCCAAAAAAAATTCTTTTTTCAAGCACACCCTTGTCAAAAATTGCTTATTATTGTACTACGGAGTTGTGTCAACTCCGGGGCTTAATGGAGGCATAGCTCCTAATTGTGCTTTGAGTTGTGTTGTATTTTCTCTACCGAAGAGTATCTGCATAGATGGGACAGTGCCACTATTAGCTTGAGTTGTTTCTTGTGTTTATCACTTAACTCACTTTACGCTTATGGTTCAAGATAAGAAACCAATGCGTGAATTATCAGGCATCTATAATGCCGGATTATTCATGTCAAAAGTACGTATGCTTACTGTTCTTGCAATAGTAGCTTTATTTAGTTCACTCTCATCAAACGTTTTCGCTCAAGGCGGAAGTATTATTGGTACCGTAACTGATGCTGATACCAAAGAAGGCTTGCCCGGCGTTACGGTACTAATACCTTCACTGAAGATCGGAGCAAAGACTGATGGAAAAGGTAACTATAAGATAGTTAATGTTCCTATAGGTAAACAATCAGTCGAGGCAAGACTTATTGGGTACACGACTGTATCTAAATCAGTTCAAGTAGATGCTGGTGCAGAAGTCTCTATTAATTTTGCCCTTTCTGCAAAGGCGTTACAGCAAGATGAAATTGTCGTATTAGGACTATCGGGTGAAGTTGATAGAAAGAAACTCGGTAATGCTATAGCTGAAGTTGGCGGGGCACAGATATCAAATTCAGGATCATCCTCTGCGATTGATGCACTTTCGGGTCGTGTTCCTGGTATGATTGTAAGCAAGCCATCAGGCACACCCGGAGCTGGTACATACATAACGCTTCGAGGACGTAAAACTATCAACGGTTCATCAGAGCCGCTCTATGTCGTTGATGGTATCGTTATTGATAATGCGTCTATTACTGATGAGCATTTTCAGGCTGGTTCTGTCCAGTTAGCCAACAGAGCCGTTGATATTTCGAGCGAGAACATCGAGAACATACAAGTCCTCAAAGGACCTTCTGCTTCTGCGCTCTATGGCTCGCTTGCAGCAAATGGTGTTGTTCTTATTACGACAAAACAGGCAAGGGCATTCAAAGGTGGTGAGGGCGGAAAACTTTCGAGTATTACAGCTTCGACGAATGTCGGGTTTAATAGTTCAAGCGGACGACCAGGGTCGGAAATGCTTCAAACAAAGTACCGCCAAAGACCGGGCTTTAATACAAGCTGGGGACCGGCATTAGCGAGTGATTCAACTGTTTATGACCATGTCGGAGAGGTTGTTCAACCAAGTATGTCGAACGAACAGACTATTTCATTTATGGGCGGCATACCAGAGTTTAGTTATTTTATTTCCGGAGTACGTTCTAATGAGGAAGGGTTAATCGAAAACTCGAACTATCTGAAACAGGATATTCGTGCAAACCTAACGATCGTTCCATTCGATATATTATCTATCAGATCGAACTCGAACTACTTGCTTATTGATAACGACCTTCCGCAGGACGGCTCTAACCGTTCAGGGTTAATGCTCGGTGCGCTGCGCACGCCGCCTGAATTCAATAACACGCTCATCAAGAACCCAGACGGCTCACAGCATCGTTACGCAAGTTATGATAATCCGCTTTGGAGTATTGAAAACAATAAGTTCAATTCAGGTGTAGCGCGCTTCTTACATAGCACAGAAGCTTCTCTTACGCCGGTTAATTGGCTTGTATTGACAGGACGTATTGGGGTTGACCAATATAATCAAGAGAACACTGAGCGTTTATCAACCGAATCAAGTGCGAGTGGACGTATTGGTCAGATACTTAAGCGTCGGTACCAGTCGAGTTCGGTAAATCTTGACCTCAATGGCACGCTATCGTTCTCTCCGATGGAGGATCTTTCGCAACAGCTTGTACTTGGCTCACAGGTTTTGTGGTCAAGTTATGCTTCTACTCAAGCTTCCTCAACGAATACTTTGCCATTCTTTGATGAGATACCGGCAGGTTCTACCAAAGATGCGACATCGGACTTTGCTCAATCAAAACTCGTTGGCTTCTTTGGGCAATTAACAACTTCGTATCTTGATAGATATACACTCACACTTGCTCTCCGTCGCGACGGTAGCTCGACCTTTGGAAGTTCAAAGAAATTCCATTGGTATCCGAAAGCAAGTTTTGCACTTAACCTTCCGCTAAATGACTTCGGTGTCCCGGCTGATATTTTAAGCAGCTTCAAACTTCGAGGTGGATACGGCGAAGCGGGTTCACCATCACTTCCCGGTGCGTACGCTACGAATTTCCTTTACACAGTATATGGAAATAACGATGGATGGACGCGCAGAACATCAGCCGGACGTGATGGCCTTACAGGAATTCGTCAGGGCTCCGGTGATGATAATTCACTATTTGTAGCCGGAAATTTGAATATCTCTCCGGAGATAAGCATCGAGCGCGAAATTGGCTTTGATGCAGGTTTTTGGAATGACAGAGTGAATCTCGAAATGACGTTCTATCATACGAACATTAACGATATGATACTGAATCTGACAGTACCGGGTTCATCCGGGTATGACAGAGAATTACGCAATGCTGCTGCAATGTGGAATGAAGGTATCGAGGCATCACTTACTATTCTGCCAATCAGAACAGAAGACTTTACCTGGAATACGAGCTTTACATACTCTCGAAACTATAATCTTGTCACAAATACTGGTGGTATTGATTATGCAGAGATATATGGCTTCACCGGAATTCAAAACGTTGCTATTGTCGGTCGTCCGCTCGGTGTATTCCAAAGTGTTGGATACCTACGCGATGAGAATGGGCAGATTCTCAAAACAACAGGCGTTGCCGATGATTACTTCGGTTTTGATTTCAAAGGTGCACCACAAATCACTGAACAATTTCAGGTTATCGGGGATCCGAACCCCGACTATGCTCTCGCATGGCGCAATGATTTCACGATCATGAAGGACTTCACTGTTGGTTTTCTTTTTGACGGTGTGTTCGGACAAGATGTCTGGAACGGCACGCGTGGTGCGATGCATCACTTCGGTGCTGCCAAAGAGACAGAGGATAGAGAACAGCCGTGGGTTTTTGAAGGTCAAACAGTTATAGATAACGAGACAGGGCAGCCCGTAACCAGAGAATATTACTATCGTTTCTATGCGAACTCATTTGCCTATGGAATCGATGGGGCAGTCATAGAAGATGGGTCATATATCAAGTTGCGCGAGCTTTCTATCTCCTACAATACGGATATTCTAAAAGATATCCATATTAACAATATGCGTATAAGCGTGATAGGTCGAAATCTCCTAACGATAACTGACTACAAGGGCTTTGACCCCGAAGTCAATAACTTTGCACAATCGGAAACTCGCGGATTCGATTATTTTAATCTTCCGCCGCAGCGTACCATTCAGGTCGGCGTTAGCTTCACATACTAATTTTGAGGAAGGAATACTATAATGAATACAATTATTAAACACAATATGAAAAAGAGTATCCTTTTTCTCGCATTCTTTGGGATGTTCATCACAAGCTGTGATATTGATGAATCCATTAACTTAAGTCCGAACGAAATTACCGAAGAGCAGCTGAAAACCCCTGCAGGTATCAAAGGACTTTTCGTTGGAGCACAGACAATGAATGGTGATTTCCATTCCGCTGACCGCTCACGTGTTGGCTCGATTTGGGCACAGCAAGTAACAGCCCCTACGGGAGGACAGCGCGCACAGGCAAGTGCCTGGACAACCTACAACCTCACCGTTGACGGACCACCAAATGATATGTGGCTCTACGGATATAAAGCAGTGAAGGTCTGTGATGACCTTATTACTCTTACTCCGGGGGTGCAGTTATCAGCTACGTCAGCAACGCAGGACTATATCATCGCTGTTGCAAAAATTATCAAGGCAAGTATCTATGGTGAGTTGGCAGCATACTTCGGTTCGATCCCCATTGACCTGAAGTCGCTGACAAAGCCCGGATATGCTCCGCCGCAGTTTGTATCACAAGCTGATGCATATGCCAGAGTCCAGACGCTTCTTGACGAAGCACTTACCGGGCTTGCGGCAGATGCAGATATTGCTCTGGACGAGGATCTCACATTCGCTGGTAGTGCAGCTGGATGGCGAGCAGTGGCGCATTCGCTCAAGGCACGTTACTATCTGCATGTCGGCAATTACACATCGGCACTTTCGGAATCGAATAACGGTGTAGCTGATGTAGCAGGTAACTGGATGGCAAAATATTCGGAGGAAGCGCTTGAGTACTCACCATGGGGTTGGTGGTCAAACGATGAGGCAAATTCTATCCGTGCAACAAAGCCATATATTGATCTGCTCAAGAGCGAGCCGAATGACTCACGTCTTGCAGAGTACTTCAAAACGAATGACAGCGGTAACTATGTAGGGTATTCTGCTACAGGAAGCACCGAAGAACAAACCTATGATCTGGTAAGTGTTATGAAGAAATATAGTGGGTACGGTGGTGATTTCCCGTTAATGACAGCAAATGAAACAATACTCATACGTGCTGAGTGTAAGGCACGAGGTGGTGATGTTGGAGGTGCTGTAAGTGATGTCAATATCATTCGTGCTGCTGCGGGGCTTACTCCGTTCGTTTCAACAGACGGGGCAGCAACGCTTGCAGAAGTGCTAAAACAAAAGCATCTATCATTGTTCTTGGAAGGTCAGGCATATAATGATCAGCGCCGTACAAAGACGATGCCAGACC
>JBKJTT010000074.1:0-7836 GCA_046590205.1 Kapaibacterium sp. (SeqCode)
CAACAAAGCCATTCTCATTAACATCAATACCCGTACCAAGTGAACGTACACCTAAGCCCAATGATGGTGAGTTGTTCTGACCGATATCAACACCGATAATACCTGCATCAAATGTACCGCCGATAAGATTCGCTTCTGTTGTCTGACCAATATCAGGAGTCGTTGATGTTCCGATTGCAAGTCCGTTCGAGACTGCTTCGATGTTCATACCGTTATTCGGTGCTGTACCGTTTCCGATAGAGATACCGGAGTTGGTCGCATCTACGGTCATACCGTCGCTGCCTGCGGTTACATTACCGATAGTTATACCAACCGGGGTACCACCATCAATGATAATACCTGTTCCGCTTGCGCCAAGGAACATATCAATACCCGTTGCAGGAATATTCTGCGAGAAGAGGATACCTGTTCCACCGAGCATTGACTGAAGGTCAAGTGCGTTAGTCTTGGTGCCTGCGCCGAGAGTTACAAGGGCATTGATATTAGGAAATGTACCAGTAAGAGTACCATTTGCATCAATACCGAGCGAAGATTGGTCGCTGATGAGCCAGCTTTTTTGGGCTGCATTGCCGTTTTCAAGTGATAAACGACGGAAATCTGCTGTACGCTGCGCAAAGGCAGAAACAGCCAAAAACAAGCTTAAAATAAGAACGGTAGTGATGTTTTTCATCGTTTTGTACACAAAAGTGGATAATACTTTTACAAATATACGAAAAGTCGCAAGAATAAAGGTCAAAAGTCATACAATAAACCTCCAAATCTAGATTTTGTTACATATAGCTGCAGATGTATTATCTATAAGATGACAGGCGAAAAGCCACGCCCTTCTCTGGGCGACGAAAAAAAGGTCAAGCAATGCCTGACCTTTACAAAAAATGACGTCCCTACGACTTGAGGTTATATCTTGACCTTCAAGACAAGATCTCCGACAGCATTTGGTGTTACATAGAGATCACCTGTAACAAGTCCGGCGACTCCTGCTGCAGCATCATTTGCATGTGTTGGCAATCCTTCAATTCGGACAGTCGTGAGTACAACTGCTGTCGGAGCGACATGGAGTTTGCGAGCCGGTGTTGATGTCCCGATTCCAACATCAGCATTGCTACCTAAGATGAGCGCATTCGACTGCCCGACACTTGCATTAGCGCCGATAGCAGTTGCGTTGGTAAATGCTGCACCGGAAGCATTGGCGAGATAACCAATGAATGTATTCTCTGTGCCGGCTACGTTTGCTAAGCCAGCGCTGCGTCCGAGGGCGGTATTGTTACTTCCGGTATTTGCCTGTAACGCAGTCGAGCCAAGTGCTGTATTGTTTGAGCCAGAACCGTTAAAACCAGTTTGGAATCCGGCATACACATTATTAATACCGGCAACGTTTAGCTCACCAGCACCTGCACCGAGGAAAGTATTTTGGCTTCCGGTCGTAGCATTACCTGAATGGAAACCAAAGAAGCTATTATTATTTCCCGCACTGATCGCTTGCCCGGATAACCCACCCACAAATGTATTTTGTGAACCGGTGGCGTTAATACCTGCATTCGTACCAATGCCGACATTATTAAAGCCGCTGATATTTCCGCGAAGCGCAGAGACACCCATTGCTACGTTTTGAAAACCATCTTGATTGTTTTCCATGGCAAAAGCACCGACAACACTATTCCAGTAGCCGGTTGTGTTGCGACGAAGCGCAACTAAACCAACAGCTACGTTATCACTTCCACCTGTTGCGTCGAACATTGCGCTGCTGCCCACGGCAACGTTATGATTACCAGCTACAAAAGACCTCATCGCATTCGAGCCGATAGCGGTATTCTCATCGCCATCTACATTATCACGAAGCGTTTGAAAACCTACCGATGTATTCCAAAATCCTAATGAATTATTCTCTGATGCATAGGCACCGACGGCGGTGTTCTCATTTGTCAGATTGTCAAAGAGTGCATTAATACCGACAGCGACGTTATTATACCCACTTTGATTGAGACGATTTGCCGAGACACCGAGTGCTGTGTTCGCCAATCCGTCAGTATTGTTTTCCATAGCAAATGCACCTACTACTGTGTTCCAGTAGCCCGTTGTATTAGTACGAAGTGCTACAAGTCCGACAGCTACGTTATCACTGCCACCTGTTGCATCTACCATCGCACTGCTACCAACAGCAGTATTTCTGCTGCCAGTGAGGAAATTATACATTGCATTTGAACCAATTGCTGTGTTCTCTAGACCATCAGTATTCTTATTAAGTGCTCTATAGCCAAGTGAGGAATTATAATACCCAGTCGTATTTAACTCCGAAGCATATCCGCCAACAGCTGTATTGCCACCTATTGATGTGTTTGTAAAAAGCGCATTGAAGCCAATAGCCGTGTTAACACTACCTGTTTGGTTCGATCGCCCTGCCGAAGTACCCAATGCTACGTTACCTGCGCCTGTCGTATTGCTTTCCATTGCGAAATACCCGTGCGCGGCATTCCAGTACCCCGATGTGTTGGTACGCATCGAAAAGCTACCGACCGTAGTATTTCCTTCACCGGTATTAAGTCCGTCTCGCATTGCAGCTCTTCCAATTGCTGTATTATAATTACCCGATACTGCATCGCGCATCGCACTCACGCCAACTGCAGTATTATGATTACCTTCAATATTACGAAGTGCCCAGTACCCAAGGGCAGTGTTATCTATACCATTCGTATTCGCGAAAAGCGATTGGAATCCAAACGCGTTGTTGCGTAAGCCGCCAACGTTCAACTCGCCTGCACCTGCGCCAACGAACGTGCCTTCAAATCCTGTCGTGTTTTTATCTCCGGCATGGAAACCAATGAAGGTATTATTAGTGCCTGTATTTACTGATCCGGTTGACGAACCGACAAATGTATTTTGATTGCCCGTTGTGTTTACAGGTCCGCTCTGGTACCCAACGAACACATTATTTGCGCCCGTCATTGTCAAGTTCCCTGCTCCTGAACCCAGCATCGTGTTTTGAACACCAAAGTTATGAAGAAACGGTGTCCCTGCTTTGAGTATCACACCGATGTTTGCTCCTGTTGTATTCGGAAGATCAATACCGCCATCGGTACGCAAGCGCATGACTTCCACGCCGTTGGTCTTCATCACGACATCGTAATTATTATTCGAGCCGTAGAATTCTACCGGCGTATTCGGTGCACCTCCGGTGAGTGTGTTACCAATGGTAAGCCATCCTGATGCTGCCCATGAAAGTCCGTTAAAAGTATAGAGGGCATTGGTTGTCGTATTGTAGATGGTCATACCGGGCGCAGGTGCGCCGCCGCAGAGTAGCATCATTTCCGCCTGTGTCATACGCGGGGGAAGGAAGCCCTTCGTCGTCGAGACAAGGTCGAGGATGGCACAAGCATCTGGATCAAACCCAAGCGAGTTGATACCGATACCGCCGTCAAGGGCAGTGATAAACGACATGTCGCCGGTATTATCATCAAGTTGCAACCGACGGAATCCGCCTGTCCGCTGCGCATAGGATGAAGTAACGATCAAAAGCAGAAGGAAAGGCAATAATATACGTTTCATAACCGTAATTGTTAGTTAATATGAGAACACGATGCGGGTGTGCAAATATACTACATTCTCGACGCAAATCCAAGTACGTCCAAGAAGAAAATAGGAAAATAATACGCCGTAGGGGCTGCGGGGGGGGCAGGTCGGAGACCTACGGTACAAAAATAGGGGTCAGGCAATGCCTGACCCTTACAAAAATGACGTTCCTACTGAATAAGAATTTCTCTTACTTAATAACCTGTACCTTAAATGTATGTGGTCCGCCCGGGTTTTGTGCTCCAGCGCTGTAGTTGTTAAAACGAATGGTTACAACATCATTTGCTGATACCCATGCAGTGTATGCAGAGTTGGCAAGTACAGCGCCGTTTGGTACACCAAGCGATACAATATCACCCGATGCTGCGCCTGTTACAGCAATTGTCTGATCGTTCGAGCTTTGTGCCGCAGTTAATACGAATGTCGCATTGCCAGTCGCTACGACTGTCTGTCTCCATGACATCGTGCCTGCACTATTTACTTCCATGTGCCCGGCGCCAAGATCCGTTGCACTTGCTGCTGCATTGACGTTTGCCGTAGGTAGTACGTACGTAATATCAGCCGCTTGTACACCTGCTCTGAATGACGTGTGGTTAATACCTGCCGGTGGGAATGCGCCGCCGGCGCCATTCGGCTCATAAAAACGAAGTTGGCTTGCTGTGCTGTTGTTATTTGTAAGCCACATGTGCACATTGCCGAATGCTGCTGTATGAGTCGCGGCGATAGTCATCTGGTTATGGCCAACAGCGCCACTACCGAGAAAGCCGAAGGATGACTGCCCATTGAGCGTCATGCCGTTTCCGCCGGGGATAACTGACCAGTTACCTGCAACGGTGTTATATGAACCACCCCCTACAGTCGCATCAATGCCAGTAGCTCTGTTGTATCCTCCACCGGCTACTGTTGCATCTGCATCGCTTGCGATGTTGTTATCACCGCCGCCAATAGTCGAGCGGTTCCCCGAAGCATTGTTAGCTATACCACCACCGACAGTTGAGTATGTATTCGTTGATAAATTGCTTAATCCTCCTCCGACAGTTGATGTATTACCACTCGATGTATTATTGTTTCCGCCACCGATTGTGTTATATCCTAAAAATCCACCCGACGGTGTGGCATCATTCGAGTAGCCACCACCAATTGAGTTGTATCCTGAATTACCGGTAGCACTACCACTTGCAATATTTTGATACCCACCACTGATAGTATTATATCCTGATTGGTTAGCTCCTGTGCCGTTTGCATCATGGTCATAACCACCACCTACATGGTTACCACCGGAGTTAAGCGCTGAACCGCCATTGGCATTGATGAATGAGCCACCACCGATACTATTTCCACCAGACCAATCGCCACTTCCTGAAAATGCATTATTGAAGTATCCACCTGCGATTACATTATAACCATTGACTGCCGGATTGAGGGCTGAACCACCATTGGCAATATTAGACTGACCACCACTGACCACATTGCCACCTGTAAATGGACCCGACCCGCCATTGGCTTGGTTGCTCGTGCCACCACTGATGGTATTGACACCCGAATTATTGGTGTTTGTACCGCCAAGCGCAGAGTTAAATCTGCCGCCGGCTATTGTGTTGCCGCCAGTATTGTCGGTAGTGCTTCCGTTCGCATTGTTATTCGATCCGCCGCCTACACTATTCCAACCCGTACCGGGTGCAGATGTACCGAATGCTTTGTTTATATACCCGCCGGCAATAGTATTCATTCCGGAATTTAAGCCATCTCCACCACGAGCATCATGTGAATATCCGCCTGATATAGTGTTGTATCCTGATAAAATACCTGCTGAACCGTTTGCATCGTGATTATACCCACCGCCAATAAAATTACCACCGGAGTTAAACCCTGCACCACCAATCGCGATACTAAACGTACCGCCGGCTATTGTATTTGCGCCTGACCAATCACCATTACCGCCACTTGCATTATTTACCCATCCACCTGCTATAACATTCATACCTGAAGGCCCTGTACCAGCATTATTTCCGCCGATTGCAGTATTTTGGTAGCCACCAGCGATGACATTTGCACCTGCAGCACCACCGCCCGGTCCGCCGCCGATACCGCCACTTGCATTGTTCTGTGAACCGCCGCCAACAGCGTTGGCACCAGAACCTTCAATGGCATTGCCGATTGCATTATTTGTCGAACCGCCTGCGACAGTATTTCCTCCAGTGAAGTTTCCTAATCCTCCGTGTGCGTTATTCGCGTTGCCTCCACCAATAGTATTCCAACCAGTATTGTTTGTAGCTGTGCCGAATGCATCATTATCAAAACCACCACCTATCGTATTCATACCAGAGTTATTACCTGCCGCACCGCGAGCATCCTGTGAATATCCGCCTGATATTGTGTTGTAACCCGATAATATACCTGTTGAACCGCTTGCAACATGCTGCCAGCCACCGCCAATATGATTACCGCCGGAGTTAAACCCACTACCACCAGTTGCATTCATGAATGAGCCGCCGGAAATACTATTTCCACCTGACCAGTCGCCTGCACCGCCGGATGCGTTATTTTGATAGCCACCTGCAATAGCATTGGCTCCCATAAGTCCCCCCGTAAGAGAACTTCCTCCTGATGCTACGTTAGTTGCTCCACCCCCGACTGCATTCCAACCAGAGTTATTTCCGCTATTACCCGAAGCAGTATTAGACTGTCCACCGGTAACTGTATTCCATGCAGCACTTGAACCTGTACCATCATTGGCAATATTTGACTGACCACCGCCGATAGTTGAATAGACGCCATTCGCTGTATTTCCTCTTCCTCCTGCTATCGTTGAATACTGTGCAGTTGCGCTGCTTGAGTTATTCGCACCACCACCTATTGTTGCAGCGTTTGAAAGTGCGCTATTGAAAAATCCACCGCCGACTGTTGAACGAGCACCACCGGCATTGTTACCAGTACCGCCACCGACTGTTGCGTCGCCAGCACCTGCATCGCCGTTGGCTGTATTGCCAACACCGCCGCCGATCGTTGAGAACTGACCAAAGGGTCCGATGATGTTATTCAATCCACCGACAACTGCTGAATATTGTTGCGTTGCTTGATTGTTACCTCCACCACCGATAAATGAGCGATAGCCGCTTGCTACATTGGAGATACCACCGACTACGATAGCATCAAAGTTTGATGCTGTGTTCGTAAATCCACCGCCAATAAATGACCCGCCGCCGGATGCATTGTTAAATTGTCCGCTGCCGATAAATGATGTTGTTCCGCTGCCGGAGTTATACAATCCGCCAACGACAACTGAACTTACTCCCGATGCTGTGTTATTCGAGCCGGGAGTATTTGCTCCGTTATTACCACCACCGACAAACGAACCATCACCGGATGCCGTGTTGCCGCTTCCGCCTACAACACTTGCACCGACATTATTTGTGCGGTTGAATCCGCCACCACCGATAAACGCTGCGTTACCGTTTGCAATGACGTTATCAATACCGCCGCCGATAAAGCTGTTACCACTGGACACATCAGCAATAGAGTTTACAACTCCCGGCTGACCGCCACCTGCGATGGTAGAATGATCACCAAAGACCGTATTACCCGGATCACCACCGATAATACGATTATTCGGCTCGTAACGTACGATGCGTGTTCCACCTACGATCAAGTTGAACGGAAGAACAGGTGAGGTTACTGTTGAACCTAAAAGATTATTCACGCCATCAATGTTGAGTGTGCTGTTACCCTCGACCGTCCAGCCGTTGGATACATCCCCCCAAAAAACTCCGTTGAATACTTGCAGTGAATTTGTTGACGTATTATAGATCGTCATACCCGGCTGTGGTGCGCCGGCGCAAAGCAAAAGTACTTGCGCGGCATTCATGCGTGGCGGCAAGAAGCCCTTTGTTGAACTCGAAAGATCAAGCAAGGCGCATGGGTCAGGAAGCAAGTCGCTTCCATTGATACCGAGCGAACCTTGAAGTGCTGTTAAGAATGTGATATTACCTGAACCATCATCGAGATCAACTTCACGAAAGCCCGCTGTACGCTGAGCAAATGAAAGTGAAGATGACAGAAGTAACGCTGCCAATGCGAAAAGAAAAGTGTGCTTTTTCATGATGACTTACAATAATATGTAAAAAATATGTAAAAACTTTAGTAAGAACGGGGGGAGATAAGTAAAATCGTTACAAATATACGCAATTTTGGGCAAAAGATAGGGCATGTAACATATTAATAACTTCGGTTTTTGAGGTTTGTTACACGTACCCCAAATTTCCAATCTGC
>JBKJTT010000036.1:0-18333 GCA_046590205.1 Kapaibacterium sp. (SeqCode)
TTTCTTGAGTATTTTACGCATCACAGGAGCATTCATGTTTATCCAGAACGGAACAATGAAGCTCTTCGCATTCCCAATGGGGATGCCGCCCGATAACGGCACTGCCGAGTTCTTCTCGCAGATATGGTTTGCCGGAGTCCTTGAGACGTTCGGCGGACTGCTCGTGATGATCGGACTCTTCACTCGTCCTGTCGCCTTCCTCCTTTCGGGTATGATGGCTATTGCATACTTCCAAGGTCATGGACATCTAAGCTTCTGGACTGTCGTGAACGGCGGTATGGCTGCTGTCCTCTACTGCTTCCTATGGCTCTACTACTCTGCCGCAGGTGCAGGAGAGTGGAGCGTGGATTCGATGAGAAAGGGAAAGTAGTATATTTATCGTGTGACTATTACTCTTCTGACCTCCTGCCAATCACCTGAATGGAGTACAAGGTGATACACTCCCTGTGCAAGAGTCGAGATATCAATTGTGTATTGTACGGCTGGTTGGATATTCTCACTGGTTAGAAGTTTCTCGCCGTTTGAAGTAAATAGCTCGGCAGTGATATTATTGATTGTGCCGGGTTCGATAAAGATAGAAATCATCATCATTGCTGGGTTAGGGAATATGCTGACCGATACTTCGGGGCTAATATCTCCTTCGACTGACGATGGGCTATAGGTATTGACGACTTCCGTGATAGTTGCATGACCTGAACCCGGACCGGTGTTGCCTGCTGGCACGACGCCATAGTAGGTAACACCTAATGTATATGGATACGCAGCGACGCCGCTCTCGTCAAGCGTTACGAAATATGCATACGTTCCGTTCGGGTATTCCGGCGTGACCGAGAACCTGCCGTTGTGTTCATCAAGGTCGCCGATGCCCTGCACCATTTCGAAATCCTCAATATAATAACCGAGCGGATACTGCGCGCTGATAGCAGGTCCGTGCTGATTCGACGCAAGTACAGTGCCATCTGATAGTGTAGTACGGTCAGTGATCGAGCGAAGACGGAACGTCGAGCGCATACGAGTAATATTTCCCGTGCCGTCAGGATTTGCAAATCCAAACGCGCCATAGATAGGGTAGCCGTCAAAACTATAGCCGATGATAGGTGAATGCTTTGCGCTGTCCTTGCTATCATAGAGACAGCGCGGATTGAGATGATGATGGTACTCCCCGTTTGGCGCTGGGTGACCAAGGCAATCATCAAAGCTCGCACCCTCGACAAGGATCGCATTCTGATTCCAGACTTTTGCATTCTGGTACGACGCAGCATCCTTTGCATTGAAAATGCTTACACCGTTAGACCATACACCGATATGACCAAGAGGCGTTGCAGTGAGCGTACCATTATTCTTTTGTGGGCTGCGGGTTATCTTATAGACGAAGTTCTGATTCTTTGGTGTATTGGGGTTGCCTTGCCACGGACCGATGTCATAGCTCGGGACACATGATGCACTTACATAGACAAAATCATCGGAGTACTGCACCTGCTGAACGTTCGTTACTAATCCGCCGTAGCCCGTCTGGCCTGACTGGTTAAGTATCCATGAGGTGATTTCAGGCGAAAGCTGCGCGAATGATGTAGATGCAAGAAAAGAAAGAATTGTAACAAAAAGCTTCATAGGTACAGTAGTAGATTAATCCATGAGAGAGACACCATAACAGCAAAAACGTTTAAAACGATTAGGGCGAGATGATACTCGCCCTAACTATTAGTAACTTGGGATGAAGACTTAATTGAGATGCTTCTCTAAAAACTTCTCCATCTCTTCATAGACCTCGAACTTGTTCTCTTCGTTATGAAAGCCATGCCCCTCGTTCTCCTTGACAAGATACGGTACTTCTATCCCACGGTTCTTGAGCGCGGCAACGATCTGGTTTGATTCGTCAATATTAACACGCGGATCTTTTGCTCCCTGAATAACAAAGAGCGGAGCTTTTATTTTATCAACATGGAATACCGGAGAAGCAGCCGTCAGAAGGTCTTTATCCTTATCAGGATGCCCGACCATCTCCTGCATCATCTCAAGGAATGGCTTCCAGTACGGTGGAATTGTGTTGAGGAATGTGAAGAGATTAGATACGCCGACGTAATCAACGCCGCAAGCATAGAGGTCGGGTGTGAATGTCATTCCGGCAAGTGTGCAATAGCCGCCATAGCTGCCGCCGTAGATAGCAATTCGCTTTGCATCAGCAATACCATGATCGATAAGCCACTTCACGCCATCCGAGACATCATTCTGCATTGTCTTTCCCCACTGCTTAAATGACGACTCCCAAAACTTTCTGCCATAGCCGGTCGAGCCGCGGAAGTTCATCTGCAATACGGCGTAGCCACGGTTGGCGAAGAGTTGTACTTCGGGGTTATACCCCCATACATCACGATGCCACGGTCCGCCATGCGGATTAACGATAACCGGAAGATTCTTCGGGTCTTTTCCTTTCGGAAGAGTTAGATAACCATGGATAGTAAATCCGTCGCGGCTTACAAAACTAATGGGCTTCATTTCTGCCAAGTCGTTCTCATCGAGCCACGGACTTACGTCGGTAAGTTTTGTAAGTTTGTCCGATGTTGATTCATACAGGTAGAACGAGCCGAGCGAACGGTCACTATATGTCCGCAAGATAAACATATCTTCGTTCTTATTATATGAATTGATATTTATCTCATATCCGGGGAGCTTCCTCGTTAGTTTCTCGAACATGATCTCCAAGTCTTCATCAAGAAAAACTCTTTCACGCTTCCATGTGACGAAGCTGATAGCTGTCAGGACTTTACGTTTATGTGAATATGAAAGGTTAGAAGCATCTACATCGGGATGAAGAAACAATTCTTCAAGTTCTTTACCCGTTGAAATGTCAAATCTAACGATTGCTGCTTTATCGCGACCTAAGTTACTTGAACAATAAAGGTGCTTATTATCGAACGTAAAGAATAACGGCGAAACCGACTCCTTGAAATTCGTAGTGATGACAGGTTTAAATGCGTCCTGCTCTGTCTCTCGGTATAAGAGTGTAGCGGTAACCCCATCAGTTGTTGTAGCAATACGGATACATCCGTCATGATCGGTATTCCAGCCGGTGATGTTGCCCGGGTTCTCGGCGACCATCTTCATCTCGCCTGTAAATACATTCAATCGATAAACGTCAAATATCTCTTTGTTTCGCTTATTCATTGAGATAAGCATATCGCTATGATGGTCTTCAAGATCATCAACGATGTCAACCGTTACTCCATCGAAGGGAGTCATGTCAATGAGATTCTCGCCGTTGCGGTCAACCGAATACAGATGCCAGTTCTCGTCGCCGTCAATGTCTCGAAGATAAACTATACGCTCATCTGATTTCCAAAAGTATCCGGCAAGGTCGCGTGTTGTTTCAGAAGTTACTCGTTTTGGCTCGCCGCCTGTGCGGGGCATGATATGAACGTTCATGCGGCGTTCATACGGAGCTAAGAAGCTAATCCAGTTGCCATCAGGAGAAATTTGATAGCCCGATCGTTCAGGGTTACGGAAAAAATCGCGGAGCGGAATACGCTTTGCAGCTGCCATAGAAAGTTGTATTAATAAAGCCGTTGTAAAACAGAATCGACAAATGAAAGGGTCACGGAAAAACTATATGAGCTGCTCCCTAAGCAACTCAAGTGCAGCATCGCATGACCGTTCTCTCACTATGCTGCGTCCGATGCCAAAATGGTAGAGTTGTGCAATAGTCGGTTTTCCCCATTCTGCGAGTGCGATCCAGACAGTACCGACCGGCTTCTCTTTTGTGCCTCCATCAGGTCCGGCAGTGCCGGAGATGGCGATAGCGTATGTGGTACCGAATTTCTTCAGTGTGCCTTCAGCCATTGCCTTTGCGCACTCCTCGCTGACTGCACCATACTTTTTGAGTACACTTGATAAGACATTCAACTCTTCAACTTTTATTTCATCTGCATAACTGATGATACTACCCGGATAGACCTCTGAAGAACCTGCGACATTGGTGATACGCATTGAAAGCATTCCACCCGTGCAGCTCTCAGCAATAGAAACAGACCTCTTCTTTCTCTTTAAGAGTGATACGATGACCTCTTCGAGCACATCATTATTCTTACCATAGATGTATTTGTTTACTTTTGAGAGTATTCGTTTCTCTACCCGAGCGATGATGGCATTGGCTTTCGCTTCCGATAATGCCCTTGCTGAAATTCGTAAACGTATGCCACTTGTCTTTGGCAAGTATGCAAGTGTTGTGCCTTCTTCAAGGATGTCTTTCATGTCGCCGATTTTCTCGGCAAGAAGTGATTCACCGATGCCGGTTGCAAGCAGCGTTTTATGAATGATCGCTTGTCCGAATTTACCTTTATACTGTTTCTTTAAATATGAAATCACCCACTTCTCTGTGAGCCATTTCATCTCATGTGGGACACCTGCCATGATGATGAAGGTTTTACCCTTCTCATGATAAAGCAGTCCCGGAGCAGTGCCTTTGTCATTACGAAGAGCTATGAACCCTTTGGGTACAAGTGCCTGCCCAATATTCTTCTCGGGCATTTTAGCATACCCAAAACTTTTGAATCGCGCTTCCACATGGGCAAGTGTCTTCTTATCCATGACAAGTTCTTTCTTGAAGAACTTAGCAACTACATTCTTTGATATGTCGTCATGTGTCGGACCAAGACCACCCGTTGCAATAACGATATCGCTTTCTTTCCAAGCACATCGCATCCCCTGCAGTATGTCCTTTTCGTTGTCACCTACGGTTGTGATGCGATGAACATCCACGCCTATTTCATTAAGACGCTCGGAAAGAAAGGAAACATTGGTATTGACTATTTGTCCGATGAGAAGCTCATCGCCGATCGAGAGAAGCTCTGCTTTTAACAAGGTATATCTTACAAGAATGAATAATAGAAATACGTCACGATATTCGCAGCGATACAAGCATAGACACCAGCCACAGCGTCATCAAGCATGATACTTGTGCCTCCTATAGAACGTTCAAATATCGTTGCCGGATATGGTTTGAGAATATCAAAGATGCGGAAAAGAACGAATGCTGAAATGATAAAGACGATGTCCCCATGATACGAAAATGAAAGTAATGCTATCCACTGCCCAAGCACTTCGTCGATGACAACTACGCCGGGATCATGTTCCCCTGTGCGAAGTTCGATAACATCAGCAGAGATAGACCCTGCAATAAAGACGGCAATAATGCCAACTAAGAGTATCCAGTTGTTATGGAGCAAAGGAATATAGTAGTAGAGAGCAACCGCGGCTAAGCTGCCGAACGTCCCGGATGCGACAGGAGAAAGACCAATAAAGCCAAACGTTGCTACGGCGAGAACGACAGACGGCACACTGCGCACCTTCGCAACCGAAGGTGACCAGAGTCTGGAACGTGCTTTTGCGATTTGGTCGCCTGCCATCAGAGTTTTTGGGTAGAGCTGTTACTTACATATTTTTTCCATGCAGCGCGAAGCACTTGCATGTTATCGTAAATGTATTGCGCTTTAGTAGCAATAGTTAGTATTGTTACAAATATCATCCCATAATAGTAAATGTCCGTATCATCAAGGAATGCTCCAAAACCTGCTGCTTGCACACCAAGACCACCGCTATGAAGCATATGCGCCACAAGCACATATGAGATGAACAACATCTGTATAAACGTCTTGACCTTTCCAAAGTTGCTCGTCTGCACTGGCATATTCAGAGAATCTGAAAGCAAACGGAAAAAGGTCATCAGGACATCACGTGCAATAACAATCCAGACTGTCCAGACAGGAATAATGCCAATAGAAGCAAATGCAATAAATGCCACACCCGTAAGTATTTTGTCGGCTAATGGGTCAAGGAATGCGCCCAGCGGAGATGTTATCTTCCAAAGACGTGCAAAGTATCCATCATACCAATCAGTGAGTGAGCCAATAAGAAAGACAATCACAGCCCAAGTGTATTCATGTGGCTCCGCAAGAGCAAAGAGCCAGTAAAATACAGGCGCCAGCAGTATCCGCAATATCGTCAGCTGCATCGGTAGTCCCATACTATTCTTCCGAATCAGCCGAAATAAGTTTAAACGATGAGAATACTTGCTTTATTTCCTTTGAAGAACGTTTGGCCTTATGAGAGCAAATATAGATTATCTGGTAAAGACGGGGGGCAACAAGCATACAATCAAGCCGACCGTACGTTGTGACACCCTCTATCGTTGAAGTAAAGTTTATAGTTCTTGCCGGGTTTCCCTCGAACGTGAGATCCATTTGCTTCTCCATCTTTGCATTCATATTCGTTAATGCCCCATCACGAACAGCATCAAGCATTTTGGAGAAATTTGAGGATACAATCACACTATCAGGATAATCATTGTAGGAGATGACAAATACCTGATCATCTTTTGAACTCGTCGTGTACATCCTCAGCAGGAGATCGCCGGCATCTGATGGGATCGTTTGCGAAGAAAACTCCGGGTCAGAAAATGTCGATGGAATAAAAATGGAGAATCGACCGTCAAGTGTTGCAAGTTGCTTGGTTTGAGCAAAGCCAACAACCGAAGAGAGCAAAAGAACTATGGATAATAGATATTTCATCATTAAAATGTAACAACGCTTACCCAAGTTTGGTCTTTCTAAAACAACAAAACGTACAAAACTGAAAATGCTGCTTTCCTCTACGGAAAAGCAGCATTTCAATAATAACTAAATGTCTTTTTATGCGTTCTCTATCGGGATGCGGAGCTTTGCAAGCCCAAAGAATCGCAAAACAGAGATATAAAGCCAGCCGATATCAAACTCAAACCACTTCACCGAGAATTTCGCGCGTGATGGATACTTGTGGTGATTATTATGAAGCTCTTCGCCTGAAAGCAGGATCCCCATTGGTCCCAAATTACGGCTTTCGTCTTCTACAACGAAGTTACGATATCCAATGGTATGACCAAGCCCATTGACTACTCCTGCAGCCCAGAATGGAACCCACAATACGAGTCCAGCCCAAACAAGTGGTCCGAACAACCAACCAAATCCGAAGAAACAAAGTACCAATAGAACAACCGGTCCGATAAAACGAGTCGGCTCAAAGAAAGAGCGTTCAAGGAAATCGTTTGGTAAACCCTTACCAAATTTTTCGATCGTGTCCTTATCTTTGTAAGCAATGCGATAATACTTTACGCCAAGGAAAAGTATCTGTGCCCAGCCATGGATAACCGGCGAATGGGGGTCATGCTCGGTCTCACAATGTGCATGGTGTTTACGATGTACAGAAACCCACTCTTTTGCAGACATTCCGGTAAAAAGCCATAACCATAAGCGCATTGGGAATGCGGCAATAGGGTGGAATGTAACCGATAGGTGCGTAAGGGAGCGGTGGAGATACAAAGACGTACACATAATGGTGAAGTGACCAGCGATCACCACCAAAATAATAACACCCCACCATGTATTAATAAGAAAAGAAAAATCCATACCTAAACCTCTTTATTTACAGCTATGTAATACAAAAGATTGGTCAGTTTAGTTTGTAGATAATAGGTAATATGCCTCTAATCAACTCATAACGATAGATATTATGTCGTTCATCACAGCACTAGCCGTCGGATAACTCCCTGCACCCTTCCCATAAAGTATCTGTGTACCTGCAAATACTGTCGTTATCTCCAATGCATTGTACTCGTCATTCGTATTGGAGAATAGATGCGTCTTCGGGATTCGCTGTGGCCCCACCCGCGCATGTACTTTCCCTAAAACGACTTCAGCCTCAGCAATAAGCTTTATCACCTCTCCTTTATCCGTGGCATCATGAATATCGATGAGTGAAATACGCTCGATTCCGGTGACATCAATAAGCTCGGGATGGATGTGCTCTCCAAAAGCATGATAGCAAAGCACTGATAGCTTCTGTGATGCATCTTGCCCGGATATATCGAATGTGGGGTCAGCTTCCGCAAAGCCGCGACGCTGGGCTTCCTCCAAGGCACGAGCAAAGGTAACACCCTCACTTGCCATCATTGTAAGAATAAAATTTGTTGAGCCATTGACAATGCCTCGAATTTTTGTAATCTCATCGGACGAGCGAAATTCATCTATCGCGTGTATAACAGGTACTGAACCGCATACACTTGCTGAATAGATGAGATTTGCATCATTATGACGAGCGATATTCCGAAGCTCCTTGATCTCATGTGAGAGAAGATACTTATTCGCAGTAATCACATTCTTCCCATTCTCAAGTGAGCGAATGATAATGTCCTTTGCATCTTCATACCCGCCAATGACCTCAATGATCAGATCAAGCGAATCATCATAGATGAGTTCGTTGCGATTGGTCGTGAATAACTCATGATCAAACTCTACATCTCGCTCTTTGTCAATGTCTCGAACACATATCTTCTCAATGGATATGTCTGTGTTGTATCGCTCGCAAAATTCCTCGCGCTTTGCTTCAAGTATCTTCACGAGTCCACTCCCGACTACTCCGCATCCAAAGAGACCAATGCGAAGTGTGCGACAACCGATATGCGGCTTGTATGTTGTTCTGATGGTTGGTTCGACTACGATCATTTTGTTTTCTCTAAAAATTGTTTCACGATCTTGTTTACCTGTACTTCTTCTATCAAGAAAGAGTCATGCCCCCATATTGCATCAATGGAGCGATACATTGCATTCGGAAGCTCTTGGGCAAGAGAACGAAGCTCCGATTCGGGGTAGAGTATATCTGTCGGCGTGCCCAAAAGAAGAGTTGGTTGTTGTATCTTTTGAAGTATATGTTCTCTCGTTCCTTCTCTGCCTTCAAAAAGCGAGTACAACTCCATCGCTTTTGTAAGTGTGATGTATGAGTGCGGTGAAAATCTTCCGACTATCTTCTCACCTTGATGTTCCAGATAACTTTCTACTTCAAAAAGCCCCTCGGTATTCTTGCGTCTTCCAAATCTTTCGTCAAACTCAACGCTCGAACGATAACTCGACATCGCAACTTGTCTCGCAAGAGCAAATGCACGCTCTGTATTTCCGTTTCGGATTCCCTCTTCGATTACCTTTCGTATCGCGGAGCTAAATGCAATTCGCCAAGGAGTATGTTCAACTCCACATGATAGGGGAGCCAACCGTTTTACCCTCTCAGGTGTAATCTGAGCCATCTCAAAGACTATCATACCCCCAAATGAACCGCCGATAGCAAGTGAAAGCGAATCTATTCCAATAGCATCCAGTAGCGCAAACGTCCCGTTTGCGATGTCACGAATAGTTATTTGAGGGAATACAGTATTTGCACTTGGTCCGGTCGAGCCATAGCACGAGCCAATGCAGTTTGTACAGATAATAAAATACTGATTAGGGTCAAGGGCTTTCCCTTCGGCGATGAGTGTCTTCCACCACTCATTCGCTGAAGCGCTTCCGGTAAGCGCATGTGCGACAAAAACAGTATTCGATTTGTCCGCATTTAACTCACCATACGTCTCATAAGCAATGGTTATGTTATCGAGAACATCACCACACTCAAGCGTAAGCGCCTCCTTTAATGATACACTACCTTTATGTATATTATACTTCTGCAAGCAGTAACTCCTCTTCCTTTACGCTGGTAGATACAACATCAAGTGCTTGCGAGAGATCTGAGATGAGATCATCGACATTCTCAATTCCGACGGAGATACGAATTATGTCATCGGTGATACCTGCTTTCTCACGCAGTTCTTCACCCATTGAGAAATGACTCATGGTTGCAGGATGCTCTATCAGAGACTCTACGCCACCGAGCGACTCGGCAAGTGCGAATATCTTTGTGCGGCGCAATACTTCAAGTACTGCCTCTTTACCATCTTTCAAACGAAAGCTGATCACTCCGCCAAATCCGTTTTGTTGTTTCTTCGCAATTTTATGTGTTGGATGTGAAGGTAGTCCCGGATAAAACACCTCTTCAATGGCGGGATGGCTATCCAAGAATTCTGCAATAGCATTGGCATTCTCTTCGTGCTGACGGATGCGAACAGCGAGTGTTTTGATACCACGAAGCACTAGCCAGCTATCAAATGCGCCAGTTGTTGTGCCGAGGGCATTTGCCAGATACTGAAATCTCTCGCCGAGTTCAGGCGTCTTTGAGATAACTGCTCCACCAACACAATCACTATGACCATTGAGCCACTTCGTGGTGGAATGAACAATGACATCAGCTCCGTGCTCGAATGGACGGAAAAGACATGGTGAGAGGAATGTATTATCAACACAGACAAGGATATTTTTTGCATGGGCAATCCGCGCAAGCGCGCCAAGATCAACTACTCGCAGGAGAGGGTTACTCGGCGTCTCTATCCATAGACATCGCGTCTCGGGTCGGATAGCATCGACAAGATTTATCGGGTCTGTCAGATCAACGTATGAGAGTGATATTCGTTTTTGTTGCTCATAGAGATTCAGCAGACGAGCAGTGCCACCATAACAATCATTTGTTGCGATGATGTGAGCGCCCGTTTCAAAATGAGCAAGTACGGTAGTAATTGCAGACATGCCTGACGAAACTGCTACTGCCCTCGCTCCACCTTCAAGGTCAGCAAGCACTGATTCAAGCGTTGAGCGTGTAGGGTTTCCGCTTCGGGTATAGTCATAACCAGTGCTTACACCAGGCTCTGAGAATCGGAAGTTGGATGTGAGGTAGATAGGTGTGCCGATGCTGCCATAGGCAGGGTCGGTCTTGGTTGTGTTATAGATAGAGCGCGTTTCGATCTTCATGTCTTGTATATGAGTTAATTAAAATCTTCACTCATCACAAGAACAGCCGCCACGAGTGGCGTCGCTCTCTCACGAACCGAACGGGTTTTCCCTAAAATGAAAAAACCTATTCGGAAAGTGTGCCGAATAGGTCGTAAACTTGTGTACACGACGTGTACAAGGTCTATGATTCCGGCTCATCTTTCCAAGATTGCTCTTGGCAGGATTTAGCACCTTGGCTTGTCACCTTGCGGCTTCAACGGTTGCTACAGCTTCACAGGGCCTGTCCCTCTGCTGTTCTGGATGAGTTATGTATGCATAGAGTAAATGCGAAAACAAGGGAAGAAAGTTTCCTAATGCCGTAATTTTGTCAAATGATGACCACACTATCAATCATTATACCAGTCTATAACGAGGAGCAATTCATCGCCGAAGTGCTTCGGGATGTGCTGTCTATTAACCTCCATGAACTCAACGTTTCGAAAGAGATCATCGTGATCAATGATGCTTCAACCGATGGTACCTCAAAAGAGCTGCTCTCTTTCGCGTCGCGAAAAGAAATCAGCGTAATTACTCTCCAAAAAAATCAAGGCAAAGGTGCGGCGATACGTGTGGGAGTATCAAGTGTTACCGGAGATATAGTTCTTATTCAAGATGCAGACCTTGAGTATGATCCTAACGAATACCCAAAGCTTCTTGCGCCAATACTCGAAGGCAAAGCAGATGTGGTTTATGGTTCACGCTTTGTCGGAAGCGAAGCGCATCGCATTCTATACTTCTGGCATTCGATTGGCAACAAAATACTTACCATCCTCTCCAATATGTTCACAGACTTAAACCTCACCGATATGGAAACCGGGTATAAAGTATTCCGTCGAGAAGTTATCAAGAAGATAAAGATAGAAGAAAATCGTTTTGGTTTTGAGCCGGAGATCACCGCAAAAGTAGCAAAGCTTGCAAAACAAAAGAACGTAAGGATATTTGAGGTCGGTATCTCCTATAACGGGAGAACTTATAGTGAAGGGAAAAAGATACGAGCAAAGGACGGATTCCGTGCTTTGTGGTGTATCCTTAAATATAACGTGTTCAAATAAAAAAAAGCAAGCGGAAAGCTTGCTTTTATGCGGAGGGCGAGGGAGTCGAACTCTCATAGCCTTGCGGCTGGCAGTTTTCAAGACTGCTGCAATACCATTATGCGAGCCCTCCTTAGGTTTGCTTTTGGTTAGCGAGACATAAACGACACAAGCCCGACGGACGTTCCGAAAACATAAAAGCCGCAAAAACTGCGGCTTTTAGATCGAAAAGAGTCGTAGCTTACTGGGTCACGTAAACCTTCGTCATCTCTGCTGCTTTCCCAGGGTTGTCGCCGGAAACGCGAGGAAGATCCGTGATCTTATCCATCACATCGTACCCTTCGACAAGCTGCCCCCAGACAGTGTACTGATTATCCAGAAACTTTGCCTCTGCATTGCAGATAAAGAACTGGCTTGTCGCCGAGTTCGGGTCATTGGTTCGCGCCATTGATGCAATGCCTCGCTTATGACTTATCTCGTTGAACTCTGCCTTAAGCTTATCACCAGTTCCGCCGACACCGTCATTGGAGATATCATCATCCTTCGAGTTAGGGTCACCGCCCTGGATCATGAAGTTCTTCATACAACGATGGAATGTCGTTCCGTTATACACGCCCTCTGTTGCAAGTTTTGTTATCTGAGCAACGTGATTGGGTGCTACCTTATCGAAAAGCTGCAACTTCATCGTACCATGTTTGGTCTCGATAACGAGCAATTTGTCGGTATTAGAACAGTACTTGTCAAGTTGGGTACCGGATACGGGACCCTGACCTACTACAGTTGATTTTGAACTCATACAGCCGGTTATTAGTAAAGTAAGTGAAAATAATACGAGTACAGTCTTCATAATGGTTATTTCTTTTTTGACGAAGATTTTCCATCAGCAACATACACCTTGATCATAGCTGATTCTTTGCCTGGATTAATGCCGTTACCGGTATCAAGCCCTTTAAGATTCATAATCTTATCCATAACATCATAGCCGGAAACAAGCTGTCCCCACACGGTGTATTGCTTATCAAGGAAGGTTGGGTTGCCATGACATATAAAGAATTGACTGGTTGCAGAGTTCGGATCATTTGTACGAGCCATCGAGCAAGCACCGCGCTTATGACTTACCTCATTAAACTCTTGGTTAAGACGATTTCCAAATCCGCCCGAACCATCATTGTTGAGATCATCATCCTTTGAATTATTATCGCCACCCTGTATCATAAAGTCTTTAATAAGGCGATGAAAGGTTGTGCCGTCATACTTTCCTTCTGCCGCAAGCGCTGTGATCTGCTTAACGTGATTAGGGGCTACCTTATCAAAAAGCTGGATCTTCATCGTACCCTGCTTCGTCTCGATGACCAGGAGCCGATTCGGGTCAGAGCAGTACTTAGCCAACGCTTCATCCTGATAAGGAGCATTCATTTGTGCATACGAGAGGACCGATAGCACAGAAAACATACATAGATAGATATACCGCATAATGTGTAATTTATTGTAAATGACTACGGAAAACTCTCTCTTACGAAGTCTGGTTTCGTTGGTTTCCAACTTGTTGGGAAAGCTCCTGCTCGAGCATGCGTAGATATTCCCATGAATAGATACCGGTATCATGCCCGTCCCCCCATGCGATTTGGATAGCATATTGCCCGACGGGAGTTAAAGACTTCAATTCATACATCCCCTCTTGAAAGACGGTAAGTGGTGCGGGCTTATATACTTTCCCGAACATAACCTCTCCTTTACATCCCGCACATGGGCAGCCCTCGCGCAGGAATGAAATTGCAAAACGGGATACATGCCCATCATCCCACGTGAATTCAAGCTCTCCAGATTCTTTGAGTTTTTGTATTTTTGTAGGCCTCATACTTGTTGTATTATTGGGCTTGTGGGGGAGGGGGAACTGCCGGATTTGACTCGAAGGTAATTGCTTTAGGTATTATAAACAATGACGTGTCTACATTCCAAAGTGTATCAATTGATACCGCAGTCTGTATCAATGCACCGCCATTTTGATCCTCAATAATTCTTTTTAAAACAAGTCCTTTATAAAAGCATAACGTCACGTTTCCCATTACTTGTCTCCAGCGTTGAGTAGTGACCCCTGCAACAACTTCCGTACCTTCAAGTTGAAACTTTCCTTGTTCAAGAACGCTGTCAAGGATTTCGGTATAGAGCGGGAAATCGGCTTTCAACTTGTAAAGAGAATCCAGCGATCGGATACGCAACTGTTGTCCGCTCGATGAGCCTGGAGTAGTAATAAATACCTCAGCAAAGCGTGTGAGGACAGTACGATTATTAGGGAGTGGACGGCCACCCAGAAAGCCAACATAATTGGATTTAACCAACTCAAATTCCCCATAATTTGCAATATAAAGTTCTTCAGACCCATTACCTGCCCCCGAAAAAACATATCGGACATGGACATTTTTGAAAGGGTACCGTTTAAGCGAAGTATCCCCAATATTTTCAGAATTTGAACACGATGATACCACAATTGCAAGTACCAAAAGCACAAAAGTTAACCTTTTACTATGCATAGAACCGTCTTTACAGTTTTCTTGATTATTATATAAAACTAACACCACTCCCCTTTACAACGTGCTCAAAGAATGCAAGTGAGAGCTTTTCCTGTACGGAATTCATCTTGAGCCGTTCATTCAGATTCTTAAAGTCAACCATGTCAAGCGGTTGATCTTGATTAAAACAACTAAAGACAAATCCTTTCTCTTCTTGTGTAATTGGGTCAACGTGCTTTTGCAAACACTGTGCACATACTTCTTTCATCATACACTGCATAGAGCTGTTGATCGAGCCAATAGCTTCGTGCCCTTCTTTAAGTAGTGGTTTGAGTGCACCCCCTTCGCGACGTGAATTCTTTATCGCCGACATCATTCTATCAGAGCCAATAGCGATGATACGGTCAACATCACAGAACCGAGCAGATTGCTCAACGCCGAGCTCGCCGCTGTTGTATGCAAGCATTGCTTGAATAATATTCCCACGGAAATGGGCGTCTTGTTCGCGATGTGGCTCAATCAATGAGCCGGCATCTGTTGACCAGATTACCTGGTCGGTCGCCGCTTCTACTTCTTCACGCTTGAAAAGATCTTCGCCATTCTTATATCCAGCGAAGTAAATAACTTTATTGTTATTTTCTTTAAGTGCTTTTGCAATAGAGAAGAGTACAGCATTACCAAGACCACCACCTGCAAGAAGGACTGTCTCATTCTCCGGTATTTCTGTCGGTGCACCGGTCGGTCCCATTACAACGATGGGTTCGCCAGGTTTAAGCATCGCGCATAACCGCGAACTTGAACCCATCTCGAGCACAATTACTGAAAGCAATCCTTGCTCTTTATCCACCCATGCACCGGTAAGTGCAAGTCCTTCCATTGCCAATGGAATACCCTGCACTTTAGGTGCAAGGCGTTCAAAGTTTTGGATGCGATAGAACTGACCCGGATGAAAATGACGTGCAGCAGCAGGAGCTTTAACAACAACTTCAACTATAGTCCTCGTCAGACGCTCAACGCGCACAACCGTTGCAAGAAATTCACTGTCGAGTTTTGTGCGAAGAGAGTACCATTCTTCTATTGGACGAACAGGTCGAGTAGTATTATAACCAAAGACAGCTCTTACTACATTAGGATAGCCATCCTTCGCACTCGCCATTGCTTTTACAACGTTGCCTGCATAACGCGGATGATTATCTCCATAAAATGTAATATACTTTCCATCCTTGTTATAGGAAGTAAAGAATCCATCCTCGGACTCTTTGAACTCACCGTTTAAGTGATATGGCTGAAAGAATTGATTCCATTTGTCTTTCAAGAATGTACCTGGAAATTCGCGTTCATAGATCGTATTCGGACTTGTACCTGCTGCAACGCATACTGATTTTGCCGGAAGCTCTATCATTTCTCCCGAGCCTTTGGGTTTACCATCAATATGTATCTGTCGTTCAAAGATCATTGCCTTTACCGCACCGTGCGAATCCGCAACTGCTTCTACGGGCGACATATTCTCAATATAATAAATACCTTCTTCAAGTGACTTCTCAATCTCTTCGTGATTGAGACGATAGGCAGGCGAATCATTCAAGCTACGACGATAGACAAGTGTTACCCCGCCCCATTTGCGAACAAGCGGTACGAAGTTTGGCTCTTCATTCATCGACCGAGCACGATCACGTTCGATCTTCACTTCTCTGCCATGATCTAAAAAAATATTTAAGATGTGGCGCTCTTCATGGTCGAGACGAGAGAGAAATACTTCTTCATCGGTTTCTTTGGTGAGCAGAACATATCTATCAAGTACTTTTTCAACTTGCAATGGATAGTATGCCGCTATTTCTGTAGCGGTATCAATAGCGGTAAGTCCACCACCTATAACTATAGCCGGGAGTTGTATCTGTAAATTAGCAAGAGAAGTCTTCTTTGCAGCACCTGTGAGCTGCAGACCCATTAAGAAATCACTTGCCTTCCGAATACCTCTGATAAGATTATTCTTCATCGACACGATTGTCGGCTTGCCCGCTCCGCTTGCAATTGCGATGTGGTCAAAGCCGTACCGCTCGTATGCATCTTCAATAGTGATAGTGCCCCCAAAACGTGTTCCGCCATAGATAGCAAGTGTATTACGTCGCGCAAGTGTCAGATACATCAATGATAGGAAGTTCTTATCCCAACGGACAGTAATCCCATATTCGGCTACGCCGCCGAAACCCTCCATTGTTCGCTCGCCAAGATGACTATATCTCTCACCCCAGTTCTCAATTGGTCTTGGTGCAACCCATTTTCCACTGGGGTCAATAAACCCAGTTACATCTTGGTCAAGTGGTTCTATCTTTAGACCATCAATACCAACAACGCCAAAACCTTCATTGAGTAAATACTGTGAGAGTGTATATCCTGCCGGACCAAGACCTACTACGAGCACATTCTTGCCATTGTATGGTAATGCAACAGGTCGCTTGACATTAAGCGGATTCCAACGAGTTAACAAACCGTAAATCTCAACTCCCCACTTCATCTTCAAAACATCGGTCAATGCGCCCGTCTCTGCTTGGGGGATATTCACTGGGGTTTGTTTCTGATAGATACATGACTTCATACAGTCATTACAGATACGATGCCCTGTGCCGGGGCACATTGGGTTATCAATCATTACGATCGCAAGGGCACTAATAGCATCACCACGAGAAAGTAACAAGTGCATCTCCGATATTTTTTCATCGAGCGGACAGCCATCAAGGGCTATACCAAGCGGGTTCTTCTTTATCGTGCCGTCCTTCTCGTGAATACCTTTTGAGCAAGAGTCTTTATCTCGGTCATGACAGAATACGCAGTATTCGGTTTCCCCTCGAACTTCACGTTTGGTCATACGCTCATCAGTGAGAGCAAATCCGTCTCGGCGGCGAAGATGTTCAGCGGGACCAACGATCTTCTCTTGCAGTAATTCTTCTGGGCGAATGACCTCGACAAGATGTTCGTAGTTGAGATTTTTCGGAAGTTGATAACTTGTCCAAGAACGAACTGTAGGGTTAAAACTATGGTCAAAATGGGAAAGCGCACTATACGCTTCAAACTTTGCGATCACATTCTCACCATACGAAGCTATCTCACTGCTTCCCTCTTTTTCATACTCCGCAATCTTCATTGCCATTCTCGCAGTCGCAAGTTCCGGATCATCGGAGATGAACATGTCATTGAAGTGTGTCTTTAGGGAAGTATAATTACTCTTGAGAGCATTAGGTGATGCAACCTCAAGACACTTCTCGATAGACGAGTACTTCTTTAGTGCACGGCGTTGGAGAAAATCACGTTTGAACTCAAAGATGATCTTTTCACGAGCTGCGAGGTCGATTCCTGCTTTGCGCTCGCTTTCAATAGCGAAAAGAATAGCCAAGAACTCACCCAGATGTGGAGCTATTGTAACCAGCAGATTCGAGTATTCGATAGGATCGAATGTAGTCTCGGTCGTGAGTGCATACTCACTCCATTTTTTAAAGAGAGATGTGTCTCGTTCTTTTACAAAAGTTAAGAAGCGTTGGTGAAGACCATCAAGTGCAATCGGTTCAAAGAGATCGGCATAAGAGAATCCTTCAAGTCCAAGTTTTAGCGTCACGTAGAATAATCGTAAGTGTCAAATCGTATGCAAAACTACGAAAGACGAAGGGTGTTTTTAGAATAAGTGAGGTAAGAATTTATAAAAAGGAAATGCCGCACCTTAAAACATCTTCTCTCCCCACGGGAAGACATCCACAAAGCACGACATACCCTAAATCAGTAGCATCATGGCATAGGGCTACTTTAAAAAAACGCTATCCGTAACTACAAAAATACAGAATCGCGAGGCATAAGACAAGCCCGAAATAATGAGGTATTTTGAATTCTCTATATACATGATATATATAGAGTTAATCTGCATTGACAATAATTAATTACATATTATTCAATGTGGCATGCCAGTCTATCAAGAATTATTTTCGGGAATGCCCGAAGAGGGGAGCGTTCATCATCTAAATAATGAATGTAACGTTTAGGTATAGGTTTGCCGCTATACGTCTTCTGAGGATATTATTAGAAAAGAAG
>JBKJTT010000016.1:0-25949 GCA_046590205.1 Kapaibacterium sp. (SeqCode)
CTCCGGTTGTAATCGGTACGGTTAGCAATATCAACCTTACGACAGCTCTCAACGTCGAGACACCACTTCCACTGACCGATGCTGGCAAACAAAAGATTGAAGACCTCTTGCTTGGCTCTGATGGCGGCGGTATCTTCACATTTGTTGGCACATCGAACGATAAGCCGGTTATCTTTTGCGTTAAGTTCAAGCTGAACTTAAAAGCAACATACGAAAAGACTATCCCCTAAAAAGGATAGGTCATAAAAATATTTCAGCCCGCTCATTGAGCGGCCTTTTTTTATTGCTAACGACTAAAGACTACGAACTACCGACTACATACCAGAAGCCCCCGGACCTAACATCATCCGAGGGCTCCAGTTCATCGTGTGTGGTAAATACCCATCTTGCGATGGGCAACTCTTGGGCTATTATAAGGAGTCCCCTTTCGAGGACTCCCCTGTTAGTTTGCCATGCGAATTACTGCCTTGCGGCAGTTATTCTTGTGAGCGGTGAGAAAAAAATGTTGGGGTCTCCGAATCTCACACAGCAAATTATTCGATACGAGTGATAAATAAGTATGAGTTTTTCTTCATTGTTAGGTTGTCTACCACACCTGTGGTTTTAGACCATTGCAACTTAACATCACCCGATGCATTGCCAATAACAAAAACACCATTGAGCTCGACTGCATAAACTGTTGTTGCATTCAGTCCCATAGATGTTGAAGGTGTAGAATATGCTGTTATGAGATCTGCATCATTAAGTGAGCCACCGCCGCCGCCGCCAAGTTTATAGAGTCTCCAGTATCCATGTAGTGAATCACCTGTACCCCCTGGGGCAACAAACTGGAATCTAAAGTCAGGGTTTGCAGTCGCGGCTTCTATGAACAATACACCTCTCACTTCCCATATTTGTCCTGCAACCACAGGCCACTGAAGATGGTCATCGTCCTGCAATGTTGTATTAGCTGCAGAAATGGTTTCATCACCTGATTTCCTTCGTAATATCTGCGATGATATCTGCGGTACAAATCCGTTTGTATAGGAAGTAAGCACCCAACGATTGAGGACAGCGTCATAAATGAATGAGGCACTACCCCCGGCATATATTGTTACGTCTGTAGCAATGGGGTTATGAAACCTTGTCGTATCAATTGACGATACGCTTTCGTAATCAAAGTCCATAATAAAACTGGTTGTGTTATACAAAGTAATTCGTTTGCCATTCGCTCCTGATCGCATTCCCGTAATACTGAAATTTGCAGTAGGACCGGTAATTCGTACGTAGCTAAACGCACCGGGGTTGATATTATTATTCCCACCATTGCCTAAGGATAATGACGTATATCGTGTACCGTAATCACCGTTGATATCAACTGTCGTACGCACATCAGAAATATTCCCGATACCAACTCTACCGCCTGCAGTTACCCTTGCACGTTCATTGCTTGCCGCGCTGCCGCCTGTCTTGATGACCCAATCAACTGCGTCGGTTGTACCAATAAAGTTCGTACCTGCTGTAGTACCTGAGTTACCAGTGAGCGTCCAACCAGTAGATGAGCCGGGGGTTGTCCAAGTAAGTGCACCAGCTGTTGTGCTTGTAAGAACCTGTCCGTTCGATCCGGGGACAGCGAGGCGATTGAGGTATCCACTTGCATCTGCAAACATAACACCACCTGTTGAGCCAGCACTCGCAGATGTAAGCGAAGTGGCACGTACATTGGCAGTGCCTGCTGTACCATTAACAAGTACATCCCCTGTTGCACTAATAAGTACACGAGTATTTGCTGCGCCGCCTGTTATCAGACGAAGTGCGATAGCATCTGTTGTACCAAGAAGATTATTTGTATTATCGGTAAGCGCGCTATTACCTGTTAAACTCCAAAAGTTAAGTGTCGGTGAACTTGTCCATGAAAGTACACCAGCTGTTGTGCTTGTAAGTATCTGTCCGTTCGAGACAGGAAGAGCAAGTGCATTGAGCTGACCTGTAGTATTGGTCGCTAATACGATTCTGCCAGTCGCACTACCTGTGGTAGCACCAAGCGAAGTCATGTTCGTATTCGCAGTGCCGGCTGTACCACTGACTGATACATCGCCTGTTGCAGAAATAAGTATACGAGTATTTGCTGCGCCGCCTGTTATAAGACGAAGAGGGGCGGCTGTTGTCGTACCGAGAAGGTTATTCGTACCATCAACAACTACATGTCCATTGCCGAGTAAACTCCAGAATGTTAGTGCAGGCAACGACGCAACCGGTGTCCATGTTAGTACTCCGCTAATGTATGCAAGAACCTCACCATTATTCCCGGGTGGTAACCATGATGTTGATACTGTTGAGCCACCAACAGATGTAATAAAAAACAAAGAATTAGTAACCCCTAACGTCCCAGGAAGCTGTAGTCTGTGAGCGTCAACCGAAGCGGGTGCGCCGAGCGTGATCCTATCGCCGTCACCGCCGACAAGGACAGCATCTTTCGTGAGTGTCTGTGCCTGAGAATCGGCACTTACACCCAAGAATATGGCAAGAGCTATATAGATAAAAACTTTTTTCATAACGTTTTTTTTCGTTCGTACTCTAACGACGCAGTACTATGTAGTTTTATGAACTCTACTCAAAATAAACTCAAAACCGTACCCATGGCAAAACCAGAAAAAAAAGAACTCATCTGCCCACCCACTACAGCGGGCAGAAGAATTACGGAATACTATACCAGGCCTTACGGAGTGGTATCAATAATGATGTAGTTGATTCTATCATTTTCAGCGATAGCACCCGTGTAGACACGGAATGTTGTAGCTGTTCTGGTTGAAATGTGAGCTGCCTGTGCAGGACCTGAAGCTGTTTCAAGCGTAATGATTACACGGCTTGAAGCATCATACCCGAGAGCACCAGCAGGAGTAACCACAGCGAAACCAGCGGTTTCATCTGCAGCAGTAACAACATACACTGCAGAAGCTGCAGCAAGTAAGTTGCCAACGCCTACCCACGACGGAGCGGCTGCGCCGTTAGACTGAAGAATCTGACCTGTTGTACCAGCAGCAGTAGAAGCATATGCTGTACCTGTGCTATAGCTAACTGTACCGGCAGCGCCGATTGTAGAGCTATTCGTACCGCCATTAGCGATACCGAGTGTAGCTACCCATGTCGGTACGCCAGCCGGAGAAGTAAGAACGCGGCCTGAAACAGTTGCAAGCTCTGATGCATAGTTTGATGCATTACCAACATACATGTTATTAAGTGTAAGTGGTAGCTCCGGCATTGTTGTGAAGTTTACAGGAATGGTAGATGTGAAATTAATATCACCAGCCATGTTTGTTACAGACGGACCAGCATTGTTACCGATTGTCGTTGTACCTGTACCAGATGTGTTAAGCCCAACAGTACCTGTACCAGCGAGGTTTGTGAATGTACCAGCAGCAGGTGTCGTACCACCAATAATCGTGTTATTGATTGTGCCGCCAGTGATTGTTGGTGTCGTGATCGTAGCGCTGGGGATAGTCAATCCGGTTGGCAACGTTGTGCTCCACTGTGGAACAAGACCGCCTGCACCCTTCGTCATGAAGATTGCATTAGCCGTCGGTGCTAACTCTGTAGCAACGTTTCCAACGCCAGTCCAAACGTAGTTTGTTGTAAGAGGTAACGTTACTGTACCATTGAAAGTAGTATTGCTATTAATGGTCAATGATGTTGGTGTGCCGTCATCACCTGTTAATGAACCAATGGTCGTATTGCCATTGATGTTCGTTGTTGATGGCTCGTCATCAGCATCAAGAGCAGGAACATTGTAACCGATATTTGTTACTGATTCTGTTCCGCTACCTGCATTGTTATCTGTTGCATTGATATTCGTTACAGGTGCTGCACCAGATGTGGTATTGAGATTATCAAGATCTGACCATGTAGGTGTACCACCAGACATTGTAAGAACTGACGTGTTAGAACCAGCAGCGAGCACAGTCATCGCTGTAGTACCGCCGCTTCCAAGAAGAATACCACCGGCTGCGATTGAAGCAACCCCGGTACCGCCGTTACCGACACCAAGGGTGCCTGTGATGTCGCCCGTGGAAGCAGCATTCGAGGTAAGATCGATCTGACCAAACGTCCAGGTTTTGTTACCTATAGCCGTTGATGTCTTCACGATCGGACCCTGAAGTGCAGCTCCGCCAGTCGGCAGCGTGATCGAGTAAGTTTCAAGAAGTGTGAGTGCACCCGTCGATACTGTTATCGTACCGAGAGCTCCAGCTGGCTTCAATACCAAGCTTCGGGTAAGTGTCTGGGCGCTTGCAAGCGATGCAAGACCAAGCACAGCTACCAAAGCGAGTAGTTTAAGTGTTTTCATCGTTAATTCGTGGTTTGTGATAAGATGTCTATGAATAAATAAAATAAAGAAATTAAAAATTTTACGGGTTAACAACTGTCCAGTGTAGTTGACCGGTGCCTGAGGCTGGGTAGGCAGCTGCAAAGATAGCACGGAAGCCAACTCCGGGAGTAATTGATTGAACTTGAACGCTTACATATCCCCAGATACCGGCATTTGGATCGTTAACCATAAGGTTCACTGCAGAACCAGCTTGAATACCAGAGTATAAAACATCCAAGAAATCTACCCCGGTCGGGATATTAACCTTTCCAGAAAATTTTCCTACCCCAGCACCAGAAAGCCCGTTTGCAACGATCGTACCTGCGCCCGGAAGGATAGACGAGCCGCCACCAACAGTAATTACTGTGCCCGGCGGAAGAGTACCGCTTGTTATCTGGGATGCACTCACGGTAGTTGTAGGTGGGAGTGAAGTTGTCCAGCTTGGCATGCCACCTGCATCAATGACCATAAATGAACCGACAGGACCGGGTGCGAACGCTGTTGCAACGCCTGCACCATTTCCGACCCACATATTCCCTGGGGGTAAGCCCGGCAGAGCTGGGACGATTTCGCTTTCATCGAGCCAGCGCATCACACCGTTCTCGTCACTAACAAGAAAACTCTTCGGATACGGTGGTCCCGGAGCAGGGAGCTTCAACATATAGGAATTAGTCATGGGTGCAGTGGATGGCCCTAACGTGACGGATTTACCGGCGTTATTATCCAAAATGAGCTTATGCGCACCGATCGCTCGCTGTGCATAACCATTGGATGCAAAACATACCACTACACATGCCAAGACGGCCGTGCAAAATTGTTTGATTGTCATATGTTGTGTTCGATCGGCGGTTTCTCGGGTACATGGCTGAAACCCTGATCTCACCAAGTGAAACATGGCTATAACGTTAAGTGCAATTCACTGCTAAAGTGGGGTGCGTGAATGGCTTAACGTCCTGAGTAAGCTATTGAAACATGGTCTTTAGTTAGAAGAAAAACTGGTGTAACATGGCATGAATACACCAATTATTTCTCTTTCGCGCTGCAAAAATACTATATCATCCTCACGTTTCCAAATCAAAATATCAATAATACTGTCGTAAAACGACGCTATCTGTATGCAGCATAAGTATTTATAGGAAATAAAAATTTATTCTACCTTTTTTCGATAGCATCGTTTTGGAAGTATAAACTCAATATCTTTTGCAACACTATCCGGGGATATACGAATGGTACAGTAAATTTCTGCATCCGTTCTTTCGTTTTTTGAGGTATGGGTGTACCTGATAAATACGCATCGGAAAGCTCTTCCAATGCTTTAAAGAAATGTGGAAGACGAGTTGTTTTAAGTGGGTAGCCACGTCGCGCACATGCGCGAATGTTCGCCTGTGCTAACGAATGAGCTTTTTCAATATCACCCTCTACAAATACAAGGGCATTTTCAAGCAGCTTAAGATCAAGGTCATGGATGGGATCAAACATTGACCCAAGATTTTTTTGAAATCCGAGACCAATATAATATGATGCAAGCGAGTATTCTCCGAGATAGTAATGCTGTCTGCCAAGGAGAACGCACGCAAGAACTGCATGCGGTGAATGATAAAAATCAAGAAAATACAAGAAGCGCTCATGCAATATCATTTGCGATTGCGAGAGTTCATCTTTTATATGACAGACAAGTACATACATTTGTGCATAAAGAACTGGCCATGAGCGTAGCGGGTTTTCTTTTTTATGTAACTCTGCGGTAAAAGAACTATATGCAAGATCAAAGTCGGAATTAAAATAGGCGAGTTCGGCAGAATATAAGCCGCTCATGTTTTGTGAAACGAACTTAGTTACCTTTGAATCATTTGAAAAATAGAATGCTTCTTTCTGATAGAGAGCAGCAACCTTTTCAAAATCAACGTTGATGTTTTTATAAAACACTATCATTCTTCTATTGAGCGATATACGCAGGTAGATGTTCTCTGACCCTGTGGTTTCTTTGTCTATCTCATGGAGGCGACGCTCGATCTTCAGGAGTAATTCCGGTGGCTTATGTTTGTTGATGGCGTGGCGCATATCAAGCCCTAACTGAAATATCTCCGGCAAAAGATAATCATCAGGAAGTATCTGTTGTTTTGAAGCAATGTACTTTGCGGGATATGTACGAAGTTTCTCCCAAGCTACATCATTTGTTAAGCGTGCAAGAGGTATAAGATTGATAAGCTTTACAACTTCGAGGTAGAAGTGTTCAATCATCTCTCGCTCGCCAGCCGAAAGCACATCTTGTTCTATCTTAAAAAGCTCACGAGCAAAATGACGATAGAGACCTCGTTCTATGAGGAATGTAAGTAGTTGCAGTCCCTCTTCAGGGCATATTTCAGAGTAACAATACTCAAGCAACTCTGAGCGCATTGAGTGAAGCTGTGAGGTGACTGCTTTTTTCTTCCCGATTTCCTTTGGTGTTATTCTCCCTGCTTTTTGTTTAAAAAGAGCAAAAAGCATCTGACGTTTCTTTCCACGAAACTTCAACGGTTTTAGTTTCGCACGTTCGTTCTTATCAAGTGACCAGACGAACTCCTCAAGTAAACTTATAGACATTTGTTAGAAGCAATAACCTTAGACGACACGTATCGACCTGGTAAGGGATTCGGGGGAAATCCCTAAGTCATTACGCAACAGATAACACAAATAGTTTTAAATACTCTGTCTCCGGCATCATAGTATGAATGGGATGATCTGCGGATGCACCTCGTTCCTCAAGAATTGAGGTAACACGCTTCGACTCTCCCGATGCGCGACGAATACAATCAAGATACATTTCTCTAGTAAAATGATGCGAACAAGATGCCGTGATCAAGATTCCTCCTGATCGAAGACACTTTATAGCATCTTTATGCAAGGTATAATATCCCAGCTCAGCTGTTTTTAGTTCTTTTTTTGAACGTAAAAGAGAAGGTGGGTCAAGGACAATGACATCAAATGTATCCTTGCACTCTTTAATGAACAAGAAACAATCGGCATTAACAGCAGTGATCTTTTCTCCCACACCGTTAAGCTCTGCATTCTTTACAAGTGAAGTCAATGCATCTTCGGATTGGTCAACAGCCATTACTTCAGCTGCTCCTGCCAATGCCATATTTAGAGCAAATCCACCAGTATTTGTAAACAGATCAAGCACTTTAGCACCTTCGGGGATATATCTGCGGATAGCTGTACGGTTATCCATCTGGTCGAGATATGCACCTGTCTTCTGTGATTTCAAAAGATCTGCGCTATACTTTGTACCAAGCGCATCATGGAATTCAATCTCTGATTCAGTACCTTTGATTAATCCCTCTTGCTCTGTCAACCCCTCAAGTTTGCGAAGATGGGAGAGATTCTTCTCGATGATGCTTCTCGGGTGAAACAACTCTTCTAGAACGGAGACAATCTCATCTTTACGAGCATCCATCCCGGCCGATGTGATCTGGAAGGTAATGATGTCATTGTACTTCTCTACAATAAGACCCGGCAAAAGGTCACTTTCACCATGTACCAAACGAACAGCATTACGCTCCTTTTGTAAGAACCCTCTGCGTGCGGCTGATTCCTCTATCTTCTTCTTGAAGAATTCCGAATCTATTACTTCACCAACATTCCGAGAGATGATTCTGCATGCAATAAGGGAATTTGGGTGGTAAAAAGCAATAGCGAATGGCTTTTTATCAAACTCACGTATGAGAGTAACAATCGTACCAGCAGGTATATCTTTCGGTACTTCCAAAAGCTCATTACTGAATGCCCAAAGGTGTCCTTTTAAGAGGCGTCGCTCGTGGTGGTTCTTTATAGTGATTTTTGGGTACATAGAAGCCCATAAACACGATAAAACATGAAAATGGTCAATGAATGTTGCTAATACAAAGCATTCTGCATCGGCTCGGAACAGCACTCTTCATAGCATCGTTTATAGTTCTTCTAAAGCTATATACCCCATGTCCATAGTTCGCGGATTTATTGTCGGCATTGTTTGCGTATTGACCTTTGCATCATGCTCGGAAACGAACGATGCCATCGACTCAACATTTACATTTAATATAGATAAGAACAACGTACTCCCCTTCCCGTCGGCTACGCCAACCAATCTTGACATAACAAATCCATTCCCGCTTGCTCCTGATAGCATAGACTATGCAAACAACAAAACAACTGTTGCTAATCTTAAGACTGCAAAGCTCACACGAATGACGTTTACGTTCAGCGATGCCACATATACAATGGCGGATAATGTAGATACTGTTGTCTTCTTTACAAAGAGTACAACATTGCCGGAGCTTGTACTTGGCTACTATCGCCGGTCTGTTGATTCGATGTATTATACTAATGCTGATTTTGTCAAGTACCTTCAAGATACAAGTACTACATACCATGTAACATTCCGTCTCTCGAATGCTCCGAGTACGAATATTACTGCGACGACTTCACAAACTATTGTCCTTACTGCGAAATAATGTCCGATACACAAATAACGTACGCATCAGCAGGTGTGAATATAGATGCAGGCGAAGAACTTGTTCATCGTATCAAGCCTATTGTACGCAGGACTTTTAATGATAAAGTACTGACCGATATTGGCGGATTTGGCGGTCTTTACGATGGACGCTTCCCTGATATGAAGTCTCCTGTTCTGGTATCAAGCACAGACGGCGTAGGGACGAAGATCAAAATAGCTATTGACGCAAAGAAGTATGATACGGTTGGACAAGACCTTGTCAACCATTGTGTTGATGATATTCTCGTCTGTGGTGCGCGTCCCCTCTTCTTCCTTGATTATTTTGCATCAGGAAAATTGAACGTCGATAACGGTGTGGCAATCGTCAGTGGGTTTGCAAAAGCTTGTGAAGAAAATGGCTGCGCACTTATAGGTGGTGAGACAGCAGAAATGCCTGGTATCTATGCAGGTGATGACTTTGATTTAGCGGGTACTGTCGTTGGTGTTGTCGAGAAAGAACACATCCTCTCTCGCGAAAATGTTGCCGCAGGTGATATCCTCATCGGCTTACCGAGCACAGGTCTTCATACCAACGGTTTCAGCTTAGCACGGAAGGCCCTTGTAGAAAAGTATGGTGTTGATGCAACTCCATCTGAACTTGGTGGTGAAACAATCGGAGAAGCACTTCTCAAAGTGCACCGTTCATATTTGTATCCGGTCATGCATCTCTTCACGAAGTTCACTCCGAAAGTTGATATACATGCCTTGAGTCATATCACAGGCGGTGGTATCGTTGGAAACACATCCCGTGTGCTTTCAGTCGGACTTTCTCTTGATATTAACTGGAATGCCTGGGAGCGCCCTGCTATATTCTCGCTCATTCAAAAAGCGGGCAACGTACCTGAAGATGATATTCGCCGCGCACTCAACCTCGGGATCGGACTTATCATAATTGCACCCCCATCAAAGGCAGATGCTATCTGTGATGAACTCGTAGCGATGAATGAGCGTCCGATAGTGATGGGCAAAGTCGTAAATGCGTAGTCGCGTTGGCTGATAAAAGACTTCACGGACTGCTTACGCAGAATTTCGGACTGAACGCATTCCGTCCGAAGCAAGAAGAAGTTATCTCATCTATTCTTTCCGGCAATGATACACTCGTATTAATGCCGACAGGCGGCGGTAAATCTCTCTGTTATCAGCTTCCTGCGATAGCATCCAAAGGTGTCGCTATCGTCATATCACCTCTTATTGCACTCATGAAAGACCAAGTAGATAAACTATTATCACTTGGCATCGGAGCGCGAGCACTCAACAGCTCTCTTTCATTCGATGAAAGCAAACGTGTAACTGATGAGATTCGCGAAGGAAGCATCAAACTACTCTATGTATCTCCCGAACGACTTGAAACTCGTACCTTTCAAGAACTTATCAAAGAAACACATGTATCGTTCATAGCAATTGATGAAGCGCATTGTATCAGCGAATGGGGGCATGACTTCCGCCCAAGCTATCGGCGTATTACAGACTTCTATCACATCTTTCCCGAAGGCAGACCGCCGGTCATTGCACTCACGGCAACGGCTACACCTGATGTACGCGATGACATCAAAGAACAGCTTGAACTTCACGAGCCGAATGAATTCATCACAAGTTTTTACCGTAAAAATATACGCTATGCTGTCCTCAACGAATCTGAAAAGAAATCGAGAGTACTTAATCTTGCAGAACAGATTGATGGTAGCATCATCATTTATACGTCTTCACGCCAACGAAGCGATGATATTTCTCTCGGGCTTCGTCAACATGGTTTTTCTGCAGAGAGTTATCATGCAGGTATTAGGACAAATATCCGTAGCGACATCCAAGAGCGTTTTCTCTTTGGTAAGACGAAGATAATTGTCGCAACAAGCGCATTCGGCATGGGCATTGATAAGCCCGATGTTCGAGCAGTCGTCCATTATGATATACCGGCATCACTTGAAGCATACTATCAGGAAGCAGGGAGAGCCGGACGCGATGGCAATGATTCATTAGCAATCCTTCTCTATAATAACGGCGATGAACGAACACATGAGTTTCTTTTAGGGCGAAATCACCCTACCGAAGAGAACCTATGTGCTATTTATGAGACGGTATGGGATTTTGCAGGAAAAAGAATTAATGAGAATTACGAAGATAAACTTCACGTAAGTGAGAACGAGTTACTTCGTCGTTTGCCCGGACTAACGACAAGTCTTGAACGTGCACTTGAGATATTAGAAGAAGCAGGGTACTTTACTCTGGAAGAATCTAACAAAGAGAATTCAACCTCGGAAATTAGTATGCGTATCAGCATTCAATCAATGCAGCAAATGCTTTTGCGGACAAGGGATGAAACACAGAAGAAACTTATGCGCGCATTTATCGAGCAAAATGTTCAGGGGACGGTGCTTGTCAACGATGACGAACTTGCAGAGAGAACCGGGCTTGAACGAAGTGAATACCTAAAAGCTATTCGTACGCTTGATTCAAAAGATATCATCAAGTACTACCCGCTACCAACCTCACGAGCGTATGCGAAGAGCTTTTCACTTCGGCTCCTTGGCGAACGACTACCTGTAGTTAAACTCGATCTGCCTATTGATAAACTTGCATTGCGCTTCGAGCATATCCAACAAAAACTGAAAGCAACCACAGACTATGCTATGAACTGGCAGTGTCGTTCAAAACAATTACTCGAATACTTCGGTGAGCGTGGTGAGAGTTGTGGGGTGTGTGATGTATGTTCGGCGAAACGATAATTCATTTTTTCAACGAATCTTCGATTGCCCGGAAAATCATTGGTGCTCTTTCTGCCTTCTCCGAAAACGAAAGTGTTGTTTGCCTCATCATTTCTTTTGAAGTTGAAAATACTTTATAGATACTATCCTGAATCCTTACAAGGTCTGCAGAATCGATCGCTCTGACCTTCGCTTCAGCTAATGCCACGGAAGTATATACGAACTTCTGTTCATCTTCGGTCAATGATTCATTCTGCCCGCAACTAACAAATCCGACGAACAAAGCAACGAACCACGAACCACGATTCACGCCCCACGACCTCATATAGCATCAAGTCCTTTCTTGAGGTCTGCAAGCAAGTCTTCAATATCCTCAATCCCACATGATAAGCGAACAAGTCCGTCGGTAATGCCAAGCTCTGCGCGGCGTTCAGCAGGGACACTTCCGTGCGTCATTGTTACGGGGTGGCATATAAGTGACTCAACTCCGCCTAAACTTTCGCCGAGTGTAAATACTTCAAGTGCGGCTGCAAATCGCTTTGCATTTTCTTTACTGCCTGTTTCAAATGAAAGCATTCCGCCGAACCCGCGTGCTTGTTTTTTGGCAAGTTCATGCTGCGGATGGCTTGCCAAGCCGGGGTAATAAACAGCTTTTACCTTCGGATGCTTTGAAAGAAAATCAGCAACAGCTATTGCATTTGCATTATGGATATCCATACGCAGAGCAAGAGTCTTAACAGAGCGAAGCAACAGCCATGAATCCATCGGTCCCTGTACTGCGCCGGCAGAGTTTTGATAAAACTTAATCTTCTCTGCAATCGTAGCATCGCTTGTCACTACTACACCACCAACAAGGTCGGAATGTCCGCCGATATACTTCGTCACCGAATGCACTACGATGTCAATTCCCAGATCAAGCGGGTTCTGGAAATACGGTGACATGAACGTATTATCTACAATGGTAGTAAGCCCTTTGCTTTTAGCAAACTTCGCAAGCTCGCTAAGGTCAACGAGATTCATCATCGGATTTGTCGGTGTCTCGGCATAGATGAGCTTTGTATTTGGCCGCACTTCCGCTTCTATATTCACTTCCTTGTGCATATCAATGTAGCTGAACTCGATGCCATACTCAGAGAGGATACGAGAAAAATACCGATACGAACCACCATACATATCACTGCCAGCAATCACATGATCGCCTGACTTCACAAGCGAAAGCGCAGCTGCGATCGCTGACATACCACTTGCGAACGCATAGCCGAACTTCCCATTCTCAAGAGCCGCAATGTTGCGTTCAAACGCGAGACGAGTGGGGTTAATGGTGCGTGCATAATCGAACTGTACTTCCCCGCCAAGTTCTTTCTGGGCGTAAGTGGATGTCTGAAAAATTGGGACGGTCACCGCGCCGGTGACTTGCTCCGGCTCCTGACCTACATGTATAGCTTTCGTGCGAAATCCTGACATAATTTGAAATATATTTTGTCTGTAAACAATGAGTTACAGAGAGTGATTCAGAAGAGGTCAAAATCCCTCTCCCATGTAACTTTGACCCCCGAATGCACGTTAATATAGTAGAGAATTTTTATGAAAAAACTCGGTCTATATGGGTTTGTTTTGTGTGTTGTGCTTTCTGCATCGGTAAGTATGGCACAGCTTACCGCGCCGCTACCAGCAAGCGGGGGGAAGTCCACACAACCCGACGATTCGCTCATAATCTTCGAGCCGGCACAGCCGCTTATTGACCATACCTTACGTGATCTCAATTCCCGTCCCAACTCATGGGGATTTGCAGGTTCGATCACCGATTATGGATTTGGTCTTGGTCTATACTACCGACATGCAATGAACCCTGTTGGTGCATTTATAGCTCGGCTTGATGTCGGCGGTGCTAAAGGCAGCAAAGAGTTTGGCTTCTCGAATGAAGTAAAGATCAATCGCATTTTCGTTGTTCCATTGACATTCGGCGGAGAATATCGATTGTTCTCTTCAACACTCACAGAGGGTTTTCGTCCATTTATTACAGCAGGAGGCGGACCGGTATTCGTAATGACGAATGATGGACAAAAGGAATATTTCTCGGCACTCTTCGATCCAAAGTTTGATATTACCTATGCCGGCTATATGGGTTTTGGCTCATATTTTGGCTCAGACCCGACAACCTCTTTCAGTGCCAGCATCCGCTATTCAATTATCCCCTATCCAAAAGGCATTCAAAGCACATTGAACTCGCGCCTTACAGACTTCAGTGCGGTATCCCTATCCGTAAGCTACGGGTTTAATTGGTAGTCCATTCCTTAGGACAAATCCCCCTCTCCTTGCGTTATCATTGGACTTTAGTAATTTTTGTATATGTATCCTGAACTTCGCGGAAATACCGGGGCTGATGCCCGTGAATTAGACGTACTTAAACGCTGGAAAGAGAAAGATATCTTCGGTCGTTCGGTCACCGAACGCCCTGCCGATATGATTTTCTCCTTCTACGAAGGTCCGCCGACCGTTAATGGTATGCCCGGCATTCACCATGTGCTCTCGCGTACGCTCAAGGATACGATCTGCCGTTACAAGACTATGCAGGGCTTCCGCGTCGAGCGTAAGGCGGGTTGGGATACACATGGCTTGCCTGTCGAGCTTGCTATTGAGAAGCAGCTGGGGTTTAAGCATAAGCATGATATCATCGAGTTCGGGATAGAGAAGTTCAATGAGCTTTGCCGGGCATCGGTCTATGAGAACATCTCACGCGAAGGCGGCTGGGGCGAGATGACAGAGCGCATGGCGTACTGGGTGGATATGTCCGACCCGTATATCACCTGCACGCCCAATTATGTCGAGTCTCTCTGGTGGGCACTCAAACAATTCCATAACAAAAAACTTATCTATAAAGGGCATAAGATACAGCCGTATTGCCCACGCTGCGAAACTGCTCTTTCTTCACATGAAGTATCGCTTGGTTATGACACAGCAAAAGATCCGTCCGTCTTTGTAAAGTTCAAACGCAAGAATACGACAGAGGATGAATACTTCCTTGCGTGGACGACAACACCTTGGACACTCCTTGCGAACGTCGCGCTTTGCGTGCATCCTAATGTTGACTATGTAACGGTCATCAATACTCGCAAAGACAAGACCGAACGCCTCATCCTTGCCGAAGCACTCGTCGGAAAACTCGAAGGTGAAGTTGAAGTAGTATCAAAGACAAAAGGCAAAGACCTCGAAGGTGAGAAGTACGAACCGCTCTTTGATTACTTGCTTCGTGACGTAGAGCTTGCACCGAAGTTTGAGAGTGCTTTCAAGATCGTTGTTGATACGTATGTAACGACAGAAGACGGTACTGGCATCGTGCATCAAGCACCGGCATTTGGTGAAGATGATTACCGCGTAGCGCAGAAGTATGGCTTCCCTGTTGTGGTATCAGTTACTTCATCGGGCGAGATAAGCGAGCTTATCCCCGATTTCGCAGGCAAGTTCTTCAAAGATGCAGACCCGGAGATCATGGATGCGCTCAAGAAGAAAGGTCTGCTCTATCGTAAAGAGACCATCGAGCATACCTATCCATTCTGCTGGAGATGCGGCACACCGCTCATGTACTATGCGCGTGATTCATGGTATATTAACGTGCAGGGTTTTAAGCAGCAGCTTATTGATACGAACAAGTCCATCGGTTGGCATCCTGTCGAGATACGTGACGGTCGCTTCGGCAACTGGCTTGAGGAGTTGAAGGATTGGGGTATATCCCGTGAAAGATTCTGGGGTACGCCATTCCCTCTATGGGTAAGCGAAGACGGCAAAGAGATAAAGGCAGTCGGTAGTTACGGGGAACTCGTCGGTGCAGAATGGTTGGATAGTAATGGCAACCCGACAGGCAAACTCTTCAACGAAGAAGATGCAAAGAACTTCGACCCGCATAAGCCAAACGTTGATAAACTTGCATTCAAAACTGCAAGCGGGTATCTCCGTCGTGTACCTGATGTAATAGATGTTTGGTTCGATTCGGGAGCGATGCCTTTTGCGCAGTACCACTATCCCTTCGAGAACAAGGAGCTTTTCGAGAAGGCATATCCTGCCGATTATATCTCCGAAGGCATTGACCAAACACGCGGTTGGTTCTATACGCTTCATGCGATAAATACTTTCCTCTTCGGCAAGCCGCCGTATAAGAATGTCATTGTCAATGACATGGTGCTTGATAAGAACGGGCAGAAGATGTCGAAGTCAAAAGGCAATACCGTCAATGTATTTGAGGTCTTAACAAAGTACGGCGCAGATGCCGTGCGTTGGAACTTCCTCTCGGGTTCTGTGCCCTGGAAGCCCAAGCTCTTTAATCCGAACGATATTGCCGAACTCGAACGCAAGTTCTTCGGGACTCTGACCAACACGTACAACTTCTTTACACTTTATGCGAACATTGATGGATATTCACGTTCGGCAAATGCTGACGGTATCGCTATCAAAGACCGCTCCGAGATGGATAGATGGATTCTCTCGAAGCTGAACTCGCTTGTTAAAGGTTGTAATCAGTGGATGGACGACTACGACCTTACACGCCCGACTCGTGCTATCGAAGAGTTCGTTTCTGAAGAGCTTTCCAATTGGTACATCCGTCGCTCACGCCGTCGTTTCTGGAAGGGCGAGATGAATGCAGATAAAACTGCGGCATACGATACACTTTATGAGTGTCTTGTAACGATAGCGAAGCTCTCTGCTCCGTATGCTCCGTTCATGTCGGATATTTTGTATTCAGCATTGACGAACGAAGATTCTGTTCATCTTGCAGTCTATCCGAAAGCAGATGAAGCAGTCATTGATGTAGCACTCGAAACGAGAATGCAAAAGGCGCAGGTCATCTCATCGCTTACACGCCAGATGCGTGAACGTGCGAAAATAAAAGTACGTCAGCCGCTTGAGCGAATCCTTATTCCAAGCGCTAACCGACGCGAGATCGAAGAACTGCGTAAAGTTGAAGACATCATCATTGACGAAGTGAACGTCAAGCGTGTAGAGTATATCCTCTACGGCGATTCCGATGTTATCAAGCGCAAAGCAAAAGCAAACTTTAAAGAGCTTGGTGCAAAGCTCGGTAAAGACATGAAAACGGTCGCTGCGGCTATAGGTGCTTGGAAAGAAACAGATATTCAGACATTCGACTCACAAGGATTCATCGAAATACCAGTCGGCGAGGCAACATATAAGATCGTCCGCTCTGATGTTGATATTACCGCAGAGGATGTTGAGGGTTGGCTCGTTTCAAGCGAGGGCGGAGTAACTGTCGCGCTTGATACCTCGCTCTCTCCGGCTCTTATATCCGAAGGTATTGCCAGAGAGTTCGTCAATCGCATCCAGAACCTTCGCAAGGATTCAGGGTTCGAGGTAACTGACCGAATCACAATAGCAGTCGGAGGCGCACCGGAAGCATTGGCAAATGCCTTAAAAGAGCATGAGAGCTATATTTCACAGGAAACACTGGCACATTCGATAAGTGCCAACGGAGGTATTAGTGATGGCACTGATATTGATCTCGGAGAACTCACGGCAAAGGTAAAAATCGAGAAAAGATAACCTCTTTTTCGGAAGTATTTCAGCACTATCCGTGTTGTGAGGCGTTAATTTATCCCTACTGCGGCTAACTTTTTGTCGCCGCAGTATAATTTAAGGAGGAGTGTATGGCAAAATCGAAGGCAAAACCTGTAAAGAAAGCAGCCCCGAAAAAGGCAGCAAAGCCAGTAAAGAAGGCTGCCCCGAAGGCAGTTGCTAAGAAAGCCGCCGCCTCCAAAGTTCATCCGAAAAAAACGGTCAAATCCCCCACAACTAAACCAAAAGTGACAGAAAAGAAAACTACGAAAAAGACAACTCTCCCGCCTATCAAGCTTTCTGCAAATGATAATGATGTTATCGCCAATGCAAAAGTTCGTTTTCTCGCCAAAGACCTTGAGGTCTTTAAAAAGCTCATTATTGAGCAGCGAGATGAAGCAAAAGAAGAGTTTGATATAATCAGCCAACAGTTGCTTGATACATCAGGCGAGTATGACGGTGAGAACCAGTCATTCGCACTTCACACAGCAGAGCAAGGTTCGGATGCAATGGAGCGTGAGAAACAATACTTACAGGCACAACGGACAAGTGACTATATCAAGAAACTTGATGAAGCAGTTGAACGAGTTGATAGAGGGACGTATGGCATCTGTGTCATCTGTGGCAACCTCATCGAAAAGCAACGCCTCATGGCAGTGCCAATAACCCAAAAGCACGTTATTTGTAAAAATAAAACAAATGTACGAAAAGTCTCGTCGAGTTCTGACGGGGCATTTCAACCGGCTGAAGAATCTCTCGACTAATAGTACCGATTAGCAATTGTAACGAAAGGGATTCTTCGTCATCGGAGAATCCCTTTTTCGCAAAGAATATGAACGACACATTAAGCTCAACTCCTCAATCTCAAAAGCCAATCCTAAAAATAGTTTGGCTTGCAGTCGGCATTGTCATCGTTGACCAAGTGACAAAGCTACTCATTAAAGGTGTACCATTTCTTGGTATTGAAGGATATCCTTACGGATACTCAACGAACATGATCGGTGACATTTTTAGGATGACCTATATCGAGAATCCCGGGATAGCATTCGGCATCCATATCCCCGGTATGAAAGTATTCTTCTCGCTTTTCTCGGTTATTGCATCAATAGGCATATTCATCTACCTAAAACGGAAGATCAATGTTCTTTCAAAATGGGAAACGGTTGGTTTAGTGCTCATCTTAGGTGGAGCAATAGGCAACTTGATCGACAGGTGTTTTTATGGAGTACTCTATGGCGAGGAAGCTCTCTTTCACGGAAGAGTCGTCGATTTTATTGATTTCGGTTATAAAGAAAATTGGTGGCCAATCTTTAATGTAGCAGATAGTGCTGTCAGCGTTGGCGTTACTATACTCGCCATCACGCTTTTGACAAAGAAGCAACCTACCGCAATCGAAAGCACCGCAACAGCGACGAAAGAAACGAATAATAGTTAGTAAACTATTCAATTCACCTACTATTGACTAACGAAGAACTCGATATAGACCCCGAACTCGAAGAACTTGACGATGAGGAAGCAGAAGACACACCTCATCGAATAGTCAATCTGAGCGTCCCGAAGGGCGAAACTCCTGAACGTATTGACCAGTACTTGTCTCGTGTGATTGCGAATACTTCCCGCACAAAAGTCCAGCATGGTATCGAAGCTGGGCTAATCACAATAAATGGTTCTGTTTTAGAACGTCCATCCTATAAGATCAAAGGAAATGATGAGATAGTCGTCCGTATTCCTCATGCACCAAGGATGAAGGCGCAAGCAGAAGATATTCCGCTTGACATTGTCTTTGAAGACGAAGACATTCTCATCATCAATAAACCGTCGGGGATGCTCGTACACCCGACACTCGGGACGAACAAGGGCACTCTCGTCAATGCCCTACTCCACCACATTGATAACATTAGCGACCTTACCGGAGAAGAAGACCGTCCTGGAATCGTACATCGGCTTGATAAGGATACATCAGGGCTACTTGTCGTAGCAAAGAATGCTCAAGCACATCGCGTACTTGCCAAGCAATTTTTTACACATTCAGCTCACCGCATCTATAATGCAATTTGCTGGGGAAATCCGAAAGAAAGATTCGGGAAAATTGAGAATTTTATCGGGAGACATTCGAAGGATAGGAAGAAGTTTACTGTGGTAAGCGAGAATGGCAAACATGCTATCACCGAATATATCGCGATTGAGGAATTTGCAGGGTTCTCTCTTATTGAGCTAAAGCTCAAAACCGGCAGAACACATCAGATACGTGTCCACATGCAGCATATCGGTCATCCTGTCTTCGGTGATGCTACATACGGCGGTAGAGCGATAGCAGTAAACAGACAGGATATACCAAAATTCAAACAATGGGTAGATAACTTACTCATCGAAATGCCTCGACAAGCCCTCCATGCAAAAACACTCCGACTCCATCATCCTCGTTCAGGTGATCTGATGGAGTGGTCAACAGATTTGCCGCGTGATATGATGGAGGTAATGGCAGATATGCGGAGAATGGGATGAAGCCTAACTCCCCCTACGAACTACTTCGAATAAAAGACTATAGGAATTTCCTCTCGTCGAGGTTTCTTATTTTTGTTGGTTTAGAAATGCAGTTTATAGTCATAGGATGGATCCTCTATGACATGACCAAAGATCCGCTTACGCTTGGCATAGTCGGTCTCTGCGAAGCACTCCCTGCCTTGCTTATCACTCCCTTCGGCGGACACTTTGCTGATAGACATGATAGGCGAACTATCATCAAATGGGCATTCTCCGCGCTATTTATCTCTACTGTTGTTCTTGTAGTAACTGCGTTCAGTATGTCAACGCTTGACCAGAGCGTTGCAATAGCAATTATCTATGGCGTTGTCATTATTCAAGGATGTGGTCGTGGCTTTGCCGGACCGGCGATCATGGCACTTGCAGTTCAGCTTGTCCCGCGTGATAAACTTCCGCAAAGCACAGCATTTAATTCATCGACATGGCAGTTAGGGAATATTATCGGTCCTGCGATTGGCGGGCTTGTCTTTGCCTTTTCTGATGCACCAACAACCTTCTTACTTGCGACTATCATACTCGGAATCTCCCTCGTACTTATGCTTAAAGTACCAAGCTACGCTATAGATAGAAAAGACCAGCGTGAGAGCTTTAAGACGAGTTTCTTTGAAGGGTGGCGATTTGTCAAAGGCAACCAACTTGTTCTTGCGCCTATAGCATTAGATATGTTCGCTGTTCTTTTCGGGGGAGCAGTCGCCTTGCTGCCTGTCTTTGCACAAGACATCTTGAATGTCGGACCGATGGGTCTCGGCATACTTCGCACTGCACCATCTATCGGTGCGCTTGCAATGGGATTCTTTCTCGCTCACAACCCCATGACAGGAAAGCTCGGGACCAAATTACTTTGGGCAGTTATCGGTTTCGGCGGTGCAATGATCGTCTTTGCTATTTCCGAGAATGTATTTCTCTCCTATGCTGCTTTGATGCTCGGTGGCTCATTTGATAATATATCTGTCATCATACGTTCACAGGTCATTCAACTAATGACACCTGATTCGATGCGCGGCAGAGTATCCGCAGTTGACTCGATGTTCATCATTAGCTCAAATGAGATAGGTGCATTTGAATCCGGTTTCGCAGCAAAGCTGATGGGAACAGTCCCGTCTGTTATCTTTGGCGGAGTAATGTCAATCGTGACCGTAGTAGCGACATCAATCCTCGCACCAAAACTACGGCGTGCTACTTTTGAGGACTTACAAGAAATGAGAACACAGAAATAAAATCGTCAGCTCTTCTCGATGGTATCAACAAACTTCGCAAACCCCTCCATCGTCGCCTTTAACCTTACTATGGTTGCTTCGTATTCGCCTTTAAGGCGTGTGACCTCACCTCTAGCTCGTTCTATTTCAAGCGGAATATCCTTGAGTGAGCGGTCTTTCTCGAGTCGGGCTTCTGTGAGGATAAGCTCTGCTTCCTTCTTTGCCTGATCTTCCATCTTGATGGCTGTCTGCTGTGCGGCAAGAAGTGTCTTCTCTAATGTACTTTCAAGCGAGAGGTAGTGAGCAAGCTTCTTTTTCGTATCAGAAAGCTCTTCTTCGAGCGATATGTTATCTCTGACAAGCGTATCAACTTCAACTGATACATTCTCAAGAAAACGACGGACATCGTCAACGTCATATCCGCGCATCTTTTGTTCAAATTCCTTCTTCTTTATCTCAAGAGCTGTCAGTGGCATAAAAGATTATAGTAATTATGAATGTAACAACTGCAAAATTGTATGGTTCGTTTTCATTCCCTTTCACCAAAGAGTCCGCTGCCGATGCGGATGATCGTCGCTCCCTCTTCGATAGCAACATCAAAATCATTTGTCATCCCCATCGAGAGTTCAGTGAACTTCAAGTCGCTATGCTTATTACCTAAGTCATCGCGAAGTTTACGTAATGCTCTGAAGTATGGGCGAGTATGCTCGGGATTTTCTTCATACGGTGCTACGGTCATGAGCCCTCGTGGCTTAATATTTGGGGCATTCTGCAAAATACTCTCAAGGAAGCGCTCTGCTTCATGAGCCATTACACCATGCTTTGAGGGTTCTTTGCCGATATTGACCTCTATAAGAACATCTATTATGCGGTCATTTTGTGCTGCTCTGTTGGATAACTCAACTGCTGTTTCAAGTGAATCTATTGAATGAACTATATGAATGAACGGAGCAATATATTTGGCTTTATTCGATTGCAAATGTCCGACAAGATGCCACTTGATGCTCGTAGAAAGTAGGTCACGTTTTTTGATAAGCTCTTGTACACGGTTCTCACCAAAATCCCGCAAACCAAGCGCAAATGCTTCTTCTATTATATCCGATGAATGTGTTTTGGATATGGCAACGAGTTTGATGTCGGAGCGTGTTCTACCACCCGAAATACAGGCATTTTCAATTTCTTCTTCAAGCCGATGTAGTTGTTCAGGAAGCTCCACATCAATGGTAGATAATTGAACTATCGAAGACAAAAATACGGGAGTTATTGGCTCCCGTATTTATAATGAGAAAGATTACTAAGGACTATTCGGCGTTGAGCGCCTCGGCTCCGCCAACGATCTCAAGAATTTCCTTGGTGATCGCTGCCTGACGGGCTTTGTTGTAAGTGAGCTGAAGAACTTTGATGAGGTCTTTGGCATTCTTCGTTGCCGAGTCCATAGCAGTCATCCGAGCGCCCTGCTCCGATGCATTAGATTCAAGAAGTGATTTCCAAACCTGTGTCTCAAGATGGCGAGGCACAAGTACATCAAGTATCTCTGCCGGCTCCGGCTCATAGATGTAATCAATACTCGACTGATTCTTTTCGGCATGAGCAAGTTCGCTTCGATCAACAACGGGTAGGAGGCGTTCTACAACTTGACGCTGTGCAATAACTGATTTAAACTCATTGTATATGACCTCAACACGGTCATATTCTGCCTCGTCGAAAAGCGTACTAACTTGTTTTACGATCGCTTGTGCTGTTGAAAAATCAAGTTTTGAGAAAACGCCAATATACTTTTCAAGAACATTGTAATTCCTCTTGCCGAAATGATCGCTCCCTCTTCGACCAGCAGTAATGATCGAAAGACGATTATCTGCATAATGATCAGCAAACTCTTCGCGGATACGCGCTTCGGCGAACTTTATAAGATTCGAGTTGAATGCTCCTGCAAGACCACGGTCACTTGTTACAACGATAAGGAGTACGTGTTCTTTCTGTCCTTCGGGAAGAATTCTACCAAAAAGTAACGGAGACTTTGCAATCTCATCACCGGCATTCACAAGCAGATCTTTAAGCAACCCATCAAGTGCCTTTGAATATGGTCGTGCCGAAATCATTGCATCCTGTGCACGGCGTAGCTTCGCAGCAGCGACCATCTTCATCGCCTGCGTTATCTTTGATGTTGCTTTGACGCCTGCTATGCGGCGACGTATCTCACGTAATGTTGCCATATTCTATTTACAAACTTTTGCCTTCTCACTTTTTTATAACCACTTTGCCATGCTCGGTGGAAGATTTCTTGGTATCATACCACTAATTTCACCGGGTATATTGGAGTATAGCTGATGCCAATCTTTTACTCCGTTCACCTCGAAGAGTATCACTGCCGGACTTACATCGCGTAACCTGCCTGTATAGATCCACATCTCATAACGATAGCTTTCATCTATGATCGAACTCTCGGTCTGAATAAAATCAGGTTCACCATAAAGCACTAATGCTCTTCCGGGATCTGTCGAAACCCCTAGTCTTTTAGGGCGAGAAAATCGCTTGTCTGCTATCTTCACACGTCGTTCATATTCAAGCCGTGCTTCGTTAAGAATTGTCTTCGGGGTAAGGTCACGATTAGCCCAGAACATTTCAAGCCATTCATCTACACGATAGGATGATGACAACTCGTCAAGTTCTGCTATATCCTGCGGAGTGGCGATGGGCATAATCTCGGCGCGAACAATATCTTTTCGGGTGAGAGGTTGTGTTTGTGAGGTGAGTGTAAAAGCCGCACCAACCTCTAAACCAACCCACCATCTTGTTGTTGATGTAGAAGGATTATGATCATTGGCTAAAACACCTCGGAACTCCGATGCAAGCCGATATTCAAGAGTGAATGAGCCGGTTGATCTTCCGACAAGTGCAGCTCGAGCACCAAGTCCTATGGGTTCTTTACGACCAGCTTCATCAAAGAAGACGATGCCAAGATCGGTAGCGAGTTTCCAAATGCCTTCGGAATTTATAATAAGCGGCTGACGGATACCGGCAACGACACTTGAAGTAAATGGATCAGTAAAACCGAAATGCACACCAAAAAGAAACGTAGGCCATCCACCCGGATATGCTAATATCTCGGCTCCTAATGTTGGCTGAAGCGGCAATGTGGAGACATCGACACTTTTACCGTCATAAAAACCGATACCAAGCGTTGCAACACCTTCAATCTTCCGATCGGGCTTTGTACTGACACTGGCGCTATTGCCGCTGCCTTTGAACGTGATAGCAGTGTCAGCTACTTGTGCTGATGCATAAGTAATAAAAAGGAGAAGTTGCCAAAGAACTACTGAACTTGCGCGGATGTACTGTCTTTTTTGCATATTGACTCTTCACCCAAGAACCCATAAGGGATGCGCAAGTTGCAAAATGAACGAGAGGTTGCCCTCCCTTTTTTACTTAAAACTTGCAGCGAACCCACCAAGAACTTCGCGGAGCTTCGCATCTATTTCTTTCGTCAATTCTTTCTTCGATGCAATATCAGCAAGAAGATCAGCATGACGAAGACGGATAAAATCTAATAATTCACTTTCAAAGCGAAGTACCTTCGACATCTCAATGTTGTCAAGAAAACCCTGGGTACCGGCAAAGATTGTGATGACCTGTTCCTGAACTGGAAGCGGTACATACTGACCTTGCTTGAGCAACTCAACGAGGCGCTCGCCTCGGCGAAGTTGCTGCTGCGTTGCTTTATCGAGATCAGAACCGAACTTAGAGAATGCTTCAAGTTCGCGGTACTGCGCCAAGTCAAGGCGAAGTGTACCTGCGATCTTTTTCATTGCCTTGATCTGCGCGTTACCACCCACACGAGATACCGAGATACCTACGTTGATAGCAGGACGAACACCCGAGTTAAAGAGGTTCGGATCAAGATAGATCTGACCGTCAGTAATGGAGATTACGTTCGTCGGAATGTATGCCGATACGTCACCTGCTTGTGTTTCAATGATCGGCAGAGCAGTTAACGAACCGCCGCCAAGATCAGCTGAAAGCTTTGATGCGCGTTCAAGTAAACGACTATGAACGTAGAACACGTCTCCGGGATATGCTTCGCGTCCCGGTGGGCGACGAAGAAGGAGCGAAAGTTCACGGTATGCTGCTGCCTGTTTCGAGAGATCATCAAATACAACAAGCGCATGACGACCGCTATCGCGGAAATGCTCGCCAAGTGTCGCACCCGAATACGGAGCAATAAACTGAAGTGGTGCAGGATCAGATGCAGAAGCCATGATGATGGTCGTATATGCCATCGCGCCATACTGCTCAAGCTTGTTCTTCACGAGAGCAACTGTTGATGCCTTCTGTCCGATAGCAACGTAGATACAATACACCGGCTCAACGCCATTCGCTTTTGCTTCAGCAGAGTGAGTATATTTCTGGTTGATGATCGTATCAAGTGCAACCGCTGTCTTACCTGTCTGGCGGTCACCAATGATAAGCTCGCGCTGACCGCGACCGATTGGGATCATAGCATCTACTGCCTTGAGTCCTGTCTGGAGCGGCTGATTCACAGGTGAACGCTGCATAACACCAAGCGCTTTGCGCTCGATAGGAAGAAACTTGTCAGACTTGATCGCCGGACCACCATCAATCGGAACTCCGAGTGGATTAATGACGCGACCCAACATATCATCGGTTACAGGCATTGATGCAACGCGCCCTGTACGCTTGACGATGTCACCTTCTTTTACGAGGGTTTCATCACCGAAGAGCACTGAACCGACGTTATCTTCTTCGAGGTTGAGAGCCATTCCGAAAACCTGATTCGGAAACTCGAGCAACTCACCTGCCATGACCTTTGAGAGTCCGTAGATACGTGCAACGCCGTCACCGACCATAAGGACGGTTCCGACATCATAGACGTCAACTTCTTTTTCAAATCCCGTAAGCTGTTGGCGTAATATCGCGCTTACTTCATCGGGTCGTATTGCTGCCATAAAAGTAATTATGAACTATAAATTATAAACGATGAAATGACCGATCATTTCATACCTGTATTAACACTTCCTTCTTTCTTGCCCGGGGCAAGAGCCATCATTTCAGTCTTGATCGCCATAAGC
>JBKJTT010000078.1:0-4944 GCA_046590205.1 Kapaibacterium sp. (SeqCode)
CACCGAGGGATACACCGAGACAGAATTGACAGTATTAAACGCTGCGCTGGAATTAATACTAATCCGTTGCGACACAACGGAAAACGCTGATTTTTGGTCTGATAAATTACTGAATAGCTGGGTCGAGGACAGATCAAAAAACACTGTTGAGCAGTTAGTTGAGCGAGTACTGAATTGAAAAAACGAAAGCAAGGCCGCCCAAAAACAGGGCGGCCAAATAAAATTAGGCGCAACGTCACTCTATCAACAGAGGCAAACAAACGCTTAAACGAGATCGCGTCAAAACGAGAAGATCGTAGTGCGAGTGCGTGGATCGAAGAACAGATTATTTTACAAGATTAATTTCACCTAAAATCCTCACGCCGTTAATGCAGCATTAAAATAACCCGCCTAGGCGATCCGGTGATCGGCCAGAACATCGGCCAGCCTCACAGATTAAATCCAACTCAGAGCCAACACGTTGATTATAGAGCGTCATGCTATGGTATGTCCTGATAATGCCCGTCGACGCACAGCATCAAAGGGGTACTAACTAGCCGACAACATTAGACATGTCATATAGATTGACTGATAAGGATTGTTATCGGTCAATAGGGTAGGGTAGGAAAAGCAAGTTTCATGCCAACGCTCAGAACGAATTAAACGCATTTTGGCAAAACCCGTACAGGCCGCCAGGGGGTAGGAGGGCACTGAGACTGAGGCTATACACGCCCACCTAGACCAAATATCCGGCTCAGGGGGGATGCCTTAAAACGAACCTGCTTTCCGTGAGGGGACGAAATATCGTTTGCCTGAAACTTTTGGGAACGTTTAACCCAGGAGGGAAGTCAGGGTGATTTCGAGATTCCGGATGGTGGCGTCCATGTCACGGACTTGATCCAGGAGGCTACGTATGACAGAGGGTTCAACGACCAGTTTGCCACGGTTGCGTACTTGGTCTTCACGGTTCATATCGTTGCATCCCCAAGCTAGATTGCAGGCGCGGTTGTCGTGCCTTAGATCGTTGAGGTGACGGGCTTGATTTTGCCCTAGTGGTGCTTCTCCGTGGAAGGATCGGCAAACCATCCGGTGAACCAGCACGGTTTTACGTTCGGGTGAGAGTGTGACTTGAAGGTAGCCAGTTCGGTGTCGCCTAGGCTTTAGACGTGAGACGAAACCACCGTGCAACGAAAAGACGTTACCACAATCAGTGACAACGTAATTAGTATTCTCTGGATATATTCGGACTTGTGTGCTGGGCGATGCGAGAGTCATCCGTATTTCGGCGACAATCTCTTCTGATAACATTTGCACTTGCAGTGTCTCATATTTATGACACGCTGAAAATAGAGAAAGTACTTTCCTACACAAACCCTCCTGCTCCGGCCACAACTACTCTCACCCTCCGTTACTTGGCCGGGGCTTTTCCCTCTAAAGCACCGCATTGGGCAAGAACCAGTCAGAAATCAATACAGACCTATCAGCAACAATATCGGGATTAAACGCTGAAACAAGGCACTTAAGAAGTGACTTACTTACATTGGAAGAGACAGTAACCAGTCTCGTGAAAGAATTGAACTCAATTAAGAGAATTGTATGGGTTGCTCTAGCATGGACAATTGCATCTGTGGAGCCGACGAACCTCGCCAAGCTCCTAGGCATGTTGCGTTAGACTCCGCCATTACAAAATATAGCATCCTCTATGAAGTTCGTCGTGAACTTGTTGAGGGTATTATTTACCAAGAGTCCGTTATTTGTTCGGACAATCCCCAGTACGCGAGCCGTTTCGAAGAGAAGTTCTATGAACAACGTCTTCGAGACAAGCCTATTAGCAATCTCGCGGGCTACCTACCATCAACTATACATCCTAGCCGCCTACCATCGCTTTATGACGAGAAGATTAGCCGTGCGCATTCGTATGGATGGATGCAGATTCTAGGCGAGACGGCACGAGGGCAGGGCTTTAAAGGTCAGTTCCTCCAGGAGTTGTTTGATACAGATACCAACATCCGGATCGGGTGCGGATATTTAGCAAAATGCTTACGGGCGTTTCGGAGTATGTCTGTTCATGACCAGGAGTTCCAAGCTCTAGCTCGTTACAACGGTTCATCTTCATATCCTCCGAAAATCTTTGAGCATATTAAGACTAATAACCATCTGCTTATTTATAAATGAAATTCTTTTTATTCTTCCTATTATTTTTTCTTACTCAACTAGCTTGCTGTGCAAGCTCACGAGCAGATTCGTTAAACAATCCGTTTGTCTGTACTACAAGCTTAGCAGCTATGAATTCTAGTTATCCGTGCGAAGCTAATCTTAGAGCCCTAGAGCGGGCTAGAAAGCCTGGCATTCAGGTTTTGTACGGTACTTTCGGTTATGACACGTCCTGCCTCTATTCTTTTGCCATACGATTCCAAAGCCGCCAAAGTTTCGTCTCAATTGCGTTCTCTAATGAAGCGCGAAGACGACAGAACTTATTGGGGGAGAGAGAGATGTACAGACATGACTCGGTTCGTGGATACAACGCTCGCCTCGAACGAATGGATTCAGTCACCGAAGCAACGATTGTTCGAAGACTTCGCGAGATATCTGAGATTCTACTTGAACTAGAACGCCTTGGCGTCACGGAGCGAAGTGTTACATCAGGCTTGGAGGATAACTACACCTGTAAAGCTTGGATGAAACTAGATGCCATTATGAGGCGTGAATTGCCTCCTGGTACAAAGATAGTTCGTAATCCCTTAAAGCCATCAGCTACAGAATGCGCGAGTGATGTTGACCATTTTGAGCTTCACGAAAAAGATCCAGGCATGTGGGGCGATGATGTCGTTTCAACCGATGGGCTTGTCTATTCTGAAAGACAGCATAAGGAATGGGCATTAAAAGCCAAGAGGCAGTGGGTGAATGCAATCTGTTTCTGGAAACCAGCTTGGCAGGGAGTCAATCCAAAGAAGTTTGTTTCTATTGAAAAGCGAGTCTTTAAATTCCCCGAATCAGACATTGAAGAGATTCAACGTTTAACCTCTATCCAATAATTTATCTCGACACACACTAAGACTATGAACATCATCCTAAAGACACTTCTTAAACCATTCCTTGCTCTATTCCTTAAAGTGGATGGATGGAAATCTATCGTTGGTTATCTCGTAACAGAACTTACCAATACTCTTATGCACGGCAATCCCCTTGTAGCAGAGTCTATTAAGCGAGCCATGGAAGACCCATCAGGCGGTAATATCGCAATGGCTCTAGGTCAGTGCATCCTTGCGATTGGCCTTCTCTGTAAGGGCATTAAGAACGTAGGTAGCAAATAGTGCTCCGTAACGATCATGCCATACGCCAAGCCGCAGAGAACTTACGCAAATCTTTCGAAATCCTCACTGGTCGTCCTGTAACGCCAGAGGACTTCACGCCCGTTATTAAAGACCTTCAAGCTGGGGCAATAGATTCCGGCATTCGAGGAGTAATCGGGCATTTTAAATTTCTTGAACTTGAAACATTACTAACAGTACTAAATGAACCGAACACAGAAAGCAGAAGCTCTGAAAGCGAGACGCCGAGAGGAGATGAAGCAATCGCTCCTAAAGATAGCTCTCCGAGACGAGTCGAGGACACCATTCGAGATAAACCCGCAAAAAGCAAGAGAGTGCGCTAAGGAGTTATTTCTCCTTGGTGAGAATATCTCTGAAATCGCAAAGCTTGTCGGCGTTGAACGCATGGCGATATCGCACCGTGCAGCAGAGGAGAACTGGGAAGAGCAAAGGGCGCACTATCAAAGTGAAATCTTTAAATCAGTTCTTCGTTCGAACCAAGATAAAATCTCAAGCATTCTAAAAAACTCCCTTACTCTTATTGACAGAGGGATTAAGAAACAGCTTCAAGACCCGTCGTATGCTCCGTCTCCTAGAGCACTGAAAGACTTAACGGGTGTTTTAAATGACGTTAATAAGTTCTTCCGTGATGCCCAAGGTCTTTCCATGGAAGTTACAGCCAAGATTGAACTTACGCATGAAAAGGTTTTAGACCTCATTCAGCAAATGCAAGCCGCTAATCCAAACATAGATTACGGTGTAGTACTTCCAAAAGAGAATGTCGACGATTCCCCAACAACGCATTGAGCGTTACAAGACTGACCTCGACGCTCTAAATGCGCAGTGGCAACCTCATCCAGGTCAAGCCCGCGTGTTACAGAACTTCTTTACTAGTCCAACAAAGAAGCTTCTGTTTATACCGGCTGGTGGTAACTTCGGTAAGAGTTCCATCTGCAACTACATTGCCTGGTACTTCGCTGCACTATTCGATAACCAATCTGTTTTCTATATTGGTGCGGAAAAGAAACAGCAGAAAGAAATCATCTGGGAACCTCAAGGCGGTGGACTATCCATTAAAGAATTTGGTGGACCACACTTTAGGCGAACGTACAACGAAACGGAACTTCGAATAGAATTTCCTGATACTAAATCATTCATCAAGGTGGATGGTTCGGATAACTCAGAATCGTACCGCGGGATCGCATACGACTTAATGATATTCGATGAATGGAAAGACCATCGGTATCAATTCTACCAAGCAGTCTATCCTCGTAGGTTTAAAAAGCCTAACGCAAAGATTGTAATCATAGGAACTCCACCAGAAGCCGAAGACAATCATTTCGTAACACACTACGAACAGATTAAGGAGGATGAAGACTGGGCGATTATCCAGGGTACTTGTTGGGATAATCCGTACCTTAATCACGAAGAGTTACAGAAAGAAAAGATTAAGTATTACAAGCGGGGAGATGGTTCACTTTGGGAAAGAGAGTACGAAGGTAAATTTGTATTCGGTGGTAGTAAGACAATCTTTCCGATGTGGGACGATGCGAAACATTTCAAACGGCATGACGCTCTCATGCAGATGCTAGAAAGGGATCGTGGCAAACTTAAATGGTTCACTATATCCGATCCAGGAAGTACAAGTTGCTTT
>JBKJTT010000006.1:0-42886 GCA_046590205.1 Kapaibacterium sp. (SeqCode)
GCTGATTCGTAATCAGCAGGTCACCGGTTCAAGTCGGGTGAGTGGCTCACTCGAAGAAAAGCGGCTCAACTGCCGCTTTTTCCATCTTTATTTGGTCAATACTACCAATTATGTTTGAAGAATTATCCTCGAAATTTGAGAATTTATATAAGAAGATTCGCGGCGAAGCTCGTCTCTCAGAGTCGAATGTACAAGATGCGGTCCGAGAAGTCCGTCGTGCCCTCCTTGATGCCGATGTAAACTATAAGGTCGCTAAGAAATTTGTTGACGATGTCCAAGCCCGTTCATTAGGGGCAGATGTACTCAAGTCTATAAACCCCGAGCAACAGTTCATCAAGATACTCTATGATGAACTCGTTTCGATGATGGGGTCGGAGACGAAGGATATTCAGTACTCTGCAGAACTCCCGACGATTATCATGGTTTGTGGTTTGCAAGGTTCTGGCAAAACAACCTTTACAGCAAAACTTGCAAATCTTCTCAAAGGCAAGAACAAACGTCCCATGCTTGTTGCCGCCGATATTTATCGCCCAGCAGCTATCGAGCAGTTACAGATACTCGGTAAGTCAATTGATGTCCCCGTCTTTACGATTGATGGAGAAAAGAACGCTGTCAAGATAGCACAAGAAGGTGTTCGTCAGGCACGTTCATCTGGAAGCGAAGTAGTCATTATTGATACTGCAGGTCGCCTCACCATCGACGAGGTGATGATGAAAGAAGTCGCTGACATCAAAGCATCAGTCAAGCCGCATGAAATACTCTTTGTATGCGATGCAATGACAGGTCAGGATGCAGTTACCACAGCGAAAGCATTCAATGATATACTTTCATTTGACGGTGTCGTCCTGACGAAACTTGATGGTGATGCCCGAGGTGGCGCAGCGCTATCTATCCGTTCAGTAGTTGAACGACCTATCAAGTTTATCTCTACAGGAGAGAAGCTCGAAGCACTTGAGAACTTCCATCCTGACCGTATGGCTTCTCGTATCCTCGGTATGGGTGATATTCTTACCTTGGTCGAGAAAGCGCAGATGCAGATCAGCGAGGAAGATGCAAAGAAGGTAGAGGAGAAACTTCGCAAGAATGAGTTCACCCTTGACGATTTCCGTGAACAACTCCAGCAGATCAAGAAGATGGGGTCAGTGAAAGACTTGCTTGGGTACATACCCGGCGTGAATCAAGCTGCTCTCAAGGATGCGAACATTGACGAAAAGTCCTTTACGCGTATAGAAGCGATTATCACATCCATGACAACCGAAGAACGTCGCTACCCTCAGGTGCTGAACGCATCGCGACGTGAACGTATCTCACTCGGTTCAGGGACTACCGTTCCGGAGATAAATCGTCTCGTCAAACAATTCACAGAGATGCAGAAGATGATGAAAAAGCTCTCAAGCGGTAAAATGAGTAAGCAGATGCGCGACATGATGAAAAATATGCCTGTGCCACAAGAGTAATTACTCTTGAACAAAGATATTTTCTGCAAATCTACGGGAGACAGTTGTCTGAGGCCGCTTCTCTATCTTAACGACTAAAGAATTGTCGTAAGTTATCGTTTCTAAAAGTGTTATTTTTGTGCCGATACCAACATCCAATTTTTGTAAGTACTGTAAGAACGGTACGCTGCTATCCTTTACGCCAACTACTTGACTTGTCTTTCCTATAGGTAACTCGGATAGGGTTATCTTTGGTGTCTTCGCCATTTTTCCATCCGCTTGTGGGATAGGGTCGCCATGTGGATCAAATTTTGGAAAACCTAAAAATTTATCAAGACGGTCTGCAAGGTCAGGATGCTGGATGTGCTCAAGTTGTTCAGCAATTTCGTGAATTTCATCCCATGAGTATCGAAGTTTCTCGTGAAGGAAAAACTCCCAAAGACGATGTTTGCGAATAACAATTAGAGCAGTTTTATGTCCCTTCGTAGTTAATTCGGCACCGCTTTTTTTGTCATAGTCAATTAGTCGCTTCTTCTTCATCTTTTTGAGCATATCAACGACTGATGCCGGGTTATTCTCAAGCATTGCGGCAATAGCTGACGTGCTTGCCTTCAAGCCATCATCCGAGAGTCGGTAGATAGCTTTGAGGTAGTTTTCTTCAGAAAGAGTATACATAGTATATAGTTATATAGACAGTTGCAAAAATACGAATAAATACCGGCTAATGATAAAAATTAGGCATGGCTAATTATTTTTACGTGGATTGCTAAATAATGTCGTATATTTGCAATATGATTATTCGACTACTCGTGACCTGTTCTCTATTTTTGGCGGCAACCGCCTTTGTATCATGTGATAAACTGCTTCCGCCCATCCCAGCTGATGATGAGACCCTTGATGGCATGATCGAAGGGCTTACAGCCTCTCAACGTGCAATGCACATCCGCGGCGATGAAGGTTTCGCGCAGGTATTTATACCCGAAACAGGGCTTGGACCTTACTTTGTAGCAACCTCTTGCGTCGGTTGCCATGCAGGAGATGGGAAAGGACACCCTTTTACAGGTCTTGTTAGATTTGGGCAGATGGATAACACAGGAAATTCCTTTCTTGATAAAGGTGGTCCACAATTACAGAACCGAGCGATCCCTGGCTTTACAAAAGAAGAAATCCCTCACGGAGCATCTTCAAGTGTTTTTCTGCCTCCGGCAGTGAGTGGGTTTGGGTTTATCGAAGCAGTTTCTGATAAAGACATTCTTGCAATGTCAGACCCTGATGATTTAGACGGAGATGGCATTAGTGGAGTGCCGAATTGGCATAGTGTCCCTTCATTTGTAACCGTTAAAGCTACGTCGATTCGAAACAACGGAAAATTTATTTGTAGATTTGGCAGAAAAGGTAGTACCTACGACCTCCATCAACAAACTGCTACAGCGTATAATCAGGATATGGGCATTACTTCGTCATTTATCACTTCAAACCCTACAAATATACTTGACGCTCTTCATCCAGTGTCTTCTGGCGGACCAGAAGTATCTGATGAAGTGATCAATGCTGTTACATTCTATCTACAAACTCTTAAAGCACCAATACAACGTAATCCGGAATCAGATATAGTTAAACAAGGTAAAAGTATATTCATCACTATTGGCTGTGAGAAATGTCATAAAGAGACTCTGAAGACGGGTGATTCACCAATGGCAGGGCTTTCAAACCAAACGTTTCACCCATACACTGATCTGCTTTTACATGATATGGGCAGTGCGCTCGATGACGGATACACGGAAGGAAGTGCAAAAACATTTGAGTGGCGCACCCCGGCGTTATGGGGATTAGGACTATCGCGAGCATCCCAAGGCGGCTCATACTTTTTGCTTCATGATGGGAGAGCACGGTCTATTGAAGAAGCAATATCTCTCCATGGAGGGGAAGGGCAGTCAAGCAGCAATTCATCCAAGGGATTATCAGATGCTGATAAAAATGCTCTCATTGAGTTTTTGGAATCGCTATGATGAACGAGTTATCAAGACGCGAAGCATTACAAACGATTGGCGTGTTATGTTGTGGAGCACTTATATCTCCAATCCTTGTGAGCTGCGCGCCAACCAAACAAGTAACGCTAAAGGAGGATGCCAATGTACTTACCCTCTTATTAGAAGACTTTGAAGGTGATACAATTGTAGTCAAGTCAAAGAAATACAGCTATCCTATTGCAGTATCGCGATTAGACGGCGGAAAGTTTACAGCACTGCTAATGCAATGTACACATAAAGGATGTGAACTCCGTTCGGAAGGGACGTATCTTGTCTGTCCTTGTCATGGAAGTGAATTCGATTCACAAGGTAAGGTGCTCAATCCACCTGCGGATAAAGCTCTTCGCACATTTCCGGTACGTACTGATGAAAAAAATATCTACATTGACATATCATAGCATCATCTATAGATAAATGAAAAAAATAGTAATACTGATAATATCATTCCTTACTGTAGATACCTTTGCACAAAATGATACTGCAAAGATGAACATCGATGCTAACTATGACCGCCCGTTTCTTGTCAAGGACAACACACCTGTTGCCTTAGGTGGATATATAGAAGCCAATACTCAATACGAAGGGACTGACGGGATCCCCGAAGGATTCGCATTCCAGTTCAGACGGCTTACTCTCTTTGCTTCATCTACTATATCGGAGAACCTAAAATTTCTTACCGAGATAGAATTTGAAGATGGTACCAAAGAAATAAACATTGAGTATGCCGCGCTTGATATTATGTTTACCTCACTGCTTAATGTACGAGGCGGTATTGTTATGAATCCTATCGGCTCATTCAATCAAAACCATGATGGCCCAAAGTGGGATTTTATTGATCGTCCGATAGAACCGACTGCACTTCTTGGCGCAACGCTCTCGAACGTGGGTTTCGGACTTTACGGAAAATACTTTGTCTCTGACCTTGTCTTCTCTTATGAGACCTATCTTACGAACGGATATGACGATCACGTCATTGCCAACGACCTCAATCGTACCTCTCTTGCGGCGGGAAAAGTAAATCCTGAAAAGTTTGAAGAAAGTGTCAGCGGTTTACCGATGTTTAGTGGTAAACTTGCTATGAAGCATAGAAAGATTGGCGAGTTTGGTGTTTCCTATATGAACGGTGTCTATAATACATGGCGAGTTGAAGGAGTAGAAGTTGATGACAAACGAAGTGTGAGTGTTCTTGCATTTGACCTTGATCTTTCGATAACAGAAACGACTAAACTTCGTGGTGAAGCTGCATTCGTATCCGTTGATGTGCCTGAAAGTTATTCCCAACAATTTGGCAATAAACAACTCGGAGGGTACCTTGATATTGTACAAACTATTTTTCAAGGCGAGATTTTGTCATTCAAAGATGCAAAGCTCAATCTTTGCCTCCGCGGAGAGTATGTTGATTTCAATTCCGGTACGTTCAAAGAAACAGGGGGCAACATTTCTGATGATGTTACCTCATTTACTGGCGGCGTTTCTCTTCGTCTTACCGGCTCAACGCTCATAAAAGCAAATTATCGTTACAGTATAGTCCAAGACCTTCTCGGGAATCCTCCGTCATACACTTCGGCTCTTCAATTCGGTTTAGCAACCTATTTTTAGCCAAAACGCATAGATTTCCGATATTTGGAGCGAAATGGGAGTTTGGGGTGTTTTGCTTCGCTTGCTCCGAAAAAACAAGACTAAATGGCCGGATTAGATAATATTCGTAACTTCTGCATCATTGCCCATATTGACCATGGGAAATCCACTCTTGCCGATAAACTTCTGCTTGAGACGAAGACTATCGAAGCGCGTGAGATGGAATACAACCAGGTCCTCGATGATATGGATCTTGAGCAGGAGCGCGGCATCACGATCAAGCTTCATGCTATAACCATGAAGTATAAAGGAGATGACGGCGAAGATTATACCTACAACATGGTTGACACTCCCGGTCACGTTGATTTTACCTATGAAGTATCCCGCTCACTTGCAGCTTGTGAAGGAGCTATCCTTGTTGTTGATGCCACGCAGGGTGTCGAAGCACAGACGATCACAAATCTTTTCTTAGCTATTGATGCAGGGCTTGAGATCATACCTGTGCTCAACAAAGTTGATCTTCAATCTGCAATGATCGAAGAGGTAAGCCATCAGATCATGGAGCTTATCGGTTGTAAGAAAGAAGACATACTCTTGGCAAGCGCTAAAGCAGGTATTGGTATAAAAGAATTACTTGAAGCAATTCGTACTCGTGTCCCTGCACCGAAGGGCGACCCGAACGGCAAACTCCGTTGCCTTATTTTTGACTCAAAGTTTGATAGCTACCGTGGTTCTATCGTCTATCTCCGTGTTATCGACGGTACGATCAAGCAAGGCGATGAGATACTCTTCATGTCGAACAAAGAAAAGTATCGAGTTGAAGAGCTTGGAACTTTGAAACTCGGCAGAGAAGCAAAGAACTCACTATCGGCAGGCGATGTCGGCTTTCTTATTGCCGGTGTTAAGAATGTTAAAGACACTCGCGTTGGTGATACTGTAACGTCATTTAGAAACGGTGTTGATGCTGCAATATCCGGCTTCAAGGAATCTAAGCCGATGGTTTTTGCAGGTGTCTATCCGCAAAATGCTGAGCAATACACTGAACTACGCGACTCCCTCGATAAACTTACGCTCAACGACTCCTCGCTTGTTTATGAACCGGAAACAAGTATTGCGCTAGGATTTGGATTCCGATGCGGATTCCTTGGTCTGTTGCACATGGAGATCATCCAAGAGCGACTTGACCGCGAGTTCAATCAGAACATCGTTACGACAGTTCCGAACGTAGAGTATCATGTCATTGATAAAAATAAAGAGAAGATACTTGTAGATAACCCGTCCTCAATGCCGGAGCCGGGAGAGATCGAGTACGTCATGGAGCCATACGTAAAGGCACAGATCATTACGCCTTCTGAATACGTCGGCGGTATTATGAAGCTCGCTACCGAGCGCCGTGCTATCTATAAAACGACTACATATCTCGATTCAACTCGCGCTGATATTCAGTACGAATTTCCGCTCTCGGAGATCATCTTTGACTTTTATGATAAGTTAAAGTCAGTCTCACGTGGCTATGCTTCGCTCGATTATGAGTTCCTTGAGTATCGCCAAAGCGATCTCGTAAAGCTCGACATCATGCTCAATGGCGACCCCGTTGATGCCTTCAGCACCATCGTACACCGTGATAAGGCATTTGAGTGGGGGAAGAAGCTCTGTAACAAACTCCGCGAGCTTATCCCAAGACATATGTTCGAGGTTGCTATTCAGGCAGGTATCGGCAATAAGATCATCGCTCGTGAGACCGTTAAAGCAATGCGTAAAGACGTTACCGCAAAGTGTTACGGCGGCGACATTTCACGTAAACGAAAACTTCTCGAAAAGCAGAAGGAAGGTAAAAAACGAATGAAACAGGTCGGGCGAATAGAAGTCCCGCAGGAGGCATTCCTTGCAATCCTACAGATCTCTGATTAAATAAAAAAGGCGACTATTAGTCGCCTTTTTATTATGAGATGAGAATTATTATCTCACCACTTTCATAGCTTTTGTCTGGACAGCACCATTCACATCAAGGCGGTAGTAATACGTACCTGATGCCAAACGGCGTGAGTCGAAGCTGATTGGATGTTCGCCTCTGCCAAGATTCGCATTAACAGGCGTCCCGACAAGCTCGCCACGGCTATCGAATACTTCAAGCTTTACCATTGCCGCTTCAGAGAGAGCAAACGGTATCGTGGTCTCACTTACAAAAGGATTTGGATAGTTCTGCGATAATATGAAGATGCGGTTAGCTGTTTTCGAGCCATCTGGTACGCCTGCAGAATTTTTGAAGAGCGACTTCATTTCACCTGTGCCATTTACAGGGAAGGTAAATCCGAACTCTGTTTTGCTCGTCAGGTCAGGAGTGTTCAATACTGACTTTGTGAAGCTTTCACTCGGTCCGAACCACTCGGTAAGTACGGAAGCATAAAGTTGACGGAAATCAAACTGATGCTTCAAATCCTGATAGATATCAAGATCGGTCAGACTTGGATTACTTCCATAGACATTACCATTGACTCCAGTACCGAATAGGAACTGCGGAGCACATGTACCGTGGTCAGTGCCGGCACTACCATTCTCGTTCACGCGGCGACCGAACTCGGAATAGGTCATACCAAGCACTTTATCCGCCACGCCGAACTTCTCGATGTCCTCTTGGAAGAGCGAGATAGCTTCAGCAAGCTCGAATAAGAGCCGTCCTTGACCTGCCTGATTATCCTTCGAGTTCTGCTGGATGTGTGTGTCGTAACCGTATTGTGTAACAAAATACACCTTTGTCTTCATGCCGCGAGCTATACACCATGCCACTTTTCGTAGCTGTTGTGCAAGTGGATTTCCCGTAGGATAAGTAACTTTATTTCCCGGAGTTTGTCCGCCGGGGAAGTGGGTATTGTTAAAACGTTTTCCGTATAGATCGGATTGTACGAGTATGTTTCGCACATAGCCCAGTTCATCGCCGTAGTTTGATGCAGGAACAGGGTCATCGGTATAAAGAACCGCAGATGTATATTTACTTGGGTCGGCGACAGCGATACCCATATTGATCTTACTTCCTTGGAATGCATTGGAAGAATTAAAGTCAATTGATATGGCAAGTGGATCATCTTCGGTTGCTACGCCAAATGGATATTCATTCTTTTTAGTTATCTTATAGTCTGCCTCAAGATAGCGCCCAAGCCACCCAGTGCTCATAATGACATTTGAATCTGTTGCGGTATTCCAAATATCAGTAGAGCGGAAATGCGAGCGGTTGGAATCATCATAACCAACATTCTGAATGATAGCAAGTTTGCCATCTTTCCACATGTTGTGCATTTTCGAAGAACGGTTCGCTTGTGTATCAGTGAACTGGAACATTGGGTTGAGCGATAAGTTACCACGGAGTGATGTTGCACCAAGCAACGTCTTTTCAGCAGAAGACGAGAACCCGATGTTCTTACGTTGAATATCATATGCAGGGTCCTGATGCGGAACAACGGCATTGAGTCCGTCGCTGCCGCCATTCAAGTTAATGAGCACGAGTATCTTGCCATTATCTGATTGTGGGTTCAGCAATGCATCGAGAGCAGGGTTGCGAGCGAATGCTGTTGCATTAAAACCACCAAGAGAAAAAGGAATAGAAGCAGCAGCTACTCCGATAGGTAAGTGTTTTATAAAATCTCTACGTTTCATTGTTGTCTCCTCCTTTAGCTAAGTTGATAGTCTGCAAGTAACATAATGCCGGTAACAAGTGCTCTGACGGCACTGGTCCTCTCATTGTCGGGTAAAGCCAGCCATACGTAGTTATATTCAATTGGAATTTGTTTAAGAACGTATGCTTTTACCGTGGCAGATGGCGGCTGTGCACATAAATATTCACACATCTCATCAAAGAACTTGAAGTAATCCGTTGAGTATGAGGGGAATTTCTTTGCCCACGCGGTCACCGTTGCGTCTGGTAACGGGATAGCAGTATGTGTATTACCATATCCATCTCCACCATAAGCAGGAATATTTTTTGACACCATCAGCTGTCCAGCCATGGCGATATTACGATAGGGAAGCGTTGTTGTGCTTATCCAAGATCTGTAACCTGGCCAGCCTTTTACATTCGGCGGATCAAGAAGCACCTGACCACCTGCGGCAGTGTAATAGTAGAGTGAGCCGCTTTGAAGACGATCGGGCTTAATATCAAAATGACGAATCAGTCCGAGAGAGTATTCGTACGGACTCTTGATGTTCGCTCCGATATTTGCTTCGTCGAAGAAATGCTCGCTCTTGAAGAGCTCTGCTAGAACAGGTTTCAATTCCCAGTTACTTGCCTTGAATGTCGAAGCCATAGCATCAATGATCGCGCGCTCTGTGCTGCCTGAGATATCAGCATATACAAAATATTGATACAACTTTGAGCAGATGTACCATGCAATCGCATCTGCCTTCTTCTCAAAAATAAGATCAATAACGTCATCAGCTACACCTGCTGAAGCCAAGCCCCATGGCTTCTTTACACCGAAGATAGTCTTCAAGGTCGCGTCATGCTGGCTTACTTCGTAGTATGAAGGCAGCACATTTGGCGCAGGTGCATCATATTGAATTCGGTATCCAGTGATTGCTTTTGCAATCTCACGAATATCTGGTTCGGTATAGTTATGATTGCCGTCCTTATCTGAAACACCGACAACCAAAAGTTCAAGCAATTCACGGGCATAGTTTTCATTCGGAAGTGTACGGTAGCTTTGTACGCCATCAAGATAAATCAGCATACCCGGCTGTATGGTAACTTCTTTTACCATCTGCTTAAAGTTACCCCAAGCGTTCTTACGCATGTAATCAAGATAACGGTACATCATCTGCGGATAATATACTTTGATGGACTCGATGACAAAGTGATTCATCCAAAAGAGTGATAGCTTTTCGCGAAGCATCGTATTCTCTTTTGCCATCTGGACTGTCCAGTCACGTCGTATCTCTAAGTTCGCATACGAGTAAGATTGCTGCTGCTGTATCTGTTTATCATAATCGCCACCAAGATATGGACCTACATGCAGCCATGTATCAGCTTTATACGGTTCAGGGGGAAGATTAGCCCCTGATAGAAGGCCGTTATCAAGCAATGCATCAATTAGTTGGCTCGGAGATTTCACTTTCGCGGCAGCTATTTCTGTGAGCGTAGCACCAAAGCCCGCTCTGCGATAAAGATGATTGATAGTGTGAGTACTCCATGGTTGGTTCGCATTTGGTATCCATGGCGAAAGGGTTGATGTGATCTTAGAGCGATCACGATTACTATAATTCGCGTGAAGGGTAGCATCCGAAACTTGAGAAGTTTCCTTTTTACCTGTTACACCCCGAAAGAAAGAGCGTCTATCCATTTTATCCTCCTATGATAAACTCTGAAGCAAAGGTTAGGCAATATATTTTGCCATTAATAAAATCGCTCTGACATACAAATAGTTACAAGAATCAGAATGGGCTATTTCGTCTGTTTTTCGACGTTATCCATCTCGCGGAGGATCTCATCTATTTGTGCTGCCATCTGTGGGTTTTCGGTCTGTGCTATTACCTGTGCACGTTTGAAATATCCCCGAGCGGTTTTGAGCGCAAGGTCTTTGTTGTTCATATTTGCGCGAAGTGAGAGGATACCTGCATTAAAAAGTGCATTGACATGCTTCGGGTCTTTTCTTAACCCTTTTTCAATTTCTGCAACGGCTCTGCTATAATCACCGGATGTTTGAGCAATGACGAATGCGAAGTCAACTCGTGTGTTGACATCTTCGGGGTGTGCCTGGAGGTACGCTCCGTAAAGCGGCATTGCCTTTGCCCAGTTTTCAATATCATAATACCTATTTCCAAGATGGAGCATTGCCATATCATCTTCCGGAAAGGATTCGAGTACGCTCTCGAGGGAGTCTATCTCTTTTTGGAAGCGCAGGCGTTTTGAGTTGAGTTCAGTTGAATCAACTGGGACTGCATGTGGGTTTGCCGCAGGAGCAGGTACATTCGCGAATTCATCGGGTTTGTCAAAGATGACAAAGAGTATGTATCCTATGCCAAGGATAATTGTGATGACGATAAGTGTCACCGAAAGCGGTGCTTGCGTCTTTGTTGGGGGCGCATTGACTAAGCGCTCAAATATGATCTCTTCTGTTCGGAGAGTACGTTTTTCTTCGTCGCCAGAGGAGTGCGACACTTCTTCAGTATTCACAAATATCGTATGTTGTTTCTTTGATAGTATTTAATTATTCCGCACTAGGTTGATTTTTCATCCCCTCATCAATCATCGCGCGTAGTTCGCGCGAAGGTTTGAATGTTGGTACATAATGTACATCAAGCGGTACCGCTTCACCTGTACGTGGGTTACGCGCAATACGTGGCTTCCTTTTTTTTACTTTGAATGTTCCGAATCCGCGAATTTCAAAGTGATTCCCTTCAGCCAGACAATCGGAGATGGTCTTAAAAAAACCATCAACGAGTATCTCGGTTTCGAGCTTTGTAACACCTGTCGCTTGCGCGACTCTGTTGACTATGTCTGCTTTTGTCATTGCTTTATTGCTGATGTCTGTGAGTAAACACCTACTCTATCATGTAGCGTTCTTTATTGTTAGAAGAAGTTACTTCTTTATATATGTACTCATTTTGGTGTTGATACCCTCCATATAACCTGCACCAAATGAGGTAGCTCATTAGGGTAACAGAAGTTACCCTGTACGAAAATAGCTAATTAATTGGTGATTTCCAAATAGTTTGAAAGATTTTCTTCATAATTTTTCAGTCCTTAATGACAACAATTTGCTAATTATTTGTCATTTTCGTGTGTTTTTCAAAGCTACTAAATTTACAATTTACTGATGGCTTCATTTAATTTTCATATTTATCCGCTTGAGACTGGCTATCATGGTGAGACTCGCCCAGTCTCGCCAGCCAACCTTCTCGAAGAGTATGGATACAATACGTTTATCCCATTTACTAACTCTCTTGATAATAGCGATGAATATTTAGCAACCGCTGCAAAGGAGATTCGACGCGATATTATCCGTTCGCTTGTATTAGCAAAAAGTGGTCATTCTGGTGGCCCACTTGGTATCTCTGATGTCATGGCAACACTCTATCTTGGCGGAGTTATGCGTTATGATGCGACTAATCCCTGGAAAACAGAACGAGATAGATTTGTCCTTTCTGCCGGGCACATGGCTCCTGTATTGTATTCTACTCTTGCAAATTCAGGTTTTTTCCCTAAAGCAGAGCTCCTCACACTTCGAAAACTCAATTCTCGTTTGCAAGGACACCCCGGACGCGATATGGGATTGCCAGGTATTGAGACTTCAACTGGCTCACTTGGTCAAGGATTTGGCATCGGAGTTGGAATGGCATTGGCGGATAAACTCGTCTCAAAGAACGACCATCGAGTCTATGTTATTACAGGTGACGGGGAACTCCAAGAAGGGGAGATATGGGAGTCGGCTATGTTCGCAAACCATTGGAAACTTGACAACCTGTGTGTTATTGTTGATAGAAATCATTGCCAGATCGATGGGCGTACCAGTGATGTAATGGAAGTTGATCCGGTTCAAGATAAATGGACGGCATTCGGTTTCCATACTATTTTTATTGATGGGCATAATATCAGTGAGATTCGCGCTGCCTTCAAAGAGGCGGCTGCAACGAAGGGAAAACCAACCTGTATCATTGCTCAAACATTTATGGGACACCCTATCAGTTTCATGAACGATGATTATCGTTGGCATGGTAAACCCCCAAATGCAGAGCAGGCAGAAAAAGCGCTTGCTGAATTGGTATAAAAAGAATTCTAAAGATTGTAATTATGACTCAGGTATTAGATACAATGGCAGGAAAAGTAGAAACAGCATCCACCAATGGTAGCACTGTGAAGTCAAACGCATACCCAATGAATGGCAAAAAAGCAACTCGCTTCGGTTTTGGGGAAGGACTTGTTGCGCTTGGTGAAAAGTATGACAACATCGTTGTTTTGGGTGGCGATATAACAGGTTCGGTCATGACCTCTTACTTCCAAGAGAAATTCCCGGATAGATTTTTTTCCGCAGGTATCATGGAAGCATCTGCAACGCTTTTTGCTACAGGCCTTGCGCTTAGTGGCAAAGTACCATTCTTTGCAAGCTATGGTGCATTTGCTGCCTGCCGTAATACTGATATGCTCCGTATCTCTGTTTGCTATAACGATGCGAACGTGAAGATAGGCGGCGGACATGCAGGTATCTCTGTCGGACCTGACGGCGCAACCCACCAAGTACTTGAAGAGATCGCTATTACTCGTGTGTTGCCAAACATGACGCTTCTTGTTCCATGTGATTATAATGAAACAAAAAAAGCGACTATCGCAGCCGGTGAATTTGTCGGACCCGTCTATATTCGTTTTGGTCGTGTAGATGTACCTTCCTTTACTACAGAAGATACACCATTTGAAATTGGGAAGGCACAAGTATTCCGTGAAGGTAATGACGTCGCGATTTGTGCTTGTGGACCAATGGTGTGGGAAGCACTTGTTGCCGCAGAAGAACTTGCAAAAGAAGGTATTGACGCACGCGTCATAAATGTTTCGACTATCAAACCACTTGATACCGCTACTATACTTGCCGCTGCGAATGAATGTGGTGCCATTGTCACAGCAGAAGAGCATCAGATAACGGCAGGCCTTGGAGGTGCGATAGCAGAGTATATCGTTAAGGAAAACCCTGTGCCGATGGAATTCATTGGTGTCAATGATACATTTGGTGGTTCTGGTGATCCTGATGAGTTAATGAAATTGTTTGGATTAACTTCGGGTGATATTATCAAAGCAGTCCGCAAAGTTATCACTCGTAAAAAAGGATAGGATTGTAACCGATATTGTTGTCTTTCGTACTAATTGATTCTTTCGATAGAAATATGCAGATAAAGAAAAAAGTATCCTCTATAGTGTATGTAGTATCACTTATGTTGGTTGCAGGAGTTTGTTACGCTCAAAAAGCCCAGCCGAGTCTTACCGGAGCAGCGTCTCCAATGGTCATACGCTCAACCAAAGAGGCAATCACGCTCAATGAGTTTGAAGCCGCGTATCGCCGAATGAACGATAAAGACCCATACCGTTCAGGCTTTGACTCACTTAAAGACTTTTTAAATCTCTATTCTGATTACCGTCTGAAGCTTCTTGAAGCAAGAGAGATGGGGCTTGACAAAGACGCAAAGATCATCTCCGAGATTGATGGATATAAGAAGATGCTTGCAGGACCGTTTCTTCTTGATAAAGATATTACCGAACCGGCAATCAAAAGGACATATGATCGAAGGCAGATAGAAGTAAGTGCTCGGCATTATCTTGCATCAATAAAGAACCCTAATGACCCCGCTGATACTTTGAAAGCGTACAAACGTGCATTAGAAGCAATCAATAGAATAAAAGGTGGTACAGATATTTCCGTAGTTGCGATGGGCGAAGAGTATTTTAATTACCTTCTTGACTCAAAAGGGTATGTTGAAAAAGAACGAGGGAAGAAGCCGAACGCATTGCCTGATACGACTCTTTGGCAACGTTCAGATGACCCACAAACATGGCAGAATGGGGGAGACCTCGGTTTTTTCACGGCTGGGATGACAGTTCGTTCTTTTGAGGATGCTGTCTATGGATTGAAAGTCGGTGAATATACTACTACTCCGGTTCGTACCAGATTTGGTTATCATGTGATTCAACTTACCGGTAAACAAAAGCGAGTTGGTGGAGTAACACTTCATCATATTTTGGTTGCTATCAATAAAGATATGAAGGGGACAGACACAATCAAATACTATGCAAAAGCAGACAGTATTTTGAAGTTACTTCGTGCGGGTGCTGATTTTGAAAAAATCGCCCGCGAGTCAAGCGATGACAAATTTTCTGCTTCAAAAGGAGGAGATATGGGCTACATCAATCGCGAGGATAGACGAGCCGAAGCTGCTTTTGATCTTGTTGCGTATTCTCTCAAAGAGGGTGAAATTTCAAATGTTGTGAGGACAAATTTTGGATATCATATCATACGTCGCGACGGTTCACTTCCAACAAAAAGCTATGAAGAAGAAAAAGATTTTTTGAAGAAGACCTATAAAAATTACTTTTTCAATGATGACAAAGCCCGTAAGATGGCAGAGTTACGAATCCAATTCGGAGCGAAAGTAGATACTGCTACTTTCAATATATTTATGACTCGTGTTGATTCGTCGCGTACATCACTTGATTCGAACTGGGCACTGAAGTTTACCGTGGGAGAGCGCGCCTTAGGACTATTTGAAATAAATAAAAATAAGCGTACTATCGCAGCATTTATTGACTCCCTCAATGCACAGCCAGGATATCCGCTTGCTCGTAATTCATTATACGATCTTTTAAGTAAGATGCTTGATGATGAAGCACTTCAGCTTGCTGCTGCAAATGTTGAGTCAAAGTATCCCGAGTTTGGTAAGATCATGGAAGACTATAAGAACGGTATCATGCTTTTCGAGCTTGAAAACAAGAAGGTATGGTCGAAAGTCTCCCCTGATAGCACTAAAGAACGTGCCTACTACCAAGAAAACAAGGGGCGTTATATGTGGCCGGAGCGTGTTGATGTTTCTGAAATATATATCTTCAGTGATTCTTTAGCAAGTGCGCTCTACAAACGTATAATTGATGGTGAAAGCTTTGATTCACTTGCTGCTATTCATACTGAACGACCGGGTTTCAAGAGTAAATCCGGAAGATGGGGATTAGTTCAGAAAGATGAAAATGATATTTCAAAGAAAGTATTTTCTTTCCCTGTTGATGACATTAAACCACCATTCGAGTTTCAGGCAGGGTATTCTATAGTTCGCATTAATAGGCGTATACCAATTACCCAAAAGACCTTTGAAGAAGCTAAACAGGAAGTTGCAAGTCAGTACCAAGATGATCTTTCTTCTGAATTGCGGCTAAAGTGGGTTCAAGAGCTTCGCAGTAAGTATAAGAGGGAGTTAAATGTGACCGCTCTTGAGTCGGAGTGGAAGAAACGCAAAGCTGATTCGAACGTACAGTAAACTATGTACCTAAAAATATTTTCTACTTTTCTGGTTGTGGTAGTTATTATAACTGCCACAACAGTCTTTAGCCAAGGCACCATAGTTCGAGAGGGAGATAAACTTGATGGTGTCGTTGCCATTGTCGGAAGGTACCCAATTTTCAAGTCCTCAATTGATGGTCAAGTTGAATTGATGCGCTACCAACAAGGAATGCGGGACTTATCAATAGCAGAGATGTCAACGCTTCGTAAGAGTATTCTTGAATCTGAAATTGACCAGAAAGTGCTGGTCGTCAGGGCAGAACAGGATTCAATTAGTGTATCTGAAGAGGAAATAGACGAGCGTATTGATGAACAGATCAAAATGTTTGAGCGTCAAGCAGGTGGCAAAGAGAATCTTGAGAAACAGTTAGGCAAATCTGTTTCGGAGATCAAAAGCTCACCGGACTATCGTGACCGTGCGAAAGAATCGATTCTTATTGAGAAGCTTCGCATGACGAAGTTCTCTCCAAATGCTGCAGTCTCAAAGCACGATGTAGAATTATTCTATCAAGAGTATAAGGATAGTCTTCCAGAAGTTGCCCCTCAAGTAGAATTAGCTACGATAGTAAAATATGTACGCCCACAACCTGACCAGAAAGAAAAGATAAAGGCTTTGGGTAGAAGACTAATTGATTCATTGCGATCGGGAGCAGATTTTTCAAACTTTGCAGAGAAGTATTCACAGCATTCGACTGCTAAATCAGGTGGTGATCTTGGTGGACCTTACCCCCGAGGTACATTTCTACCTGATTTTGAAGCAGCGGCTTTTGCGCTGCGAGAGGGCGAAGTGTCGAATCTTGTTGAGACAGAGCAGGGGCTTCACATTATTAAGCTCATTGAGCGAAAAGGGGAAGAGATACGCGTAGCTCAGATACTCCTAAAACCAACAGCTTCAAAACAAGAAGAAGATTCCGTCAAAAATCTACTTGATAGCTTACGCGAAGAAATACTCAAGGGTGCAAGTTTTGCAAAACTTGCAGGGGAGTATTCCGATGATGGTGAAACGAAGAACTCCGGTGGCGATCTCGGCAAAGTACGCTTACAAGAACTTTCACCAGAACAGAAAAGTCTTGTAGAGACAATGAGTGTAGGTGATATTTCTAAGCCCACACGAATCTCTCTTTCTAAGAATCTTTTCGGCTATCAGATCATTAAATTTATTTCAAAAGTACCTGCACATAAGCCAACAATAGAATCAGACTACAAAGATCTTGAAGCAACAGCAAAACAATGGAAGCAAATGAAGGACTTTCAGAAGTTTGTTGCTGATTCTCGCAAGCAAGTCTATATCGACATCAAACAGAATTAACCCTTTACTGCTCCTGCGGTAAGTCCTGTAATGATACGTTTCTGAAAGACTGCAAACAGTATAAGTACAGGGATTGCCGATAACCCAGCGCCAGCCATGAGGTGACCTATATCCACAGATTGTTTACCTTGGTAAAATGTTAATGCAACAGGTAATACTCTCATTGAATCTGTATTTGTAAAGAGAAACGGAAAAAGGAATGTATTCCAAGTGTTGAGAAATTGATAGAGAAAAAGGACTATCAACATTGGCTTGCAAAGCGGGAAGATGATTCTTCGGAAAATAGCTGAAAGACCTGCACCATCAATAATAGCCGCTTCCTCAAGTTCCTTCGGTAATTCTTCGATATATTGTTTTAACAAGAATACTCCAAGCGGTGAGACCATGAATGGCAGTATGAGCGCGGCATATGAGTTTATCCATCCCAATACAACTATTTCTCGGTAAAGTGGTATCATCACCACATAGACAGGCACCATCATTACGATTAGCACACTTCCAAAGAGAATGTTCTTGTATTTGAACTCCATTCTGGCAAATGCGTATGCAATATAGGTGCAGAATAAACAGCTTCCTGCGGCAACGCCGAAGCTCATCACAGAGGTATTGAAGAAGTAGAGAAAATAATTATCGCTTGTAAGAATATCAGTGTAATTCGCGAATGTGAATGGCTTCGTTAGAAGCTCAACAAGTGTTGAGCCCGAAGACGGATTATCGGAGAGCGATAACAAAAGAAGCCAAAAGAGTGGAAAGAACATCGCTACTGCACCTATAGCCAGCAGCAAATGAACAAGAACATTACTTTTTCTTGTTGTCACGATTGTTTTACGACTGTTCTGTTGCCATCAACATTGATGATGGTCACCGAAGTACCGGAATTGATGAATTCCCCTTGCGTGACTACATCAACCTTTATTCCATCAATTACCGCAGTACCTGCAGGCCGTAACGACGTTACTGCAGTACCTACTTTACCGAGTAGCAACATCTGCTTCTCGATTGTGGACGTCATATCACCGGAAAACGTTTGATTGACCAGACGTTTTACCATTGGCCAACCCGGCGCATACTTAAAAATGACACCTGCTATCACGATAAACCCGGCAAGTGAAACAGCAAGTGATACCAGTGTATCACGTAGTCTATCGGGAGTTAGGAACCGCAGGTCTCCTGCAAGCGAAAGAAATAGACCTCCGAAGATGCACAGTATCCCTGCTACTCCAATAAGTCCGAACGAGGGTACGAATAACTCTGCTATGAGAAGCCCGATACCAACGATAAAAAGAATTGCAGCAAGTGTCGGAGCAACTTCAGTTACATATTGCCCACCAAAGAATATGGTTAAAGCAAAAACTGACGCTATTGTTATCGACCCGAAGTGCCCTGTTTTTATCGTGTAGAAAATTCCACCAAGTCCGATCATGATAAGGATTGAGCTTACAAGAGGTAGTGTCAGGAAACGAATGAGACCATCTCCAAAATTTTCTTCCACTCTGTCTATCTTAGCTAAAGATATGTTCAAGACTTTCAGTGCTTCTTCTATGGTATTTGCCTCTCCGTCAAGGTACCCGACCTTTTTAGCGTCCGTATTAGTAAGTGTCAAGAGTTTACCGGTATCAAGAGTAATGCCATGTGAACTACCTACTGAAATCGATTCATCTACCATCGCCTCGGCAATGAGAGGATCGCGTCCATGACGCTCGGCTGTTGAGCGCATTTCTGCACGCATGTAGCTTACTACCTTTTCTGATGCCTTCGTACCCGATTGGTCAACAGGGGTAACCGCACCTATCGAAGATCCCGGTGACATGACTATCTTCTTCGCCGATAGCGAGATGAGTGCCCCGGCAGAGATAGCTCGTTTATCAATGAATGCAATTGTCATAGGGACCTTTGCATTAAGTATCGCATCGCGAATCTGAACCGCAGCGTCAACTCTGCCGCCAAAGGTATTGACATGAAGAACGATCGTTGCATTTTTTGCCTCTGCTTCGGCGACTGCTCTCTCGACATACGAAACCATGCCAAGATCAACTTCGTCTTTGATGTCTATGACAATTACTTGCCCAAGTGCACTCCCGTTCAAAACAAGAAGGAAAGCAAGGGCAAAGAATGTGGATAAAATCTTTGATGTATTCATTATAGAAGGGAACATTGCTTGCTTTGAAACGTTGTTTGCGGCAGTAAGAATTTCATAATTTCTTTGGCTACCGAGTTGCAAACGACAGAAACATTTCCAATTACCCGCGCTCTTATTAGCGTTTCCGATAAATCTGGATTAGAATCCCTCTTGGCTACACTTGCCAAATTCAATGTTGAGATCATCTCTACAGGCGGTACGGAGGTATTTATCCGTAATGCCGGATACGATGTAAAGAACATATCGGAGTTAACCGGATTCCCGGAAATTATGGATGGACGAGTGAAGACACTCCACCCATCTGTACATGGTGCGTTTCTTTTCAAGCGGGATGTCGAAGAACACATAAAACAAGCGGATGAGAATAATATAGTCGCCATCGATCTCCTTATCCTGAATCTCTATCCATTTGAATCAACGATAGCAAATGAGAATGCATCGCATGAAGAGATAATCGAGAACATAGATATAGGTGGGCCCGCAATGCTTCGCAGTGCTGGAAAGAACTATGAATCAGTTGCACTCCTGACAACTCCGAGACAGTATGCAAGTTTTATCGAAGAGTTAGAAGCACACAACGGAGCGACCAATCATGAGATGCGGTTACGCCTTGCTTCGGAAGCATTCGCTCATGTAGCACACTATGATATGATAATTGCGCGCTATTTCGAGAAGATATCTCCCCGAAGTGAGCAGCGATTACTCATTGATGAGCCACGCGCTGCATCACTTCGCTATGGCGAGAATCCGCACCAGACGGCTACAGTCTACGGGAAAGATATCCCTCTCCTTTACGAACAGTTATGGGGTAAAGAGCTTTCTTATAATAATTTCCTGGATGCTTCCGCATCGTTGTATATCATTTCGGAATTTCTTGATTCACCCAAAGCAGTGACAGGAATAATCAAGCATACAAATCCTTGTGGCATCGCTGAAGGAAAAGATGTGCAACATGCTTTCGAACTTGCTTTTGCAACAGATATAGAAAGCCCGTTTGGTGGTATCATCGTAACTAATCAGGAATTCACCGAAGCGCTTGCTCTTCGTGTCAATGAGTTCTTCAGCGAAGTTATTCTCGCGCCATCGTATTCAGAAGGCGCACTTGCCGTTTTGAAGAAGAAGAAAGATCGTCGTCTTATTCGGTATGATCAAACGCTTCTTAAAAAGAGCATTGATACGAATGAAGTTCGTTCGATAGCCGGTGGTATCCTTGTGCAGGATACAGATTCGAAGTTGATGACGCTTGCAGAACCCACGCTCGTAACCTCAAATTCTACTACAAAGGAACAGTATGAAGGGCTGCTATTTGCTTGGAAGGTATGTAAACATGTTAAGAGCAATGCAATTGTCTATGTTCGCAATGATGATGGATTCGCGCGGACTGTCGGTATTGGTTGCGGGCAGACATCCAGAGTTGCATCGTCTCGGCTTGCAGTTGCCAGCGCAGCACGCTTTGGGCATTCGCTTGCTGGCTCGCTTGTTGCAAGTGATGCATTTTTCCCATTTGCTGACGGATTGCTTGAAGCAGCTGATGCAGGGGCTGTAGCAGTGATTCAGCCGGGTGGCTCCGTGCGGGATGAAGAGGTGATTGCCGCAGCCGAAGCGAAGAAAATCGCTCTCTATATGACGGGAATGCGTCATTTCAAGCACTAATATAGTATATTTGTCGTTCCTATCACGCTAATAATTTCAAAGTACGGTTTTGAGCATGCTTAATCTTTTTAGTGCTGACATTGCGATCGATCTCGGCACAGCGAATACGCTAATTTACATGAAGGGTAAGGGAATCGTCTTAAACGAGCCCTCTATCGTCGCTTATGATACAACGACCAAAAAGCTTATTGCTGTAGGTCGTGAAGCACAGGCGATGCTTGGTCGTACCCATCGCGACATTCAAACTATTCGTCCAATGAAAGACGGCGTTATCGCCGATTTCGAGATTGCAGAAGGGATGCTCCGTCATCTCATTCGCAAGGTACACCCATCATGGCTTCCGTCCCGACGTATCGTTATTAGTGTGCCATCGGGTATTACTGAAGTAGAAAAGCGCGCTGTCCGTGACTCTGCTGAACACGCAGGTGCAAAAGAAGTGTATCTCATTGCCGAGCCAATGGCTGCTGCTATCGGTATTGGAGTTGACGTAGAAGCACCTGTTGGTAATATTATCATTGATATTGGCGGTGGAACAACTGAGATTGCCGTTATTGCATTGTCGGGTATTGTTAACCAAGAATCACTTCGCACAGCAGGTGATGAGCTTACAGATGCGGTGGTTCTTTTCTTTAAGAAGAATTATAACATCCTTATCGGCGAGCGTACCGCAGAACTCATTAAGTGTCAAGTCGGTAGTGCAATGCCGCTTGAAGAAGAGTTGATGGTAGAGGTGAAGGGACGTGACCTCGTTGCAGGTATCCCAAAGACGATTGAGGTCAGTTCTCTTGACGTCCGTGAAGCAATTGCCGAACCTGTCAGCCAGATCGTTGAAGCCGTCAAACGTAGTTTGGAGCGTACCCCACCTGAACTCTCTGCTGATATTCTTGATAGAGGTATGATGTTATCGGGCGGTGGTGCATTGCTCAAAGGTTTGGATGAACGCCTTCGCCTTGAGACAAATCTTCCCGTCCACGTTGCTGAAGACCCTCTGACGGCTGTTGTTCGCGGAGCAGGAAAAGTACTTGAAGATATGCCTCGTTTCATGAAGGTACTCTTAAAAGGCAAACGTTACTAATTCTTTCATCTATGTGAGAGTATCACATTGCGCAGGATATTTAACTTCATCATTCTTTTCAAAGAGTATGTCGTCCTGACTGCGATAGTACTGTTCTCATTTTTTTTAATGGCTGTCTCGCGCTCGGAAGAAGTACAGCCACTCCGCTCTATTACAACGATCATCGTCGGTTCTCTCCAATACGCAACTTCTTGGATACCAAACCCGCTCGGATATTCAGAGAATGCAGAAGAACTCCGTGAGAAAAATATCGCTCTATCATCAGAGCTCGCTCGGCTTCGTCGTGCAAAAGCAGAGAACGAAGAACTGCGGAAACTTCTTAACTATAAACCCAGAGATAACTGGAAGCTTCTCGCCTCAGAAATAATCGGAAAGACCTATACCGGTGACAGAAATATGTTTACACTCTCGGTAGGTGAGAGTGGTGGAGTTCGTAAAGGAATGGCTGTTATCACCGATGCAGGGCTTGTCGGACGTGTATATGCTGTCAGTGGCGGGTTCACGATTGTAGAGGGTCTCTATAACCGTTCAATGCGTATAGCTGTGAAGGTTGCCCGTTCACGAGTTGATGGTATCCTTTCATGGGATGCAGCAGATGTATTGCTTGTACGCAATGTGCCCAAAGCACTTGATGTAGAAGAGGGTGATCTTATCGTTACAAGTGAATACTCGACATTCTTTCCCGCGGAAGTGCCAGTCGGCACCGTTGCTAAAATTGAATCAGAGCCAAATTCACTTTTTCGTAGAATCGTGGTTGAGCCGCTTGCGCATCCTTCAAGAATTGAAAATGTTTTTGTTGTACTAAAAGATGAGGGTACAGAAATTAAAAAACAGGCAATAGAAAAAAGTGCAACACAAGAAAATAAACAACCATCAGTAACAAGATAAGAACGTGCCATATCTTTATCAGATAGTTTTCGCAGTTGTCCTTGTCATCTTACAAGTGATTACGAGTGATCTACTCTCTATCGGAGGAATACTTCCTGATTTTGTGCTAATTTTTTTGGTATGGGTGGTCATTGAAAAAGGACAACTCAAAGGCCAACTCACAGGTTTCGGGCTTGGACTGGGTTTAGATATACTTTCAAGCGGGATTCTCGGTTCTCAAGCACTCTCAAAAGCAATTGTTGGCTTTCTGCTCGGTTATTTTTACAACGAAGATAAGACGAATCAAAGACTTCGTAACTGGCCATTTCTTTTATTCGTCTTTGTTGGCGCAACTATCAACAATCTGATCTACTATATCCTCTTCACACAAGCTCGAACCGGCTTTATTGATTATCTATTGGAGCGAGGGGGGCTTGGTGTGCTTTATACAACGATCGTTGCTATTCTACCACTCTTTTACTTCTCACGTAAACCACGATATTCATAATGGGAAAACTAATTTTGCTGCGTCATGGTGAGTCGCAATGGAATCTTGAGAACCGCTTTACCGGGTGGGTGGATGTTGACCTAACAGAGAAGGGCAGAAAGGATGCTTTTGAATCAGGTAAACTCATCAAAGATATTCCAATTGATATAGCATTTACTTCTGTGCTCATCCGCGCCATCAACACTCTTTCCGAGGCGTTGCGAGGTGCAACCCAAGAGCTTGTTACGATTGTAAAAGATGCTGCACTTAATGAGCGTATGTACGGTGATCTACAAGGGTTAGACAAAGCAGAAACGGCAGCAAAATATGGGGCAGATCAAGTAAAGATATGGCGTCGTAGTTTTGATGTGCCCCCGCCAAACGGCGAAAGCTTAAAAGACACTGCAGCGAGAGCCCTACCATATTTTGATATACATATTCTACCTCTTGTTAAGGAAGGGAAGAATGTCCTGATTTCCGCTCATGGTAATTCTCTTCGCGCTATTGTTATGGAGCTTGATAAACTTTCACAGGCAGAAGTACTTGAGCTAAATATACCAAACGCAGTACCTATCGTCTATAAAATTGACGAGTCAGGTATTGTGCTCGATAAAAAAATACTCGGTAGTTAATCCTTATTTCTTCCAATACTCTCCGCTTCTTCCAGAGAAGTTCGAAGTTGAAGCGTAGATACGCTTTGTTCTGCCGACGGCATGTATGCGGTCTTCGGCGATTCGGTTTGCAGCTTGTACCGTCGTGATGCCTTCTTCGCTCGCGCGAATTAACACTTTTTTTACTGTGTCGTAGATGTTTTCTGCTTGTTTAAGAGCGCGAACTTGTGAATATCCTTCGAGCTCACTTGCGACATTGATGAGTCCGCCTGCATTAACGACGTAATCCGGTGCATAGAGAATACCTCTATCAGAGAGCATCTTTACATGTACATGCTCGTCAGCAAGTTGATTATTTGCAGGACCTGCTACAATCTCGCAACGAAGGTGAGCGATAGTGTCATCATTAAGGACTCCGCCGAGAGCGGCAGGAGAAAAGATATCACACTCATAAGTTAGAATCTCTTCAGGTGATACAACGGTCGCGCCTGTGTTTGAAGCGACGAGTTCTGCTTTTTCTTTATAGATATCAGTAATGAATACTTTCGCACCATCATCTGTCAAATGTTTGGCAAGAGTCGAAGCAACATTACCAGCTCCTTGAATAGCTATTCTTTTCCCTGCAAGTGAGTCGCTTCCGTAGCGGACATTTGCACATGCCTTGATCCCCATATATGAACCGTATGCTGTGACGGGGGATGGGTCACCTGAGCCGCCAAGCTCAAATGGGATACCTGTTACATATTTGGTCTCATTATGAATATAGACCATCTCGTTTACAGATGTACCTACGTCTTCTGCGGTTATATATCGTCCGCCTAAACTTTCAACAAATCTTCCGAATGCGCGAAAAAGCTGTTCTGTTTTGTCTTTGCGTGGATCGCCGATGATGACAGCTTTTCCACCACCAAGGTTTAACCCTGCCGCTGCTGCTTTGTAGGTCATACCGCGTGAGAGACGAAGGACATCATGGAGTGCGTCATGGTCGCTTACATAGGTCCAGAGACGTGCGCCGCCGAGTGCGGGACCTAAGGTAGTATTGTGGATTGCGATTATGGCACGTAGACCCGATGCTTTATCCGAGCAAAAAACGACTTGCTCATGATCATGTTGGCTAATCTGATCGAATAATTCTGTTCGCTCGTGTTTGATTGTCCGTTCTGATGGTTTTCCATTGGTCATTACAGCAGATTTGGTTTTTGTTTCTACGGACATGCTTTGTCGCTAACTCTAATAATTACAATGCGATGGAGAGATCATTCATCTTTTTATGAACAACACATCTCTAATAATATGCAACGTTAACGAATAGCCGAAAAGCGTCGTTCCGAGTGTAGGCTATTTTCCAAGCGTCCAATATGATAGGAGGGCAACACTTTCACGGAGTCGATAAAAGAGAATATCACTAAAATCCTGATTTAAACGTGATGGTGTACCAATCGCATCAATACCATTAAATGAACACATTTCTAAAACCCTCGCCAAATGATATTGGTCACTGATGATGATAAACCGTTTCCATTCCTGTTTATCACGCAGCTCCTCACGGATATAGATTACTTGTTCAAGCGTAGAACGTGAGTTCGATTCTGAAGTAATAACCGAACTTCCAACTCCAAGCTTTTGTAATGCCGCACTTGCTATCTCCGCTTCACTTTTTTCATTTGGTGCGCTTGAGCCGGTTACGGCGATGTTTGGGACAACCTTCTGTTTGATGAAATCCGCTCCGAGTTTGACCCGTGCCTCCAACGTCGGGCTTGGGCGGTCACCAAGTTCATTCCCGTGCCAAACGGCTGCCCCAAGGATAACAGCAGCATTTGCATCATACTCTTTGAGTTCTTTGAAGTCAGTTGATACTCTATAGGTAAATGTAAATATGAATGTGATGACAATTGCTACCACAAGCAGAACAAACGAATTTCTGGTAATACGAGCTATTGATGAGTAATTCGTATTTGCTTTGCCCCGAGAAGAGAGGAGGACGGATAAAAAGAGTGCTCGTAAGAACAGATAGAAGATTGATGCTTCGCGAGGGAATTCCGCCACGTCAAGCTCTGCCAAACCCACAGAAAGCCACAATGAGATCGTCGATATTATCATGACACTAATACTTCGTGAACGACTTATCTTCTTTGTGAACACAATTGAACGTAGAAGAAAGAGTGCAGCCACTAGAAAAAGCAAGAAGGATATTCTGTCACTGTTAGTTGTAAACCGAAATAAAACCGGATCAAGATGCTGACCGAGATATCGAGAGAGAGTAAGATAATAGAACGTACAACACTCGGCAAGAAGTGCAGTAATGAGGGTAACTCTAACACCGGTTACCTTTTGATTACTTGACTTTTGTCGCTCGGATGGATCTTGTTGTCTCTCGTCCATTATTAAATATGATAAAATATGGTAACCTTATGCAACTCTTCAAAATAAGTATTCTGTTGTAATCAGTCGTCTATTAAGTAGGAAAACGCATTCTCCCACCCCATGGTGCGAACGCCTATATGAAACTCATACAATTTGAAAAGTATTCACTTATTACCACTCGGCGGTGCGCGCGAAATAGGGGCTAACTCCTATTTTTTAAGCTTTGATGGACATGGTGTCCTCATAGATTCTGGCGTACATCCCGAACGAATGGGATGGGATGCTTTCCCCAAAGCAGAGCTTCTCGAACCATCGGCTGTCAATACGTTTTTTATAACCCACGCTCACACTGACCATTTGGCAGGTGTGCCGTTCATGCTGCAATCCCAGCCCCAATCACGTGTCATTGCTACAAAAGAGACGATTGAGATTGCGAGGATCATGCTTGCCAACACTGCAAGTTTGTTTCCGAAGCAACACCCCAAATTCGTAATTGATGGACTTCCATTTTACAAAGAAGAAAAGCTTGCTGAGATCATTGATTCGATTGAGCCGAAACGTTTCGGCCAACAAATTGATATTACCGATGACCTCAAAGCAACACTCTACATGAGCGGACATATACTCGGTGCGGCTGGTATTCTCTTCGAATACAAAGGAAAGCGTATCTTCCATACTGGAGATACAAAACTCTTAAAACAGCATATCACCGCAGGTGCAAACCTCCCGAAGGAGCCAGTCGATATTCTGATCTCAGAGAGTACAAATGGGCTGACAGACGAACTTCTTGAGCATTCTCGTGAACAAGAGCTTAGTAGGTTAACAGAAACTCTAAATGATGTACTTACGAGTGGTGGCTCCGTACTAATCCCTGTTTTTGCACTTGGCAAAACGCAAGAAATGATAGTTACCATTTGGGACTTGATGAAGTCAGGGAGAATCCCGGAAGTTGATCTTTATACAGGAGGAATGGGGCGGAAGATAACACAGGTTTATGACGCATTCCGTTTCAGTGATTCGCGTTGTGAACAAGAAACGGTAATTGCTGATATTCCCCAGCTTGATATTCCGCGTCGTGATGGTTTGTTCAGTGGTAAGTTTTTCAAAACACCGAGTATCGTTCTTGCTTCAAGTGGGATGATGCAGGAAGGTACCTCAAGCTACTTACTTGCACAGCGTTGGCTGCGACATGAGAGTTTTGCAATTTGTTTTATAGGTTATACAGATCCGCGGACACCAGGGCATGCAGTCCAACATGCGATTCGCGGCAAGCGAGTGCGTTTCGGCTCTATGAAACGTGAGATCGCAGTTAAATGCCGTATCGAACGTTTTCGCTTTAGCGCACATGCTCGGCGCGGAGAACTTCTTGAAATTGTTGAGCGATTAAAACCGAAGCATGTTGTACTCACCCATGGTGATATTGCTGCTATGAATGCATACAGTGAACTTATTATGGAGCGATTCCCCGGCACAACAGTTAGTGCTCCCGAAGTCGGGAAGTGGTATAAACTTTTGGATTCATAGGTTTTCCTTTCCGTTAATTTTCTGTTTCTTTGGGATAATTACGGAGTTATCATTCCTCCCATTCATGTTTACATCCCATTGTAATTAGTTATCAAGATGGCAATTATTACGACAATTGGTGTGCTTACCTCCGGCGGTGATGCGCCGGGCATGAATGCCTGCATTCGTGCTGTCACACGTGTTGCACGAAACCGCGACCTACGAATACTTGGTATTGAACATGGATATACCGGGCTTATTGAAGGAAGCTACACTGAGATGATCCGAAGTTCGGTCTCGAACATTATTCAGCGCGGTGGCACGATCCTCAAGTCTGCTCGAAGCAGTGAATTCATGTCGAAGGAAGGCAGAGCCAAAGCAGCACAAGCAATGCGTGATGCTCGGATGGATGCACTTATTGTCATTGGCGGGGATGGGACAAACAGGGGAGCTGATCTCTTCTATCACGAGCATGGAATTCCAATTGTGAGTTGTCCCGGCACGATCGATAATGATCTCTATGGTACTGACTTCACTATCGGATATGATACTGCTGTCAATACTGCGCTCGAGAGCATGGATAAGATACGTGATACGGCAGATGCTTTTGAACGGACGTTTTATATTGAAGTAATGGGTAGGCACTCCGGTTTTATCGCTCTTGATGTTGGTATCGGTAGCGGCGCAGAATATATTGCCATCCCTGAAAATGAAACGAAGGTTGAGTCTATACTTGAGATTTTCAAAAAACAGCGTTCAACAAAACGCTCCAATATGATAATCGTAGCCGAAGGTGATGAAGCCGGGGGCGCAATTACACTTGCCGAAAAAGTGAAAGAGGTAACGGGTATTGACTATCGTGTTACTATCCTCGGTCACGTGCAGCGCGGCGGCAGTCCAACTGCCAGAGACCGTATCCTTGCTTCAAAGCTCGGGGGAGCGGCTGTAGTAGCACTTGTCGAAGGAAAACATAATATAATGGTCGGTGAAGTGAATAATCGGATCACCTTTACCCCGATGAGAGAAACCTACGAAACTAAAAAAGTAATTGACCCTGATCTTTGGGCGCTCTCAAAGATATTGGCAATGTAACAGGTATGGATTATTTCTGGAAGTAATTTTCTCTGCGACGCTGTCTTTCGATAATGGTATCTTTGTAAGTACTGTAGATACTGTCGAGTTGATCAGTGTTTGCGCTCGCTGATAAGGAATTAGTAACAAGATTTTTCCAGAGGGCTACTTTTTGTGTGTGATCATACTCACCAAAGATCACCACGGGACAGCCGTGTATGAGTATCTGTGAAACGCCTTTGGTTAAGACCCATTCTTCTGCCCAATCAAATATCCATTGCGCATCCTCTTTAAGAAGTCGGACACAGCTATGACTTGCTGGGTATCCTGGGAGATCAAATTGATGCAACGATATACCTTCAAAGTTTGCGATGTTTACATTCCACGGCAATTCCCAGCCATTATCTATGGTGCTGCGTGTTAACTCCTTTTTCCAGTTGGTATAATAGAGTCCGGGCGGAGTAGGAGTCTTTTTCTTACCGGTACTTGTCGGTCCCCATCGGACTAACTCGCCGTTCTCGTAGATGCCAAATGCTTGTATTCTCCTGTTTACAAATAATATCTTCTTGATCTCAGCTAATGAATGGAGCTTCGATGGATATGGTGAGATGCCCTGGCTATCAGAAAAGTCCGAAGGGAGCATTAAGACATATCCTTGACGAAAATGAGCGCGGTCGAGACGATTGATCTTTTGGAGGAGCAGGAGTTCATCTGCACTAATACTATCAGTTAGTTTTTGCAAATCTCTTGCACCCGTTATAGCAAAAGATGTGTATCGTAATGATGCGGGTTCTTCTTTAGCTGGAGCCGGCTTTTCGGTCAGAACTTTAGGCGGTGGCGGTTCTTCTATTTCTTTAGCGCATGAGTTAATGATACATGTCATAATCATCACAATAAGTTGGAATCTGTATGTCTTTTTCATAGTGATTTAGGAGTATTCTACAAGTAACACACCGGCAAGCGCTAATACACCGCCGCCAATGAGTTCGGGAGTAAGAACAACTCTGCCGAGGGAGAGGGCGAGCATCGTTGTCATTATTGGTTGGAGGTTTTGAAAAATTGCGACCTTACTTGTCTCAAGTTTCCCAAGGGCATAATACCATAGTGCGTAGTTCACTGCCGATGAGATAAGCGCAAGATAGAGTATATCTGCCCATAACATAGGTGTCAGTGCCTCAAGGTCACTCATGCTTGAAAAATACAGACCAATTGGTAGATACATGATAGCACCGATCATCATATGAAGGGCAGTTACACGGAGTGCTCCGTACTTTTGGACAAGAGGCCTGCCGAGCAACGTAAATAGCGACCATGCAACCATTGCTGTAAATATCATGAGGTTTCCCTTTGTGTTTGCCGAATCAAGTGAGACCCCTCGCTCAAAGATGAGAATACACACCCCAACAAGTGCAACAACCACACCGAGTGTTTTTTTGAGCGTTGTCCGCTCTCTATGTATCATAAGTACCAGTAAAAACACGATTGCGGGAGTAAGCGCATAGAGAAGAGCGCTGTTCGCCGGTGTAGTATGTCGAAGACCTTCAAGGAAAAGATACTGGTTGATGAGTATATTGAGAAACCCAAGAAACACAAGCATCCAGAAATCTTTCTTCTTCAGTCCGCGAAACAAGTTGAAAACTTTTTCTTTATAGGAAGCAAATGCCCATAATGCAACAGCAGCAATGCTTGCACGAAGCAGCAGGACGAACGTCGGGGATGAATGCGTCGAAGCATCCTGCCCGATGATGTGTGTCGAGCTTGCGATAAGCTGTTGAATAACTATGAGAAAATAGATCAAGAATTTAAGAATGATAGTAATGAGTGTGCATCCGCATCAAATGTGAATGAACTATTAATTCGCTGTGAAATCTCTTGTGATGCTTCGGAATTTGAAACGAGTGGAGAAAGCTCTTTTAAACCCTTAAGAATGTCTTCTGTATTACTATTTACAAATTTTATCATCTTTTCATTCGGGAAAAGATCCATTACCTGTTTCATCTTGCTTGATAGGACAGGTAACCCTGCCTGAAAGTATTCAAATACTTTTGATGGTAAAGCGAGTTCATAACTGCCTGAATCAGTATTAATGAGGGTTATCCCAATATCTGCTGAAGCAAGTATTGGCAGCAACTCATCCGAATGAATTGCCTGATGAAAATAGACGGATGATTCAAGTTTATCTGCCTTTACTTTCTCTTGTAAAATAGATTGAAATGAACCATTGCCGATCATCACAAAAGCATATTCATGCTGAAGCTCTTTCATTGCTTTAATCATTTCTTCGAGACCCCTGTCTATCTGTATTCCCCCTGCATAGACAAGGATTTTCTTATCTTCGATTGGATATTGCTCTCGAAGATGATTACTCTTTTGCAACTTAGTAGTTGGTTCTGGTAGATTTCTCATAAGCACAGATTGCGGGAGAAAACCATGTACATTCATTACTGCATCAGCATCTAATGGGGCTGTAACTATGACTCTATCTGTAATTGTCAGTCCACGTCTCTCGCTCTTCTTCCAATAGAGTTTTACCAGTGGCTTTGATGCTACAGTCGGAAGTTCGGTATATAGCTCACGAGCATCATATATCACGTTATCCGTTTGCCCTTGTAGTTTTAGCTTCCTTGCAGTGGAAAGGGAATAGAGGTCAGCGGCGAATGTAATATGTGAATGAGAAAGGGAAGATAGATGCTTATTAAGCTTTTGACGGTATTCGAGAAACATCAATGGACCTGATGATTTCCTGATAGGAAGCTGTGTTATTTGAATATTTTCATCTTTCCATGTTCTTGATTCATTCTTGGCCGGTTCCCCATAGATAATCTCTACTTGAAAACCGCTCCGAGAAAAGAACCGAGCAAAACTCTTAATCCGGCGATCGGTTTCAAAACATCCGAGGAAAAGTAGCCGGATTGTTCGGGCGGATGATACTTTTTGCACACTCATATCAATAAGACTTGTAGAGCGTAGAGCGAAGTAAGCCACGCGAATCGAACTTCTCTTTGAATCGAATAAGCGAGAGGGCTGGGGTCATAGGGTTCTCGTCATGTGTATCCTGTGAGACACCAATATCAACAAACTTGTAGCCATTTTTCCATGACCAAGTGGTAACAGCATCCATGAGCAAGTATATCGGCTTTAGTTCATCGTATTTATAGCGAAGCATGTGGTAGAAGATGAGTGCTACCCTGTCATTTGCAAGAAAAAGGAGAGAACCTGCAATAGGTTCTTCGTCTTTTCTCACGAGAAACAACTTCATGAATCCCGGTAACAAGTGGTTAAGAGTGAGTAGCTCTTCGAGTGTATGTGTCGGCTTTGCATTAAACTTTGCTTTGTTCTCCAAGAGTATTGGATAGAACTCATGCAGTCCTCTTTCAAGATCATCATTTGGCACTTCTTCTATCCGAATATCAGGATTATTTTTTAGTATTCGACGAATATGCTTCCGTGCTGTGGGCTGAAATCGCTCAAAGGGAGTAGTAGCAGGAAGTAACTCTATGGCGTGGGAGATATAATGTCTCTGATATGAGTATCCTTTGTAGAGAAGTGCAAAATCAAGGTTTTGAGTGAGTATTGGCTGATAGATAACTGGCGCACTCGTAAGATACACCTCTTTAAAAGAATTCTGATTGACATACTCTTCAAAAGCTGCTACAATAGCCAGAGCTACATCAGCACTAATATCTTCTACCACGAACGAGCCATAGCTTGCACCGAGTGGGGACTCGAAGACAGTGCCGTTTGCCTTTAGTCCGCCAGGTAAAACAGCTACAAGATGGTCATTATGAAAGAATAGTAAGTGGTGGAGTCTAAACCGACTTTCAGGGTGGTAGTCAAGGAATTGCTGGCTATGGAAAACGGTACCGTTCATCGAACGTTTGACGAACAAGCCCCAAAGCTCCTTATGAAGCGTGGGGTCATATTGTTCGATCGAGATAGCTATAGTCTGGACTGTTGTCGGCAAAAGAGAATGTTTTTAGCAGGTATAGAACAGTAGATATTACTTTGTTAATTTCCAAGATTTAGGTAAGAATTTTGCCACAATTTTGTTATACCCCCATCAATTTGAGAAAAATAAGTAGCGTGAAGAAACAGTTTTTATCATTATTTGCCGTGCTCGCCATCTTTTTGGGCGGGTGTTTGACTGCCGAACAGAAAGAGCTTCGCCTCTCGCTCAGTGCCGATGGCAAAAGCGGGACGGCCACTATCGTTTTCACCGGTATTGCTTCCGAGCAAGGCGATGATACGATGGATGTCTCCAAAGACGACTTCAATTCACTGATCTCCGAATACTACCAAGGCAAAACCCTTGAGAATGCCATGCCTGGTACGAGCAATATAAAGAAGCGTCTGTTCATGAGTGGTGGTCAGCTTGTCGGTGAGTTGAGCTTTGATTTTGAAGATATTAGCAAACTCGGCTTCTTTCGCTATAAAGGACAAGGGCCATATCAATATTATACATTAGCTGACGGATATTTCACGAGCGGGCAGTTCGCAGCGTCGAATGGCACATTCGGTGGCGAAAAGATGCCTATCGTGTTTTGGGATGAGCTGACGAAAGATTTTTATGTAAAAATGTCTCTTTCTTCACCGGGTGCTCCGAGAACCTCGCTTCTGGAAAAATACAACCAGTGGGAAAAGAAGAAGAATTAATCGACAAGTGTTCTTGCTTTTTTGAGAGTATAGACCAATAGATGTCCCGTGCCGAGTATCTGCACACCGAAGCCATGATGCTCTAAATCGCTTAGCATTCGCTCTTGATAGTATGGGGTTTGTAATAGCCCACCATGAAGAGTGATGAACATAGGAAGTCCGTCGCGATGGTTTTCATAAAAGGATAAAATATCGGTTACTATATCCCGAATTGCATCGTCTATTATCCTTTTACCAATAATATCACCCCTCTGACCATTAAGGATAATTCTTGCTATCTCCAGAACATTGAGATTGCCAGATTGGATATAGTCACGAATGTTCATCCCGATCTCATGTGACTTTGATTCAAGATACTTATCGATAGTATCAAATAGAACACCTTTCTCCGCCAGTCCGTCAGCGGCGTGACAATAATAGCGAATAGATTCACTACCTATAGAGAATGCACTGCCTTGGTCACCGAATTGCTTTCCCCAACCACCGACTTTCAATATTGCATTCTGATACGTACGAGCAGTAATAACGCTACCAGAACCAACAATACAGAATATACCTGCATTATTTTCACCTTGATATGATGCCTCAAGTCCGAACAGAGAATCGCTCTCTACAAATACATGCTCTATCGGAAGAGATAGGGCAGAACTGATCAGATGAGACAATTCTGATTTTCGCTCCGAACTCCCTGCACCGGAGATGGAGATAGCAATACTACGAACACCCTCAATATCCTTACCTAGTACTTCCTGAAGGTGTGCAGTTATCCTACTAGCGGTATGAATAACAGAATGTTCACTTGGTTTGATAGATTCTTCAAAGTGATGGAGAACTGGGGTAGCATCATCCTTCTGAATGATGTATCTGCTGTATGTACCGCGGCCATCGAAGCCGACGAATATGTTCATACACCCTCCTCTTGGATTACTGGGAGTTTCGGTTCGACAAGTACGACTTCTTCCTTCTCGATAAGAACTTGCCCCGGCAATGCTTTTCGCGGCTTGCGGACATACTTGCATTTTGTATATGCAACAGGAGCAACTTTCTGGCTCTTTGCATCGCTATAATAGGCAGCGATCTCTGCTGCGGCGATGATCGTCTCTTTCGGCAATACATCTGTCTTTGAACGGCTACGGATAATTACATGAGAGCCGGGGACATGCCGAGCGTGTAGCCACATATCTTCCTTGCCTGCTACGTGCATCGTGAGCTCATCATTCTGCTTCGCATTTTTTCCTACAAGTACCGTATATCCACCATGAACGACATATTCCCTGAATGTTGCTTCTGCTGACGCCTGCTTTGCTTCTGATTGTGCAAGTAACCCATAGCGAGATGCTTCGCTCATAAGTTCTTCTATAACGGATTCGTTTGTTGTTGCAATAACCCTATTATAAATAGAGCAAGCAACCACTAACTTCTTCTTAAAAGAATCGATCTTAGCTACGAGTTCATTCTTTGCGCTACGTGAGTGACGTGCCTTGCCATAGTACTTTTCAGCATTCGCAAAGACAGTCGTTGAAGGGTCGAGTTTTATTTTTTCAGTTTTTCCTGAAATGATGAGTTCTATCTCTGATAGTCCCCTGCCATGTTCGTAAGCAACTGCCATGAGCGAGTCGGCAATCTCTTGGTAACGGTCGGCGCGGGTAAAATCATACTGGTTTTCTTCGGCTTGGCGGGTAGTGTCCTCAAGCCGCGTGATGTATGATGAAAGCTCACCTTCTAATTGCGCTTTCTTTGAGATAAGAGATTGATTCTTTGCCCGGTAAAAAAGTACTCGCTTCGCAGCTTCATTTACTGAATCTAATTTTTCAGATGGGACGTCACTTATATGCTCAAGAGGTATTGGAGAAAGGAGAAGTCGTGATGAGGGCAGTGAATAAATATATGCACCGCCTGTATTAGGTATATCCGGTTCGCTCTTACGGAAGAGAAATTCTTTTTTGAGAACATTTCCAAGCATAGAGTTTGGGAGTGATACGTCCGAGTCTTTTTTAACGACAGGCTTATCCTTTTTGAAGGTCTCGATTATTCCGTTTACTTTGAGAAAAATATTCGGCGAATCATAAAGTCGGATCTCTATAGTTGTATCATCTAAGACGAGAGTAAAATGTTTGTCAGTTTCTGAAATCTGGACGTCAGTTAGCTTTGTCCCCAAAATACTCTCAAAAAATGTTGCGAAATTTCTCTTCGGAAGGGCAGAATCTCCCTCCTTAAAGTAGATGTAAGAATGACCTGGCAGTGCATGGATATGCAAAGTCATCTCATTGCTAAATGAGAGGCATAGTTCATTTGGCTGTGACGAATATGCTTTTTCAAGCCGTGTTCCTACGGCTTTTGAGGCAAATTCGCGCATGATACGAGAGAGTATGTAGTAGTTTCCAAGCATTGTGGAACTCTCAACAAATGATATTACTTATAGTGTTACTTAAAAAAAGAAGCGATATTTATTAATGTCATTGCTGCCAATTTATACGTTCGACCATCCTGTCCTTCGCAAGGAGACAGACCGCATCACCCAAGACACTGCCGAGCTTCAGCAGCTTATTGATAGTATGTTTGAGACGATGCGAAATGCCAACGGTATTGGGCTTGCTGCAAACCAAATAGGGAAGTCGCTTGCACTGACGGTAATTGATATTCAGGATTTCGAGGGATTCGAGAATCAAGAGCCACTCGTCCTTATCAATCCTGTCATTACAGGCGATCATGGTGAGTCTGTTTTTGAAGAAGGATGCCTAAGTGTGCCAGGAATCCGTGAGGAGGTAATTCGTCCTTCGTATATTGGTGTAAAGTTTTTTGACAGGAATTTCCGCGAGGTCGAGATGGAAACCGACCGTATCCTTGCCCGAGTTATGCAACATGAGATAGACCATCTCCATGGGAAATACTTTATAGACTACCTTAGCTCGTTTAGAATGTCGCTCCTTAAGAACAAACTTAACAAGATGAAGAAAGGCGAGACGGAAGCAGATTACCCTCTTGCGCCACCATCACACTCCAAATCCGGCAAGAAACTGGTCAATTTTTAATCCACCTGATTATTTGCGGTGAAGATTTTCGGGGATAGGTGTTCACAATACATGCACCTACGTCATTTCAAATACGCATTATTCCTTTTCGTCGTACTTCAGCCGATGATTGGGCTATCCCAAACACCGAAGTCAGGTGCGAAGAAGGTCTATATCGCCAATAAGTCATCATCGGTAACAGCGAAAGTCTTTGGTGCGTCATCATCTCCGATAGTAAAACAATCAACCCTTGAGTCCAAGAACAGAACCGAAATTCGTTTTGACGTAACGCTTGGCGAACCGATTCCAAACAAGGTTAATCTCCCAATAGAAAATGCCGGCGGCTTAACATTCAATCGGATGTCGTGGTCAGAGGTAATGCTGAACGATCTTCCAAAGGGAGCATCTATCTCAATGATCGCCGAAGAAGGCAAGCCACTCATTCCATACTTGATACTTCCGATTGCAGTCCCTTTTGATGCGTCAAATATAACACCGACAGTATCAAACATAGATAAGAAGACATTTACAAATTCTTATCTTTTGCCACGAGAAAAACGTATCAACGATACAACCTATAGTTTAGAGTATAATAAGTCTGTCTATAGTAACTTCAGAGATAAAGCTATCGAGCTTTCACCTGCGATGACATTCCGAACTATGCGTTTTGTTGTGCTTCGCATTCCTCTTGTTGAGTTTGATGCGTCCAGCGGTAAAATTATTGCTAAGAAAAGATTTCGAGCGGGTATTAGTTTTTCAAGGTCGTCAAATGGTATTGTTACATCGACGAAGTCAACTGACAAAATTCTATCTCCGATGTACCGGACGATGGTTGTCAATACTGGTGACATAGATAAATACAAAGTACCGTTCCATTCTTATAGAACAAGCAGCTCTCGCCAATCACCTCAAGGTTTTGCCGGACCTAAAACATTTGATACTACAATTACGAATTGGATAGACCCTTCGACAAACTATGTTAAATTATCAGTAACACGTTCAGGTCTTTACCGCCTTATCGCTACTGAGTTATCTGCTTCGGGACTAGATGTATCATTCTGGAATGCTAAAGATGTTCGCCTGTTGAACAAAGGAAAACAAGTTCGACTATGGGTTGATACAACTGCTGATGGGCGAGTATCTGCAATAGAATTCTATGGTGGAAAACTCTCCGGGTTTGCTAATGAATACTACAATTGGCACTCTGATACGAATGTTTATTGGCTTTCAAATTCGATCAGATATACCGAGCCGCCATTACGTTTTTTGGGAAAAACTATCAGTCCTGCCCCAACAAATACCATCGCTGATGCAATAGTAACGCTTCACCATGAGAGAGATTATTTCTATTATGGTGGCGATCCGAAGAGTGATGAGTCTGAGACCATTCATCGAACAGATTGGATAGATGGCGAGCGTTTTGTCTGGAGACGACTGAATCGGGATACTGCTTCTGATGAAATTCAAGATCAGTTGGTGCTTTCTATACTTCCTGCTGATGCCGGGAATCGTACTGTTAAATTGGAAATGTTAGTGCGAGGTGTTTCAAATACTGACCAGATCCCGCATGTAGGTGAGTTTTTGGTAAATGGAGTGAAAGTTGTAGCTATTTATGACTCGCTCCTATTTCATGATTACGAAGAGTATCTATTGTTAAGTGATATTCCGATGACTGCATTCCGCAGTGGAAGCAATACGATTCAAATTAATTTTGTAAAAGGGCGAGCCCCCATTGATGAGTGGTATGTGGATTATTACCGCCTACATCTTCCCGTAGAACTATATCCTAATTCCGACACTGCCATCGCTCAAGGTCAATGGGATTTTACTACCATAGAACGAAGTGGTGGGTATAAACTTGAAATGAAGTCGGGAGATATTGCATCTATCTATGATCTCACTAATGCCAATCGATTACTTTCTTCCGATAAGCCATCCGCAAATATAACAAATGTATATGATGACCAAGGGGGCAGTGTCCGTTATGTGGCAGCATCATCGAATTCATTCTTGAAACCAGCTCGTATTTCTTCATGGAATAACTTTACTATCCTTGATTCCTCGCAGCAGGTTGATTATATTATTATCACTCATCCGGAGTTCTTTGCTACTGCTAAGAAGCTTGAACTTCGTCGCAAGCAGGCGGGACTAAAAACAAAGGTTGTTACAACCGATACAGTATTCAACGCATTTAACTTCGGCTCAAATGAACCGTGGGCTATCCGCCGCTTCTTGCATTATGCTTTTGATTTCTATGCCGGTACTCCGCCATCACTTGTTACACTTTTCGGTGATGCTTCGTGGGACCCAAAGTTTAATTTAGATAATCAATATAGAGCTGACATTGATAAAAGTAAAATACGCGACTATGTCCCGACATACGGCATTCCCTCAAGTGATTATATTTTTACCACACTTGAGCCAACGGTAGATGCAACTCTTCCAAAAGGAGTAGATACTCTTTTGCCTGATATGATCATCTCTCGTGTCCCTCTGGAAACTGCGGAAGAAGCAGAATCTTTTCTATCAAAACTTATCGAATATGAATCACAGCCACCTGCTGAGTGGAATAAAAATTTCCTTTTTGCAATGGGCGGAGATGAAGGCATCGAACATTCGGTGCTGATGAGTTATCATGATGCCTACTTAAACATGAATGAGTATGGCGGGTTACTTAACCCTCCGATGACAATTAAGAATACTCTTGTCGAGAGAACTGATTTTTCTTCCGGTACTGATATAACTCATGTGCCTGACTTACAAACGGCATTCAGAAAAGGTCAGTCATTGGCATATTTCTTCGGGCACGGTTCAACGACTATCACAGATATTTATTTTGGCGACCCTGGTACCTATCGCAATGCCGGTCTTTATCCAGTTTTTATTACATTGAGCTGTCGTACTGGTGCATTCAGTGAACCGAATTTACTCTCTCTCAACGAAGCATTTCTTCGAGTAAGTAACGGCGGTGTTATTCTTGCTAATGGCTCGACAGGATATGATGAACGAGATTATGTCTTTAGATTATCTGGACATCTTTTTAATATTTTACGTGGCGATTCTATCTTGAATAGGATTCCTAATTCTGGCGCTCATAAGATAAATATGCCAATGGCAATGACCATGGCAAAGATAAAGGCATCGTTATTTGACCAGATTGGCGGCGGACTGTCCATGGGCTGGTACAATTCTTTGCAGCAGCATAGTGTCTTGGGTGATGCCGCGATGGGGTTTGCGTTGCGTCCGCAGCCGGAATTCAATATCCAGAACAAGGACGTTACTATCACTGACACGAAGGGCATTGAAAGGACTTCCTTCTCAATTCTTGATTCGTTCTTTACGGTAACGGCGAAGGTCTCAAACTTCGGGTACAGTGCCGAGACTCCTATCCATATCTCAATCATTGATGAACAGCCCAATGCAAGACAGCTGATTATCATTGATACTTTGCTTCGACTTGATTCAAGTGCTACCATCTCAGCAACATTCCCAATAGATACATTCGCTGTTGGTTCAAATACGTTGCGTATCAAGATAGACTACGATGATAAATTTGCCGAAACGAATGAGAAAGATAATGAGATCGCAATTCCTTTCTATATCAGCGGCAGATCGGCTACGCCGTTCTATCCTCCCGAAGCATCAAAGAACTTCTGTGACGTAACTACTGACTCCATTAGATTTATATCGCTGATACCTGTGAAGACTATTGGCGCGACAGTCGAGCTTGAAGTTGATACTACCGTTCGTTTCACTAATTCTAAACCTATAGTATCCGGTCTGCTATCAAGTATCTTCTTTGATAGAACTGTTGCTCGAAGTGTATTGCCTAATCCATCTTCGGGTGTGATATGGTGGCGGACTCGCCTCATTATCCCGGGCAGCGATCCAACGCCTTGGCAAGTTGCATCACTTGACCTTCTTTCTGACGGTAAGCCGATGCTATCGCTTTCCTCAAGAGACCAACTTGAAAGAATGATAGTCAGCGGATTGAAGATAGATGAATTAGATGGTGCGCTTACAATTCCTGAATCCGATACAGTAAGGTTTAGAGTCATATCAAGGACTGCACAAGCCACTGTCCCTGTTTCGCAGATACTTGCAAATGATCAAGCTCTTTCGACATTCTTTAATGCCGGTACTGTCGTTGCAATTCTTACTCCTGACGGCAGCGGTATCGAAAATGGCACAAGTTATATATTTCCATCCTTCCAAGATACTCTTTTGACGAAGCAGCTTGCCGTGACATTTGATTCTCTCATCGCATCAGTACCCACAGGAAGGAAGGTTATTGTCTATACTAATCTTCAACCTGCAACGCCGATGTTTACGACTGACCCGAAGGTTACCGCTGCACTGCAATCGCTGGGTTCGCTCAAGGGATTTGATACACTCGATTATTTCGAGGCGTATGCCTTGATAGGTGTTAAAGGCAGTGCACCGGGTACAGCAAAAGAGGGAATCGTTGCCAAAGAACTTGGTCAGATAGAGTTGAATGATACTGTCATTACCAAAGGCACCAACGGCAATGCTGTTACGCCGCTCTCTGCCGTTGCAAAGCGGTATGGCATTATGAGATGGAGTGCGTCAGACATTGTTGGTGATAGCTCAATTCGTTTTCAAGTTATCGGTGAACCGCTTTCGGGTTCGTCGCAGGTATTAAAAACTATTTCTGCTTCAAGCGGCACGTCGGCTGATCTATCCGATATTAATGCCCGTGAATATCCGAAGCTTTCGGTTAAAGTCAATTTCTCTCGTTCGTCTTCGACGACAACAAGTCCGAAGCTTTCGGCATTGTCGTTCGAGTATGACCCTGCGCCGGAATTCGTCGTTGAGGAAAATGCGCTTGTCATCCGACCTGATACCGTCACTGAAGAAGGGAAGACACTCGTTGCTGATTATACTATCCATAGCTTGCTGTGCATTGACGGCGAGAATGTACCTATCACACTCGTGAGAAATTATCGCGGCATCATTGATACTGTTGCCAACCGCGTAATACCTAACTTCGTAGGTAAGTCCACATTGTCGTTCACCGATACGCTGAAGACGACGGGCTTTGAGGGGCAATCCATCCTCACTGCTATTGCGAATACGGGATATGCTGTCAATGAACAGTTGACTTTCAACAATGTATCGTCGAGGAGCTACCGCGTAGAGCGTGATAGCGTAAAGCCGAAGCTTGATGTGGTCTATGATGAGATTCATATCAATAAGGGTGATTATGTTTCTAAGAACGTTGAGATCAAAATTCGTTTTTCCGATGCAGCTACAGTTCGTATCACTGACAGCACTTCGATAACGGGTATCTTCCTTCCACTCAAGCAGGGGGCGCAGCCGATATTTTTTACAGGCGGCTCGAATGAGCCGAACTTCGAGACCAAGTTCATCGTCTATCCATCAGGCGAATTGCAAGGCGAACTTATTATCACTCCGACAGTACCGCTCGAGCCGGGGCGTTATAGCTTTACTGCCTATGCTCGTGATGCCTCAGGCAATCAAGCTGATACGATTGACGGCGAGTTCGTCGTCTCGGGGACGAATGGCTTTGATAAAGTAATGAACTGGCCCAACCCGTTCAAGTCTAACACCTATTTTACCTTCATCCTGAAATCCGGTGGGGAAGCCGACGTAAAATGTATCGTCTATACCGTCGCCGGAAGAAAGATCAGGACACTCACCTTGGATAAGACCAGTCAGCGCGTTGGACTTAATAAGATTGAGTGGGACGGCTTTGACGAAGACGGTAACGAAGTCGCCAACGGGACCTACCTCTACCGTCTCGTCCTAAACGGCAAAAATGACGACGGCTCAGAAGTCAGCGAAGCAGTAACCGAGAAGGCGGTAAAATCGAAATAATGGTCTGTAACTCCTTATAAATCATCCTACTAATTGTGCACCTCACTTCCTACCTTTACGCTTTAAAGTTTAAGCTTGAATGTGGTGCTGTACATTTACACATGTTGTATGGTCGTATGGAGGTTTGGTGGTATGGACGTATGGTACGGGTTCGGAGTTGAACCAGGAATGCCCAACTCGGGACTGCAAAAATACGCAATAATTCTCCCGTTTGCAAG
>JBKJTT010000066.1:0-57511 GCA_046590205.1 Kapaibacterium sp. (SeqCode)
CATGCAGGTATATATAAAAAGGACGTCTTCGGTTTCATTACGGGAGTCGGGTTTGAAATGTATATATCTGACAAGATCACCTTCAATGGCAAGGGATTGCTTCACTTGACTGGCACGGATTATCTTGATGATTTTTCTAAAAGTCCTACTGGTGATGCAACGCAAGACGCTTTCATTACTATGGGTTTAGGATTCAGCTATTATATCTTCGCTCCAAAAACAGAAGAAGTGGTTGTCATCCAGCCGGAGAGAGTCATTCTTGTTGAGACAAAAGCTAAAGATACCGATGGTGATGGTCTTAATGATGATGACGAGACCAAGATATATCGTACGGATATAAACAATCGTGATACTGATGGTGACGGCTTAACTGACGGTGAAGAAGTCCTCCAGTACAAGACCGACCCATTGAACCGCGATACTGATAGCGACGGACTTACTGATGGCGAGGAAGTTAAGAGATATAAAACTGATCCGCTCAAGGCAGACACCGATGGTGACGGTCTCAAAGACGGAGCAGAGGTGAATACTCATAAAACTGATCCATTAAATCCAGATACAGATGGTGACGGACTCAATGACGGACAAGAAGTTAATACGCACAAGACCGATCCGCTCAGAGCTGACACCGATGGTGATGGCTTGAAAGATGGTTCAGAAGTTAATAACTATCAGACCGATCCGACAAAGGCGGATACTGATAATGACGGACTTAATGATGGTGACGAGATCAACCGTACCCATACAAATCCGCTCAATCCAGATACAGATGGTGATAGCTTCTTAGACGGCAAAGACAGATGTCCGCTTCTTGCAGGTGTTGGACCTTACGGATGCCCAGCAATGAAGAAGAATACGGTTATTGACTTCCCGGATATTCTCTTTATTGTGAATACCGATGAATTCAACTTTGAACAGCCGGGTACGATCAACAATCTCTATAAAGTGAGAGAACTCATTGAGCAATGCCCAGACTTGAGAGTACAGATCAAAGGTCATGCAAGTAGTGAAGGTTCTCCAGAACGCAACCGCGAGCTATCAAATCTACGTGCTGCTCGCATTAAGACTTGGCTTGTCGAACAAGGCGTAAGCGCAAGTAAGATACCTAAAACATTAGGTATGGGCACGAAAGAAAATGCTGTGAAGGAGCCAAAGAATGGCACACCGGCACAGATCGAAGCTGCCCGCATTAAGAATAGACGAATCTCTGTCACAGTTCTTGAAGTGTGCAAGTAAGGCGAAAGACGAATAGGTCCTCTCGAACGAAAGACGAGATGAAAAGCCCTGCCCTTATGGGGCAGGGCTTTTCAATAACAGGATACTCAAAACTATTACTAAGAAATACCACAATGAAAAAAATCACATTACTTCTTATTACTGTCATCTTTTTTATCTCTATGGGTTGAGTATATGCTCAATCTAAATCCTAGAGTTTCGGAGTTGGATTTGGAACTGGGCAATGAATTGTTTATTACTCAAATCCACCAATGACATTTCCTAACGACTTACGAACAGCCACCCAGATAAATGTAATAAACTCTTGATCACTTTTGCGGACTGTCCGTGTTGTTGCAGAGACTACCTTTTTGCCATCCTGAGCAAGGTTTGTTGAGCGCAGGATAAAACTATTCGCAACAAAAGTTTTAATACGTTCGAGAATTCCTCTTTCTTCTTGTACACTTGTTGAGAGTATCTTCATCGAAAAATCTTTGTAACGAGGAGTTACCGATGTTGTTGCAACCCCATTTTTTACCTTCATCACCAACGATCCATTTATGATACTCCCACTTGTAACTTCTTTCCTCTCGTTCTGTATTAAAAAAGGATTCAACAGTTTTATTGAGCACGGTCCGATGTTTGCTTCGAGATCAAAGTCTAATGTTTTGCTATGAAGCGGGTATACTACTGTTGCATTTATCCTGCCTTCGCCCATAAAAAGACCGGAAACAGTAATGCGAGTGGGCATACTACACTCTGGACGTAATGTATCTGTGCAGATCGGGTACGCTTTTACAAAAACTTTTTGTATCCCGATCAGACCTGTCGTACTGCTCCCCGGGACTCGCTCGCGTATCCTGACGGTTCCATTGCGCAGAATGACAGAATCAATGTTCAATGTGCAGGGAAACGCTTCGATAAAGTCATTAGGCATTATAGCAGGGGGTGGACGTGGGTTTTTGGGTTTGCGTTTATCGGAGTAGTAATCAGCATCCCAGTTCGCAACTTCAAATTTTCGCAGAGAGATCGATCTCCCCGCAAGCAGAGGGAGAGCATCCATACCTATAACTTGCGCATCAGTACACTGTAACTCAATTCTTCCGCGATTATACTTTTCACGTGCAGTAAATGCGGACTCTGAATAGTTGGGGAGGAATGAGATCGTGTCGATAGTAACAAGCGAATCAGTTAAACTCCCTTTAATAGTTTTTGCTCTTATTGAATACAGGCTATCATTATAAATGTATCGCGCTTCTTGTATGGAAAAAGAAACATCCTCCGAGAATAAAAGAGGTTGATAGACAAGACTTGTATCTGTTAATGAGAAATTACTCAATCGAGCGTTTGTGCCGGCGATATTAATTGAATCTCCAAGTGAATCACTTTGTGATATTTTTACTTGAATATCATTGAGTACAATACTATCAAAAGAAACGACAGGCAGCTGTTCTGGCATACGCGGTGAGACTGCATTTCCAGATGACACCTCTCCGATCATTGTACGAGCGCTTCCAACAGATGTCATGGTAAGTGTTGGTCTTCTCATTTCCATCTTCGTCATGTATAACCCTTTTCCGGTAAGAAGTTCTATCCACTCGACATCGCCGAACCAGACTGTATCTGCATGAAGCGATTGCACTGTTACACCCGTCTCAGCACTATCGTATTTCTCTCGAGCAAGGTCCAACGTTTTACAAAAGATGGTACCTCGTTGATAGTATATATGACCGAGTTTTAGAGAATAACGCCCACCGGATGCAGTTCTGACTGCCTCGTTGAGATTGGTTTTAAGGAAATTATTGAGAACATCTTCCGCAAAAAATGCAACAAAGATGCAGATCCCGAGCGTAATGAGGATAAAGATAGTCTCAAGAACATACAATATCGTTCTACCCCAAGACCTATGTGTAGGGCTGATCATGTTGAAGAAACAGAAGTTATGAAGAAGAGTTTACGAAGATATCGTACTGTGTTGTTCAACCCCATCATATTAGCTAAGGGATAGAATTTAATCAAATGTATTCAAGGTTTTCCGTTATTGTTATAAGGGATTCGCGTGAATATATAAGGCAAAACCAGGGTCTAAATGTTATCTTTGCACAATATTTAGCACAATTATTATTATGGGAGATAACTCGGATATTGGTTCTCAAAAGCTACCACCGGAAAATACCGAGTTGAAAAATTCTGCGACAATTTCTGATAAAACAGTTGAGCATCAGAGATCGAATGGCGACATAAACACAAGTCCCAGCGGAAATTACCTCAAGGATGAAGGGCTTGCCGGTTACAGCAAAGATATTGGTAAAAAGCATGAAACTCATGCTGATAAACCAAGCACATAAGTGTCATACACTTACTAACAGCATATATAACATACTACTACAATGAATACAGATCCAAACAACAATAGCACAAACCCTCAGGGTGGCGAAGATAATACTAATGCCTCTGAAGGCACGAATAAGCCAAATGGCGGCACACCCGGCAATCCGGGGAAAAATCCTCCTGTTGATCCTAACACGATGCCTCCGGGAGATCCTGACCGTCGTAACGATGCAAACGAGACGAGACAAGGGACAAACCAGTAAATCGAATTTCAGTCAGCTTCTCTTACGAAGAAAAGCTGACTGAAATTATTTAAAAAGGAGATTAATATGACGATAGAATATGACAAAAAATCTGAACAACTTTTAGAAAAGGATAAGACGAACGATTCTAATCCGAGCACTTCTATTGAAACTGAAGAACCGATAGGAGAACCGTTTTTACCGCCGGTAGCGCCAATCCCCGAACCACCACCTACTGCTGTCTTGAGTGGGATATATTAAAAAGAATTTACGCATCATTTAAAACCTCTTGCATCGTATGCAAGAGGTTTTTTGTTGCAAGGACTCAAATAAATTTATATATGCCCGTTCTTTCAGTCGAGAAAATAAGTAAGGATTTCCGCAATAAGCCGCTCTTTAATGATGTGACCTTCAGTATTGACTGGTCTGAACGGCTTGGGCTTATCGGGACGAACGGCTCGGGCAAGACGACGCTGATGCGTATCCTGGCAGGTGAGGAAACTCCCGATACAGGGAGGGTGATCATCCCCGAAGGCAGCCGCGTCGGGTATTTGCCGCAGAACCCGATGTTCGAGCCGGAAGAGACCGTCCTCGATGCGATCTTCTCGCGCAGCAGCGATGCCTTAAGCTTGATCCATGACTACGAAGCAGCGTGTGTTGAACTTACCCATGATCATGATAACCCGGCACTGACAAAACGCATTGCCGAACTAAGCTCTGCGATCGATGCGGCAGGGGCATGGGAGATAGAGACCAATGCAAAGATTATCCTTGCAAAACTTGGCGTAGATGATCTTGATGCAAAGATGGGGCAGTTATCGGGCGGGCAGCGCAAGCGAGTTGCATTAGCACATGCGCTTATCGTTCAACCCGACCTCCTGATGCTCGATGAGCCGACGAACCATCTCGATGCGGAAACCATCAGCTGGCTTGAGCAATATCTATCGCGATATACAGGTGCGCTGCTTCTTGTCACGCACGATAGATATTTCCTCGACCGTGTTACCGAACACATACTTGAAATAGACAGAGGTACTTCGCAGTCATTCACAGGGAATTATCAGTACTACGTCGAGAAGAAAGCGGAGCTTGAGCTAAACAGAAAAGTTGAGGGTGAGAAGAGACAGTCGCTCATTAAGCGAGAACTTGCATGGCTCAAACGCGGAGCAAAAGCCCGAACCACAAAGCAGAAAGCGCGCATTGACAGAGCGCATGAACTCATGGAGACTCCGCAGGAGAAGGAGAGAGATGTACTTGATATAAAGATCGCTACCAGAAAGCTCGGGACGAAAACCATTGACTTCGATAAAGTATCGAAAGCATTTGGCGATAAAGTACTTCTCAAAGATTTTACCTATGCCATTACGCGCGGCGAACGAATCGGTATTATAGGTCCGAATGGCTCCGGGAAGACGACACTCCTTGAGATGATTACCGAACGCATGAAGCCCGATAGCGGCAGAGTTGAGATTGGGTCGTCAGTTGTTATCGGATATTATGATCAGGAGTCGAGAGCACTCAACGAATCGCAGCGTGTCATCGAATATATACGAGAAGTAGCAGAGCATATCCCGATGGCTGACGGCTCGACGATCTCTGCAAGTCAGATGCTTGAGCGGTTTCTTTTTCCGCCGGAAATGCAGTATGCTCCGATAGCAAAGCTATCCGGCGGTGAGCGACGCCGACTCTATCTATTACGCTTACTCATGGGTACGCCGAACGTACTTCTTCTTGATGAACCGACGAACGATCTTGACATCCCGACTCTTGTTGCGCTCGAATCGTTCTTGGATGATTTCGAGGGAGTTGTCATCGTCGTAAGCCATGATAGATATTTTCTTGATAGGACGATAGAAAAGATATTCCGCTTCGAGGGTGACGGCACGCTCCGAAGCTATCCGGGTAATTACTCCGTCTTCCTTGAGCGACGCGAGAAAGAACTTGCAGAGCAAGCCGCCGCCACGCTCAAACAGAAGAGTGGGGTGCAGCCCGCACCCGCCGAGAGCGCACCGAAAAAACAAAAGCTTTCCTTCAAAGAACAGAAAGAGTTTGACGGACTTGAAGCGGAAATAGCAAAAGCCGAAGCGAAGAAAGAGCAGATAGAGAAAGACCTATCAGCCGCCTCATCAGACTTCGAGAAGATACAATCGCTGACAACGGAATTCCAGAGCGCCGCCCAAGCCCTCGAAACCAAAATGAACCGCTGGGTAGAGTTGAGCGAAAGGGTGGGGTGAGGGGATATCGAGAGAGCAGTTTAGCTTGTTCGTTACTAGAAGAGGTAGATTGTCTCCCTAGAAGGTGACTATGGCACTATAAAGGTAGAAGAGAATATGTTAAGACAAGAAATTATTTATAACTTATTTCGTTAGCATGATGAGTTATCAGTTCACTATTTATTATGGAAACTCAATTCAAGACAATTTATGAGAAGCAATATACTGAGTATAGCATAAACTTACTTCTGGAAAGTAAATCCTCGTGGCAAATTCGAGCTGAATCAAAAGATATATCTTATGTAAGAAACTATATTGACAGATATATTCAGGAAGTGCCTTCTGACATTCCTATACGTGAAGATGCAAAATTCTTATTACTAAGTGGTTTACACCTTATGTATATAAAGCCATATAGAGAATCACAAAAAAACTTAGTAGAATCAATTTTAGAAGAGGAGTTTTTTTATAGAAAATTGGCTGCTGACATTGATCTCATTTTTGAAACCTCGAATCAACTCGCTAAGGAATTACAAAAATTTGAGATTTCAGGGCATATTATTTTGCAGGCTGTCGATAGAAAATGGAATAGTATGAATATGTCATCAGCGAACATTTGGGGGTAGTATGGAAAAAGAATATGAAGATCACAAAAAAGAAGCAGTTGGTATAGGAGTAACACTTAGTACCCAATTAATTGCGTCATCATTGACAATGATTACTGTTGCTGCGGCAATCATTGTCTTTGTTGTTGAAAAAAGAGAAGTCGGAATTTTCTTTTATGTTGTCGCATTTATCGCGTTTGCCTCTTTTGTATATAGTATTTATCAAGGAGGGAAAGGTATTAATGTTATTAGAGAAAATGGATTTGAGGGAAAATGGAGTCTTACTACCTCAAAATCTTTTTTTAACAAGCAAGCAATATCTTCACTCTTAGGTATTGTGGTATTAGTAACTACTGTATTTTTTGGTTCTGAAAAAAATGAAGGATTGTCTAACGATATGAAAGCCTTGATTAAGGTGGTTGAGTACAGAGATGCACTTTCTGTTTATAAGCAGGATGTCTTAAAAAAACAAATTGATTCGCTAAAAAAAGAATTGGTGGAGGTCTCTAAAAAAACTGACTTGATAAAGTAGGACTGCTCGAATGAAAAAAAAAAATTATGAAATAGCTAAAACAAAGTATTATTCGTTAAATAGTGGGTATTACCAATGCAAGACATGCAGTTATTTGGTCAAACCTGCTAATTCGAGTAAGTATTGTAGCAACTGTGATACTGCTATGATGGAGCAGAGAATATTTCCCGCGATGTCCGATATTGAACTGCTACGTTTATCACTTCATTTTTATTCACAGGCATACAGATCAAATCGAAACTCAAAAAAAACATTAGTACAAAGAATTAATTCTGAACTAGGTAGAAGATTTAGTGCTAACAGGATTCTATCTTTAAGAGAAAAAATTAATATATTCTACGATAAGACTAAAAACGCACCAAATAATTTTGAGGAGTTGTTACAGATGGTGAAAATAGATCTTAAATTAAAAAGTGAAAAAGAATCGCTTGTTGTATTCAGGGAAATCTATACCTATAACGAGGTTTCGCCTGACCATAAGGTAGTTGTAATACTCTGTGCCAGTTTATTAGAGAGCCTTCTTGATTTATTAATTAGAAATATCCTATTACATCAGAAGGTGTCACATAAGTATATTAATATACTTATGAAAAGAGCGAAAAATTTTGATGCTATTAGTAATCTGTTTTATGAAGTGTCAGGAGATAAACTTACAAAGGCGTTTGACCATGTAGGCGAAAAAACTTTCATAAAAAATTGGGATACTATTAGAAAACAACGCAATGATTTTATACATAAGACACCATTCGCTATCGATATTGATACTTGTGAAATAAGTATTGATGCAGCTATACTTGCAATTGATGTCTTTGCAAAACTTCATAACAATTACGCCGCTAAGTATAGGAGTATTTAGTACGCTCGTTTGACAATACAATATTTTTCTTCTGGTCATGAGGTGTGAGGAGGCTGAATGGTTAGCTTCGCCTTTATTTGATAACCTTCCCCTAGCCCCTTCCTTGAAAAGGAAGGGGGATAAGAATGCACTCCCGCAACTCCTTAAAAACATATAAAATATAAACTATTTTGCAGATTTTGTAATTTTCGTCCGAGAATTGCGTATATTTGTATGGGGAAGTAGTGGTTAGTTGGGGTCTGGGGATTTCTCCAAAGAGAGGAAAGTGGGAGGTGTGGTGCACAATTAGAATGATGTAATATAACGAGTTACAGGGTGTTTTTTTGATACCATCTACCCCTCCAGATCCTCCGAAAGTGCTTCAAAAAGCTGGTCTCTATATATCGGTACGATGCCGAGATCTTCAACGACGATGCCTGCGGCCCTATTTGCCATAACAGCCGCTTGGCGGACATTCGCCCCACAGGCACAGGCAACAGCCAGCGTTGCGATGACGGTATCCCCGGCACCCGATACGTCAGCTACTTCTCTTGCCATTGTTGGGATTGCGAATGGCTCGGGATTGCCCCTCTCAAAAAGCCGCATACCTTTTTCACTAAGTGTGAGGAGAACATTGTCAGCACCGAGTTTTTCAAGCAGTGCAAATCCGGCTTTATTTATTTCTTCATCACTTCTTGTTTTATAACCGAGAGCATCCTGCATCTCCTTGCGGTTCGGCTTGAAGACAGTTACACCTGGGTATGCAAAGAAATTATCGAACTTCGGATCAACGAAGGTCGGGATGTTATTCTTTTTTGCAATAGCAATTACTTTTCCGATGAGTGTCTCGGATAATACTCCTTTATTATAGTCTTCAAGAATGATAGCATTCAGCGAGCCGATGTTTTTCTCAATGACTTCCAGTATCTGGTTCTCGATAGCAGGAGATATTGGATGCTTCTTCTCTTCATCCACGCGGAGCATTTGCTGCGAACCTGCTACGACGCGAGTCTTGGTAGTAGTCGGACGGTCCGGGTCGGTGATAATGCCTGATACATCAAAGCCCATATCACGGAGCAGGGTCTGCATCAGCTTTCCCTTGTTGTCATCACCAACAACGCCGATAAGAAGTGGGGTAGCAGAAAGGGAATGGATATTATGCCCGACATTCGCCGCACCGCCGAGACGGGTTTCGGTTATCTCAATATCGAGAACCGGTACGGGAGCTTCAGGCGACATACGGGTCACCGAGCCGAAAAGGTACCTATCAAGCATCAGATCGCCAATTACGGCAATCCGTGCCTTAGAGAAAGCGGCAGAAAAAGTAGAGAGTTCGTTCTTGGTAAATGCTGACATAGGACGAGAAAACAGCCATTTCATACCTTTTATTACCCGACCATGCGGATAAATTATTGCCCGAAACGAAAACTCACTTCTTAGCGTGAAGCTATGTTCTTATATGCCCCTACACGTAAAAGGGGAAGGTTTTGCCCGAATGGGCTGTTTACCAACTCTTTGTCAGGAAAAGGTTTTTGAAAGACTGAATGAACGAACTCGCTCGAAAGTTAGAACAGAAAATATCGGATAAAACGGCGAAGATTGGTGTCGTCGGGCTTGGCTATGTAGGCCTGCCACTGGCTGTCGAGTTCGCATCGAAGGGCTTCCGCACGGTCGGCATTGATCTTGACCCAAAGAAGACCGAGCTACTTGCAGCAGGCAAGAACTACATCCAAGATATTGCCGATGAAGCTGTCGCAGCAGTTGTAAAGAATGGGAAATTCACTTCGCAGAGCGATTATTCCGGTTCGGGTGACCTTGACATCATCTATATATGTGTGCCGACTCCATTCACTGATTACAAAGAGCCGGATATATCCTATATTAGAAGTGCGGCAGAGTCTATAGCGAAAAATCTTCGCGATGGTCAGCTTGTCATCTTAAAATCCACAACTTACCCGAATACGACAGAAGGACTTGTCCAGCCGATACTTGAAGCAACGGGAAAGAAAGTCGGTGAGAATATCTTCTTAGCATTTAGTCCTGAACGCATTGACCCGGGTAATAAGAAATTTCATACAGCAAACACACCTATCGTTGTCGGCGGTGTTTCGGCTGATTGCACAAAGCTTTCATGTCTTGCTAATGAGCAGATAATAGATAAGGTCATTCCTGTCTCTTCTCCGAAAGTGGCAGAGATGGAGAAGCTCTTGGAGAATATCTTCCGCTCGGTGAACATTGCACTTGTCAATGAGCTTGCAAAACTCTGCGACCGCATGGGCGGCATTAATATGTGGGAAGTGGTTGATGCAGCGGCGACAAAGCCGTTCGGGTTTATGCCGTTCTATCCCGGTCCGGGTATCGGCGGGCATTGCATCCTGATTGACCCGTACTATCTCTCATGGCTTGCAAGGTCATACGACTTCGAGACGAACTTCATTACTCTCGCCGCAGAGACAAACGAGTCAATGCCGTTCTATGTCCGCGATATGGTTATCCATGAAGTAGCGCACATGCCGAAAAGTGTTTCTACTGCGCGCATTCTTATCTTAGGTGTAGCTTTCAAAAAAGATGTTGATGATATTCGCCACTCACCCGCGCTTCGTGTCATTGAGCTACTGCTTGATGATGGGGTAAAGAATATCGTCTATAACGATCCGTTTGTTGCGAACGTCGAAGTAGGTGGCAATAAGTATTCATCGCTTGAGCTTTCGGATAAAGAACTCTCGGAGTGCGACATGGTCATCATTACAACCGACCACACCCAGTATGATATTGAGAATATCGTTAAGAAGGCACCACTTGTGATTGATACACGCAATGCGACGAAGAACATTAAAGATGCTGCACTTCGCGAAAAGATCGTATTGCTTGGCTCCGGAGTAAAGAACATCAACTAAATTTGCACAAGAAAAAGATCATACTCGTTGTCGGAGCGCGTCCGAACTTTATGAAGGTTGCGCCTGTCCTGCATGAACTTCGCGAGAATGCAAGTGACATCTTCGATGCGATGCTTGTCCATACAGGGCAGCATTACGATAAGAACATGTCCGATGTGTTCTTCAGCGATCTTGATATGCCTGCGCCTGACAAGTTTCTCGGTATAGGAAGCGGCTCACATGCAGAGCAGACAGCGAAGGTAATGATAGAGATGGAGAAGCTTCTTGCAGATGAAAAGCCCGATCTTGTAATCGTTGCAGGTGATGTGAACTCTACGCTTGCAGCAGCTATCGTTGCCGCGAAGGCACGAGTACCGCTTGCACATATCGAGTCAGGTCTTCGTAGCTTTGATCGCTCAATGCCTGAAGAGATTAACCGTATAGTTGCAGATGAGTTTTCAGACTTTTGTTTTGTCACAGAGCCAAGCGGCTTAGAGAACCTTAAGAACGAAGGTATTCAAAGTGAGCGAGTGTTTTACGTCGGCAACACGATGATTGATTCTATCGTAAAGCATCGCGCTGCAGCCGAAAAGAAATTCCCTGAACTAAGTGCGAGGTATAGCATTGAACTTGAAGGATATGCACTTGTAACGCTCCACCGCCCAAGTAATGTTGATGACAAGATAAATCTTACATTACTTGTAGAGTTATTTGAGAGCATCGCACAATTTGCGAAGCGAATTCTTTTTCCAGTTCATCCACGCACCCGAAAGAAGCTTGGAGAGTTTGGATTGCTCTCGCGAGTTGACAGTAACTCGTCACTTACATTAATTGAGCCGGTTGGCTATCTTGATTTTCTCGCGCTCCAGGCAAATGCGGCTCTTGTCTTGACAGATTCCGGCGGTGTGCAGGAAGAGACTACTGCTCTTGGTGTACCATGTCTTACACTACGTGAGAATACAGAGCGTCCTGTTACCATTACAACAGGTACGAACGTGATGACGGGGCTTGATAAAGAGATGATAATCAGTCTTGCCAAGAGAGCATTCACCGAAGAGTGGAAAACGTCGCGAGTACCGGAGTTATGGGATGGCGCGGCATCAAAGCGCATCGTTGAAGTTTTACGACAATCGTTATGATACAAAAAATTATGAACTGCATACGCAATTCATTTCTCGTTTTTCTTATGATGGTATTGCCGCTTTTTGCAAAAGCGCAATTGACCTCGCCCGGCGGAAGCACGTCTTCGATGCCTGTGCCTACTCTTACCCAGCCGTCACTTGAGCGGTCGGTTATTACACCGTCACCTGATGCACTCATCTTTGATGGTTTTATTGACCCAGCAGAATACCGGCTTGGTCCCGGTGATGTACTTTCCTATCGTTCGTGGAATAATAATGAGACTGCAACGCTCATGGTCTCTGTCGATATGTTTCTTGTCGTCCCACGCATTGGTGAGTTCTCGGTAAAAGGGAAAACGTTTGATGAAGTTAAGAAAGAGATTCACGACTACACCTCAAAGCAGTTCAAGAATACTGTAAGTGACCCTAAGCGTTCGGGTCTTTCTCTTACTCTGACACAACCGCGCCGCATTGCTGTATCAGTAATGGGAGAAGTAGAGACACCTGGTATTTATACATTCACTGCTGCTACTCGCGCTGACATTGCAATTAAGATAGCAGATAAACCTGCACAACGCCAAGCAATTATTGCCGATGAAGCTCGTCAGATAGAGCAAGAAAAACGCAAACGTGAAGCAGATCGTATCAAGCCATATTTTGGTAACGAGGATAATCAAGGAAGGAGCTTGCGATATATAGTTGTTCGTCACAGTGACGGGACAACAGACAGAGCTGATCTTGTCAGGTTTAACTCAACTCGCGACCCTCGCTTCTGTCCGCTTCTGCGTGAAGGAGATGTAATTTATGTGCCATTCCGCAAACAGCTTGAAGGTTCGGTTGCTGTCTATGGCTCTGTGAATGCACCCCAAGATTTTGAGTATGTTGAAGGTGATTCGCTATGGGCACTCATTCAAGCGGCGTTTGGTCCTACGCAAGGTGCTGATCTTTCGCGTGTCGAGCTAACTCGTATGAGTGATGAAGGCAATAGCTTTGAAACTCGCACCATTGATGCTCTTGCTATTAAAGAAAGACGCGCTGATGATATACCTCTTGTAGCTGGGGATAGAATCTTTGTGCGTGATAGACCTGATCTTCGCGAGCTTTCAAGAGTTATTGTAAAGGGTGAAGTAATGCGTCCAGGTGTATACCCGATCAATCGCGTCAAGACTAAGCTCTCTGATGTAATTAAACAAGTGGGCGGGTTTACACCGTATGCTTTCAAGGCAGGCGGAACGGTGATACGTAAAAAGCTTGATATTGACAATAAAGATATTACAACAGAAGAAGAAGCAAAGCTTGTTGGACGTGTTGCGAATCTATCTGTAGAAGATACCGCAAATTTTAGATTCATGACGGAAGTTCGGACGGGCTATGTCGCTGTTGATATGGCCAAGCTCTTCGATAAGGGTGATGCATCTCAAGATATTGAACTTCGAGATGGCGATGTTATTAGTATCCCTATCATGCCGACAACCGTATATGTATGGGGATATGTTGGGAGTACAGGGCACATCCCATATCACCCCGGTGCTGATATAGAATTTTATATAAAATCAGCAGGTGGATATGCTGAAGGTGCTGTTGAGTCAGGCACTCGTGTTATCAAAGCTCGTACTCGTAAGTGGGTTGAAGGTGATGAGACAACTATTGAACCAGGAGATGAAATTTTTGTACCTCAAGAAGGTATGTATCCAGAAGATTATACACTCAGGACAACTTCTTTGATTGTGGGAATATTGGGTGCCCTTGTTGCTGCTACATATACTGTTATTATTTTGGCAAAGTAATATGGGTAGTATAGTTGCTCTTATAGTATTCTCTGTTTTTCTTTGCTCCCTCGCAACAGGTCAATATATTACATCGCCTGCACACACGGGAGTCTCGAGTGTGCCAATCTCTGAAGATGTTTATCTATTCCTTCGTCATCTTTCGGTTCGAGGGGTGATCGATAACTTTGATGAATCTGCATTGCCGCTTTCTGAATTTGAGACAACGACCTTGCTCCATGAAGCCGAGGGCAAAGATTTGTCGCAGTCAGAAAAAGAGAACATCGCAAAATATCTTCGCACGTATGGACGTACACCATTCGAGGCAGTAACAGTATTCGCCGCAGAAGATGACACCCCATTTTTTGTTGAAGGTATCTTTGATGTATCTCAAGACAAATATCTTTACCGTTGGCGTGATACAGCAACAGTCAGCGACTTTCAGGTTAATGCGCTTGGCAGCTTAGAGTATCGTCAACGTGCTTTACCCGAACCTGGCTCTGCAGTATTTGGTGTTATTGGGGGCAGGTTCAAGGGGACTCTTTCCGGTCATGTCGGATTTTATATGCAGACGACGAACGGACAAAGTTTTGGTGATTCATCTATTGCACTCGAAGATCCTGTGATTGGTAAGAATAAGAACTTTGCCGACTACTCAAACCATACGTTCTATGATAACACAACTGCAGAACTTGCATACAATAATGATTGGTTTACAGGTAAACTTGCCCGAACACCAATAGCATTTGGCGGCGGATATCAAATGGATAATATTACTATTAATCCAAACGTTTCGATCTATGATGTTGTCAGTGTTGCCGCAAAGGTCAAGTCAGTCCAGTATTATGCTGTTGTTGCGTCACTCCTTGGTGAAGCGAAATATAGTGAGAGTAAAGATTCGAACTACTACCGATTTGGACCGGGAGCATATATTGATCCAAAGTATCTTGCATTGCATCATGTAAATATTTCTCTGGGCAATGACTTCGACTTTGGCTTCACGGATATGACTATCTTTTCACGACGATTCGATATAGCATATTTAAATCCCTTCGCATTTTTGAAAAGCGTTGAACATTCCCTTAATGACAGAGACAACGGACTTATGGCAGCGCATATACGTTGGAGATTTATAAAAGGGCTGGAGTTCCGCGGGCAGTGGCTTATGGATGACATTGTCGCCTCACGAATTGGTGATGGATATTGGGGGAATAAATTCGCATGGCAAGCGGGTATGATGTGGGCTGCACCTTTTGGGCTTCATGATTTTGATGTTACTGCAGAATATACACAAGTTGAGCCCTATACGTATTCTCACTTCAACCCGCAGAATTCGTTTGTAACTAACGGAATGATTCTTGGTTCACAGATAGGACCAAATAGCAGAAGTTTATGGGGGCAGATACGCTGGGTACCAAGTTGGCAATTGAGGTTTTCTTTAAGTGTGAACCACATCGCTCGCGGAGAAAATATTTACGATAGCACAGGTGTACTACTGGTCAACTATGGCGGAGATGTTGAGCAGACTATACGCAGCGAAGAGGAAAAGAATCGCAGCTACTCGCTTCTTGATGGTAATAGGGTGAATGTCATTGCTATCGAAGCAAATGCTGTGTATGAACCGTTTCGCGGTTATGAGATATTCGGACGAATCTATAATAAAAGTGTTGATTATCCTGGTGGAGCATCGGCAAATCCGTTGCAAACGCCATATAGGTTATTTACTCTCGGAGCAAGAGCAACGTTCTAACGTATGTCAATAGAAAACAACGATAAAAACCAACTCGACCCTGCGCGTAAAGCGTGGGTTGAAAATATCTCACTTCTTCTTGCGCATAAGAAGATGATATTTATTACCTCCTTCCTTGTGACGGCTGTAATGGCAGTATATCTTTTTGGTTTCGCAAAGACATGGTATCTTTCTTCAGCGAATGTTATGCCCGCCCGTAAGGCAGGCGGCGGCGGTATGCTTGATGGTATTGCGTCCGGAATTTCAAGTACACTTAAAGATATTGGCGTTACGCAGATCGCAGGCAAAGGAAAGTCTGACGGGACATACAGCCCGCTAGCACTTATCGGCAGTCGTAACTTACAAGAAGAGATTATCAAAGAGTTTGACTTAATGAGGGTCTATGAAGTTGAGACGATGGAGGATGGCACAAAAGTATTTGGCGAACTTGCCTCTGCAGATGTCCTCGAAGAAGGTAATTTAGCTGTATCTTTTGAAGACACTGACCCCAAACGTGCTGCGGCTATTGCCAACCGGCTTGTTCGCGGCATGAATGAGATGAACTCCCGTCTTGCAATAGAAGAGGCGAAGTTCAATCGTACTTATATCGAGATGCGGTACTCTAAATTACTTGCTGATCTCGACTCGACAGAAAAAGCACTTGGGGCATTCCAGAAAAAGTACGGGGTCTATGAATTAAAAACGCAAGCAACAGCACAGCTTACCGTTCTTGGTACACTTGAGCAGCAGAAGTACATGACAGAAATACAAGCTCAGAACGCCGCGCAGCTTTACGGCGAAGATGCAGCCGAAACGCGCGTCATGCGCTCACAGCTTGCTGAATTAACAAATAAGCTTGAAGGTATGAAGACGGGCATGGATAAAAACGCTTCATCCTATTTTGTCCCAATGAACGTAATGCCTGATGTAGCACTGGATTATATCCGCCTGACTCGCGACTTCGAGATTCAATCCAAACTCAAAGCGCTCCTCCTCCCAAGCTACGAACAAGCGAAACTCGACGAATCCAAACAGTCTCTGGCATATGTAGTAATGGATAGCGCCATCCCGCCGGAACGTAAATCAAGACCGAAGCGAGCGACGATGCTGTTGTCAGTCCTTTTCGGGTCGATGGCGTTGATATCAATAGGTGTAGTAGTCCGTGCAAACTTGCAAAGGGTTAAGGTCAATTTTAAGAAGGATCAATCCTTATTGGAGGCATAATGCAGACAGATGCCGCACTTACAAAGTATGGCACTGATATATCTCGCGGTTGGGGTAGCCCCACATCGAAGCGATCAGTCTTTTTATTATTTCTGGTGACAGTGGTTTGCGCTTTGGTTGCAACGATTAGTGATACTCTTCAGTATCTTCCGCTTCTTCCGATAACTATTGTCTCCGGATACCTATTTATCCGTGACCCCAGAGTGCGTTTTGCCTCCACACTTGGCATAATAATGTTGCTACAAGTTTTTGAGACAGCTACATTCCTTCAATATATTGCGGCAGCTATTTTTAATGGCGGATTACTATTAGTAGTTATTGAGCGTAAACTATTTCAGAATAGGAAAGTATCACCTACCACTCTGCTATTACCGTTTTCCTTGTTTCTTCTTTGGGGTTCAGGAGTAGGTCTCTTGAACATCATATTGGGTGGTGTTCGCTTTGAGCAATGGTATCGCGAATTATTGATATGGGCACCACTTTTTCTGATGCCTGTTTATTACCAGGATATTATTGAGCGGAAATTGAATCCGGAGCAATTCCTCAAATGGTCTCTTTTGCTCTTATGGATAGCGGTGTTCCTTGCCTCATATATGAAGATTCGTAATAATCTTGTACAGGCAGCTTACTTGTTTCAGATAGGAATTTCTCGTTATGACACTATCAATGGTGCGTTCATGATGTTTATTTTCCTCTCTCTGGCAATGCTTGAAGAAAAGAAGAATCGACTACTCCTCTTGGGAGGGTTCCTTTTCTCCGTAGGGAGTCTTATCCTAACTTTCGGTAGAACTGCATGGTTTGCGAGCGTAATGTTTATGCCGGTTGTGATGCTTCTTGGTAATAAGGGAGAGCGAAAGAATGGGAGAGGATTTGTCTGGCTATTATTGGGATGTGTAGCACTCTTTGGAATAGTTGGATACATCTATATACCATCAGTAAAGCTGGCCCTTAATTTCTTTTGGTCTAAGATTACAAGTGTTTCCCTTGGTGCAGGCGATGCTTCTATGTATAACCGTTATATAGAGTGGAATGGCTTGCTTCATTACATAAAAGATCTTCCACTTACAGGTGGTGGGTTCGGAGCTACCTTTAAGAACTACAATTGGCTATCGGGTATAACTGGTCAGGCGCATTACACTCACAGTGGATATTTAGGAATTATATTAAAAACCGGTATTGTAGGGTTTATTTTGCTTTTCATAGCTGTAATAGGATATGTTATTAAAGGTATGAAGTTTCTTCGCGATAAACGTCTTACGCCAACGGAGCGAGCATATATTAGAGCTGGCATTGCCACAATGTTCTATACTGCCGTCATCGCATACACAGGGAATGTGTTCTATCAGCGAGAAATGATGATGTACATCGCATTCTACTGGTGCTACTGTATAGGTATCGAACACAAACTTAAGCAATTAGACGGAGCGGTCACCGTTTAGATTATGGTATCAGCAATAGACCACAAGCCAGCGAAAGTTAGCATTATCATCGTTCATCCGTATGGATTTGAGCATACACCCAAGTGTCTTGGCTCCCTTAGTACCATGACCTATCCGAACGCCGAAGTGATTGTTGTTGATAATGGCTCACAAGATGGTTCAGGGGAGATGTTGCGCAAGCAATACCCTGAAGTAATATTTATACATAATGAGAAAAACGACGGATTTGCAGGCGGAAACAATATCGGCATTGAATACGCCCTTGCTAATGATGCACAGTATGTTCTTCTTTTAAATAACGACACAATTGTTACGCCGTCATTCCTTGAGCCATTAGTTGATCGGCTTGAATCTGACAAAAATATCGGTGCTGTAAGCGGGAAAATATATTATTATCCCGACGCTGTTGGCGGCAAGGAAAAGATAATTTGGTATGCTGGTGCATATCAAAAGTGGCACATGGCGTATAATCATACCTGTGAGTTCGAGAAGGATAACGGACAGTGTGACGAAGCAGGAGAAGTCGCGTATGCATCAGGATGTTTGATGTTGTTGCGAAGCGATGTCCTCAAACAAATAGGTGGCCTCTCCGAAGAGTACTTTATGTATTGGGAAGAATCTGATTGGTGTATGAGAGCAAAGGCAAAAGGGTATTCTTCATGGTACGAGCCACGTGCAGTTATCTATCACAATACACGATCTTCGATTAAAGGGAAAGAGACACCGTTATATACATATATGATGTATCGCAACTTCCCCATATTTGCAAGCCATCATTTTCATGGACTGCGTCGGCTTTGGTTTTGGTTTTGTTATCCATTACATATTTTTAATCGACTTGCTATTTGTATTATGGCTAGAAATTGGTCAGGTGCAATAGCAATTCCCTTCGGTGTAGTTGATTATCTCAAAGGCTATAGAGGTAAAGTAGGTATCAAGGAACGGGGGTTAATTAAATAGTTGTAGTAAGCCATCTTTTATGCTGCCATAAATTTTTGTGCCAATATTCTTTGCCCTATCGGTATTATTTCTGTTGAGCCGTGTTCCTCTATATAGTTAACATGAATTGGCATTATGCACCCTGATTCCGATAAAACATCGTATTCGACCGTACTCTTTAGCTCGCTGATCCTAAGTGTGCTTACTAATATGTTCTTGTATGTAGGACAATTGTTCATTGTTAGAACTCTTACGAGAGATTCATACTCAATGTTTGTGGTTGCTTTGTCTTTTGTGGCTATGCTGGCAGTAGCTGCCGATCTTGGAATTACTCCATTTGTAACAAAATCTTTTGTCGAAGCTGATGAGAAAAAACGTAAATCGGAGGGTGATAGTAGAGGTAAGCTTCTTGGCTCTTATCTTGTCTTGCGCTTAATACTTTCTATAGTAGTTGCAATCTTAACTGTCTCAATATCATATTTGATCGGATATAGTTATGAGGAAATAGTACTTATGTCGATGTTTCTCCCATCTTTGATCATTTCTTCAAGATTTATGATTTTTCGATCAACGGGGGAGTCACTCCTGAAATCACAAGACAGATTTCATGTAGTTGCGATCTATGCTTTTATTGATTCAGTTGTGTTTGCAATTGTAATGTTCTTTGCATATTCTTCTCACAGTGATGTTTATTCTGTTATGGGGATATACACATTTTCTAATATCCCCGGTTTTATACTCCTATTTATTGGTATATATAAATGGGTAAGGAGAAAGAATCTTCAAATAATAATCGATAAGAGTATAATACGATCGTCGATACGTTCTGCATTGCCACTGGCAATCGGGACTGCATTCTTAGCAATTCATAATAATATCGATACTTTGTTGTTAGATGTACTAAGTTCGTCTCATCAAGTTTCGGCTTATGGTGCTAGTATCCGTTTGTTGTCAGCACTGATATTTATCCCTTCTATTTTTGGTGGAGTAATAGCACCACTTATTTCAAGAGCTGTTTATAATCGAACATCAGAATCACTCATTGTTAAGGTGCATCAACTCCTAGCGTACTTGCTATCGAGTGCGGTGTTGATTGCGATAATTATTTTTCTTATTCCTGATGTGATAATTTCAGTTTTCTTTGGGTCTGATAAGTACCACGACATACGTGATACAATCACTATTTTGGGGTGGACATTCATCCCAATCAGTTTCGTTACATTTTGTTCAGAACTTGCTATTGCCGAGGGCAAGCTATGGATGCCCACTATCTACCTGTTCATAATTTTAATATTATCATTAATATCTGATTTGATTCTCATCCCAATATCTGGAGCGTATGGGGCTGCAGTGGCAAAATGTATCGCCGTTAGCATTGGCTCATTAATGTTTTTAATACTTATAGGTCAATTAAAGACTATAAGGTATAGTAATACTAGTAAACTATTGTTTCTGCTGTCAATTGCTTTGTGTATTATTTTAACCGTTTCATCGATTATATCTCCAATTATTGACAATGCTATTATTACGATGTTCATGTTGATTCTACTATATACCGCACTCCTCATATCTTTTAGGGTCGTTAAGTATCGAGAGGTAAAAGATGTACTAGCTAGTATTCTTTTTAGAAAAGCTTTAGCGGAGATTCATGTAGAACGTCCCAAGACAGTATCTATGTCCCAAGAGAATCCCCATAACTGGGCACAAGAATTTAATGCTGACAGTCTGCCTTTAATTACGTTAGGCATACTTAGTTATAATAGACGTAATGAACTTCGCGCTACATTAGATGTATTAACAAAAGCGGTAGAATATTCTAATAAGGAAATTATTATAGTAGATAATGGCTCTGATGATGGGACCACCCAAATGGTTGTAACTGAATTCCCAAACATTAAGATACTCTCCTTACCCACTAATAAAGGGACTCCCTCGCGTAATTATATTTTAAATCATGCGAAAGGTGAATACATATTTTTGTTTGATGACGATTCATTTCCCGCGACGCCCTTTCTGTTGAGTGAGGCAGTATGCTACATGAATTCTCATCGGGATGTATCTGTATTGAACATGTCAGTATATCAGCATTTGAACGAAGTTTGTGAATCTGAAGACTGGGAATATTTTTCATTCAGTACGATAGGAGATAGAGTATTTGAAGGTATATTCTTTGTTGAGGGGGGAGTTTGTATCCGGGCAAATGACATTTCATCCTTTAGGTTCGACGAAAGTGATATGTGGGGAGCTGAAGGGATGGATATCTCACTGCAGCTTTTCAAGCAGTCTAAACGAATGGTTCTTAATACCAATCTTCAAATACTACACTTAAAAGCAAGGAGTGGGCACCCACGAGTTACTGATGCCTTCCATAAATCTTCAAGTGTTATAAAAATGCTATTCAAACACTTTCCTCTTGTTATTGCATGGATATTAGTGATTTTATATTGTTGTAGAAGATTAATAGGGGCAGTCATTAGACCAGAAAGTGTTAAGTATTATTTTCGAGGTGTTGTTGACGGTCTTAGAAACCAAAGACTTTATAGAGATTATTCTCCGAAATTTCATGGGATGAATTTGTTGCGTCTTTGGAAATGGTATCTTTTCTTATACCGTTGGTGAAAAAACTTCGTATTCTTCAAATTGCTGCTCGGCTTCCGTATCCGCTTCATGATGGTGGGGCGACGGGTATTTATAAGATTGCGGAGTCTGTTGCAAGTGAGGGACACCAAGTGACGTTCGTATCTTTCCCTCATGATGATGCGCAAATAACGAAAGATGCCGTGGATGTAATGAACAAATTCACGAACATTCATCTCACATCAAAACCCCTCCCCCCCACAAACCTCGTTCTCCTGAAGACACTCTTCAAAGGGGCATATCCTATCGAGCGGAGGATGATGCCGGAGATGTTTGCACTTATTGAGCGGCTCATGAGCGAGAATACGTATGACATTGTCCATATTGATCATGCACACATGGGGAAGTACGGGCTGTGGATGAAAGAGAAATGGGACATCCCTATCGTACTTCGCGAGCATAACTACGAGACGCTCATCTATGAGCGATTTGCTGATAACACGAAGAACCCTCTGAAGAAGCTCATCGCACGAATTCATGCCAAGCGATTGCGAAAAGAAGAGGCGAATTTCATCCGCTCCTTCGATGCCACAATCCCCATCACCTTGCAGGATGAAGAACTGATGAGGCGTGACGCGCCCGATGCGACGTACTACACTATTCCGGCAGGCGTTGATACGGACTACTACCAACCGACAGAGCGGTCCAAGGAAGTACCGAACTCGATACTTTGGATAGGCGGCACCAACTGGCTGCCGAACCGCGATGCCATCGAATATTTTGCGAAGGAAATCTTCCCACTGGTTGTTAAATCGGTGCCTGATGCGACGTTCGATATTGTTGGTGAGGGTACAGACCGCCTGCAACCTCTTACCCAGGAATGGGTTAATAGGGTACGGCTGCATGGCAGAGTGCCCGATATTCGCCCATTTATGGAGCGTTCGGCAGTGATGATATGCCCCTTGCGCGTAGGTGGCGGAATGCGGTTGAAACTGCTGGATTTCTTCGCTTCTGGGAAGGCAGTCGTCTCGACAAGTGTTGGCGCGGAAGGGAATATGGCGCGTGATGGAGAAGAAATTCTTCTTCGCGATGATGCCGTTTCATTCGCCGACGGGGTGATAGAACTTTTGGCACAGAGCGAGCTTCGCTCAAAACTCGGCACGAATGCCCGTCGCCTCGTCGAGGAAGAATACTCTTGGCAAAGCGTCGGCAAACGATTTTGTGAAGTCTACGAAAAAGTGATAGCAGCACGCGGATAATTTCAGATATATAATCTGACAAGTGTATTTATTCATCATATTATGTTTATACAGCATACTTCTCTTCACCTACGTTCTCTACCCGGTGATTATGATGTTGCTTGCTCGTATCCAGCCCCGAAAGCATACCGTTGACCTAAGCTATACTCCATTTTTCTCCATTATTCTCGCCGCTTACAATGAAGAGCGGTCGCTTGCGAAGTGTCTCGATTCTCTTGTTGCTCTTGATTATCCTGAAGATAAGATAGAAATAATAGTTGGTTCTGATGGCTCTAGTGACTCAACGAATCAGATACTTAATAACTATTCGGTGAAGTACAAGTTTGTCCGCTCATTTGTTTTCAATGAGCGGCGAGGTAAGATGCAAGTGCTCAATGACATTGTCCCAAAAGCACAAGGTGAATATCTATTATTCGTTGATGCGGATATGATGCTTGATAGATTAGCACTGCGGTATCATGCACAGCATTATACAAGCGACGAAATTGGTGGGGTCGCAGGTGCGTATATACTTACATCAGATAATGGAAATAGTGGTTTTGAATCAGAGAATGATTATCACTCTATTGAGATGACACTTAGATGCAATGAGTCCGCAGTTGGCTCAACAGTGGGATTATCAGGGGCAAACTATTCAATGCGATCCTCACTTTGGAATGAACTTCCAAGTGATTACATACATGATGATCTCTATTCAGTTTTTAAAATAATCTCACAGAATAGAAGACTGATTTATGAGCCGCTTGCTATTGCAAGGGAAGAGTATGTTCGCTCAATTAAGGAGGAGTTTCGGCGTAAGTCTCGGTTTGCATCGCGCGGGTTTGCAACACTTCGATATTTCCCCGACCTTCTTGCTCCCTCAGCAGGGATAATTTCATTGATGATACTCGGACACAAGCTCTTTCGCTGGATTACTCCAGTCATTCTCATTTGTATTCTTATCTTGACAGTAATGGGTTGCCTATTTGTCGGAACGACTATATTTTTGGCACTCGGAATAGCTGAATTGGTCGTTATTGCATTGGTGTTATTGGGGGTGATTATGAATGCGAAGAACATATCACTCCCACTGGTACGAAACCTCTTCTGGTTTGCAGTAATGAATGCTGCATTTCTATCAGGACTTTTTACGTATCTTTTTGGGAAAGAACGAGGCGAATGGAAGATGTCCCGACGCGCGACGAATGAAGTAGTAGGAGGGCATCAGCATTGAGTAGGCGGAAAGAGCTCATATTTCTTTTCATCAGCGACATTATCGCTATCAATGCAGCGTGGATGCTGCTATATTACATTCGTTTTATTTCCGGGTGGTTCACGACTCTTAGCATAGATACTGATGCATCTTACCTTATTCAATCAAGTTTATTGGTTTACCTCTTTTGGTTAAGCGGATTTTTGATGTTTGGTTTATACCGCCAGTGGTATGTCCGCCCGATCTTTGATGAGATAGTAACTATCTTAAAAACTCTCGGTATTGGGACACTCATTTTTATTCTTTTTGTACTATGGGGGCCAACCGCAGGCGCTGAAGATGCACCGATCAGAAATGACCCAAGAGTAATAGGACTGTTGTATTTCGGACTTCTCGCTGCACTTATAATATCCTTACGTATTGTCGTTCGGTTTTCACAACGACGACTGCTTGAATCAGGTATTGGAAGAAGGACATCAATTATTCTCGGGGATCACAAGAAAGCGACAGAACTTGCTCGTCGCGTTGCACAGTATCCACGTCTTGGTTACGATGTTGTAGGGTACATATCATCGAATGGGTCTGATACAACTGCTCTTCATGTTGGCTCAAAAAATATTGAGCGACTTGGTGAGTTAAAAGATCTTGAGTCAGTTATCGATGAGTATAAAATACGAGAGGTGCTCATTACACTTGATTCAGGTGAGCATGACAAACTTCTTGATGTAATTGGGCGAGCGGCAAAGTCAAATACGGGTCTAAAGATCGTACCTGATCTCTATGATATTATCTCCGGGCAGGCACGTACACGAGAGATATACGGGTTTCCGCTGATAGACATTAATCCAGAGCTTCAACGCCCGTGGGAAGAATCGGTTAAGAGAATACTTGATGTTACTGTCAGTGCAAGTGTACTTATTCTTGGCTCGCCAGTATGGCTGTTAACTGCGTTGGCAGTGAAACTTACATCAAAGGGAGGGGTAATATATTCTCAAGAACGTGTAGGGCGTAACGGTGAGATATTCCATATTTATAAGTTTCGCTCAATGCGTATTAATGCAGAGACATCAGGACCAGTATGGGCTGCAAAGAATGACCCACGAGTAACACCAATAGGGAAATTCTTGCGCAAATCGCATCTCGATGAAGTACCCCAATTTTGGTGTGTACTAAAAGGTGACATGTCTCTTGTTGGTCCACGACCTGAACGTCAGTTCTTCATTGACCAACTCGTTAAAGATATTCCGTACTACACTCGTCGCCTAAAAGTACGACCTGGTATTACCGGCTTGTACCAAGCAATGGTAGATAAGTACGATGAGTCTGTAGATGATGTGAAGGAGCGTGTTCGCTACGATCTGATGTACATTGAGTCAATGTCATTCCGTTTGGATATTAAAATACTTTTCCGTACGGCATATATGATGCTAAAAGGTAAAGGACAAGCATAATAAAAAGGAAGAAGAAGTTTGAGCACTACACAATCACGTTCGATAGCTATGGTTGATGTCCTAGGACAGTATAAACGCTATCAAGAGGAGATAGACGATGCGATGCTCGCTGTCGTCAGGAGCGGAGCGTACATCAACGGTCCGGCAGTAAAGAAGTTTGAGGCTGATACAGCCGCATATCTCGGCGTGAAGCACGCTATTGGCTGCGCATCAGGTACAGATGCATTGCAAATAGCGATGATGGCACTTGGTATTGGTGCAGGTGACGAAGTTATTACCACGCCGTTCACATTCGCCGCTACAACGGAGACCATTGCGCTTCTTGGCGCAGTACCTGTCTATGTTGATATTGAGCCAGACACGTTCAACATTGACGTAACGAAGATTGCAGTAGCTATTACACCAAAGACGAAAGCGATCATACCAGTTCATCTTTTCGGTCAGCCATCAAATATCACGGAGATATGTGCTATTGCAAAAGCGCACAATATCAAGGTTATCGAAGATGCTGCGCAGGCAGTCGGTGCAACGTGGCAAGGGAAGAAGGCATGTAGTTTTGGTGATATTTCAAGCATATCGTTCTATCCGTCAAAGAATCTTGGCGCGTTCGGTGATGCAGGGATGCTCACGACAAATTCCGACGAACTTGCAACTGCGATGCGTTCGATAGCAAATCATGGTTCTTCAAAAACATATTATCATGATCGTCTTGGAGTGAATTCGCGTTTGGACTCGATTCAAGCTGCGATACTCAATGTGAAGTTGAAGTATCTCGACGAGTGGAATGCAAAGCGCAATGAAGCTGCACAGCAGTACAATGACTTCTTCCTCGGATTGCCGATGATAAAGACTCCGGTTAATCGTCCTGAATCGTACCATATATGGCATCAGTATTCAATTCTCATTGAAGCTGATCGCGAGAAGGTAATCGCACGACTCAAGGAGAATGGCATCCCGTCGAATATTTATTATCCCGTGCCGCTCCACTTACAGCCAGCATATTTATCATATGGTGGTAAAAAGGGCGATTTCCCGCATACAGAGTACGCAGCAGAGCATATATTGGCTCTTCCGATGCATTCGGAAATGACCTCGGAGGACATTGCGTATATTGCAACAAATGTCATTAGTGCCGTACAAGAATTTGCACGATGAAAAAAGCCATAATAATCATACCAACCTATAACGAAAGCGACAACGTCGAGAATATCGTCGCTGCCGTTTTCGCAGAGCAGTCGAAAGTACCAGATGTCGAGCTGAATATCCTCATCGTTGATGATAATTCTCCCGATGGTACTTCTGCTATTGTGACAAAGTTGAAAGACACAAATCCTCTCCTCCACCTCATTACCCGTATGGGAAAGATGGGGCTTGGGACTGCATACGTTGCTGGGTTTAAATACGGACTTGCCAACGGCTTTGATTATATCTTTGAGATGGATGCCGATTTCTCACATGATCCTGACGAGATACCAAATTTTCTTCGTGAGATAAAGGAGTATGACCTTGTGCTTGGTTCACGTTACATAACAGGCGCGAACGTAGCGAACTGGCCTCTTCGTCGTTTGCTTCTTTCGTATTATGCAAATAAGTACGCGCGTCTTGTTACGGGCATAAAGATCAATGATGCGACAGGCGGTTTTAAATGTTTTAGACGCGAAGTGCTCGAAGCAATTGATCTCGACGATATCCGCTCGAATGGATATTCATTTCAAATAGAAATGAACTTCCGTGCATGGCGAAAGAAATTCCGTATCAAAGAAATACCTATCGTCTTTGTTGATAGACGCGCTGGCACGAGCAAGATGAATAAAGCAATCGTCCGCGAAGCAATGACGATGGTCTGGACGCTAAAGTTCAGAGCGCTAAAAGGTGAGTTATAGAGTTTAGTGAGTTTTGTGTGTTTGATGAGTTGAGAGCTGTTGTTTTGCTAACGACTAAAGACTACTTGGATATTTCCATCATCATCGTCAACTATAACGTCCGCGAGTTTCTTCGCGGTGCGCTTGAGAGTGTCCGCCGCTCACTTTCGGCAGGCGGGTTGAGTGGTGAGGTGATGATCGTTGATAATGCCTCGACCGATGGAAGTCAGGAAATGGTGCGTGGTGATTTCCCGGAAGTAAAGCTCTTTGACCTTCCGAAGAACGTCGGTTTCGGCAGAGCAAATAATATCGCAATGCGGGAGGCGAAAGGGGATTACCTTCTCATACTCAATCCTGATACAATAGTCGGTGAGGATACGCTTCGTGTGATGATTGATTACATGCGGGCACATCCCGAGTGCGGAGTATCGGGTTGCAAGCTGCTCAATGCCGACGGCTCTTTTCAGATTAGCTGCCGACGCGGCTTCCCGACGCCATGGGCGAGCTTTACAAAACTCTTCGGGCTTTCATCGATATTTCCCAACTCACCACTTTTTTCGCAGTATAATCTTACATATCTGCCTGATAACCAAACTTACGAGATAGATGCATTAGCAGGTGCATTCATGCTGCTCTCGCAAGATGCCTTCAAAAAGACAGACGGATTTGATGAAGACTTCTTTATGTACGGTGAGGATCTTGATCTATCGTATCGAATAAAGAAAGCCGGCTTGAAGGTGATGTATGTGCACACCACTTCAACGATTCACTTCAAGGGCGAGTCAACACGCCGCTCGGTAATGAATGAAGTGAAAGTATTTTATGAAGCAATGCACATCTTCGTGAAGAAGCATTACGGAGCTTCACCGTTCTTTACGCTGATGCTTCGGCTTGGCATAGGAATGCGAAGTGTGATTGCGTTCTTCAAAAAATATCGTGGAGCAATCATACTCGGCGCTGCTGATGTATTCATGATCTTCGTTGCTGTTCTTGGTATTTCAAAAGTACTTTTCGGCGCATTTCAGGGATTACCGGAAATAGATTATCCATGGGTGTTCATCGTCCCGCCGATAGTGATAGTAGGGATACTGTGGATTGTCGGAGCGTACCAAAAAGAGAACAGACGCAAATCACGCTCTGTAATTCTCGCAATGCCGGCTGCACTGATCGTGCTCTCATCACTGACATACTTCTTTAAGGAGTTTACAGCAAGCAGGTCACTTATTTTAATGATGGTCGGTGTTCTTACGGTCCTATTAGTATTCGTCCGAATGCTCTTTAGAATAGTTGATAGATTCCGTTACGGCGGCGAGGGCTCTGCAAAGCCGATGCTCCGCCGGACACTTATCGCAGGGACAGGTGCAGAAGCACTGCGTATAGCAGGTCTTCTTCGTTCATCAGGGTTTGCCAGACGTTATGAACTGGCCGGCTTCATCGGAGCAGATATAAAGATGATAGGTGAAAAGCCTATGACGAACACTCCTATACTTGGCACACTTGAAATGTTGCCGCGGGTCATAAAACAAGAACGGATCAATCAAGTCATATTCCCGTCGGATGCATTTAGTTATTCCCAGATGTTATCTGCTATGCAGGCAGTATCGGGCGATCTTGAAGCGCAGGAAGTGAGCTTTAATGTTGTTCCACAGGCAACGGATGTGCTCCTTTCTCGCTCAAAGATAGAGGTTATTTCGCCTGAAGAATCAACAGATTCATTTGCTGTGATGCCTCTTGAGTATAATGTGCAGAAGATGTCACACCGATTTGCAAAGCGTGTGCTTGATATTGTAGTTGGTGTAGTTGCCTTTCCCTTTGTTGCAATGATGGGGAAATCGTCTGACTTAGTCAAAGTTCTCGGTGGTAAACTTTCACTCGTGGGAATCCATAGCTCCGGGACACATACAGAACGACTTGCAAAACATGGGCTTTTGAGTTTGGCTGATATCACGTACGACAACCCTGCTGTCGAGATTCGTCCCGAAGACATTGACCAATTAAACCTCTATTACGCTCGCCACCACACTATCGGTATGGACATCGAGATATTACTGCGGAGCGTTTTCCGCCGTTCTATGCGTTAAGATACGCTGAAACCTTATATATAATTTTCAAGATGAATCATACGTATATTTCCCGTTGCATTATCACCCTTGGAATAGTTTTATTCATTTCTACAACGGTTTTTTCACAACGAACAATTACTGTAATTGGTGAGGGGAAAGCAAAAGGGAAGACAGATTATGCGATTATCACGTTTGCGACGGTAACACAAGATGTTGTTGCGCAAGGAGTATTTGCTAAGAATGATAAATCTGATAAAGAGCTTCGTAAAGCGTTAACGGATGTAGGTATTCTCAGCGAGAATCTCAAGCAGCGAACGTACATCCTCAAGCCCCAATATGACCAATCAAATACACAAGAAGGTCCGCCGAAGCTTATGGGCTATACATATTTCGGACTTTATGAAGTGAAGGTCACACCATTATATACATTGCCAAAGATAATGGATGCACTCACTTCGTTCGGTGCTGTAAATGTGATGGTTGAATCATTCCATTCGAGCCAGATTGAAGAGATTAATGATAGAGCAATGAAGAATGCAATAACTGATGCTAAAGGTAAAGCTATAAAGATATCTCAAGAAATTGGTGTTTCAGTTGGGAATATCGTAGCACTAACACAAGTCGGACTACCTTCTATGGAAGGTCCTACTGAAGACGGTAGGAATTCAATGGAAAAAATGAGCTCAAATGAAGTGAAAGCCACTGCAGCTATATCTGTTACATTCTCAATTCAATAATGAATAATAATTCACGGAGATTTGATAGAATTACTTGCGTTACAATCATGCGCGGATGTTGAGACCTCAAACAAATGAACATGAACAGATATAGTCTTTTTTTGCTTATTCCGGTAATCGTCGTTACTGCATTTGTGGTGAGTGCATTTACCATGGCTGACCAGATGCAAGTCATCAGTAAACCGAACACAAAGAAAAGTCATGAGTTTGGCAATGACTGTATGTCCTGCCACAAAAAAGGCGGGTCTGCAAAGTCGATCTTCATGGTATCGGGATCTGTTTTAGATGAGGCACGTGCAAAGATATATAAGAATCCGGTAATCAAGTTCTACACTGAACGCAGAGGGCAAGGTGAGCTTGTCGCAACAATACTTGGTGATGCTTTGGGTAATTTCTATTCTACCGAAGATATAGATTTTTCCATTGGCCTTTATCCTACGCTTATAGGGACGGAGGGAGTACCCGAGCCGATAAAACACATGTCTCGTCCGATCTTCTCCGGTAGTTGTAATAGCTGCCACGGTCCGAAAGAAGAAAAGCTCGGAATAGATTAATTATTTCATCGCATGTCCGAGATTCAAACTCCTCATAAAGAGTCCGCCCGTTTTTTACGTTTCTTTCGACGTATCCATCGGCAAATAGCTATTATACTTTTTGCGTTCTTCTTCATTGTTTCCTTAACAGGACTCATGCTCGGCTGGAAAAAGAACTCGTTCGGATTGATACTGCCCGAGAGTTCAACCGGAAGATCATCTGATATTGCAACATGGCTTCCGTGGGATAGTCTTCAGACAATTGCTATACAAGCATTGCATGATTCCGTTTCGCCCAGACTTTCAACCAAACTTGAACGAATTGATGCTCGCCCGCAAAAGGGCATAGTGAAGTTCGTTTTTTCGGATGACTATTGGGAGGTTCAAGTTGACGGAATGACCGGCAAAGTATTGCAAATTGATCAGCGACGCTCCGATATTATAGAAAACATTCATGACGGGACGATACTTGACATACTATTCAACACCAAGAACGACCAGTTCAAACTATCATATACATCTATCATGGGCGGTGCTTTGCTCATGCTGATAATTACCGGGGGTTGGTTATGGTACGGTCCAAAGAAAATGAGGCGCGAAAAACACTCGGGGATACACCCCAAATGACGAGCATTTTTCTCTTGGGCTATGCGTTAGAAGTTCGGTAACTTTCCGGTAGTACAATTTTTCAACGAGATACAATGAAAACTTTACGGAACATCATAGCTATTGCGGTTATTCTCTTACCGCTTTCTTCTTTTGCACAACGGACTATCACTGTTATGGGGGCAGGGTCTGCTGTCGTTAAACCAGATCATGTGATACTTTCGCTGACATCTTCGATGCAGGACAAGTCTGTTCAAGGGGCGTTCGCAAAAAATGAGGAGTTCGAGGTGAAGCTACGCAAAGCAGCAGCGGAGGTCGGCGTACCTTCTGAAAGCATTAAGATGCGTACCTATGTACTTAATCCTACTTATGATTATTCCAACACAGCCGGTGGTCCGCCGAAGCTTATCGGATATAACTATATTGCAATCTATGAATTGGCGGTGATGGATATTCGCTCGGTTGCAAAAGCGATGGATGCAGTCTCATCAGTCGGGGCAACGAACGTTACGGTTGATAGCTACGCTTCGACAAAAGCCGAAGGGCTTGAGGAAGATGCAATGCAAGATGCACTCTTGATGGCAAGAGAAAAAGCATCGTTCCTTGCAAAGCGTATGGGCAGCACTGTTGGTGATATTATTTCTATTAGCGACGGGGCAGCCGAAGGCGGCGGCGGCTCAGCAATGAGCGAGTACGAACGTGAAGAGCAAGAGCGAAGAGGATCATCAAACCGTATTAACCCCCAAGTTATCGTTCGTAGTGTCTCGCTTAAGGTCACCTTTTCAGTTAAATAATGTCGAACGTTACATTAGATTTTGAAAAACCTATTGTTGATCTCGAAGCGAAGATAGAAGAGATGCGCTCGATGGAGGGCGTTGATCTATCCGACGAGATCACGGCAATGGGGTTAAAAGTAGAAGAATTACGCGTAGAGATATTCCAGAATCTCACACGTTGGCAGCGAGTACAGCTTGCTCGGCATCCCGAACGTCCGTACACCCTCGACTACATCAATGCATTGACATCTGATTTCATCGAACTGCATGGTGATAGAGGCGTGCGTGATGATCCGGCTATTGTCGGAGGTTTTGGTACGCTCGACGGTATCGGTTCTGTGATGTGGGTTGGTCACCAAAAAGGACGTGACACAAAACAGAACGTCTATCGCAACTTCGGTATGCCAAACCCGGAAGGGTATCGCAAAGCATTACGCCTATTCAAACTCGCAGAGAAATTTCAGAAGCCGATAGTCTGCTTGCTTGATACACCAGGAGCATTCCCCGGTATTGAGGCGGAAGAGCGGGGACAGGCAGAGGCAATCGCAAAGAATCTCTTTGAGATGACACGTCTTTCTGTACCAGTCATTATTGTTATTATTGGTGAAGGTGCATCGGGTGGTGCGCTTGGTATTGGTGTGGGTGATAGAGTACTGATGCTTGAGAATGCATGGTATTCTGTTATCTCGCCTGAATCATGCTCTTCGATTCTCTGGCGTAGCTGGAATTACAAAGAGCAGGCAGCTGAAGCACTCAAGCTCACAGCAACAGATCTTATTGATGTAGGTATCATTGACCGAATCATCCCCGAGCCGCTCGGCGGGGCGCATCGTGATACAGAAACTATGTATGCTACTCTACGAGAAGCGCTGACCGAAGAGATAGCAACCTTACGTACGTTCGATTACTCTCATGAAGCAGCGCTTGCACGTCGCGTGGAGAAATTCTCGAAGATGGGGTATTGGCAGGAAGAGGAAGTCTGACCAAGAGTGCCAACGCTAAGCCATACAACTACTCTTCGAGTTCGCTACGCCGATACCGACCAGATGGGTATCGTGTATTATGCAAAGTATCTTGAGTATTTTGAAGTAGCGCGAACAGAAACACTTCGTGCAATCGGTCTCCCGTATGCAGAGCTTGAGCAGTTAGGATTTATGCTGCCTGTTGCTGATGCAAGTATTAAGTATCATAATGGCGCGGCCTATGACGAAGAGATAGACATAACTGCAACGCTCGAACCTGTTAACTCACCGCGAGTCCGGATAACCTACAAAGCTATTCGTAAGAAAGACGGAGTTCTACTTGCCGAAGGTTCTACGACATTAGTTTTTGTAAACAAAGAGACTAATCGTCCCTGCAAACCGCCTGCTATCTATCTTGAGAAAGTCGGTATAGCTTAGAATGAGAACTGCAACGCAACGCTTGGGAAGAAATTCGTTTCGCGTTTGTGGTTGAGCCGCCACGTTGCGTCAAGGTTAATAATGTTCAAGATATTTCCGACACCAAAACCTATTTCTCCGTAAGGACGATCATTCGTCGTCGGCACATCAGCACTGCCGACACGATTCGTATTGCTTACTGCAATGCCGCCATGCAGTCGCCACTGTAGATTCAACGGCTCCATGAAATCCAATCCAACAAGACGTGTAGGGAGGTCATAGAAATTATGTTCAAGGTAGATAGATGCGACTTCATCGCCCATGAACTCAAATGGATAAAGCCCTCTGAAGTTATTAAACTTCGAGAAGAACTTGTCCCTTGTTTCAAAGTAGAACGAATTCCACCTCGGCAGTTCGCCAGCGAATGTTGTTCCGTATCTGCCAATAATATCCATCACACCCCATCCACCAAGTCGTTTGGAGAGGGAGAGTGAGAAGTCGCCGGTAGAGAATGTGTAGTCACTCTTTAAGTCTTTGGATGTTGTCGTGATTTCTGCTTTTGTCACAATGTCTATTCCGCTAATCTCAAAATGTTCTTTGAATCCGAGATCAATAGAATTGTATTGATATTCAACAAAGTAAGGAATGTCAGAAAAGGTTGGACCCCATATTGTAAATCCGACCTTTGAGTTAAGGTATTGTATGTAATATTTACCGTTCCTTTGCTCCCATGGCGTTAGCTCTAGTCCAACATTCAATCCTCGCTGATAATATAACTCTTGATAGTCCTCATTGTATGCTAGAGAAGTAATTGTATTTTCTATACTTGAATAGTTATTCCCTCTTACGGTCAGGTCATCGAAGTAATCTCCGACGAGCCATAATTTGACGTCTTGAACATCTTTGTATTCACCCTTGAAGTCACCATCAAGCGAGCCGCTGAAGACATTTGACTTTTTATTCTCAAAGACAATGCCTTGTTGCAAGCCAACAGAATACTTCCACAACTCATCGCGAAGTCCGTAGGCAACTTCGCCCGAGAGAGTAAGCGGCCATGAATCAAATGGTTTGAGATTTCTACCAAGTCCGAAGCGCCACCCTTCAACTGTATTGTATTTAGGAATTTGAATAAGGGAGAGTAATGTACCAAGACTAAATATACTCGCGGCTGGTTCTTCTTTCCCTTTTATGATAGTACTATCAATCCTCTCATACGCTTTCTCTTCATCTATCGCAAGCGGGATAGCTCTGTTCTTATTCCACGTTGTGCTGTCAACGGAGTCGGCGCTTGCAAGAGCTATGTTGCGTTTTCCGGCAAAGAGTGAATCGGGAAGCCCAGAATTGATGGTATAGTTTTTAATGAGTGATAGAAGCTCGATACGGAATACAGGCACCAAAGGGATTGCAAGTTTTACTTCGATGAAGGTACGCAAGTCTATCGGCATCCAGAACGAATCGCGGTAGAGGTCAAATGTTTGTTGCATTCGTAGCTCGCTAAGCGGTCCGAGTTTTACAGCTTTTGAGGGTTCAAGTTCGAGGAATGCAATAGTATAATCATTTTGTGCTATCCAAAGCGAACCATCGAAGGCAGTTGAAAGTGTGCCGGGATAAAGTACTATTTGCCATACAGGTTCGCCGTTGACCTTCGTCGTTCCGATGAGGTCATAGTCGTACGAATCAAATGCATCATCAGCGACAGGACTCACGAGGTCATATCCATCAAAGTCAATTCTGTCATCATAGAAATTCATTATCGTCCCGACGCTAAAGACGTTGGCTTGGGCAGGGAAGTTAGCAGTTTGTTTGCGACCTGTGATTCGCTCAAAAAATCCTTTCTCTTTATTCCAATATCCTTCGGCAGTTGACTCGACTACAGAGCGTATCATCGTATCTCGTCCCGATATTGTCTTCACATTCCACCTAGAGTACGCTTCGCATTTATAATCAAAGAGTTTATCGCGCCATTCTTTCTTTCGTCGGATCACTTCTCGCATAATGCGTCTTGCTTCTACTCTCGAGGCATCGCCTCGGATAACTATCTCATTGCTCTTGACGGGTGTTGCCGAAAGTGACAGGTCTTTTCGGGTATCCTGGCTAATGATTACTTCAACTGTATCCGGCTCAAAACCTACTGCAGTAATACGAAGGCGTATGCGTTTATCCGACTCAAACGATAGCACATATCTTCCGTCCTTATTTGCTATCGTACCCTTCTTTGTGCCAATGATTGAGATGCTTGCTCTTGGGATAGCATCGCCGGTTCGTTTCTCGGTAATTGCTCCGGTGAGGTGTGCTTCATCTTGTGCGTGGAGTGAATTCAGGAATGCAAAACATACGAACAAAGAACAGATAACGGCTCGAAGCATAATAGAAGTGAGGATGAATAGGAATGCTAACTTTTTATGCTATAAAACGTTCGTCTATTAAGCTTAATAATTGTTCATCAAAGTGCTGCTTTCCCAACATATAATATGTCATCATCTTGTGAGACGTTAATGATGTATGTACCTCTTGAAAACGTATCCCGTTCAACAATGAATTTCGCTTCGTTCGTTTTGAATTGTTTTACTTCTTTGCCTGATATATCATAAATAGTTATCACAGTTTGAGAACGGGTAGCTATTCTCGATAGGTCTATAATCGTATTGCCGGAGACTGCATCATTCGAGATTGTAACAATTTGATTCGTAAAATTTTCGTCATGCACTGATGATGATGTCTTCCAGAGGTTATAGAGCGTTTGTAATGAATCAATCGGGTCGCGTCCTGTCTTTGTTCTTCCGACGGTAAGGTTTAGTTTATATGTTTTGTCAGGGTCTTCCCATCTTGATACACGTAGGAAGGATGATTTGCTTGAAAGCCCATCTGCTAAACATCGCGTATCAGCACCGGGGACGTTCGCCCCTTGCAGACAAGCCATAAGTTTATCGGCAAGTGTACCTTCGGTGCGAAGGAAACGCGCTTCCATCGAATCAAGAATTCCCTGCCCTAATAATATATTACCTTGGATCGCGTAGTTATGTCCTGTGATATGATTCTTATAATCGAAACATTCGACACCTGTATATGCTGCAGTTCGTGGTGACCCTGATGCGTCGAGATCAATAACTCCGTATTGGCGTAGTTCAGGAGAATTCTCATAGTCATTTTCTTCAAGCCACGTTATAATTTGTTGGGGCGAATCACCCGCAAGCATTCGTTCGCGAGCAGCAAGTTGATTTTCGATTAGTCCGTATGACTGTGTATGGATAGCTCCGTGACCGGCGATAATATCACTGATAAAAACAGCGCCTGGAAAACCGGTTTGAGCGGTAAGACAGGTAGCACCGGCAGACCCGATCTCTTTGGTGACGGTATCTATAGCGACGATAGAAAAAGTATCTTGTGCAAAGCTAAAATTTGCCCAAATAATGAGTAAAAGCAGAAAAGAGTATTTCATCGGCATTTCGATTTAGGGTACAAATATACAGCCGTATCTGAATTAGATCCTTATGAATAAATCTTTAAAATTTCCTATTCTCTATTCCCTACCCCCAATCACCGAAACCCTACCCCTTCCGTCGTTGTTTTCACCTGATTATAATTACACCCATATTGGAGCTATATGAATCAAGGCACTATTGTACAAGTTATCGGACCCGTTCTCGATATTGATTTCCCAAGCGGGATACTACCTTCAATCTTAAATGCTATCAAAGTACCTCGTACCAATACAGAGGGCAAGACAGAAGACCTCATCGCTGAAGTTCAGCAGCATCTTGGCGAGGACAGAGTCCGCGCCGTTGCTATGGACTCGACCGAAGGTCTGACACGCGGCTTGGCTGCATTCGATCTTGGAAAGCCGATTTCCGTACCTGTAGGTCCGAACGCGCTTGGTCGCCTGATTAATGTCGTTGGTAACACCATCGATGGCGGACCACCGATCCAATCAAACTTTAGCTGGCCTATTCACCGCGACGCACCGAAATTTGAAGACCTCTCGACATCAGCAGAAATGCTTGAGACAGGTATCAAGGTTATTGACTTACTTGAGCCGTACTCAAAGGGCGGTAAGACTGGTCTCTTCGGCGGCGCCGGAGTGGGCAAGACGGTTGTTATCATGGAGCTTATCCATAACATCGCTATGCATCACGGCGGATACTCGGTATTCGGCGGCGTTGGCGAGAGAACCCGCGAAGGAAATGACCTATACCTCGAAATGAAAGAGGGCGGCGTTCTTGATAAAACAGTTCTTGTATTTGGTCAGATGAACGAGCCGCCCGGAGCGCGTCAGCGTGTCGGTTTGACGGCTCTCACCTTCGCAGAGTACTTCCGCGACGAAGAGGGTAAGGATGTTCTTCTGTTTATTGACAACATTTTCCGTTTCACACAGGCAGGTTCTGAAGTATCTGCTCTTCTTGGTCGTATGCCTTCGGCAGTGGGTTATCAGCCGACACTTGCGACAGAGATGGGACAGCTACAAGAGCGTATTACCTCCACCAAGAAGGGTTCAATTACATCGGTACAGGCGATCTACGTGCCTGCTGATGACTTGACAGATCCGGCACCGGCAGCGGCATTTGCTCACTTGGATGCTACGACGGTTCTCTCTCGTGCTATCTCCGAGCTTGGTATCTATCCTGCTGTTGACCCGCTTGATTCAACAAGCCGTATTCTTTCACCGGACGTTGTCGGTGATGAGCATTACGATACCGCTCGCGGTGTACAGCGCATTCTGCAGCAGTACAAAGATCTTCAGGATATCATCAACATTCTTGGTATGGATGAACTTTCCGATGAAGATAAGATGATCGTTCGCCGCGCACGTAAGGTACAGAAGTTTCTTTCGCAGCCGTTCCACGTTGCAGAGCAGTTCACTGGTCTTAAGGGCAAATACGTCCCGCTTACCGACACCATCCGCAGCTTCAAGATGATCTTGAACGGCGAATGTGATGACCTCCCCGAGCAGGCATTCCACATGGTCGGAGCTATCGAGGAAGTCTACGAGAAAGCAAAGACCTTCGCGAACTAAATAGTCGTTATCTTTTAGTAGGGCGGACTTTCAGTCCGCCCTGTTTTTCCTTCGTAGCTTTGTCGTCCTGATAAACTACTTTTCTATGCCCCAAATAATCAACCAACGAATGACAGCGGAGATTGAAGGTGACTTTGTTGTCTTCATAATCGGTGCTCGAATCAATAAATGGTGGATGGTCCATAAATGGATACCATTCATTATGGCAATGCCGAAGATGCTTACCGAGCTTGCAAAGAATACCGATTGCGGATGTCTTGGCTTTGAAGGATATGGGATGTTTCGAGGCGTTTTCATTCAATACTGGCGCTCCTTCGAGCATCTCGAGAAATATGCCCGCAACCCTGACCGCGAACATTTCCCTGCATGGGTAAACTTTAATAAGAAGATCAATTCGTCTGAGGCAGTAGGTATCTGGCATGAAACATACCTAGTGAAAGCAGGCAACTATGAATGTATCTATAACCACATGCCGCCACGAGGGCTTGGGAGAGTCACGAAGCTTGTACCTGCAACAGGAAAGAAAGAAACTGCAGCCCAGAGAGCAGGTATCAGGGAAATTGATGATTTCGTAGTATAAAAATCATCGACGGAATCATAGGTATTGTTGTTAGCATACCATGCTCACAAAAGCCCGCATCATGGCGCCGGGACCGACGGAAATACCGCCCTCGGTTCTTGCCGCAGCCGCCAAACCAATACTTCATCATCGCACTTCCGAATTCCGCGCAATCTTTTCTGATGTTACCGAAAAGATAAAGTATGTATTCCAAACATCACGACCGATCCTCACCCTAGCCGCAAGCGGAACAGGCGGACTTGAGGCAGTGATAACAAACATTACACTACCCGGCGACAAAGTTATCGTCATCTCCGGTGGTGTCTTCGGTGAACGATGGGCGAAGATAGCAGAAGCACATGGAAGAGTAGTTCATCGCATTATGGTTGAATGGGGCAAGGTCGCCAATGCACAAGATATTGCAAATGCTATCGCTGCTCATCCTGATGCATCGCTTATCTGTGCAACGTTATCGGAAACATCAACAGGTGTGATGCATCCTATCAAAGAACTTTCAGAAGTCACGAGAGCATCGAATATCCCGCTTGCAGTTGATGCAGTTAGTGGTCTTGCAGTATGTGAGTTAAAGACGGATGACTGGGGTGTTGATGTGGTTGTTGCAGGTTCGCAAAAAGGACTGATGATACCGCCCGGTCTTGCATTCATCTCAATGAGCGACAGGGCATGGAAACAGGTCGAGACAAAGAATGCCCCGTCATTCTACTTCTCGCTCAAGCAAGCAATGGCAAAACTCACTGAAGAGAAACTACCCGATACACCATGGACGCCGAATGTCTCGCTTGTATGTCAATTACAAGAGTCATTGAAGTTGATCCATAGCGAAGGCATAGATAATATTTTTCAACGTCATCTACTCCTTGCACAAGCAACACGTGAAGCAATTACTGCGATGGGATTAAAGCTTTTTGCGCAAGAGTCGCCAAACCCAGGCGTTACATCAGTTCATTCACCCGATGGTGTTGATAGCGGTGTAATAGTCAAGAAACTCCGCGAAGAGTGGGGCATCTCTATAGTCGGCGGGCAAGGGAAAGTAAAGGGGAAGATATTCCGCATCGGACACATGGGCTACTGTGATAGAACAGATGTACTAATGACAATAGCAGCACTCGAATGTGTCCTCGTCGAGATGGGGGTGTCGGTTAATCGCGGCGCAGGGGTATCTAAGGCACAAGATATATTTTTGAAGAAATAACTTCTAAGTTATTGAATGTATAAAATTCTCATATCAGATAAACTATCCCAAGAGGGTATTGATGTCTTTGCAAAAGATGCAGATTTTCAGGTTGATGTTAAACTTGGATTAAAGCCGGATGAGTTGAAAGCAATCATTGCTGATTATGATGCACTAGTCGTACGAAGTGATACGCAGGTTACTTCTGAGGTTATTAGTTCAGCATCAAAGCTGAAGGTCGTTGGCCGCGCAGGTGTTGGGCTTGATAACGTTAATATTCCTGCCGCGACGAGAGCAGGTATTATTGTAATGAATACTCCTGACGGGAATACCATCTCCGCCGCAGAGCATACCGTTGCAATGATTCTCTCGCTCGCACGAAATATCCCACAAGCGAATGCTTCGATGAAGTCAGGTAAATGGGAGAGAGGGAAATTCATGGGAGTTGAATTGCACGGCAAAACGCTCGGCATAATTGGTCTTGGTCGTATTGGAAGCGAAGTAGCAAAACGCGCGAGAAGTTTTGGGATGAAACTCGTTGCTTATGACCCGTTCGCATCACCGGAGAAAGCTATTTCACTCGGAACGGACATAGTCTCGCTCGAAGAACTTTTGAAAACATCAGACTTCATTACACCACATGCTCCGAAGACAAAAGATACTGCTCATCTTATCGGCGCGAAAGAACTTTCAATGATGAAAAAAGGTGTGCGACTCGTGAATGTTGCACGCGGTGGTATCTATGATGAAGCTGCTCTTGCTGATGCAGTTGGTTCAGGTCATGTAGGAGGTGTCGCACTTGACGTGTTTGAAGTTGAACCCCCGAAAGACTCACCGCTACTCGGTTTTGACAATGTGATCACAACACCTCATCTCGGCGCAAGCACGGAAGAAGCGCAGGTGAATGTTGCTATCGCCCTTGCTTATCAGATTATTGATGCTCTTAAAGGTGGCACAATATTGAATGCCGCGAATATCCCTGCTATTGATATAGCCGAGTGGCGCGAACTCAAGCCATACTACGAACTCTCTGAAAAACTTGCCGGCTTTGCCCATCAACTTTCAGCTGATGCACGAATTCAGAATGTACGCATTAGTTATAGTGGTGAAGTAGTAACCAAGAAGACGGAAGCATTGACGCTTGTTATGCTCAAGATACTTCTGGAAAAGGCAACACCCGAACGTATTAACTTCGTCAATGCAATGCTCATCGCAAAAGAGCGTGATATCGAAGTCACAGAATCAAAAACGAGTGATACATCAGAATATACAAACCTTCTGACACTTTCACTTGTATCGTCTGGCACTACATTGACAGTATCAGGCATGCTTACTGGGTTAGGTGAAGCGCGCATAGTTGATATCAATGGCTATCGCATTGACGTTGCCCCATCAGGAAATCTCATCCTCTTCTTTAATCGTGATGTACCTGGCATACTTGGCAAAGTAAGCACAATACTCGGTAATGACGGTGTGAACATAGCAGGTCTTACCAACGGACGCAAAGCCCCAGGGGAAGATGCGGTAACCATCATCAGCGTGGATAATGAAGTCCCGCCAAACTCACTTACTGCTATCGCCGGAATAGATGGATTGCATGATGTGAGAGTGGTGAAGATGTAAAGTTTGTATATTAATAGTGCAATTAATGAGCACCTATTTGTATGAATAATGAATTACATCGCTGTGGATGGTGTCTATCTGACCCGCTTTACATAACCTACCATGATGAAGAGTGGGGAGTACCTGTGCATGATGATAGGAAGCTCTTTGAGTTTCTTACCTTGGAAGGAGCGCAGGCGGGGTTATCATGGCTGACCATTCTCCGTAAGCGTGAAGGATACAGAAAAGCATTTGCCGACTTTGACCCCGAGAAAGTTGTGCGATTTACCCAGATGCGCATTGAAAAACTTTTACAAGACCCTTCTATCATCCGTAATAAACTGAAAGTGAACTCCGCTGTCACTAATGCAAAAGCATTTCTTGAAGTACAAGAGGAATTCGGTAGCTTCGATAAATACATTTGGCAGTTCACGGACGGGAAGGTCATCACCAACAAGCATAAGATACTAAAAGACATCCAACCGACCTCAAAAGAATCCGATACGATGAGCAAAGACATGAAAAAGCGCGGCTTCAAGTTCTGCGGCTCGACCATAATGTATGCCCACATGCAGGCAACGGGGATGGTCAATGACCACTTGACCGAGTGTTTTCGGTATCGCCAAGTATGACACTAAATTTCCGAGTCTCGTGTTTTAACGCCCACTTATGGCAAAAACCATTGAACTTAAGATCGTAACGCCGCAGAAGACCGTCTATCAGGGGACTGTTGATGATTTTACTGCTCCCGGCGTCCTCGGACCGTTTCAGGTCCTCTTTAATCACGCGGCTATTGTCAGTAAATTGCAGCCCGGCTTGCTCCGCTTCAAAGAAACAAGCGGCACGGAAGAGCATTACTACGTCAGCGGCGGATTTTTGGAGCTACATGATAATGCGGGGACAGTCCTTGCCGATACTGCCGAACATTCGACCGATATTAACATAGCGGACGCTGAAGCTGCAATTGAACGCCTTCGCCAACGTTATGCCGATCACGAAGAGGGCTTCACCAACGAGCAGTTCCACATCGAGCTTGATGCGGCACAAGCACGCCTGAAAGTCGCAAAAAGTTAACACAGGTTTTCTCTCATTACTACCAGACGAAGCGGGCAGTAATGTCCGCTTTGTTTGTCTATAAACTACCTTATCATGTATTACTGTTAGTAGTATTGTGAAAGATTACTATTCCATACTTGGTATCTCTCGTTCGGCGAGCGAAGAAGAGATAAAAGAAGCATACCGCCGGATGGCGAAGCGTTGGCATCCCGATGCGAATATCGGGAGCGAATCGGCGCAGCGTATTATGCAGGACCTCAACCGAGCAAAAGAAGTACTCTTCGAGGAAGATACCCGCAATGAGTATATCCATCTATTAAATCTTCAGGATACTCTTTCACGGGATAATCTCGAACGGCTACGTAAGAAATGGGGGGATACAAATTTTTCAGAACCTCGTACTCCGCCTCACGCATCAATGTATCCTGTACCAAAGTTCTCACGAGGTAAGTTCTACGGAGCACTTATTATTATTGTTGGGCTAATCAGCATTGCATTAGTAATGGCAATGCAGCCAGACCAATCTATTGTCTCAAAAGACCCGATACAAGAGATAATTGAACGTAACAAGCCGACTACCACTCTTTTGCCTCCGCGAGTGGAGGAACCCGATACGATAAAAGTCCCTGATGCTGCTACTGATAGATTAGCGCAGATGGCGGCGATGCTCTCGATGCTCAATGAACATAAAGCGGCAGCAAAATACTGGGAGAAAGCTCTTGAACTTGATCCGGCGAATACCGACGTAATGACAAATCTTCTTTTTCATTATCTCAAAAGCAAAAAGTACGAGCAGGCATTTGGTCTGATTGAAACACGTGTAGCGAGCGACACACTGAAAGTGATTATCTATAACCGAATAGGAGAGTTTTTCCTCGTCGAAGGAAAGAAGTTCGATGCGACAAGTGCATTCGAGAAGGCAGTACAGCTTGGCTCTCCGCTCAACCTTACCCAAACAAACGCCGCACAAGATTATGGGAATGCAAAAATGCGATTGGAGTTCTTTAAGAGGTGAGAGAGAATATTTTAATTCTTTCATAAGTACTTGATGTTCTACATCAAGCAAAATTTTTCTATTCATGCGCCCTACTCGCGCTCTTATTCATACCGATAACTTTCTCTCGAACGTTCGCTACGTCCGCTCACTTATTGGGGCGAAGCCGTTAATAATGGCTGTCGTGAAGGCAAATGCCTACGGACACGGGCTTGAGATAATCACCAAAGCATCCGAAGCAAGCGGAGAGGTCGGGTACTTCGGTGTTGCAACCGAAGAAGAAGGCGTTGCGCTTCGAAAGCTCACACAACTACCAATCCTCGTCCTTACAACTGCACTTGAAGATGAAGTGGATGCTTTCATTGAGAACGACCTTGAATTCACACTCTGCGATAAACATTTGCTTGATGTGATAGCTGCACGATCAAAAGCACTCGGTAAAAAAGCGAATGTTCATTTGAAGGTTGATACGGGAATGCGCCGTGTCGGCGTTGAACCGGAAGATGCATTGACATTTGCTCGTCTGATAGATGCTTGCTCGGATAGTATTGGTTTTATTGGCATCTCAACTCATTTCGCTACGAGTGATGAGATCGGCTCTGCGTTCTTTACCCGTCAGCACATGCTCTTTCAAGATGTCGTTAATGAAGTGAGAAAGTCAGGTATTGTTGTTCCGATCGCGCATGCTGCGAATTCCGGCGCGATACTTCAACGAGGCAAAGAAACTGCTCTTGATATGGTACGTCCGGGCATTATGCTCTATGGATATGCGCCGTCGCTCGAGTTACAGAACGAATATAAAGGCAGTCTCAAACCAGTACTTGAGTTAACAAGCGCGGTGGCGTTTACAAAACGTATCACCAAAGGTGAGGGGGTAAGTTATAACTTACGTTGGAATACAGACCATGATACGAACATTGCAACAGTCCCTGCGGGCTATGGGGATGGCTACCCAAGACTTCTGACGAATAAGACTAATGCATTCATTAATGGGAAGCAATATCCTGTTCGTGGTACGATCTGTATGGATCAGATTCTAATTGAAACGGGAAATGATCAGGTGCGTATCGGCGAAGAGGTAATTTTGCTTTCAGAAGAAGATGCCACGCTTGATGCTTGGACCCTTGCATCGAAGATAGGCACAATACCATACGAGATACTAACGAACATTACGGCGCGTGTGCCGAGATTAGTAAAACAATAAACATGAAGATCTGTCCGGTTATTATTGCAGGTGGTGTCGGGACGAGGTTCTGGCCCGAGAGCCGCATGAAACGTCCGAAGCAGTTGCTACGCGTCGTTGATAAAGAGAAATCATTGCTTGAGCTTACTCTCGAGCGCATTACTGATTTCGCTAAACTTGAAGATACCCTTATTATCACAAGTGCATACCACGCAGAAGAACTTGCTGAACAAGCAATTGGAGTACCGAAAGAGAATATCATCGCCGAACCAATTGGAAGAAATACTGCTCCGTGTATAGCACTCGCAGCGCATATAGTTCGTGCTCGCTGCGGGGACGATGGTATTATGGTTGTTCTTCCTGCCGATCATTTGATTCGCAACCGTCAAGAGTTTGCACGACTTGTACATCTGGGAGCGAAACTTGCTCATTCAACAAGCTCACTTATTACGCTGGGCATCCACCCTACACGCGCTGAGACTGGCTATGGATATTTACAGCTTGATGAAGAGAGTGTACCGTCGAAGGCAGAGTTGCCGCAGCTCACAGAGTTTGAGATACGTGATGTTTTTCGTGTCAAACGATTTGCAGAGAAACCTGATAAAACAACAGCAAAGCTCTTTGTTGAGTCTGGTGACTTCCTTTGGAATAGCGGCATGTTCATTTGGCGTGTTGATGCTATTTGGAATGAGATAAAACTATACACTGATGAGATTGCCGAGCATATCGGTGAACTCCCACAGCCCGATGCTAAGAACTTCAAAATGCGCCTTGAAGATGCCTACAGCAAGATTCGAGGTATTTCAATAGATTACGGTGTGATGGAAAAAGCGACGAAGGTATATGTACTTCGCACCGGAGCACTTGGCTGGAGCGATGTCGGGAGCTGGGATGAAGTATGGCGCCTCGGAGAAAAAGACGAAAATAATAATGTCTCCAGTGGAGACAATGTCCTCCTTCGGAATACGAAGAATTCGTTTGTTCTCTCTCGCACTGGTGAACTAATAGTGTTGTCTGGGATGAACGATACAATCGTCGTGCATTCGGGTGATGCCATTCTCATAACATCCCGTGAAAATGCACAGAACGTAAAAGACATTGCAGATTATCTGAAGCGTCACAATCAGAACGAATATCTATAATTGAGATACACACTTTACTCGTTCTTATTGATTCTCTCACTTCTTTATATAGGATGTGCCTCACCGCTTTCACGATCACTTGGCACACAAGAGGGACTTGCTTCCTATTATAGTACAGAGTTTCACGGGCGCAAGACATCAAGCGGCGAGATATTTGATAAGAATGCCTTGAGCGCAGCCCACCGGACATTCCCATTCGGGACTATTCTTCTTGTTACCAACCAGAAGAATGGCAAGCAGGTCGAAGTGAAAGTCAATGACCGAGGACCTGTAAAACCCGAACGCATCATTGATCTTTCGTACGGAGCTGCAAAAGAGATAGATATGGTCAGGGATGGACTTGTGAGGGTACGAATCGAGGTGCTCGTGTGGGGAAATTGAGCTCTGAAAAGGTCTATTTCCTTATACCTGGGTACCTGATAATAGTTCAGTTATGACTTGTTTTAACATAACAGCTCAACCTTCAAATGTGAATAATATTAAAAAGACTGTAACGGGTATATCCAATTTGTCAACGATCGCAACAGGGGCTGTAACAGCCATCTACTACCCTGAGTGGAAGAAATAATCGCATTTGATGTACTTGGCAAATGACCCTTGTTCCGCTGATTGGAAGACAGCGAAAAAAAAATAATTAGAAAGGGCAGCACTTCGCTGCTCCTTTTGTATCTTTGTATTATCACCTTGATCAGTACTAGGACTATCGTATTTATCATTATTCATTTCATTTATCTCAATGAAACATAGACTAATTGGTATTTCGCTAACTCTCATAACATTCATGCTGACTGTCGGCTTCAAAACCAATCCGGCGATCACATACGTGACATCCACCACAATCGATGGCAAGAAGTATAGTGTGGTTGCTGTGTGTGATTCGGACGCCACAAACCAAACTGTGATCTATATGCCATTGTCAGATTCTTTTACTTGTCGTGCACCATCGTGGTCCGCGGACGGGGGCACTATTGCAATCCAGGTGGAAGAGGGGAGAAACGTCGACAAGATATATTTGTGTGACGTTTCCGATTCACTTGGTAACGTGGTTGGCAGCAATGCGCGCTCGATCTACTCCGCTTCAGGGATCATACTGCAAGGAGTAAGCTGGTCCTCACTTGCAACGACAGATAAGATCATCTTTTCTACAGTTGAGGACAGTGGCGGAATTTCGAGGGTGCAGATCATTTCCGGTTTCGGCGGTACGCCGACCGTGCTGTACCAATCTCCTTCAGGCGAAAGCCATTCCTATAGGTCGGCAACCTGGAGCCCGGACGATTCAAAGATCGCCTTCGTAGATCGAACTACCAGCGGTTCATCACACTTCGATACCCTGCGCGTGATTGATGCTTCGACAGGAGTGTTGCTCGAATCGGTTGACTTAGGATCGCCATTTGTTCAGATCTCGTGCGAATGGTCGCGCGCCGGACTAAACGTTGTTGCGTTTATTCTCGATGGCGTGATCTACTATGTGACACCTACTACTGGTTCGACACCATGGACAAACGATGTCGGCGTCGGAGGAGGACCTACGTGGTCGCCGGATAACAGCTCCCTCCTAACCGGATCAAATGGACTATCGCTGGGGCTGAAAAAGACGGCCTACGGAACGACCACAACGACAGCACTTGCTGATACCGGTGTTTTTGCATATCCGGAGTGGAAAAAATATGTGCCGACGAGTAACGGAGTACAGAGCGGCATGTCATATCTTTCCTCGTTCACTTCCAGCCCCAATCCATTTACCGCAAATACAAAGTTGCACTTCGCACTGAACCGAATGTCTTATGTGACCATTGAAGTCTATGATCTTCTCGGCAATAAAGTTTTCAGCAATGCAGCGCGAAGCTACGATGCCGGAAGCTATGAGATACTACTCGACGGAAAGACTTTGCCGCAAGGTATTCTCAATGCCAGAATTTCAACCGGATTTGGAGAAGTGCAAACGCTGAAACTTGTGAATGAACAGTAACCACGACCACAGCTTATCGGAATTCCTATCGGATGTTTAACACACACATTGATAGTCTAACTAGAGGTATTGGAATGGCCAAAACTACGATATTGAGTAATCATACGATAAGAAGTGCATTTAAAAATTGCCTTAGGGTGTAACAAAAACGCCAAAGAGTAGTTATTCATAGACAATCTTCGGATTTTGTAGTCGAAATGAGGATTTTTAAAGGAGAAATCCACGTTTTGTGCGCCGAATTAATATCTTTGGCATCTTCGGCGCCCGTAGTTCAATTGGATAGAACGTTGGATTCCGGTTCCAAAGGTTGAAGGTTCAAGTCCTTCCGGGCGCACTAACGAAACCCGGTAAAAACAAAGGTATGCTGTTCGAAATGAGTTAAAATGCATACTAACGACGAGTGTTATAATGATCCGTTCACAAAAGAAGCTTAACGAAGTATCAGCCCCTGTAGAGACTCTCTCAAATGAGGAATCTCTGCTTTCAAATTCCCAAAATGCTCTTTCGTGGTTTGAACAAAACCGGACGAAGCTTTTGGCAGGTGTTGGTGTACTAGTGCTCGTAGTTGCAGGGTTTTTCCTTTGGCAATCGAACAAAACAGCTGACGAAGAGAAAGCAAGTGTTATGCTTAGCCGTATCGTCCCAGCCTACCAGTCATCAAATTGGCGCATGGCAATTGACGGTGACATGAACTCTCGGATACAAGGCGAGCCGGTACGTGGATTAAAAGAGGTGGTAAGTCAATATGGCTCAACTCGTTCAGGGAACATGGCGAAGTTGTATCTGGCTAATTCCTACTATTTTTTGGGCAAATTAGACAGTGCTCAGCAGGTTTTTGAGGATGTTGATGCTGGCGAGTCGCTCGTAAAGGCATCCATCAGCGCGGGAAAAGCAGCTATTTTTGAAGAAAAGGGTAACAAAGAGGAAGCTGCGAAGTTATTCATGTCTGCAGCGGGTATGGACAAGACAAATCCGCTTAATGCAGACTATTCTCTTTCGGCGGCTCGGAACTATGAGCAAGCTGGGAAAACGGACGAAGCTGCAAAGCTCTATAAAACCATTCTTGTTGAGTATCCCGGTGGATACTTTGATGATGCCGCCAAGCGCGGACTTATCAGATTACAGGTGGAGTTGTAAAAACGTCCGTATATTTGCAAAGATTTGTTCTCCGCAGAGGAGGATAATGGCGTTCTATACGCCAGCATCTGTTTTTTGAAATTTTACAGATACTTGTTCAAGCACTGATATGGTGCGGGTTTCAGGCTGTAGGAATATCGTTCAATTATTAAGAAAAAGTTTTTTAACACGAAGGATCAGTCCAGTGATGACAAAGCAAACGACACAAATAGGTGAGAGCGTGAAAGAAAAAAGTTTATTAACAGTCCGGAATTTATCCACTAACGGAGGAAATATGCAGCGTTTTTTAGTCGCTTTATTCCTTATTTTGGGAGTACTCGGTGTCGTACAGACATCCAGCGCTCAACAGATCGTCGAGATCTCAGGGTATCTCACCCCGGGACAGACGAGAATACTTTATTCTCGTACGCCTGGTAATGCCCTTACTGATACGATCTATCGTATATCGGGGCGTTTAAGCGTCTCTGGTACTCTTCGTATCATGGAGGGTGCTGAACTTCACTTCTTGCCTGACGGTCGAATCGTTGATTCGGTTGGTGGCAAGATCGTTGCAAACGGCTTCCAAGGGTTAGCCCGCAGAATCCAAATTCGCGGTATTAACGTGAATAGCAATTCTGACGAGTGGGGGCACATTGTTGTGCTTCCTGGCGCAGACTCTGTATATTTCGCGAACGTACGTTTCGCATTTATGCGCAAGAAAGAGCGCGTTGACAGAACGTTGCACTACGGTACTACGCTTACCGCACTTACCAATTCGATGGCTATTATTAAAGCGTCGAACGGTGTAGGTGGTGTTATGACTACCTTCTCTAGCAGAACGTATTTGTACGACGTTATCGTCGATAGCTGTCAGGCGATTTATCGCGGCGGTGCATTCGCATTCTTGCAGGCGCCTTCCGCTTCGTACTTCCCGAGTGATGATGGTCGTCTTGCCCTTGCAAGAGGACAGGTTCGTCGCCTTTTAGTGCGTGATACCCGCGTTTTCAATGAAGATGCCAGCCGCAACAGTGATATTTGGGATGATAACACGACGCTTGGTGGTGCTATCCACATGTCAGCTCGTGAAGGTGCATCCTTCTCTGACTGGGTAGGTGGCTTCCTTGGGTATCTTGATTCAAGCTTCTCCGGTAACGGTGGCTTGCCTAATAGTACAAAGCTTAATCTTCCTACATTATTCCATGCTCGTACCGATACGATGCAGTTTGAGCGCTGTTTAGCATATAATCCGGGTGCAGGTTCTGCGCGTGGTGGTGCTATCTACGTCGGTAATTACACCGGATTGACGCTTCATTTAGCTACTTTCAATAAGGATACGGCTCGTACGAATGATCCTGATCAGGCAGATGCATGGGGTGGAGCTATCGCTGTAAGTAAGACTTCGGCGGATCCATCATGGTTGCCGCCAAATGCTCCTACTCCGCTTTATGTAGGACCAACAGCACAGGCGCAGCTTAGCGGCCGTCGTCCGGGGCTTGCTATCTATAAGCGTGCCCGCTTCTTAGGAAACGTTGCAGGTCTTGGTGGAGCGGTTCATCTTGATTGGCAGGCAAATCAATCTTACACAACGAACGGACCTGCTCTTTATATCGATGGTGAGAATATCATTTCTACCTCACCGTTCACTCTCCGTGATTCTGGCTTGATCGAGTTCGTCTCGAATACGGCTTATCGCCAGGGTGGTGCAGTCTATACAAATTGGTACACATTCGTCACGGGGTATCTTGCTCCACAAAATCATGCAAACCCACGTTGGGATTCAGTTGAGTTGCGTGTAAAGTTCTTTGACAACGCTTCAGGTCTTGCTGGTGGTGCAGTGTATTTGAATCCAAATTCAAATCCTGATTATCAGATCCGTCGTACAAAGTTTGCTGATAATTTTGTAAACCCGCTTAACGCACGTATCGACAAGCCGAGCTATAAGAATATTGTATCGGGCGGCGGTGCTGATTTTATCGGTACGCGTGATAGCTCGTTCGCTGTTGAATACCTACGCAACTACGTATGGGGCGGAAACGGCGGTGCTACCTACATGAATATGGGTCAGTCGGGCCCTGGTGTCAATGCGTATAACCGTTACATGGTTGAAGATAAGTATAACGCTTCAAACCCTGGATTCTTGAATTGGGTAAATGGTATTACGGTTAATACAGGCGGAAGTCTCTACTCGTCTGCTCCGTCAGTCGTCATTACAAGCGCCAATTTACATGGTGCGGGTGCAACGGCGGTAGCAAACATCTCAGGTGGATCTGTCGTAAGCATCACGGTGACAAATCCGGGTGTAGGTTACACGGTAGCGCCGAATGTAGCGCTTGTTGGCGGTGGTGGATTTGGTGCGACGGCGACAGCCTCGATCACCAATATCGCTCCTCCGATGCCGTTTGATCCTCGTGAGTTAACGCGTTATCTTGATAACTGGACGACTACAGGCGATGATTCGCTCGGAACCTATAATAGAACCGGACGTGGCGGCGGACTTTTTGTTGACATCAATAACTCGTCAGCATACCCACTTGTTGTAAAGGATTCGCTCATTATGAGCCGTGTTCGATTTGAAGAGAATCAGGCGTTCACGGGCTCTGCGATTCACTCGGATAATACATTCTTGCACGTTCAGGCGAACCAGACGCTCATTGCTAATAATACAGCAACAAGCCGTCACAGTGCAACGGTTGATCTTGAGTCTCCGAACCAGAATAATCCTGGCGATTTAAATGCAGGCGCGACGATTTGGGGTTCATTCGACGGACCTGGTCCATCAAATGAAAGCAATTCTCGCGGTAATGCAATCTATGACAACAATGCACGTTACATCCTTCGCTCACCAAATGGACCTGCTGGTTTCGGTGGTGTTGACACCTTGCGTGGCAACTTTTGGGGTGAAACAGGTGTAGATTTGGCCACAAGGCTTCCTGCTATACCGGTCGGTGCAGTTCAGAATACATTCTTTATTGATTTCTATTCAGACTGTTATAAGAACGTATATGAGCCACGTCGCAACGAGCCATATACCTACACGCCGACACCAATTGGATTTGCAGATGCTGCAAAGACGATACCGCTTCCTGATACACTTCTTATGGAAGGTCGTATTTATGATATGTTTGATCGCGGTAGAGACATCAAGACAGTAGATTATAACGATCGTCGTCTTGCTATTAGCGAAGCTTTCTCTCTCGGCTTACCGACAGATATCGGTTTGCCTTCAAAGGGACGCAAAGGTTTACATCGTTGGACGCGTGATATCTTCTCAAAAGACCCTGTCTATTTGAGCAAGATTATGCAGTATCAGATCGATTTCACAGGACCGCATCCTATCGGATACCCGCTCTTCTTGCAGGCAGATATTGATACGCTTGACTTCAACCGTGATATCTATGCGCGCAACTACACGACAGTGTTTGTTCTCAATGAGAACACGCAAGAGTTCGTCCGTGTGAACTTGAAGGAAGAATTGCAGGATCGTCATGATTCGGTTTCTCATCCTTACAAAGGACGTATTGACTTCGTACCTGACTCTTCGGTGGCTACACGTCATCCAGGTCAGCGTGCTCGCGTGTTCTGGAGCCCAACGCTCATTCGTCCGTCAAACAATTCATATCATGAGATCGCTCGTGCTGCAAAGCTTGAGGATAGTGCTGCCCTTCGCGGACGCTTCTATCGTCAAACACTTGCAGAGGTGATTAATGCCGGCGGACCGGATTCAGTATGTGCGATGAGCATTGATGATCCGACCCAGTGGTACGCAGGTGAGCTTTACCGTACACTTCCTGTACGTCCGGGCGATAACATCGTGGTGTTTAGCCGTACCCAGCTTTGGAAATATGGCTATGCAGGCGCTAGGTCACGCGGATTAACATTCACCATTGGTGATGTTCTGCCACCTTTCTATGTAGGCGATATTACTGCGCTTCAGAATGATCCGATTCATCCGAATCGTAAGTTCCTCCGTGAGGATGTGAACTATGAAGCATATAATCCGGCATTGCCTGATACAGTACTTTTGAAAATTGGTGGTTATGATATAAACAACTTCTACAATCCAGCATGGCTCTTCGATCCATTCAACTATTCACAGTTGCATATTGACGTTGACTATGATGACAATATTCCAAGCGATTGGAAGAACACACGTCTTCCATGGTGGTTGAAGCGCGACACGGTTTATAATGTAAACCCGGGCGTTGGTTCGAATGGATATATACAGCTTTATGGCACACCGCACAATCCTGATGTAGTGCCTGGTGGTGAAGCAGTAAGCGTACGTCTAACTAACTGGCCGCCGAACTTTGCCTCTGAACATCAGTTGCTTGATAATTTTGACGGAGTACTTGGTAATGATAGCACATTGCTTTCACATTGGATATTCCCACCGTACTTCCATTGTCCGACGGGCTTCCAAGACGATACACTTTGTGTACGTTCGGTATCTCGTGACTACACGTTCCGTATCTTCGTTCAGGATAGCTTGCCGATCTATTTGACAAGCCCGTCTATCGCTTGCGCTGCTAACTTGACAGATAGCTTGCGTTACGATTATGACATTCAGACGGACGATGAACTTGAGGATTCGGCTGCTCTTGCTATCTCTATTGCAGAGACTGCCCGTTTAGGTCAGGATGTAGTTTGGGATTTCCGTTACGGCAGAACAGCATACGCTCTTAAGGTCGGACCGGCATGGTTGAAGGCATACTTCAATGATGCAAATCGCGTCGCAGAGCTTAATGCATTTGCAGCTCGTGGAATCATGAATATCCGCTTTGACTCGGCATCTGTCTATCCGCTCATTACGCCTGTTCCGCAGGTTAATGGTGAGTTGCTTCTTGATACGCTCGTTGCTGTTGAGACCGATGATGGTCACACAGGAAAGCGTACACAGCAGTGGAGATTGCCGATTAACGTCGAGCCAACGATCTTGACAACCGGTGCGGACCTTCCGCGCGCGAAAGAGGACTTGGAGTATAGCACATATTTCAATGGTACAAATGTACCGGTTATTCAGATCACAGATCCGAACTTTGCAGATTATCATACATTCCGTTTGATTTATAAAGGTCAGACTGAAGACATCTATCGTGATGATCGCTATAAGACCGGTAGAGTCACAGTTTCTGGTAAAACACCACTTTGGCTGAAGATTAATCCAATTTCAGGTGCTCTTTACGGTACTCCTGGTTTGAACGACGCTCCGCATAATTCAGAAAATCCTGATTGCGGCGGACCAGATACTATCACAGTAGTTGTTGAAGACGTATGCGGATTAACCGCATGGAGACACATTGAGCTTCAGGTTGATTCAACCGCTCATGCTCCGAAGTTTTTCAAGAGCACTCGTACACTTTGTATCCGTAACAAGACGCCGTTCTGCGACAGCATTCGCGTAACAGACAGAGATCTGCTCCGTGATTGCCCGACAGATACGCTTACTATACAGATACTTGAGCCAATTGGCTTCACAGTTACGCCTTCTAAGATCGGCGGGACACTCTCAAATGATACCCAGTGGGTAAAGATCTGCGGTCAGTTTAACGAAGACGATCAGTACTTCGTAAACGAGCCACTCGCTCCGCGTTACATTAGCTTGCTTGTCACAGACTTGCAGGGTAATGTAGATACGGTAAAGTATCAAGTACATGTCGGCGATATCCCAACCTTCATGTGTGATGTATATGTATCGAACAAGCTTACCTCAACCCATCCGGTTGATATACAGCGCCTCTGCTTCGGTGCAGGCAAGTTCGGTCGTGATTCGCTTGATATTAGATATTGCGAAATCGAAGTTCCACCACCAGGACCATCATCAGTATTTGACGGTCGTTGGGAGTTGCCGATTGGCGGTTCGCTCAAGGGTACACATATCGATATCCGTCGCGATACCAATCAGTACGCAGATGTAACGTGGCAGTTGCGCTTTGAGTCTGGTAGCGAAGCTGGTTCGTTCCTCTATCCGATAGAGATATGTTGGAACAAGGGTTGCTTCGATAGCACGGGTACGTTCGTAGGTAACTTCTACCTCGTTCATCCGAATACGCCGAGTGAGTTCTCTATTAATATGAGTAACGGCGGTGGACCGATCAACAATACGTTCTATACATTGCGCAATGTTGGTGCAGATTCGCTCTGTCTTGAGATTCGCAACGTCGGGTTGAAAAATGCACGTATCGTCTTCGTACCAACGAAGAGCGATGTCGCAGGTGAGGATACAAGAATAACTGTTCTCGAACAGAACTATCCGAACCCGTTCAATCCGTCAACGACGCTTCGCTTCAAGCTCGCACAGCGTGAGAATGTGAAGATCGAGATATATGATGTTAAGGGTGCGCTTGTAAAGACACTCGTTAACGAAGTCATCGAGCAAGGCAGCTACCCAGTAATTTGGGATGCTACAAATGATGCTGGTGATGTAATGCCGACAGGTACATACATCGCGAAGATGACAGCCGGTAGCTATAGTTCATCAATCAAGATGACCCTTAGCAAGTAAAACGCCAAAGTTTGATTGCCGGGTAAGGCAGTAGCTTTACCCGGAGGTCATTAGTAAAGTGGCGAACGAATACGATTTTTATAAACGACATTTAGTAATAACACTCATAGGAGATACGATTCTATGAAACTCTTAAAACAGTTTCTTGCAGGAATGGGCGTTGCGGCGCTCCTCTCGATTGTTGGTGTATCCAAGTCAGATGCTCAAATATGGGCATACTACGACGTAGAGATAGCTAACCAGTTTTTCAATCCTCTCGTTGGATTAACCAATGAGATTCAAGACGTTGAATTTCTTGATTTTTCCGGATTCGGTGATCTTGATGACGGTGTAGCTAACAATATTCCGATTGGGTTCTCTTTTGAATACAATCATGATATGTTCAGCTCTCTGAACGTTTGTATCAATGGATGGGCTTCGCTCGGCGTACAACAGACACCTGTCATTACGCATGACGTGTACTACCTCTTCCGTGCGAACCAACCGAACAATACGTTGGCTCCATTCTGGGGTGACCACAAGTACCGTGTCCCTTCAGAGGCTCTTGTTGGGTATAAGCCAACGACGATCCATTATGGAGTTGTCGCTGTGCCTGACCCAAATCCGTGTGCCGCTCCTGGTTCGCTTTTACGCACCTTCACTCTTGAATGGAGAGATCTGAATATCAATGAGAAGACTAATGTCAACTCTGTTGCTACATTCCAGATCAAGATCATTCAGAATGCTTTCGCAAATGACTGTGCTGTTCCTGATCCGCGCGCAACGATAGAATTCCATTATGGCTCTATTGGTAATCTTGGTACAGTTCGTACTCAGGGTTCATCAGTTGGTATTGAGGATAGCGTATCCGATAGCTTGGCTCATTCATTTATGAATGCGCTCTTCCCATCATCATTTGCCGGTGAAGATAGCACACGTCGCAATAAAGACTCGCTTACCACATGTTGGCCGCCTGCAACATGTTTGCCGGGTCGTATTATCCGTTTCGTGCCTGAAGGCAGAAACCAATTCCAAGAGTGGGGTGACGGCGATGTAAATCTTACGCAGCTTGATAACACTCAAGGTGCAGAGATTCGCTTAAAGCAAAACCGCTTTGTAACACTTGCTGATGCTGACTCATTGCTTCGTGCCTCTGCACGTGCATACCCACCACTTGATAGCGTCGAAGGTCGTCAGGCATTCCATGGTGATGCTAATCATAGCGGTCGTTATACGAACCCGAATTTCCCTGGCTTCTATTTCTATAGAGCAAATGCGTATGATGCTGCGTACATCTTGATGTATCTTGCTGCTAAGCTCCCGTTCTTGCCATGGCCACAGCCGCTTCCTGTCCCTGTCTATAAAGAGACAACGGGTGACGCAACAAATATCGCTGGCATTTATGCTGATGTGAAGAATGTTGTAAAAAGAGGAAATACAACCCTTATACCGGTTGTCCTCCGTGGTTCTGTCAATGGACCTCTTGCATTTGACATGAATGTCAAAACACATAATGCAACGATGCTCGCATTCGCAGGAATAGAGTCAACGAAGGGTCTTACAAGCTTCAATGCTGCTACAGGTAAAACACTTTTCGCGGCTGCAGGTCAGTTCGCCGATGGTGATGTGCTCGGATACTTGCAATTTATTGCTGAGCCGTTTGCAGTGTCTGATTTTGAACTTACAGATGTCATCGTTAATGAT
>JBKJTT010000024.1:0-44926 GCA_046590205.1 Kapaibacterium sp. (SeqCode)
GCTTCGCGTAGTAGATCCCTTCGGGTAAGTTAATGCCATCGAAGATTACCTCATGCTGACCTTCATCTTGAACATCTCTGACAAGCGTTTCTATCTTTCGACCAAGTATATCATACACCTCGATTGATACCATGTCAGATTTAGCGAGTGTGTAGCTTATTCTCGATGAGGAAGAAAATGGATTTGGATAGCATCCTAATTGTACCCCATCAGAGAGAGGAGCCACAGGGGCTGATTGTAAGTTAATAAATTGTAGTAATGGTCTTCTGAATACACCGCTATTCCCTGTTGCCATGAACACTGTTGTATCGTCATGTGCAAAGCCGTAGTCATGATAATCACCCGCGCCCCAGTTAACGGGAATCCATACTTTACCCTTTGAATTAGAGGCAAATACTCCCCCACCGTATGTACCGGCTAAGATGAGATCGTTGATCGATTCAAATGCGAGTACGTCGAAATTTGAAAGTCCTGTGTTTGTCGAAACCCAGTTTGCTCCGTAATCAGATGAGCGATATACACCACTTCCGTAGGTGGCGATATAAAGGTCATTCTGATGCTTAATAATAGTAGATAATGTTGTGGAAGGTATTCCATTTTGAGCAGATCTCCATATTTTGCCCGAGTCATCGGAAACGTAGAGTCCTTGTTCTGCTGAAACACAAAACAATCTATCATTATACATGAGTACGCCTTTAACACTTTTAATTGAGTTTAGACGAGTCCATGTCAAACCGTTATCTGTAGAAGTGTGCACTCCGTTTAGCGATGAGACATAGATAGTAGAATCATACTTGGATACTGCATATACCGACGCCGAGAGCCCTAAGGTATTCCATGTTGTTCCCTTATCGGTTGATCTAAACAATCCGGATGATGTACCGGCTAATATATCGTCTCCATTAATAAGGAATGTATTGACAAGTTTGCCGGTCAAATTTGATGTAGGTTCCGTCCACTGGTTGGTATTTTTATTAGTTACTAAGACTCTCCCTTCAGATGCGGATGCAAAGAGTACACTATCTATAGAAGCCAGTGCCCTAACACTTCCACTGGCAGGAAAGCGCATATCTACCCACTGTGCCTGAACCGGTACAGCAATAAAAACAACATACACAAGGATACACGATAACGATACTATATGCTTCAAAGAAATTCAGTTGATTTAGAGATATATGGGTATTAACCCATCAAAGACCAGTTTGTTACACGCTAAACAGGCATAAGGACGGTTAAGTCGCTAAGAACTCACCCACAACATAGTGTGAACCGCAGAGGAGGATAACATCTCCTCTGGTTGCATTACTGATAGCTAGAGCAACACCATCACTCACACTTCCGCCAAGGACGGAATCTATGCCGTTTAATAGAGCCGTTTTATGTAGTTCTTCTGCCAAGAGTGCCCGATGCATATCTGCTGCAACTGCGATGAATGATGATGAAAAACTTTTGATGATAGAAAGTATATCATCAATATCTTTATCCTTGGCAAATCCTGCTACAACTATAGGTTTTACGCCAATGCCTATAAAATAATCTCGAAGATACTCAAACGCTGGTGCATTGTGAGCAACATCAAGCATCAGTTTAACTCCTTTTTTATCAGCGTTCTCGTAACTCAGTATTTCAAGTCTGGCGCGCAGCTTTGTAAGTGAGGCCGTATGAAGTATGCCGTGAAATGCCTTTTTTGTATCAAGAGGAAGACTAATCAGCCCAAGTGTAGCGAGTACTGTCCGTATGTTCTCTTCTTGATGTCTTCCTTTGAGCGACATATCACTTAGGTCTTGGGGTAGCTGCGACTCGTTATCAACAAATGTAACGCTCGTCCAGACTTCGTACGCTTTCTTTGTAAAAACATGACGAAGTTTTTCTTCAACATTCACAATTGCGGGTGAACCTTGTTTAAAGATGCCCGCTTTCTCTGCAGCGATAAGTTCAAGCGTACCGCCGAGTATTTGAGTGTGCTCAAGACCTATTGATGTAATGACTGTCGCAAGTGGTTTATGCAGAACATTCGTCCCATCAAGCCGACCGCCTAGCCCCGTCTCGATGACGGCAACTTCAACGTTCATGTCCGCGAAGTAACGGAACATCAGGGCTGTTGTTACCTCAAAGAATGTCGCTTTCAACTCCTCTATCTTGTGCCAATTAGACTGAAGAAAGTCTGCAACGTACTCTCTGGGTATCTCTTCGCCATTTATCTTAATGCGTTCTGTAAAGTTGACTAAATGCGGCGATGTATAAAGACCTGTCTTATACCCATTCGCTTGAAGAGCCGCGGCAATCATAGACGATACGCTACCCTTCCCGTTCGTGCCTGCAACGTGAATGGTCGGGTACTTCTCCTGTGGGTTACCGAGCGAAGCGAGGAGTTCACTGATGTTCTCAAGCCCGAGTTTCATCCCTGTGAACTCAAGAGCGAAGAGTTTATCTAAGGCAGCGAGATAGTGATTATCCTGCGGCAAGTTCTTTTGCCTCCGCTTTGAGTGCCTTTGCAGCGACGAGCGACTCCTTCGTTACCGTCTCGCCTGCAATAAGCCGCGCCACTTCTTCAATGTGCTCATGCTCACCAAGTGTACGAATAGCTGTCGTCGTAGAATTCTTCGTCGTCGCTTTTTCTACGAGGTAATGTGTATCAGCGAAAGCAGCGATCTGACTTAAATGTGTGATAGAAAGTATCTGATGTTCTCTCGACAGCTCCTTCACCGCCTTCCCGACCTTCTGTGCTATGCGGCCAGAAATACCGGTATCAATTTCATCAAAGACAAGTACTGGAATAGCATCCGCCGCTGAGAGAGCGGACTTCATTGCAAGCATGACGCGAGATATCTCTCCACCCGATGCAACTCGTGCAAGCGGCTTTGGCTCTTCGCCTTTATTATTTGAAATAAAAAACTCGACAGTATCAATACCATGAGAAAATGCCAGAAGCTTCTTCTTTTCTATTTCGACAAATGGTTTTCCTTCATCAATTGCTTGTGAATGTTCAAGTGATACTTTAAACTGTGACTGCTCCATGCCCAGCTCTTTGAGCGTCAATAGTATCTCCTTTTCAAACTTATCCGCTGACTTCTTGCGCATTTGTGAGAGCTTCATGGCAACTGATGATAGCTCCTTACGAACTTCGACAAGCTCATCTTTCTTAGCTTGAATAACCTCTTCAATATTCCCTTCGGGTCCAAGCTTCGATTCCAGGTCATTGTAAAGAGTTATCACATCACTTAGCGACGGACCATACTTCTTTTTAATACGTGTCAAAGACATGCCTCGGTTACGAAGCTCACTAAGACGTGCCGGACTGACCTCCACGCTTTCGCTGTAATTCGATGACTCATTAGATAGCTCTTTGACGACGGAGATCATCGTCGTTACTTCTTTGAGTGAATCAGAAAATCGAGTGTCTATCTTGGCAAGCTGTTCAAGCTTTGCTTTTGCATCCGTCAGTCTGGAGTATATCGAACCATCATCCTCTATAAGATTTGAATGAAGGGTTGAAGCAAGCTCGGCAAGCTCTTCGGCATTCTCAAGTATTTTGAGCTCGGCATCTATCTTCTCATCTTCACCATCTTTGGGATTAACAGTTGCTATCTCATTACGCTGAAAATCAAGGAAGTCCCGCTCTTTCGACCATGAGTCTTTCTCTCGTGATAGTTCTGCAATCTCCTTCTGGAGTTTGATATATTCATCATACTTCGAAGAGTATGCTGACATCTCTTTTTCTACTCCTGCATAATTATCGAGGAAGCTTCTGTGGCGCTCGGGCTGTAGGAGTGATTGATGTTCATGCTGTCCGTGCAGGTCAATAAGCTGGTCGCCTATCTCTTTGAGAGATGAAAGTGTTGCAGGTGAATCATTGATGAATGCTCGTGCTGCAGAATGCTTCGAGAGTTCACGACGGATTATGAGTTGATCTGATTCGTCAAATTCATTCTTACCAAGCCAATTCCTTACATCAGATAGTTTTGAAATATCAAAGGTCGCTTCGATGATAGCTTTCGTCTCGCCTGTTCGGATGAGGTCAGGTGAAGCCCTCTCGCCGACAAGAAGATTCAACGCTCCGATTATGACAGATTTTCCTGCCCCTGTTTCTCCAGTGATAATAGAAAGACCTTCGCCAAATGAAACAGTAAGTTCATCGGCAAGCGTGTAATTCTTTAAGTAGAGTGAGCGGAGCATTGCTCTGCAAAAATACGACAAGAGGAAATGAAAAGCCCCGATACACGATGAATGTACGGGGCTAAGAAAATCAACCTAAAATGATTTAGGTGGTCTTGCGACGTACGTCCTTTGAACCGAGACCGCGTAGGTAGCCGAGCTTTGAGCGACGAACCTTACCCTCTTTTACGAGGTCGATCTTCGCGATGCGTGGAGAATGTATCGGGAAGATACGCTCAACACCGACACCATTACTTATCTTGCGGATGGTGAACGTTTCGTTGATACCTGCGCCTTTGCGAGCTATAACGATACCTTCAAAATGCTGAATACGCTCTTTTTCACCTTCAACAACACGAACAGATACGTTGAGCGTATCGCCAGAACGGAAGTTCGGGTTATCGGTCTTGAATTGGTTTGATACTAAAGCACGAAGTACATTATCCATTTCTCTATCCTTTTCAGCTAATTTCGAGGTTTACTCTTCTATTATTGGGACGCTCAAAACGCCAATTCAGCCGTGGAAGTTCACCAAAACGCCATATTTGACTACAAAACATAGCCTATCGGGAACGACGAACGGTCGTAACTGCTTTAACCAAACTGTGAAAACCTATTTATCTCCATATAAGATCAACCTCGGGCTGGAAGTCCTTAGCCGCCGCGAGGATGGCTACCATAACATCAATACCCTCTTTTACCGCCTCGATTCACCAAACGACACCCTGGAGGTAACAGAAGCCCCGTCATTTAGTCTGACAACGAGCGACACATCGCTCGCGACCAATCACAAGAATCTTATTGTCAAGACCTTGCATCTTGCTGCTCGAATGGACGAGCGGGAAATGCCAAATCTTCATATTTATCTTGAAAAGAAACTGCCGATGGGGGCAGGTATCGGTGGCGGCTCCGGAAATGCTTCGACTGCACTCGATATTTATTCAGATCATGTCCGGCCTCTTTCACAAGATGAGAAGATGTCCTATGCAAAGTGGCTCGGTGCTGATGTATCATTCCTGACTTCAGGAATCAGGGCAGCAATGGGTAGCGGGATCGGTGATGAACTCCGTGAAGTTGATTTTGAAATTAATAACATTGTTGTATTAGCCAAGCTCAAAGATATTTCCATTCCGACCGAAGAAGCGTATTCTAATATTTTCATACAGCAAGATAGAACACCGACTGATATTGAGAGTATAGTGAAGAAACCACTCAAAGAATGGAAAGACCATCTCTTCAATGATTTCGAGCAGTATGCTTTTGAAGCGTATCCCGATCTGCAGGAAGTTAAAGATATGATGTATGATAGCGGAGCAAGATTCTCACTCATGTCAGGTAGTGGTTCACTCATCTACGGTATCTTCGAGAACATCAACCATTCAAAAGCCGCAGCGCTTGAGATATTAGGGCATTACCGCGATTCCTTCGTTGCGGCGTATGTGCCGAAATAACCTACCCCAAATACTTATTGCTTGCTTTTTGTAATTCTTTGAGGACGTACTTCATCTTTGGGTTATTGCTGCCTTCGACTAACGGGAAGTAATGTTTGGTCGTCTCCATGACGTATTTGATAGGGTTCTTCTTGACATTGAACTCAAGACAACGAAACGTATCAAGCCGGTCACAGAGCTTCAAAAGTTTTGCATCATCACTTGCCCCACGTAAGCGTTCGACATAATCCCTTTCGACAATATCGCGCATCTCACCTTCGGCTTTAATGTCCTTTGTTAGCATTGCTACAAGATAACTGGTGTATGCGCCAAAGTTATACTCAAGTATTTCAGCATTGAGGACATGTGAATCTTCGAGGACATCATGCAAGAATGCAGCGCATATCATTGATACATCGGAGATATTCAGCTCTTCAATAACAATCCTTGCAACACGACTAGGGTGCCAGAAGTACGGCGTGTCATCCAGCCGTTTCTGGAATTCATGGACCGTCTCTGCCATTTCATAGGCATCAATAGCCATGTTGATGTCAATAGCATTGAAGTTCTTCTCACGCAACAGCCGTTCAAGTTCGGCGCGAGAGAGAAAGGTCTCGTTATATTTAAAGATCGGTAATTCCAAGAAATGGTGTATCGTTTCTATGCAAAATTACCACATTTTTTACGTTTAAGGGGGTTTATGAGTTTAATGGTTTTGTGAATTTTATGGGTTAACTCCCAAACTCATAAAACCCATGAAACTCAATAAACTCATTATGGATGATACGTCATTATCTTCCATGAGCCGCGGGCTTTACCGTTGACTACAGGACTTGATACCGTTGAGCTGCGAATATAATCCCAAACTGTTGCTCCGAGTTCAGGGGAGATATACGTATCAATTGTATTCGATGCTGTAATCGGAAAACCACTGATCGTTGCCTTTGCTGTTACTTTATGTTGAACGTGTTTGCATTGTACTGCATCAGTCCCGCCCATGATAAAGAATGTGGTATCTTCTTTCTGTGTGGCATCGCTCTGGAGGTAAACATAGCTTCCGAATGATGGGAGGAGAACAGAGTCCTTCGCCGCTACCCATGTCTGTCCTGTCTGATCAGTAAGTTTTGCTACGAGTACCCACTTTACGTTGATGTCATCCGAAAGACCAAGAAACTGCTTCACTTCCGGATAAGAATTAATATAACCAAAGCCATAATTATAACGATAGAGGTCGCCATTCGCTGCTTGGCTATATCTTATCGAATCAGTCCCCATTGAGGAGCTTGAACGAACGATCGTTACATTGGAGCGACCATCAAAACTGACACCAGTATCAACAATAGTCTCCGTAACCTCTATCTTGGTCGAAGCGACAAGGCGATCAGGGTTATTGCCTGATGCATCAGAGGTATCAACCTCGTAATGGTCGTGCTTATAGATCGCATTCTCCTTCGATGCAAAGGTTTGAACCTTCGGGTCATTATTGACTGGTTCACTTGTGCTATCACAAGAGGTAATCCCTGCGGCGATGAGAAATGCAAAGAACGCGCTTAATAAAAACTTGGTCATATTATTCATATTGGTTAACACCTACATGTTTAAACAGAGATTAAAGGCAATAGTTACGGTTTGGAGGGATGAATTCTCTTTCATCGTAGAGGGCACACTGCAGTGTGCCCTCTACAAAAGACCCTTAAAACACGACTTTCGCCATGTTAACCTTTACGTCATCTGCGCTCTTCTGGAGCATTGCAGCTTCTTCGTCGGTGAGCTTGATCTCGATGATCTGCTCAACTCCGTTCGAGCCGAGCTTCACCGGTACGCCAACAACAATGTCCTTAAAGCCATATTCGCCCTCGAGCATTACTGCGCAAGGAAGGATACGCTTCTTATTACGAGCGATAGACTCGACCATCTGCGCAGTCGATGAACCAGGTGCGTAGTATGCGCTGCCTGTCTTGAGGTAGTTCACTATCTCGATACCGCCGTCGCGAGTACGCTGAATGATCTGCTGAAGACGCTCTGCAGGAATAAGCTCCGGAAGCGGAATACCTGCTACCGTTGAATAACGTGCAAGCGGTACCATCGTATCGCCATGACCGCCAAGTACAAATGCCGTTACGTCCTGAACCGATACGTCAAGCTCCATAGCGATAAAGCTGCGGAAACGTGCTGAATCAAGTACGCCTGCCATACCGATAACGCGGTGGCGCGGGAGACCTGTCTTCTTAAGAGCTACATAGGTCATCACATCGAGCGGATTCGAGACGATGATAAAGATAGCGTTCGGTGAATGCTTAAATGCATTCTCGGCACAGCCGCCGACGATCTCTGCGTTCTTTGCCAATAAGTCATCGCGGCTCATGCCCGGCTTACGGGCAAGACCTGCCGTAATAACGACGATATCAGAGTTTGCTGTCTCGTCATAGCCATTCGAGCCGACGATGCGGGTGTCCGTGCCATGAACAGGAGCTGACTCGAACATATCGAGTCCTTTTCCCTGCGGAATGCCATCAACAACATCAACTAAAACGACCTGCTCTGCAAGTTCTTTATCAGCGACGCGCTGGGCAACTGTCGCTCCGACATTCCCTGCGCCAATAACGGTAATTTTCTTCATTGAATAATAATAAAATAGGAATAAAATTCGGGCGTTAAAACGTAATGCTTACCATTGGGGTTCGGGGGAAATCCGAACTGCCCGAAGGTGCCAATCATGGGTACGTAAGTGCATTAAAAATCAACAGACTAATTGTGCACCACACGGGGAAATGATGAATATGGAATGATGAATTATGAATGGGTTTTGGGGTGGTGCTATAAATTTACACATTTGAAATGAGTTGGTTTGAAAAAGGACTCTTCTCTTCTTTACGCTTTAAATTTTACGCCTTCAACTTGGACTACTGCCCATAAAAATACCTACAAAGATACGCAATTATTAAGTCTAAAACAAGGTGCTCACACCACTATGATCTCATTTTTCCTACAAGATAAGTATTTTCAATCAAATACACTATCCACATTTTATCCACATTGCGATATTGAATCGTTTTCGGCAATTTTGATGGGCACCTACAGAGCAGCGATTCTAGGCAATAGTGACGCAACTTTCAAGAAACAGCTGTGTTGTTAACTCATATAACTTTCATTACCTGACCAATATAAACTATCGTATTGCTGGCTCTTCTGATTTTCACTTCAAATTCCTTCGGACAAGGTGTATGGAGGGAGGTGGTTACACCATGTAAAGATGTTTTTCAAGTTAAGGGTTTTCCTAACGGACAGATTAATATTTACTGTAGGAGTTATAAGCCAAAAGACTTTGGATCATACGAATACATAGACACAATTGCATTCTCTTATGATGGAGGAAAGGCATGGAGTACAATGAAAGTTCTATACTCATCTTTCAATAAGTTCTTTTATGAAAGCCGAATTGCTAAGTTTGGGTTCGTTGATACGACCAAATGGTTTTTCTGTGGTTACTCTGCCGATCTCGATATGATGATGTCATCGCCATGGTTCGAGTTATACTCTAACAGTATGCGAGATACTTCTATGCATCATTGGTTCAAGGATTCATACGGTGTATTTCGTGCTGAAGCATCATCAATGTTGTTTGTAAACGATACCAGTACATATCTACTTTTATCAAATTTTAACAATACACCCTCCCTGCTCTATCGATGGGATAAAATGAGCACGCAGTGGGATACAGTAATCAACCTAGGTAAGAATCGAAATATAGTAAGTATAAATGTAAACAGCACCAATGGAGATTTTATGTTTTTTTCAGGAGATCAATCAGATAACCCAAAGGAGTTATTGTTTAGGGATAATTTAACTGGCATGAATATCAAAAGAGATACGGCACAGCTTAGTATGTTCTTTTCAACGAAATTTTCTCCCGTTATTACTCACATCATTGATTCTCAATGGCTCTGCACAAAATTAAAGTATTATTCAAAAACGATAAATAACGGGTTGACATGGAGGCATGTTGACTCTCTTGATGGAGAGATTATCACTACCACATTTATCGCAAGTGGATATGGATTTGCAGCCACTAGTGTAACAGGGATAGGTAGTTCGATCTATAAAACCACTGACTTTGGTTCTACTTGGACAAAACAAATTTCTGGGATACTACCTGTTATCCGAGATATTAGTATTGCCGATAGTTTAACTGCTTACTTCTCCAATGGAAAGCTCTTCAAAACAACTGATGGCGGCGGCTCTATACTTTTGAGCGCTAAAGATGAAAACAGACAAGTATCAATTGAAGGAATAGCTATTTATCCGAATCCTGTCAATAGCAACTCTTGCCAGCTACAATATCCTACAAACCTCTCGAATGAGCCAATCGTAGTTTACGATATACTCGGTAGAATAATACTATTCACCTCACCGTCTGTCGGTTCTGATAGGACCACACTCGACCTTACTCAACTCACAACTGGAGTGTATTATGTTGCAATGGGCAGAGAGCGTTTGAAGTTGATAAAGCAGTAATTTTTCTCACTTGCGTGCATGAGTTGGTTTACGATACTTATCGGGGAGCAAACCGAGGATACCATAGCGAAGCTTAAGAAACGGCACCTTGTCGGCTGTGGTGAGCATCATGGTTCAGGTTTCTGTATTTTATACTCTGCGGGTAGTCCTACCTTCACATTTGCAACTGATGAGCATCACTCTACCCTTCTTGCCGGACTACTCATTCGCCGCAGTGGGGACGACTACCATATTCTACAACCAGAAGAGATAACTCCTTCTCTTGGCGCGGAGATACTTCAAGGAAAGTTCGAAGGTCAATATGCTGCTGTATATATAGCGAACAACAAGCTAACAGTTATTAACGACCGACTCGGTTTGCGTGACGTGTATTATTCAAGAAGTTCGGATACTGTTATCATCTCGACAAATCCACAATATGCCGCCGCGCTGCTTCCTGCAAGAGAGATTGATATGGCGGCATTCGGTTCTCGGTGGCTCTGTTTTTCGCAGATAGATATTCGCTCGGTTATTAAAGGCGTCAGTCGTCTCTTGCCGGGTGAAAGGTTGAGCGTTGAGATCCCTACAGGCAAACTTCATAGCGAGCATACTCCTTGGCTTCCTGAACCTATCACGAATGCTACGGAAGTATTTACAAAACGTCTGCACTCACTTACGACGCTACCGCTTCGGGAGAATATACCTACATCGCTTGCACTATCAGGCGGACTTGATTCTCGTTTGCTTTTAAGTATCTATCAAACAGACAAAGAGTTCTCATCAAAGATACGAACATTCACCTTCGGCGAGCCGGATCATCCTGATAGTGTTATTGCACAAACAATAACGAATGACCTCTCACTACCGCACCGTCAATTAACATTCTCTGATACGAGAGCAGATAGTTACATCAGCGAGTTGCAGGACTTTGTATTTCATTCCTTCGCAGGAAGAAAAGCATCCACGATACTGCACTTCGCACTCTTTAAGCAGTTTACCGGTGAGAACTCCATTATCATTGACGGCGTCTATGCAGAACTCTATCGGAGACAGTTCTTAAATAACCTTCTTTTACGCGGCAAGAAATATATACTCGCACACCAATTTGATAAGATATTCGATTTCATTCGTCTGCAAAGAGCAGATATTTTTCGTGATGACCTGATGAACATGTTCAGGCGTAGTGCTATCAGCGAGCTTGAAAATGTATTGAGTTCCTTCCCATCACCGAAGGAATTTGGCATTGAGAACTGGATAGAGTTATTTTCAATTCGCTCGCACATGCCGAACTCCGTCGGTTATGAACAGACAAGAATTGATAACTACACGCAAAGCATGATGCCCTTCACATATCCGTCGCTGCTCGAGACGATGTTCTCTATGCAGATATCCGAGCGCAAGAAAGGAAGATTATTCCGACGACTTATTCACAATAATTTCCCGGCACTTGAAAAGTATCCTCTCGTCCGAGCTGATGTTACGTATCCGTACTCTTACTCAACGATACCAGCATATTTGACAATGCAGATCAAAAGAAAGCTTGGTCTCAACTATAAAGATACATCTGTTAATCATTTTCTCGATACGTTGAAAGAGTATTCCTTAGACATGCTTGCCTCAAGAGAAACAAGAGAGTATCCGATGTATTGACATCAAAAAGATCGATGCAATTGTACAAGGATATTATAGTGGGAATACGCAGCTTGCATCGCAGCTTGATTGGTGGCTATCGTTCGAGACGTGGAGACGGGTTTTAAAAGGTACATAACCGCTTGCGGAACATCAATGGCAAAAATTCGTTATACGCTTTAGAACATTGACAACTTGGGGGTGCACAGGATTCGACGAGGGGCGGTTGCTCTTCGTGCTGCGCGCCGGGTGGGACATGCACCATCCGTAACCAACCGCATGTATTCGGTAGAAATGCCGACTATTCATACGCAATGGCTGCCTAAATTCCGCGGGCTAGTACCGCGTTGAGTTGCTACCGAGCCGCATGGCTTGGGGGTGCCCATCCCGCAGGCTCTCCGGAAAGACGGGGTTTGTATATGGGGTGTCGCTTGTCTCTTCCCTTCACTTTGTAAACGCGTATCGTGCTGAAGTGAAGTAGTCAGGATATGCAACGGTATCAATAGGTCGCTCTTTACCCTTACCTGATACCGCAAACAAGTAAAGAGCTACGCTCGTAGAAGCACAAGAACATGCTTTTCGGACAGGGGTTCGATTCCCCTCACCTCCACTTTTGGTCAGTTGTCAGTCGTTAGTGAATTATGTTCTCAAATGTCTGGTTTTATTACTATGCCGCCAAAAGACGTCATATTAAAGCACTATCAAGAACTCCCGCCGGAGAAGCAAGCTGTCATTGATGAGATGATAGAGTCGTTGTTTTCGGGTGAGTCTAAAGAAAAGATCAAGTTACCTACCTTTAATTGGCAAGGTGCATTACGTACGATTGAAGAAGATAAGACTTCCGTTCAACTTCAGCACGAAATCTCTGCATACCGAGCAAGCAGTCAGTAATGCATTACCTCCTTGATACTAATATTATTTTAGAAATTCTTCTTGACCAAAAAAGAACAGAGGAAGCTAAGCAATTCATCGTATCAAATATTGGCAATCTTTTTCTGTCTGATTTTTCCTTGCATTCAATTGGGTTACACCTGTTCAGGAAAGGACTTCAACAAACTTTTACAAACTTTGCAGTTGATCTACTTCCAACCATATCTATCTGTGGATTACCTATTCAATCATATTCCATAATTGAAGCAAAGTCAAAAGAGTTGGGACTGGATTTTGATGACACATACCAATATTTGACCGCAAAGAACAACTCACTTTGTCTTGTCACTTTTGATGCCGATTTTAAGCTACTTGCAGAATCAGAGTCAGTTGTTATTTTGTAAAGAAATAGAATTCTACTTTACTATTTCAACTCGCCTCGTTATAACACTTCCATTTCTCTCCAAACTTGCATAATACGAACCGCTGGCAAATTGGCTTACATCTATTTGCGTTGAGGGTGAGTTGATGGTTGTCTTGTAGATTTCTTTACCGAGAGCATCATGCAATGTAATCGTACCTGTCTCTTTGATAAACGCACTCGTTGCGATAGTAATAATATTCTTCGCAGGGTTTGGATAGACAGAAAGATTCTCTAAGATCGTAATGTTATCTTGAACAACGTTCTTCTGAAGTTTGACATACTTCAGATACTCCCCTTCAGACATACAGCTAAAAAGATAATCCATACAGCCGGTATATACTTCCACGTTCTTCAAACTGATATATCCGGACTTCACAGCATCCGGTTCAACTACAAGACGGACAACACCAAGATGCTGATCGTCCATAAGTTTTGCACTGCCCGTGTTCTCTAAGACGATAGAAAGTGAGCCCTCACCAACAATACATTCACCGAACTTCCACCCAAACGGCGGCTTGAAAGAGTTCTTAATATCTTCAATAGTCGAAGTAATCGGTGGTTCGTTATAGTTTATCGTGAAGCTAATAACTTTTGCCGAAAGTGTATCAATCTTTAATGTTGGAGCAAATGTGACCATCACGTTCACATCAACGAACGAGCCTGGGGAGACGCTCGATTCGTCTTCTTTGCGTTGGTTGGCATAAAATTGCCCCGTGCCGCCTGCGACAACTTCTACTTCATCGTTTAATGTAAAAAGATTACCATACTCATCTGCCGCATAGACAACCACCGTATTACAACCTGTTGGAATAACCTTGAACCGTCTATCGGGAAGATTATCCGGTCCGCCAAGTGCTGTCCAACTCTCACCACCATCGGTTGAGCGGTAAATACCATGTGAGTATCCGGCGCATGAAACACAAATAGAACTTGCAGTCTGCACGTAAAGAATATCCCCTGTGCCTGTAATGTGTCCCGTTGAACGGAATGGTAGTTGATGAACAATGCGCCATGAAGCTCCATGATCATCAGAGCGACGAATCTTAGTTAAGTAATCATGTCCGTTTCGGTTTCCTTCTTCTGCCGAGTAGAAAGATGATGTTCCTTTTGCACCATAAATGCTCCAGCTCTCAACGGATTGTTCTGTCTCGATCCATGTCTTTCCACCGTCAGTAGTCCGAACCCACATACCGCCGTTGCGATAGCTTGGGATGACGCCGTGATAGTCATCGGTGAAGTCAACGCCCATCATTGCGTCGGCTTGCTTATTGAGGGTAACGCGTTTGAATGTTGCACCTTTATCGGTAGAGATACGTGAATAACTAAAAAGGTCTGTGGTGACTATTGCCGATGATGTTTCATATACTCCCACGCCAAAACCACCGGTAACAGTTTTCACCTCTTGCCATGAATATCCGCCGTCATTTGTCTGCCAAAGAGTATGGAGACCTCCGCCGACAGCAGCCCATCCACGCTCGGAATTGGTCATAAAAATATCAGATACAGCAGTGTATCCGGTCGGGGTAACGGCTTTCGTCCATGATATACCTGCATCTGTTGTCAGATATATTTCTGCAACGACAGGGTCATCCCCAGGTACAGAGCCGGTACCAATGATACCATGCTCCGCATCGGCGAAGTACATTGATAAAATCTGATAAGGAAAACTACCTACTTTATTCCAAGTGGTAGCTAATAGATCTGTTGTGGTAAAACTAAAAGCGACAAGGAAAAAGCAGGATAAAAACATCCTTGCTTTTCTCATTGTTCGTGGTTACGTAAATGAATATTTGATACAAATATACGAAGATATTTATTTAATTTCATTAAAAACAGAGTAACCGATTGATATGTATAGCCATATAGATACAGGTGCAAGTAATATCTGAAACCTTTTGTTTTGACTTCGTAGAAATTGCTCATACAGCTTAACCCTAAGGACGATCACAATGAAAATACTTATTACCGGCGCAACAGGTTTTCTCGGCAAACCGCTCACTACACTATTACTCTCGAAAGGACATGAAATAACTCACCTCTCGCGTTCTACAGCTACTCCCGGTTTATTTTGGGACTATGAAAAACGCATCCTTGATACCAATCGTCTTGAAGGATACGATGCCGTTATTCATCTTGCAGGTGAAACCATCGGCGAGAGATTCACCGCAGAAAAGAAACGGAAGATACTGGAGTCGCGACGCGAAGGTACGCAGTTTCTTGTCGAGACACTACTCAAGCTTAAAAACCCGCCTAAACATTTTATCTCTGCTTCTGCGATTGGATATTACGGCGACCGCAATGACGAAGAGTTAACCGAATCAAGCAGAGCAGGCAACGATTTTCTTTCCGAAGTCTGTACAGCATGGGAAGCGGCATCAGAACCACTCAAAGCAAAAGGTATCCGTGTAGCGAACATCAGAACAGGCATCGTGCTCGACCCAAAAGGCGGCGCACTTGAAAAGCTACTGCTTCCATTCAAACTCGGCGCAGGCGGACCTATCGGCTCGGGCAAGCAGTGGTGGAGTTGGATAATGCTTGAAGACCTCTTGAATATCTACATCTATGCTCTTGAGAATGACTCGGTTTCGGGGGCAGTGAATGCCGTCGCGCCAAACGCCACACGCAACAAAGACTTCGTCAAAGCACTCGGCAAAGCAATGCACCGCCCGTCATTCATGCCGTTGCCCGCTTTCGCAGTGAAGCTCCTGCTTGGCGAGATGGGCACTGCCCTCCTCTTAACAAGCCAACACGTTATCCCAAAGAAACTTACCGATGCCGGCTTCACCTTCAAATACCCGAATTTGGATGAGGGGCTGGAGAGTATTCTCTAAATTTATCAGAAAAAGCCATTTTAGTGAACTTTTCGCCTTGTTTTGGCATTATTACCCTGCTCAAAATAAAAGGGTTAGCAAACATGTTCGCAATTGTAGAATTAAACGGAGAGCAGTTCAAAGTTGATAGCAACACGGATAAGATCCGTGTGCAGTACCTTGATGGCTTAGCAGTAGGCGCATCGGTCAGCTTTGATAGCGTGCTCCTATCAGAAGCAAACGGCAAGGTCACCCTCGGTGGCAGCCCGAAGATCACGGCATCAGTAGCCGCACACGACCGCGACGAGACGATCATCGTCTTCAAGAAAAAGCGTCGTAAAGATTACCGTCGCACGAACGGTCATCGCCAGAAATTCACGGTTTTGAATGTAAGCATCGCTTAAACACAAATTTTAGGAGTATTAAATCATGGCACATAAAAAAGGAGCCGGAAGTACTAAAAACGGTCGCGATTCCAATGCCCAACGCCTCGGCGTAAAGCGTTTTGGCGGCGAAGAAGTTATCGCTGGCAATATCCTCGTCCGCCAGCGCGGCACGAAGATGCACCCTGGTTTGAATGTCGGTATCGGTTCTGACGATACGCTCTTCGCACTTGCCGATGGCACGGTGAAGTTCGAGCGTTTCCGTATGAACCGTCAGCGCGTCAGCGTCTATCCGAACTAAGAGTTTCTCATAACTCACACGAAAGAAGCGAGGAATCACACCTCGCTTTTTTTATTGACCTTTATAAAAAAAAGCAGACATTCTTCATGTCCGCTTTTTTTCTTTCTTCTTTCACATATCTGACTTACTCCATACGGCTTTTCCGTGGTACGGATGCTTCCGTTAGAACGTAGGTCAAGATCGCAAACTCTTCATCGTCAGAAAGCTTTGCTTTGACTTTCATCTCCTTTATCTCTTCCACCCACTTCGCTTCACCGAACTTTGTTGGCGCAATAAGCGAATGGCATCCAGAACATTTCTCAATGTACATATCTCTGCCAAGGTCAAGATTTACATTCTTTCCTTGCCAGCGGCTCTGAGCATAGCTTCTGTGCTCTGCTGTTGGCAATGGTAACGTACCTCCGCAGCCGGAAAGCATAACTACCAAGATGAACCCTGTGAGAACAATATTGAGAATATTCTTATTCATTACATGTCAAACGATAAGAGTAAACGAGCTTCAAACTTTTTATGTTCGGCGACATCTATTTTTGTATCAAGATCAGCGGTCTTCCCGGTGACTTGCGGCAAGAACGAAAGGACTGCCCACCAGCCGTCCGCTGAATATGAAAAAGTAGGTCCTGCAAAGAGAGCCGAGAATGTTTCTGTTTGGTCATTCTCCTCAAGCATAACTGAATGATGTCGGGCTTCAAGGCCTAACGCAAACTCGGTCGTGAGCGAGTACGATAGACCAAGATCAAACTCGAGTACTGTTTCGGTCTCTGCTTCAACAGAGCCGTTCTCACCGGCGTAGATATATTCTTGCTCGCCTACTATGTTGAATGCCAACAGAAAGTCATCGAATTGTTTATCAAGGAGAATTTTTCCTTCAAGTTCAACTTCATACGTCTTCAAACCGCCTTCAAGATAAAGACCTAACCCGATCGCATCAGCGGTGCGGTCAAGTACTTTATATTTCCACTCACTTGAGATACCAAATGTAGGGGCGCTTCGGACAATGTCAGTGCCGTTGAATGAAGTGCGGCTTGAAATATCCAAATAGAGTGCAGTCTGGAGGTTTCCGCCAAGTCCCCACTCGTACTCCACGCGATTATCGAGACGGCGATACCACTGGTCTTTATTCAGACGCAAAGTATTCCATATCTCCAACTCCTTGGCGCCTTTTGGGAGGACTGGAGTCTCGTATGTGTAGGAGAACCTGCGGCGATTAGCGAAGCTCACATCTGCTAACGTGCTGATAACAATAATGATAGATGCTATAATGTAAAGTGTTTTTTTCATTTCTTTCTTAAGAATAAGTCTTAATAACTATGCAAATATACGCTATTAAGACTTCGTCTCGATAAGAAAACGAAATTTTGTCCCAAAGGATTCGATAAAATATAAAAAAAACGCGCCCAATATGAGCGCGTTTTTTATCAACTATGTTTGATAGAGTTAGAAGCGTCCTCTGCCGCCTCTATCTCCGCCACCGCGGAAACCACCACCGCCGCGACGATCGCCATCGCGACCACCACCACCACGGTATCCGCCGCGGTCACCACCTCTGTCATCACGCGGAGCGCGTTCACGCTCTACGTAGCCCTCCGGCTTCTCCATGAGCGCTTTACGGCTCAAGGAGAACTTACCATCTTGCTTAACAGCGATAAGCTTTACATCGAATTCGTCGCCGACCTGAATAAGGTCGCTGACATTCTCGACGCGGTTATAATCTATTTCAGAAATATGAAGCAAGCCCTCTTTCTTCGGCAAGAACTCCATGATCGCGCCGAGGCCTTCACGTACTTGAGTTACTTTCCCTTTGTACGTTGCGCCTTCTTCCGGCTCACGAAGCATACCTTCGATGATTGCCTTTGCTTTTGCTGCAGACTCACCATTGACAGCAGAGATAGTAAGTGTACCATCGTCTTCAATAGTAATGTCTGATACACCTGAATCTGCTTGAATAGAACGAATGTTCTTTCCGCCAGGTCCGATGATAAGACCGATACAATCTGTCGGTACTTTTATCGTCGTCATGCGCGGTGCGAACGGCGAGAGATCCTCTGCCGGTGCTGCAATAGCTGCATCCATCTTATCTAAGATATGGAAGCGTCCTTCGCGCGCCTGATTGAGTGCCTTCTCGAGAAGCTCGAAGCTAATGCCCTTGATCTTCATATCCATCTGGCAAGCGGTGATACCTTCGCGTGAACCGCAGACCTTGAAGTCCATGTCACCGAGGAAATCTTCGTTACCAAGAATATCAGAAAGAACAGCAGTGCGATCTCCTTCTTTAATAAGTCCCATTGCAATACCTGCAACCGGTTTCTTGAGCGGGATACCTGCATTAAAACATGCAAGTGAACCGGCGCATACCGTTGCCATTGATGATGAGCCGTTCGACTCAAGAACATCACTAACGATACGAAGTGTGTATGGGAATTCCTCTTTTGAAGGAATAAGATTCTTCAATGCGCGTTCAGCCAAGTTACCATGACCAATCTCACGACGACCAGTGCCTGTCATTCTGCCAACTTCACCAACCGAAAACGGTGGGAAGTTATAGTGCAGCATGAAACGTTTTGTCGTATCCGGTGAAAGACCATCGAGCATCTGCTCCGCACGGCTTGAGCCGAGTGTCGCTGTTGCGATTGCCTGTGTCTCACCGCGTGTGAAGAGTGCAGAACCGTGTGTACGTGGTAAGATACCGATGTCACACTGGATAGGGCGAATTTGCGACGTGCTGCGTCCGTCAAGACGAACACCGTCAGCAAGAATCATCTCGCGCATTTCGCGCTTCTCGATGTCATACATGATGCCTTTGATGTATGCTTCTTTTGTTGCATACGCCTCGTCACCAAGTTCTGCCTTCAATGCTTCGAGCACTGCATCTTTAGCCGCTTTCGTTTTTTCTGAACGCTCTTCTTTTGCAAGAATAGTGCGTGCAAGTTTACCGATGTTTGCTGCTGCGAGAATCTCGATCTTAGCGTCGAGTTCTTTGTCATAGACTTTTTCTTCTACAACACGCTTTGTCTTAATGCCAAATTCTTTACCGATACGCTCCATGCCTTCGCAGATCGTCTTGACTGCTTCTGCACCAGCTTTGATCGCGACGAGATATTCCTGCTCGGAAATTTCTTTTGATTCACCTTCAACCATGAGGATAGAATCTTTTGTACCTGCTACGACAAATTCGTAATCAGCTTCATCCAATTCTGCAAAGGTCGGGTTGATGATCATATTGCCGTTGAGTCGCGCAATACGAACTGCTGCGATCGGCTCCGGGAATGGAACATCAGAGATGTATAGTGCAAGTGATGCACCAACTGTGCCGAGTACATCCGAATCATTCTCACCATCAGATGAGAGAATCGTTGCAACGAGCTGTGTCTCAAATCGCCATGTCTTTGGGAACATAGGGCGAATAGGACGGTCGATAAGACGCGCCGAAAGCACTTCCTTCTCTGAAGGGCGTGCTTCACGTTTGAAGTAACCGCCCGGTATCTTACCGCCGGCTGCTTGTCTTTCGCGGTACTCTACCTGCAACGGTAAGAAGTCCACGTCTTTTGCTTTTGTATCTGCGCAAGCGGTAACGAGTACCATCGTGTCGCCCATACGAACCATCACCGATCCGTTCGCCTGCTTGGCGTAACGTCCGAGTTCGAACGAAAGCTGCTTGCCTCCGCCGAGATCTATGTTATATATCATTGAGTAGTATTGATTAGATCACCCCCCACACAGGTGCAAGCGCTTCTTGCACACGGGAGTTTTGAAGTGATTATTGTTATTAGAAAATTTTATTGACCTCACGGGAGAAACACAAACGGGCTGCCTCCAGAGAAAGCAGCCCGAATGAGTATAAGATTACTTACGAATTTCAAGATCAACGATGAGCTTGCGGTAGCGAGCGATGTCAGTCTTGGCGAGATAATCCAAGAGTGAACGGCGCTGACCGACCATCTTCAATAAGCCGCGCTTAGAGTGATGATCTTTCGGGTTTGCCTTAAAATGCGGGGTGAGTGCGTTGATGTTGTAGGTTAAAAGTGCTACCTGCACTTCTGTCTTACCTGTATCGTTTGCGTTATCACCAAATTTGGCGACGAGTGATTGCTTTGTTTCTTTTGTGATTGCCATGAATTCTGTAGTAATTACAGATAGCGCTTACCAAAAACCCCGAAAACCTTGCGCTATAGAAGCAGTCGGAGTATATAGAAAGTGTAAAACAGGGTAAAAACAGGTAAAATTCCGTGATTCCCAACCATACGACCACACCATCATACCCCAATACTACCTTACTTCGGCTCCCACATGATCCCCTCACATGGTACGATCTCGGACTGAACAAGCTCATCGAGCGCCGTGCAGAGTGCTTCGTCGGGATTATAGTGCTTGCAAGATACGCAGAGGACGTTATTATTGATAAGCTTGACTCTGGAGCGGTGGCGTTGATATGCTATTTGTGCAGGATACAAGACCACGATACCCATCGTCAGGAAGAACAGCCCCCACCAATCACCGTAATCAGATATCTGCGATTTCAGTAATCCGAATGCAGCCATCACGATAGTAAAACGTAGAAGACCCCAGTATATTATTGAACCCATTCTTTTAGAATTGAGGTTAACTGTACGAAGGTTACGTTGATTTATGTATATTGATTCGGAATATCTCCCTATATTCCTCCTTTTTCTTTGATACAACTAAATCCACCCCAACGATAATCTTGTAATAACTCTCATACAAGATACTCCTGCCCCCACAGGGATGTCACTAATTGTTCAAAAACCACAAAATATCGATATATGAAAAAGCTACTTAGTTTATTAGCTGCTTTCGTACTCGTAGCGAACTTCGCGTTCGCATCGAGCCATCGCGAAGCACCGCTTATCTCTAACGATCCGCTTGCGGATAATACCGATCTTTACGCATTCGTATCACCTGACGATCCGACCCGCGTAACGATCATCGCCGGATATATACCGTTCGAACTGCCAGAAGGCGGCCCGAACTACTATTCATTCGGTGAGAATATCAATTATGAGATTCACATCCGCAACCAGGCAACAGCAACAAAGCCGGGTAACGGAGATGATATCACATATCGCTTTACCTTTACACAGGTGAATGAAGATCCAACAACGTTCTTCAACATCCGTTTAGGAAAGCAAAACCTCAAGACATCATACACAGTACAGCGCAGTGTGAATGGCGGCGCCACCTGGACGACCGTTATCACTGACGGCGTTGTACCACCGACAAATATTGGACCTCGTTCGATAGATGCACCGGGTGTTGGTCTTGGCATGAGCTACGAGACGATCTCGAACGCAGCTATCAAGACTGCTTCGACCGGCTCAAAAGTATTCTGCGGACCGGTTGACGATCCGTTCTTTGTTGACCTTGCAGGTATCTTCGATCTTGGCAACTTCCGCAAGAAAGATGGAACAGGCGCAGATAAATCTATCGATGCAGTTCGCGGCTTTAACTGTCACGTTATTGCATTGCAGATTCCTATCTCTCTACTTCAAAAAGATGGAAAAGAAGTAGGACAAGCAGCAAACATCCTCGATGGCGATTACGTCATCGGCGTATGGGCATCTGCTTCACGTCCACGCATCACCACACTTTCAGCTGACGGTTCAAAGCCAACATATTCTACAGATTATGTACAGGTATCACGTTTGGGTATGCCTCTTACCAACGAAGCTATCATTCCTATCGGAATGAAAGATAAATGGAATGCGTCAAGCCCGTATGACCGTGCAACAGAGGCAAGCTTCGAAGATTACTTCACTAACCTTGAACTTACACTCTATACAGGTGGTGCAGCATACAGCGCATACGGCGGTGCTATACCATCACTTGATGCTCTCAAAGTTGACTCTGCAGCGTTCAAGGGCACAGTATCTGCTACTGGGTTTGATTTCCGTCTTGGTAAAGATGGTCTCTTCCCATTGAAGGGTTCATCACTCGTTGCAGGTACAGCACTTGATGATGCTGCATTTGGTAACTACTTGCTTCGCGCAGGGAAATCACGTTCGGTTGATATTCTTCCGATCTTCTACACAGGTGTACCTAACCTTCCTCCGTACCAGCTTGCTACAGGCAAAGGCGGAGTTCCGGTTGCTGCAGGTAAGCCGTTTATCAATAACTTCTTGCCAACACTCGGCGATATGCTTCGCTTGAACATGGCAACACCACCGACTTCACGCACAAGCGCAGACTTCAGTAACCTTGGTCTTATCCAGGCAGCTATACTCGGTCTTACCGATGGTCGATTCAATGCTGACGCATCGCTCCAGAACATCCCGAACATGGATGGCTTCCCGAACGGTCGCCGCCTTGAAGATGATGTTACGCGCATCGAGATGCAGGCAGTCGGCGGACTTGTACTCAATGCTATCGGTCTATGGGCAGATGATTATACAGGTGCAACACTTGCTTCACCGCAGGTATTTGCAAAATATACATGGGATGCAGGCGTAAACACGAATGATAAGCCGTTCCGCACATCATTCCCGTACGTTGCGCTTCCACATCGTGGATCTGACGGACTTCGTAATTCGACATCTGTCACAAAGCAGCCAAATGGTATCAGCGTACGTGTACCTGATAACTACTTCACTGGTTCAAACTATCCGAACCCTGTCGTAGGTAAAACATCAATGCGTTATCATATCAATGAAGGCGCAGACGTTACAATCAACGTACTTGATGTAAAAGGCACTGTCGTTGAGACTATCATGAACTCATACCGCCCATCAGGCGAACATGAGCTTTCATGGACACCGAAGCCGGGCACAGCAGCCGGTGCGTACACAGCACAACTTCTCGTTGATGGTGTACCGACCCATACATTAAAGATTACTGTAACTAAGTAATATCAATATTCATAAAGGGCAGTCATTTCGGCTGCCCTTTCATTTAATAACCCACAACGTTATGAAGCATATCCGCATACTCATCCTATTTGTTGTTTCTATCATCGCCCTTACTGGGTGTTCGCAAAAGCCGGCTGAACAATTTGCCATCCCTGCTCTCAAAGAGCGTTCAGCAGCACAAAACTCACAAGAATTTGAGCGCATCAAAGATTCATACTCGCAAATGAAAGCGAAGTATGAGAAAGATACAAATGATGCCGCTGCACTTACTAAGTTAGCAGAGATATTTGTCGTCGAAGCACGAGCTACAGGGGATCATCATTACTACTACCCTGCTGCACTATCTGTTATTGACAGATCACTCACAAAAAAGCCCGACGATTTTGAAGCACTCGTGACCAAAGGCACAGTGCTCATGACATTCCACCGTTTCAAAGATGCACTTGATATAGCAGAACGTGCAAACCGCGTATCACAAGGTGGCAATGCGTATGTATTTGGTTTACTCACTGATGCCAACATCGAACTCGGAAATTATGATGAGGCAATAGCCAACAGCGATAAAATGCAGGCGCTTCGTCCTGACCTTCGCTCATACTCACGTGCTGCATATTTACGTGAGATATATGGAGACCGTGACGGTGCGAAAAAAGCAATGAAGATGGCGGCTGAATCCGGCATGTTCGGCATGGAAGATAAGGCATGGGCATTCAATGAATTTGCAAAACTCTATCTCGGCGAAGGCGCACTTGATACAGCAGAGTTTATCTACAAAGGAATTTTAGAAGAACGTCCGAACTATGCACATGCAATGAGCGGACTCGCAATGGTAGCCGCTGCGCGTGAAGATTATAAAACTGCAATTGAGCTATTGACAAAAGCTGCAACAATATCTGATGAGCATGTCTTTGATGAACAGCTTGCTGATCTTTATGTAGTAGTAGGTGATGCGGTAAACGCAAAGAAAATGCAGGAGATGGCACTCTTTGAATTTCGCGATCATGGCAAAGCCGGTTGGCAGGTCAATAGAGAGTTCGCAGAGTTCGCTCTCTCGCATGGTATTGAACTTGAGGAAGCACTCAAACGCGCAACTGAAGACTACAACGAGCGCAAGAACAATATTGATGCCGCGAGCACGTATGCTTATGCACTTGCAATGAGTGGCAAAGCCGGGGAAGCTATACCCGTCATTGAACAAGCAATGCGCTTGAAGACTGATAATGCACAGCTTTATTTCCGCGCCGCAGTTATCTATGATAAAGCGGGAAATAAGGAGATGGCTAAGATGTGGCTTGAGAAAGCAACCAAACTCAATCCATACCTTACACCTCTGACTCGCAAACAAGCCAAAGAGATGATGGCTACATACGCGACCAAATAAGACGAAGGTGAAAAAGTTATTGCTTGTTGGATTTCTTCTCGCTCCGTTTGTGCTTACTGCTCAGACGACAGACAGCATCAAGAAGTCGCAGGGTGAAGCAGTAGTCGTTGAAGCGGAGCGTCCGTTTTCTGCGGCAAGCGATGCAGCGTTCCGCGCAGCCAGTTTCCAACTACGCCCGAAGAGCTCGGCACAGGATATTCTTCGTGTCGTGCCGGGTCTCTTCATCGCGCAACATGCAGGCGGCGGAAAAGCAGAACAGATATTCCTTCGCGGCTTTGATGCCGATCACGGAACAGACGTAAACATCTCTGTTGATGATGCGCCTGTTAATATGGTATCACACGGACACGGGCAAGGATATGCCGACTTGCACTTCATCATACCCGAAGCTATCGAGCGAGTTGATGTTGCAAAGGGACCATACTTTGCACGATTTGGCGACCTTGCAACAGCTGGCGCAGTTGTCTTCAACACGTATGAAAAACTTGGTGAAAATATCGTTCGTGTTGAAGGCGGACAGTTCGGTACGTATCGCGCGCTCGGACTTATCAAAGCACCATTCGAGAGCGATAAAATAAGCTCCTACTTTGGTGCAGAGGTCTATAAAACCGATGGTTACTTTGAGTCAGAGCAGAACTTCAACCGTATCAACCTCATGGGTAAAGCTACATTCATGACAGGTGAGACAAGCAAGATATCCGCATCTATACTCACCTTCTCCGGCGGATGGGATGCAAGCGGACAAGTCCCCAGCCGTGCTGTTGAATCAGGTCTTATCACACGCTACGGCGCGATAGACCCCAACGAAGGCGGCGCGACAAGCCGTACGACTGGTATCTTGAAGTTCACGACAGGCGGCGCAAATCCCTTCACGCTTACTGGTTCAGTGACCGATTACCGCTTCCGTCTTTATAGTAACTTCACATTCTATCTTGATGACACGGTCAATGGCGACATGATCGAGCAAACTGATAAGCGTACGATCACAGCACTACGCGCAGAATCAAACCAGAGTTACCAAGTTGGTAATTCGATCATGCGTACAACATTCGGCGCGAATCTACGCACTGATGATATAGCCGTTGGTCTCTATCACGATTCGGTTCGTACACGAATCGAGACTCGCCGCGAGGGGTTGGTCAATCAGCGTCAGCTCGGGACATACCTACAGCAAGAAATTGCCTATGATATGTTTAATCTTCAACTTGGTATGCGCGCTGATTATATCGGTTTCGATGTTACGAACTCACTTGAGCAAGGCGCGTCGCCCGAAGGAGTAGCGCAGCAATTTATTTTTTCGCCGAAAGCAAATCTATCTATCACACCGAGCGAAGGTCTTTCTTTCTTTGGTAACTTCGGATATGGTTTTCACTCGAACGATGCGCGTGTCGTCGTCGCTGCAAAAGGCGCTGACTCTACCCTTCCGAGAGCAATAGGATTTGAAACAGGTGTTCGCATCGGTAAAGTAACAGATCTGATTTCCGGAAGTGTTGCCGCATGGCAGCTTGATCTCGAGAGCGAACTTGTCTATATCGGTGATGCAGGTGAGTACGAACCAAAAGGTAAAACACGCCGTCAAGGCATTGATATGGAGCTTCGCGTCACGCCGCTCGAATGGCTTGCATTCGGTGCTGATATGACAATCTCTCGCGGACGCTTTCTTGATCTGGCTGAAGGCGAAAACTTTATCCCGCTTGCACCGAACATGACGCTCACTGCAAATGCAGTTGCAAAGTTCGAGTCGGTTTCCGCCGCGCTTCGCCTGCGTATGCTCGATGACCGTCCGGCAAACGAGACGAACAGCGTTACTGCGTTCGGATATGAAATTATTGATCTCTCTGCAGCGTACCACATCAGCGCGAACATCGAAGTCTATGCCAATATTGAAAACCTCTTCGACGCAGTCTGGAACGAAGCGCAGTTCGACACAGAAAGCCGCTTGAAAGGCGAAGCTGAATCAGTAAGTGAACTCCACTACACCCCAGGCTCACCGCGAAATGTACGAGTTGGTATGGCATATAAATTCTAACCACTCCCCTACTGCTTCACTAACTTACCAGTTACTACATCCGTGCAACCCTTTGAGTTGTCTTTCTTAGAGCAGAAATTGAGGTAGGACCGATTACCATAAGTAATGCGGATAGAAAGAGGATTGTTCTTTTCATTGGAGTTAGTGAAATTAGGATGAAATCAGTTGGTTAAAAAAAACTTTTTTGTAACTTGGGAGTTGCTGTCTTTAAGAATAATAAAATAGGTCCCTGAAGCATGGCCTCGCAAATAAAATGAGACCCTTCGTCCGTAATATGATATATCCTTACGCTCTGTGATCAATCTCCCAAGAATATCTCTTATCTCCAAAGAAATATTTTCGCCTTCGGTTAGCGATACTTCGACCTCTAATATGCCATTCTTAAGAGACGAGATGTGAATATCCGATGCCGAGTTGTTTTTTGGGGCATCTTTTACTGCATTCTTTATTTGATGGGGTATCTTCGATGAGCCATAAAGTATTCCTATCGAGCCGTAACCATACTTCTGTTGTTCAGGATAACCAAATGAGGGAGCTCCAAAAAAGAGGTCAAGATACTGATCCCCATTTGCATCTACTGTATCCCAATCAGTGGCAAAATATGCTGATGGAAGATTTTCAAATATCATATCTGCTTGATTATCAAATGCATCTCCAAGCATATACAAATGGTTAAAGCCGATCAACGACCCTTCGGTATAGTTAACAATTAGGTATTTATTGGTATTGGGAGACCGTGTTAGTTGACCTACGAAGATATTATACGAAGGAGATGTAAATAGATAAGACGGGTCGATTTCTTTTAGGTCGTATATCGTAGAGACAGTATCAAGATGTATCCGATACTTGCCAAAATCAGTCCCACCTTTGAGGATAGATATTCTCCCTAATCCGTCATCCTTATTTATAACGTACCAAAAAATGAAATCTTTCGATGAATCCCAGGAAGGTTTATCTAATACTCTTTCAATTTTAGCATAATCAAAATCAACAGGGTTACCTTGTGGATGTACTCTAAGTAAATGATCTCGCCCGATCAAGATCGTATCTTCCTGCATCGCACGAAGGAATTCTTGGGGGTTAAACTTTCCCTCTCTCTTATAGAAGAAGATATTTGACCACTCATCAAGTGCTAATATATCCTGATTTCCGGTGCCTCTGAAATCACCTTGCTTTACAGTACGTCTATTTGCTATATATCCAACATGGTCAAATGTATTGGAAAAGTAGATTTCATCAGGAGTTGGAAAATCTCCGTGCTCATATAATTTCGACCCACCATAATATACCGACAAAAAGTTTGAGTCTCGTATTGTTGAATCCTCAACATGCCGTTGAAGACCGACAATAATATCATCAACAGTATCGGCTGAGTAACGAGTTACGATAGGCTTTATTCCTTGAATTTCATAATACTTTCCATCAGGACTTTTATATGTATTGATATAAATTCGTCGTGCTGTATCATAAAGCCCGTTCTCATCCGCCCAGTATATAAATAGATAACCGCCCATATCTATGAGCATATCCACATCTTTTGAATTGCGAAAATGTCCATATTGTCTTTGTGGGGGATATTGTGCACCTTCACCTACAATAAATGTCCCTTCTATCTTCGGATTTTGAACAGAGAAAGCTACATTGGGGTCGATGACGTCAAATCTTGAACCATATTTTGCCGAATCAATCGACAACCCTATTATTGCCAATCTTGTCTTCGTTGAACCGGGTTTAGGGGGAAGACGGAAGAAATCTCCCAAATACTGATTTTCATAGGTTCCATGTCTAAAATCCACCTCTGTCTTATCATTGAAGTCAGGATAATAGCATTTTTCATCTGCCACCCACTGTGACGATGCTGATGTGCTAATTAAGAGCAGAACTCCAACTATGCAGGAAAAGAGTATTTTCATCTCTATAAAGACACGCGAAAAACGAAAGCAGTGCGGTCAAAAATACGGACGGAATAGTGAGGAATATAGGTGCTTATGAAAATCATCGAAAACAGAGCGGAAACGCCGATTCTGCATTTTCCCAAAGATTATCTTATTGATTTATAATTGGTTAGAGGGTATTTTATTTAGGCATCTTGCAAAAATAGGTTTCATGTGTTATTTTTGTACGGGAAAGTTTGGACATTTCCCTTTTCCGAGGAATTTTAGATTGCTTTCCTCGATTCCTCGGAACCGGGCTAAAGCCGCTCCTCGCAATGACAACTCGAAACACCTGACCGCCTAACCCCCTAAACGTCTCCCCAAATAACCATGTGTAAATGTACAGCACCATCCATTAACCGATGCTTTTATGTGTACATACAGATATCAGATCCTTCGGCTGGCGCCTCAGGATGAGCCAAAGGCGGCGAGAGTGCACAGTGATACTGTTGATTTATATATGACTTACAAGGCAAAATTACGTAATTCTCATATCGGCAACCGAGATGGTTGCGCTACTGTTTAACCACTATGGCACGAGTATTACTTGGGATGAGCGGCGGACTTGATTCGTCGGTGGCGGCATTACTGCTCAAAGAGCAAGGGCATGACGTCATCGGGATGACCATCAAGACCTATAGCTACGACCAGATTGCCGGGAGCAACCCTGCCAACGATACCTCCTGCTGTTCGCTTGATGGGATGAACGATGCCCGCCGCGTGGCACATTCTCTGGGAATACCGCACTACATCACCGATATGACCGAGCTATTCGGGCATGAAATAATAGACTACTTTAAAGAGACCTACCTCGAGGGTGAGACGCCGAACCCCTGCGTCAAATGCAACAGAGAAATCAAATGGGCTGCAATGCTCCGCAAGGCAGACGCTCTTGGATGTGAATTTATCTCGACAGGCCATTACGTCAAGCTCCGCGAGGAGAACCAGAGGATGGTCATTTCCCGCTCGCCAGATGCGAATAAAGACCAGACCTACGCACTGTGGGCTGTGCGAAACGAAGACTTCCGCCGAACGCTCTTCCCACTTCAGGAATTGACAAAGCCAGAGGTTAGAGAGATTGCCTACAAGCATAACCTTCCCGTCGCAGGCAAGCAGGAAAGTTATGAAATATGTTTTGTTCATGATAACGACTACCGCCGTTTCTTGCGGGAGAATGTTCCGAACATCAGCGAGCTAACTCCGAAAGGAAAATTCGTCCTGCATGGCGAGACGGTCGGAACACATGACGGCACGCCGTTCTATACCATTGGTCAGCGCAAAGGGCTTGGCTTATCTATCCCCTCCCATCCCGAACCGCTTTATGTCACGGGGTTGGATGTTATCAATAACGTCGTCGAGCTTGGCGACGATGACGAGTTGTTCTCGAATGAACTGACAGTACACTCGTTAAACTTGATGAAATATTCTTCACTTGGGAAACAAGGGATTCCTATTACCGCTAAGATACGTTACAAAGATGAAGGTGCTGCGGCAATGCTCTATCAAATAGATGATAGTCATGCCAGAGTCAAGTTCGACTCCCCGCGCCGCGCCATCACTCCGGGGCAATCAGCGGTCTTTTATGAAGGCGATGATGTAGTCGGCGGTGGTATCATCTCTTCGGGGAAGTAATGAGTGTAAAAGATAGTATAATGAAAAAAACTTTTGGGTTCTCTACGGTATTTCTCTTCCTTGCACTGGCAGGATTGTCATTGACTTCAGCGACCTGTAATCCGGATGTTGACCCGGCTGGGCTAGGACCGAACGAGATGCAGGCAATTGCTACAGTCGAGGGCTCCTTCTTCGCTAACGATGCCTTCGCTGTGAACGGCTCTTCCTACGCGGTTGAAGCATCAATGCCATATGCTCCCATAAGCGGCGATATTAAGATCACCTTAAGTATCCCTAAAAATGTGACAGTACCATACACAAGAAATGTATCTTCTACAGATGCTGTCATTGACTACTGCTTGGAGACTTCAAACTCTTGTGTTACATACCGCGCAAGCAAAACTGCCGGTTCGGGCACGATAACTATTACCTCAATCTCTCCTTACCTCGAAGGTACATTCAACGGGACACTAACGCAAGTCGGTGGTGCACAAAGTCGGGTAATCTCGAACGGAGAGTTCAAGGCGGGCTTCTAAACTCTCACAACGGTATATTCCCATGCTTACGCCACGGATTACTTTGCTTCTTTGTACGAAGCATTTGTAAGGCACGGATGATACGCAGTCTGGTATCAGAAGGATCTATCACGTCATCAATGTAACCACGTTCAGCAGCACTGAATGGATTTGCAAATCTTTCTTTGTAGTTTGCGATGAGTTCTTCTTCTTTTTGGGCAGGGTCCTTTGCTTCAGCTATTTCTTTCTTGAAGATTATCTCGACTGCACCTTGTGGTCCCATGACGGCTATCTCTGCCGTGGGCCAAGCATAGTTCATATCGCCACGAATATGTTTGCTGTTCATCACATCATATGCACCACCATAAGCTTTTCTTGTAATGATTGTAATCTTTGGCACTGTAGCTTCGGCAAAGGCATAGAGAAGTTTTGCACCATGACGGATGATGCCGCGCCACTCCTGTTCTGTACCGGGCAAAAATCCCGGCACATCTTCAAAGACGACAAGGGGAATATTAAACGCATCGCAGAAACGGACGAACCGAGCTCCTTTAATACTTGCATCAATATCAAGTACACCTGCCATTGACATTGGCTGATTAGCAACAATACCCACTGACTCACCATTGAACCGAGCGAAGCCGACAACGATATTTGTCGCATAGTTTTTATGAACTTCAAAAAAACTACCTTTATCAGATGCCTCTTCAATAACGCTCTTTATATCGTATGGCTTGTTCGGATTATCAGGGATAATGGAATTCAGCAAGTTACATTTCCTCGTGGCATCATCATCACTTGGTAGTATCGGTGTCTTCTCGCGATTATTTTGCGGGATGTAAGTAACAAGTTTACGAATACCTTCGAGGCATTCAAGTTCGTTAGGAACTGCAAAGTGAGCAACGCCAGATTTTTCAGCGTGGGTATCAGCTCCGCCGAGTGCTTCGCTCGTTACGTCTTCATGTGTGACTGTCTTGACAACATTTGGTCCGGTAACGAACATATAACTCGTGCCTTCGACCATCCAAATGAAGTCCGTAATTGCAGGAGAATAGACTGCACCACCTGCACAAGGACCGAGTATCGCCGATAGCTGCGGCACGACACCTGATGAAAGTGTATTGAGAAGGAAGATATCAGCATAACCGCCAAGTGAGACAACGCCTTCTTGGATTCGAGCACCGCCCGAATCATTAAGACCAATAACAGGAGCACCGACCTTCATTGCCATCTTCATGATCTTCACGATCTTCTCTGCATGAGTCTCTGATAGCGAGCCGCCAAAAACAGTAAAATCCTGACTAAATACAAAGACCATCCTGCCATGAATACGACCTGAACCTGTCACTACCCCATCACCGAGCGGACGATTCTTTTCAAGCCCGAAATCATTCGAGCGGTGACGGACGAACATGTCGAACTCCTCAAAGCTGCCTTCATCAAGAAGGATCGCCAACCGCTCACGAGCAGTAAGCTTCCCTTTTTTATGCTGGTCTTCGATACGTTTCTCACCGCCGCCAAGCATCGCTTCGGCACGTAAATTTTTCAGGAGTTCTTCGTTCGTCAAGGTATTGTACTATTTAGAAAGCACAAAAATACGACAACTCTACAGGCACGTCGTAGTTAGGTAATAGTTCTCTCGAGAGGCTTTTCGTCATTTCGAACGTATGTCAATGCCCCTGATGGGCATAGTCCTATCTGCTCAATGATTCGCTCGGTAGTGCTATTTTCCATTACTATCCAAGGTGAGCGACGCGGGTCAAAAACCTCCAGCAGTCCTTTCCAGCATTTTGCTGAGTGGATGCAGACATCGGGTTTCCAAACTATAGTAATATCTTCATTCGAGTATTTCTTCGTCATACGTATCGATATTATATCAAACTACTATAACTGCATTTCATTTTGAACGATTTCACATCAAATTGCTGTTAGGTGCCGTCTCCTATTCGCAAGAATGAGAGCTTCGGGGCGTGGCGCAGCTGGTAGCGCACCTGGTTTGGGACCAGGGGGTCGCACGTTCGAATCGTGTCGCCCCGACAAGGTTAGTGAAATTACAGAAAACGATAGGACACATTTTTCGCGTTTTGCTCGCATTGCAGCTTGTCCTCACAACAACTGCAAGCGCACAGCATGAGATTGTTCACCTTGAAAAAAAGGCAAAAACAGAATGCTCCGACTCCGAGCATTCATCAGACGAATCATCCGATCATCACTCCGAAAACTGTATCTTCTGTGCCCATGGCTCTGCTATATCCGAGGGTTCTATAACTCTCTCGATCATCATTATCCTTCCGGTAACTGAATCTGAAGTAGAGACGCCGAGTTTTCATATCAGCCAATCCTCACAACCTCTTCCCTACCTCCGCGGACCTCCGTCAGTTAGCTAACTCCATTCCACTTCAAAAGCTAATTCATACTTCGTATCCATACTCGGATGCGACGGTTCATATCATTTTACAAATCTTTTTGAGATATGGCTCGATTCATTCTTTCGTTTTCTATTCTATTAATTTGTAGTTTCTCTGCACAGGAACTTCATGCACAAAACCAAACCGTCGGCTTTTCGGTAACCGTCAGAGATTCTATCCATGATATGCCGCTTGCTCATGCCCGAATTGAACTTAAACGCGGTACGACACTCATTGCAGGACAGATAACAAACCCGGTAGGCAAAGCAGATTTCAAAGATATTGGAGAGGGGCGGTACACTATAACAGTCAGATATGTGAACTACTCGCCGTTCACTGATTCTGTTCTCATTGACAGAGCAAACCGTTCAATGGTGGTCTCGCTTATTGAAGAAGAACATCAGGATGTTATTGTTGAAGGTTCAACACAACCTAACGTCTCGACGGTTGATATAAAAAGCGGAAATCAGATATTTGAAGCAAGTACCTATCACGCCGCGCCGAGTTCGCAAATCACGACAATGCTTCAAGAAAATATGCTCGGAGCAGCTCGCGCAACGACAGGCGAAGTCCATATTCGTGGTCAGCATGGTGAATACACATACTACATTGACGGGATACCCATTCCGCTCGGTGTCTTTGGCGGACTCAATGAGGTTGTTGACGATCATGTCATTGATAGAGCGATATTCCATACGGGCGGATTCCCTGCTGAGTACGGCGGGCAGATGGCCGGCATTATTGACATCCAAAGTAGAGTGCCTTCGGGACATCTTAATATTGATGCGGAAAGTTATATTGGCAGCTTATCAGAAAGCCAAAACACAATAAGCTCGAACGGACAGTCGCTTGCAGTAAGTGACCGTATTGGAGCACTTGGAATATTCCTTTCCGGCTCGCGTCAGGAAACAGACAGACGCATTGATCCACCAACAGAATATGTAGAGCACGATCATGGCTTTGATTATTTTCTCTACGGTAAACTTGATTACCTTCTCTCAGAGAGTGATTACTTAACGATGAACCTCAATTGGAGCCGAACATTTACCGAAATACCGTTCGATAGTCTTTCGGAAGGTATTATTGATAACAATCAAAAGACAACAAACGCATTTCAAACACTCTCTTACTATCATACTATTTCGTCAGAGTCTGATAAAGAAAGTAATCTATTCCTTGGGCTTTTTGCTCGCGAAGGAGGACTGCAATTTCTGCCTGGAAGTATCAATACACCAAACGTGCAGTTTGTAGGAGATTCAAATTTCTATATACTCTCCGAAGACCGTTCTTTTACGACACTTGGTATCCGTTCTACATTCTCAAAACGGCTCTCACATGAGTTCGCATTTAGTACAGGGTTACTTGTGACAACAACATCAGGCACAGAGAATTTCTATACCCGTGACAGTGCACAGAATTCGGGTCCTTCAATATCATCCGACTTCTCCGGCTCTGACTTCGGCATCTTTATACAAACCGATATTCATCCTCTTGAATGGACATCAATAGAAGCAGGTATTCGTTATGACCAACACATTGCACCTGATGTTGAATTGCAAAGTCAACTAAGCCCTCGACTCAAATGGAATGTCTTTCTCGACGAGGCAACAACAGCATCATTCTACTACGGACGGCTTTTCATGCCTATTAATGTAGAAGGATTACGTTCTCTCGCTTTGATCACAGGCGGCGCCGAGGCAAGTGGTACGTTAGCAGAGCGTGATGACTTTTATGAAATATCATTGTCTCATTCATTCGACTTTGGAATGACGAGCAAACTTGCATACTTTAAGAAAGTAGCTGTTCCGGGTCTTGATGACGAGTCGCTTGGTTCAAGTTCGATAAAGACTCCGGTAAATATCGGTACAGTAAAGACTGATGGCATCGAACTCGGTGTTGCATATAGACATCCTGTTGTTCCGCTTTCAGCAACCCTCAACAGCTCTATCATTCATGCCTATGGATATGGAGATATTAGCGGCGGATTCCTTGATATTGGTGAGACCATTGAACCCTCAGACCTCGACCACGATCAGCGTATCTCTGTCTCAGCATCGCTAAACTATCAACCGTCGGATTGGTTTGCAAATGTATCTGCTCTCTACGGTTCAGGACTTACTAATGGTGACCCAGATGGCATTAGCTTTGGTACAGGATTATTTGATATGAACACTGCGGCGCACGTTACTCCGGCATGGACAATGAATCTATCAGGTGGTTATAGATTTAAACTTGATGGTGTTTCTATTGAGCCGTCACTTTATATCACAAATCTACTTGACCATTCATTCTTATTAAAAGGACAGTATTTTAGCGGAGCGGCTTGGAGCGAGAGAAGAAATATCGTCTTTAAATTAGCCATGCATCTCTAAGCAAATCTGCTTAATAAACAATAACTTCATTCCCGCCGCGCTCTTTGGCTTTGTCGAGTGCCATTTTCGCACAGACGAGGAGTTCGTCGGGGGTGGAGTTGCGGCGTGCCCCTGCAACGCCAATACTTGTGGTAATAGTAAAACTCTTTCGTGAAAGAGCAATAACTTCACTAACAATTTTCTGACGTACTTTCTCGCTCCAGAGAAATGCTTCTTCGTCGCTCATCTTGATAAGCAGAACACCGAAGGTAAACTCACCTGTCCGGGCAAGTACATCGAACGGCTGTTTGATGAATTGAAGGACGTTCGATAGGGCGAGAATAATAGTGTCTATGTCTTCTTGAAGAAAGCGTTCTTCAAACTTTGCCGAGTCGTCTATTTCAAAAAGGATGAGTGATAGTGACTCATCAAATTCTTTGGCACGGGCAAGTTCCTCAGCAAAACGCTCTTTGAAGCCGCGTCTATTATAGTTGCTTGTGAGAATGTCTGTCAAAGCTCGTTCTTGAACAACTTCGCTTAGCGCAAATATCTCTAAACTCGTTGCCGCGCTTCGGGCAAGATGCTCTAGCGTTTCAATATCTACATCAGTATATTTACCAGCATCTGAATGCTCAACAACCAATGCACCGTAATTCTTTGATGCTGTTCTGACCGGAATAACGAGGAAGGAATGCCCTGCTGCATTCGACTTTTGTTCTTCGATAGAAAAACGAATACTTTGCTGCGAAAGCTCATCTATATGTTCACTCTTACCGGAGCGTAATGTTCTACCAACAATACTTTCTGCAAGGTCAACGCGAGTCTTCGGTAAGAGATACGGATCAGCTACCTTTGCCTGCAAACCAGATATGCACCATGCACGCTGCGTATCATCAAAGCTGACAGTTGCCAGCCACTGCCAATCGACAAGCTCACTTGCTGCCTCTGAAAGTGAACGCATGATGTACTCCCCTGTGCGCTCTGCGTCTTTGCCGGTACGTTTGACAATATCTTCATGCGAAATACCAAAGAGCTTACGTGCTGCTTTGAGTGTTCGCGCCGATGTTATAAGATCATATGCTTCAATGTAACTTCTAACAAGTCCTGTAATCACCTTCGAGTAGTTCGTCATGATACGAAGCGTCTCGTGTGTGAAGTGATCCTCTTCGAGCGAATCAACGGCAAGGACAGCGACAACATTATCACCGAAGAGAACCGGCATTGCTGCAAATGAACGGATTCCTACGTTATCCTGGTAATACGGGATAAGGTCATACTCTGCCTGCGGAGCAATGCTTTCAACAAGCTGCGGCTCGGCGCGAAGAGCTACCTTGCTTACAGCATCGTGTCCTATCGGGAAACGACGTTCACGGGAAAGATGAGTAAATGCGAAATCATCGAGTGAAGCACATTCAAGAACAAGCTGCGCTTTTTTTGTATTCGTCCAGAAGAAAAGTACACTTAATGAATCAACTTGTTCTCTGATAAGGTCAAGTATTTCTGAAAGAAGCAATACAAAATCTTTGCGCGGGTCTCGAACCTCACTTGCTCTGCGTGGTGCAGCAGCGAAGCCACGAAGGGTATCAAGATAGACTTTTATCGCAGGGTCGTATCGTTCTTCAGGAAGTGTTTTTAGGGCAGCTACTTCTTGAGTTATAACGGTATTGGGTATTTCTTGAATTGACTCTTCTATTTCTTCTTCGATGATAAGTTCAGAAAGTTCTTCCGGCTCATACTGTTCTTCTTCTATAGATGCGAAGAGTTCATCAGAGTGAGTATCTATCTCGTCGAGAATTTTTTGAGGAGGTTCTTTTGATTCGGAAGTAATTTCTTGTGCAATAAGAGGTGGAGTCTGGGGCTTGGGTATTTTTCTAACCCTAACATTAGAAAGTTCTTCGTCGGAGAAATATGGAACATCTGCCGGAGGAGTTTGCATGTAAATATCCTCTTCTATGTTTTCCTCTTCTCGTCTTGGGACACCATCATTTGCAGAGCCGAATATCTTTGAGGAGAGGCGTTTGCCTCCCCCCAAAAGATCATCTTTCAAACCTTTTATACGCGGAATGACAGGATTCTTTTTTTCAATCCTATCGGGTGATTCACCATGAATCTCAAAATCGTCGAACGAGATTTTACGGGGCGGATTCTTCCCGCCGTCGCTCGGCGTATATTCTCCATTACCGTAACCTGTACCTCGTTCGTCGCTCATGAAAGTGACTTAGTAAACCCGAAGAACTTGTTTAGCGCAAGAGCTCAACAGTCGTTTGATCTGTCATTTGCTGAACAGTGCGGAAAGTTTTATCCGCCTGTTTAGAAGAACTTAAACCAAAATCAAAATTCTTATCCATCCGGTAAGCACGATAGACAAGTGCACCCGTCTCATCTTCAACGTTTGTTGTTACTTTTGTAGTCATCTGCCAGCTATTGAGCGTCATCTTCAATGGAGGCTGTTCAGAAACAACCATAAGCGGCTTAACAGATGATACTGCTTCAAAAACTGCAAGGCGCTTTCCGCCGCGCTCCTCAAAACGCGCAAGTGTTTCACGAGATTCGATCTGCATCGGGAATACAACGTTCTGCCATACAGGTACATTGTTCGACTTCACATCACCCCATGTTGAATCCTTCGCGATCGCCATCGGCGGGAAATGAGTAAGTGTCTTTGTGATATACTCGTTCAAGCTCTGCTTTGCGCTTTGGTTGAGCTGTTCTTGGCTCTGCAATGTGCGGAGTGAATCAGGAAGCATCGAAAGCAAACGTGCTACGATGTTAGATGTGCCGTACATCTCAACGATGTCACCATTACGAGTAACAATAACACCGACCTCTTGACCTGCAAGCATTGCAGCTGTCTGGAAACGTGCATCTTTTTTATCTGCCTCACGATTTGTCGAGAAATTCAACTTGATCGTATCTTGCTCGTAACTTAACGCAAGTGAGTCAAACTTGATCGTAAGATCAACGGTTGAATCTGGACGAATACTCTTGACGGTGTGACGTAAGTAGTAAACAGTTTTTGTTTTGATGCTTCCTTTTGGTACAAAACGTGCGAACATCTTATCATCATTTTGTGCAACAGCATTTGAAGCGATTGTTACGCGGTACTTATATATATCACCAACCTTCGGGCGGAAATATACTGTCTTTGGTGCTTCAACAGTTAGAGGTGTACCTTTTTCTGTTGTATCAAATACTGCACCCGATGAACCGCTACCGGGACCACCCTCTTTATTACAACCAATAAATACTATTGATGCGAATAGCGCAACAAGAAATATGTTTGTCAAACGAGATATCATCAAAATAATAGAATAATGTTAAAATACAATGCACAAAAATACCACATTTTTCGCCACTTGAGGGCGAATTCCTACTATTTTATTGGGTTGTAAGGACTTATTTTTTCGGAAGACTATCTGCGGGATTTGTGGGTGGCTTTGTAGTTACATTGGTCTCACCGGTATCTACGTTCATGTTTATCTCAATATCATCAGGATTTTCCACCGGTTCTTTGTATTGGGCTTTTCGAGATTCACGTTCTTCATAACGAATTGTACCGCCTTTGAGCATCGTAAGTGGTTTACGAGTAACGGTATAGGTTCTATAGACATCATTCTTGATCACTTCAGCATCGATCGTAATGATCATTGACGCAGAGTCGGTTACATCTGAGGAGCCAATGTATCCCTTGGCAAAAATGACATTTCCGCGAGTCCCACCTTTGAACTTCGTGATATCCATTGGGAATGCAATACCTTCGAGATATTCTAATTTTGATGGCGGATTGATAAATGTACCTTTGAACAAAAGTTTGTCCTTGCCTGAGCTGACAGAAAGCGTCCTCTCAACGTTTATTTCTGTCATCGCATATCGCGAGAGAGCGTTTCCAGAAAGAACGGTTGAACCGTGTTCGAGCAATTGACCTATACGAAGTTCATCTGAGAGTGAAAGCATTGCCTGTGTAATATCTGGCTCAAATGCACGGGAGATAGCTCCTTCGCGAAAGGAACTTAGATTCTCAAAGGAGATGATTCTTCCTTCGGGCGAAACCCTATACTTCAATGTCTGCCCTAAGAATTGTGCTCTGGGGATGGCACGAATATCCTTTAACCGATTCATGATGTCGAACTCATTCTTCGAATCAAAACGAAAGTATTCACTTTCTTCTTTGACCTCACCGACATAAATCTTTGTCGTAAATGAATCTACCGTAGTTGCAAAGTCTGCAGATCCATCTGGATATACTTTTTGGATGTTCTCCGTAAAAAAGTAGGTTGTGAAACGGGTTGAAGGGTCAACAAGAGCTGAATCAACTTGTGAGAACTGCATTCTTATGCGCAGCATCTCGACTGCCTTCACAGAATACACATCACCTTCTTTGAAGGAGAGTTTTGGTAACGTAAGCTCTTTACCTTTTTGGGCAAAGCTATTGATTGAAATAAGACCAAGTATCAGAAGAAGTATCGTTCTTTTCATCTATTCAAACTATCATAAAGTGCAAATGTGGCAAGCGTCATTCCGTCCCATATCTCGCCCCTGGCTATCATTTCACGTAAAACCTGTGGTGGATGTTCCAACCGCTCGAATTCTTCGCTTTCTTCGGGCTTGGAGATGCCAAATGACAGCCCCTTAGCAACAAAAACCGTACATATTTCGTCCGTCACTCCGTTGAAAGGGTTGAACTCTCCTATTTTCAGTAGTTCTGTTGCGGTTATTCCTGCCTCTTCCGATAACTCCGCTTTTGCAGCGTCTTCGGCTGATAGCCCTTGCTTGATTCCGCCGCCGATGAACTCAACACTCTCCCGACGGTTCAAATACCGATACTGCCGAAGCAGGACTAATTTACCTTCATCAGTTACAGGGATGACGAATACTGAGCCATGGGTATGGACGTAATGATAATCCCCTTCTTTACCGCTCGGTAAAGAATAGGTATCCTTTCGGTACTGCCAAAAAGGATTTTCAAGGATAACCTCCGAGCTTTTCTGCTCTAATTGGGTAAGCATATCTTATAAAGACACGCTAAGTGCGATTTGGTTACAAATTATTTTCTATAGCGGGAGGAATATGCGAAGACACAGTAGCTGTGTCTTCGCATACAATACTTTACTTCAAGTTAGCAAGTTCACCTTCGGTGAAGAAGAATGCTATCTCGCGCTGACCGTTCTCTACAGAATCAGAGCCGTGGACTGCATTCTCGCCCTTGCTGGTTGCATAGAGCTTGCGGATGGTGCCGTCTGCTGCTTCAGCAGGGTCGGTCGAGCCGATAACGCGGCGCCACTCAGCGATTGCATTATCTCTTTCAAGTGCGATAGGGATGCAGGCATTGCTTGACATGAAGTTCACGAGTTCGCCATAGAATGGACGCTCTTTATGTACTTCATAGAATGCGCTTGCTGAACGCTCCGAGAGGCGCGTCATCTTCATAGCGAGGATCGTAAATCCTTCTTTCTGGATATGAGCGATGATATTTCCAACATTTGCCGACTTCGCCGCATCGGGCTTAATGATACACAGTGTTCTTTCGATTGCCATTTGTATTTGCTATAAAATTAAAGTAGAATTGTTATTAGTGGACGCTGAAACATATACCCTGAAAGAAAAAGTTTTGCTAACTTATTTCGCTGAATTTCGGAAAGTCGTTAGTCAGTAGTAAGTCGTGTATTTTGGTAATAAGCGGCTGTAAGGTCTGATGCTTGTTATCGAAAGCTACCAACAGAATAAATCTAAAGGTATAACGATCCAAATTCTGTTGATGACGAAGGTTCTTATCGAGTGTAATAAAAAGATCAAAACCGGTTGAATCAATGAGTCTCAACAACTCTCCGTTCTGTTTTCCTTTCCATCCCATATCTTTCACAGTCTTGACTTCAATCTCAAAAGGAAAATCGAATTTCAACTTCGACGGAAGATTTTCATCAAGCAAAATTCTCATGTAATATCTTTTCTGAGGTCATGCTATACTTCGCCTTCTCAAGTACCTCTATTGCTTGCGATGATTCTACTGTTGGGAAGTTCTCAAGGAATTCTTCGAGCGGGTCGCCGGACTCGATGTAATCGAACAATGATTGGATCGGTACTCGTGTGCCGGTAAAGACCGGGGTACCGCCTAATATCTCTTTATCTATCGTGATTGCACCGTATGTCATACATTTCGGAAGGAAGTTATCGAGAGAATGATTCCAAACTACTTCTCAACCTCTTCCCCACTCGCTTCATATCCCCTGAATCCACCCACCAAATAGGAGACATTTTCATAACCCATTGCGGCGAGTGCTTCTGCCGAGCGTGGTCCGCTTTCGCCGCCGCCGCCGTGGCAGATTATTTTTGCAGATTTATCAGCTACCACAGAAGTTATGTCATCGGTGATAACTGTCTTATGAATGTTCATCGCGCCGGGGATATGCCCTTCGCTAAACTTCTCCGCGTCGCGGACATCAATGATAATAACATCAGCATCTTCGTTACGAAGAGCGGTTAGCTCTTTGACTGTTATCTGTCCGGAGTGCATCAGTAGTGGTTAGTGACGAGTGGTTAGTGGATAGTAAGAGTTGAATTCAACTAATCACTTACCACTAACCACTGATCACTTCCCAAAATTATTTCTTCAATGCCTTCACAACAGTCTCGCCGAGCAGTGCTGGGGAGTCAACAACCATGATGCCGCATTCTGTCATTGTCTTCATCTTCTCATCGGCTGTGCCTTTGCCGCCGGAGATGATAGCTCCTGCATGTCCCATGCGGCGCCCCGGAGGTGCGGTGCGTCCTGCGATGAACCCAACAACAGGTTTCGTGACATGCTCTTTTACAAAATATGCAGCTTCTTCTTCCGCCGAGCCGCCGATCTCACCGATCATGATGATTGCGTCGGTGTCAGGATCTGCCTGAAATAATTTCAAGGCATCAATAAACTGTGTACCGATGATAGGGTCACCGCCGATACCGATAGCTGTTGACTGACCAAGACCTGCATCGCCAATCTGCTTCACCGCTTCGTAGGTCAATGTACCTGAACGTGATACGATACCGATACGACCGGGAGTATGAATAAAGCCGGGCATGATACCGATCTTCGCTTCGCCGGGTGTGATAACGCCCGGGCAGTTCGGTCCGATAAGAACAGTCTTCGAGTTATCAAGTGCTGCTTTGACGCCGATCATATCACGGACGGGGATACCTTCGGTGATACAGACGACGAGCGGAAGACCTGCATCTATCGCTTCTAAAATTGCATCTGCGGCAAAAGCCGGTGGGACGAATATGACCGAGGCATTTGCCTGTGTTGCGGTCACTGCGTCGCGGACAGTATTGAAGACCGGGACTCCGATATGCTCGGTGCCGCCTTTGCCGGGGGTTACGCCGCCGACAACTTTTGTGCCATACTCGATCATCTGCTGGGCATGGAATGTGCCTTCGCTGCCTGTGATACCCTGGACGATAAGTCGTGTATTCTTATTAACTAATACGCTCATTTTATGTAATTTTTTGGTAGTATTATCATTATAGACTTGCAAAAATACGGAATATTTAGCCCCTACACCGAGAAATAGCCCTCAACTCCCGTCCGAAAAACACTCACTACACACCAAAACCGACATTTTGTCAGTCCCAAAATTCTCCCCATCCCGAGATTCAACCTTCATCATCCGCAATTCATCATTTTCCCAAACATGGGTAGGTAACTCATTGATTTTACTATCATCTAAGTTTACACACACACCATCCGGAGTTACCGCTACCGGTTCATCTATCTGCTCATCTTCGGTCTTCTTTGCTTCGATGCCGCGGAGGCGGTCCTGCTGCTCTTGATGGCGGCGAATGAAATCATCGCGTTCTTCACCTTCGGCGTAATAGACAGCATTAGAGAGATAGAGCGTTTCTCCTTCAAAGCCGGGACCTCTTTTCCTCTTCTGGTTTCCTGTACTGTCTTTCTCTTCTTTGCCGATACGGTTTTTGCCTGTGGATAAATCAACAAGCTCATCGCATATCATCACGAGTCTGCCAAAGCTCGCACGGCTGGAGCGGCGCATGATGATATGTTTCGCATCAGCGACAGAGTACACAAAGAACGTACACTCCGAGAGCATCTGCATGTTATAGAGCGTGAAGATGAGGTCTTCGCGGTGGCGGTACGTGCGTGAACCCATCTCCCAGGAGTTAATGATGACAGCAGAGCGCCCCACTTCGCCTGCCAGCGCCATCATCTGCTTAATCTCGCGTATCGTTTCGGCGAGGTAGCCATTCGAGACATGATAGATAACAAGCCGTTTATCATCGCTGAACTCTGCCGCTTTATAGTCCGCGCTAAAACGCTTGCCGGAGAAGGGAAGGTTGATGTAGTAGATACGGTCATACTCGCCTTTGGCGAGCAAGAGCTTGGCATGTTGCAAACTGATGCGCAAGTTATGGTAGGCATCATCGCCCAAGATAATCGAGATTTCCAGATTCTCGCAGTCTCGGAGGCGCGAAGTCTCATGTTCGGATAGAACGTAGGGTGTTACGGAGGTTTTCATAAGCGTATATTTCGTTAAAGTGAAATGACCAAAGCACCGAGCCGCCTCTGTCATTCCGACAGAGCGACTAACGGGAGCGACGAGGAATCTGGGAAAAGACCATTCTCCACATTCACAAGCCACTTCTCACCCGGTGCCCCTAATTACACATATAATATACGTAATTATGTCCTTTTTGATTCTGAAAACTATAAAATTTAATATTACGGGCACCTATGGGAGCGAAGGTCACTATCTACTTTTCAATCGTATTAACGATTTATTAGTAGCTTAGTTGTATTGATGGCATTACCCTGTAAAACTCTCACATAGTATATACCATTATTTAGGGAGCTTACATTTATAGATAACTTGGAATTATCAGTAAACTCTTTAGCTCCCGACAACAAACAATTTCCAAGCAAATCAAAGATGCTTACACGTATGTTATCTTTTATGTTCGATGTCTCTATCCAAAGAATATCATTCGTAGGATTCGGGTATATGAGTAGTTTTTCCTTATGTGGTTTATTGTCAACAAATGTCTTTGGGGTGACATGACCTACAAGAAGAATTGCATCAGCTGGTACATTTCGTATTATTTCTTGAAGCGCTCCGTCAAATCTTTCAATGAAATACGAAAAATAGTATTCTAAAGTACAATCTTCTTCGGACTGCGGAATGAATCTGAAAATAACAGACTCTTTATTAGGCTCTTTTACAACATTGAAAAGGGAGAATCCTGAATTGTCAACGATAGGTTCATACTTGATTTTTTTAACGATGTCAGTATATGTAATAGTAGCCGCACTATATGTCGTGTCACCGAGTGGACATTCAAATCCGAGA
>JBKJTT010000031.1:0-5394 GCA_046590205.1 Kapaibacterium sp. (SeqCode)
CCCACCTCCTCCGATTGTCGTGAAGAAAGCAGAGCCAGTGCCGCCTCAGCCGTTTATTGGACTTGCATCAGATGAGACAGTACGCGTCGTCGAGACGAACGTCACCGAGACATTCCCGCTTTTGCCTTATGTCTTCTTTGATAGTGCATCATCAACTATCTCGTCTCGTTACCAGACATCTCAATCAAGAGCACGATTTGATGAAGCAAACCTGCCGCATAACTCACTTGGCGCATACTACTATATGTTGCAAGTTGTCGCATCACGTTTAGCGGGTAAGCCTGATGTGAAAATAACGATCAACGGCACAACCGACGGAAAAGAAGTACCGAAGGGCGAACTCACATCGCTTTCTCGTTCACGTGCCGAAGCTGTGAAGAATTATCTTACCAGTACATGGAACATTGATGAGTCACGCATTAAAGTTGGCACATCAAGTGTCCCGACATTCCCATCATCGCTCAAAGAATCAGCCGGAAGCGAAGAGAATCGCCGAGTAGAGATATTCGCAAATGATGAATCTATCCTCGCACCGATTGTACATGAGCAGTTCAAAGAGTATGAGATAACGCCGAAAGCATTACCGTTTGTCGCAAGCGTCCGCACTTTTGCACCTGCTAAGAGCTGGAAGCTGCGCGTTACAGCAGGCAATGATGAGATATATTCTACATCTGGCACAGGCGAGCCACCGCAGAACTTGTCATGGAAACTTGATAATGCAACAGCAGAACGCATTGCGAAGAAGGTCCAAACCAAAGAGACATTTAATTGTGAGCTATCTGTAACAGATGAAGCAGGCACGACAGGGAAGAAGGAGATAGCGTTACCGGTTGAGAAGACGATATTCCCGTTCGAGCTTTCGCGTCTATCGCTTGTGGTCTTTGATTTTGATAAAGCTGACATCACACCGACGAACCAAAAGATGGTACGCTCATTCGTTGCGAAGAACATTCAAGAAAATTCCACTGTCGCTATTACCGGCACGACCGATGCAATGGGTGAACTCGACCACAATAAAGAACTCTCGACCGCGCGAGCATTTAGCGTTCATGAACTTATCAAGAAAGAAAATCCAGTCGCCGAGATAACGAAGGTACAAGGCAATGGACCAAACGAATCACCTGAAATGAACAATACACCCGAAGGCAGATATTACTGCCGCACGGTAACAGTTCAGGTGCAAACGCCGTTGAAGTAAGGACATTCCGATACATGATTATTACGTATGGAAATTTATACACAGATAATTTGGCTCTTCCTTTTAGCAATACCTATTGCATGTATCTCCTGGACGGTTGTCTATGAAGAGTTGTTCCGTGAGCCGCGAGAGTACTGCATTGCGCGAAGCAAAAACAACAAAACGATACTTGGCAGAAAGATATTTTTCCTCTTTACTTGTGAGTATTGCTTCAGCCATTATGTAACGATTATCTTCCTCCTTCTGACGGACTATAAGCTGCTTATTGATGATTGGAGAGGGTATGTAATAGCCGGATTTTCGCTGGTCTGGATGGCAAATGTCTATATGAGTCTATTCGCATTTCTGCGTCAAGACATAAAAAAAGAAAAGACGGAGATAAAAGTGATGGAGAAAAAGGTCGAGTAAAGTTATCCCCCGCCTCTTTTTACTAAGCCAATTCAATGTCCTTAAGTGTTTCATGTCTTAGTAATCCTACGAAACACAGATGGCAGAATTAAAAAGAACATTAGGACTCGCCGAATGCATATTTTTTGGAGTTGGTTCTATACTCGGTGCAGGAATCTATACGCTCATTGGTAAGGTAGCGGGCTTATCCGGTAATTTTATTTGGCTTTCGTTCATGGTCGCAGCTGTTTCTGCATTGTTTACAGCATTCTCTTATGCAGAATTAAGCGCGGCGTATCCCAAAGCCGGTGGTGAATACGTGTACGCAAAAAAAGCATTTGGAAAAAAAGTAGGAATATTTTTAGGAGGCATCATTTCCCTCAATGGAATAATTAGCGGAGCTACTGTTGCAGTTGGATTTGCAGGCTATTTAAGTGGGCTTATTGACAGTAACTTGCTTGTCGGATCACTTGGGATAATCGCATTCATTTTTATCGTTAATGTTTCCGGGATACGAGAGTCATCAGGAGTGAACATTGTTTTTACGATCATCGAAGCAGCTGGGTTATTATTTGTGATCTATTCAGCTTTTCCTTCTATCGGGGAAGTCAATTATACAGAATTATCACCAAAAGGATATAACGGTATTTTTGCAGCATCAGCGCTTGCTTTTTTTGCATATATAGGGTTTGAAGATATTGTAAAGCTTGCCGAAGAAACGAATACTCCTGAAAAGAATATCCCACGAGCGCTGTTTATCTCAAGTGTTATTGTCATTATACTCTATAGTGTGGTAGCTGTGTGTGCAGTTAGTGTAATACCGTACGAGGAACTCGGAACATCCAAAAGTCCGCTTGCAGATGTCATAGGTAAAGTGCATGGGAAAACAGGCGTTGTTATTATTTCGGTGATCGCTTTATTTGCAACTTCTAATACGATATTATCTAACATGCTCGGGAGTTCTCGTGTATTGCTGAACATATTCAAAGAAACAAAGTCTTTGCAACTGCTTTCTTATGTATCTCCCAAAAGCAAAACACCTGTAGCAGCTCTCATGCTAATCCTCGTGGTTATGTGCAGCTTTGCTCTTATCGGTAATATTGAAACGATTGCTCGAATAGCTACTATTTTTATTTTCATTACATTTATAGTGGTAAACCTTTCTGTTATCGTCTTGAGAGTCCGTGATAAAGAGTTGACACGTCCTTATCGAATACCATTTAATATAAATAATATACCTATTATAAGTATATTAGGAATACTAATGACACTCGTGTTGCTTGGATATACGGTGTATAGCTTAGTATGAAAGATGTCCGTTGTTGACGTTGATTTTCAATTATACTTATTTCGATAATCAATCGGTGATAATCCTGTTATTTTTTTGAATGTTGTACGGAATGCTTTTGTATCGGTGTAGCCGACATCGAACATGATCTCGCCGATCTGTTTCTTGCCTATTTCCAAACTTTTCTTTGCGGCTTCTATCTTCACACGCTGCATGTATTCGATGACGGAGTATGATGTTGCTTTCTTGAAGCGACGCTCGAATGTTCGTCTGCCGAGTGCTGTATGGTCTGCCAGTTGATCAACAGTTAACTTCTTCATGAAGTTATGCTCAATATATGTTTGTGCTTCTTTGATGGGGTCATCATTGTGTATCTTCTCGCCGGCGAACATAATGAACGGTGATTGGTTATGGCGGTCAATCTCAACTGCATTGATCTTTGCACATTGTATTGCAATATCACGCCCCGCATATTTCTCGACCAGGTAGAGAACAAGATTCCAGAACGAACTTGCGCCCCCACTCGAATAGATACCTTGCTCGTCAGTGATGACTCTGTCCGGAACAAGTGTAACATCAGGGAACATACGTCTAAAATCATTATGTGCCAGCCAATGCGTCGAGCATTTCTTTCCTTTAAGCAGTCCTGTAGCTGCGAGGATGAACGTCCCTACACACATACTTGCGACTTCTGCACCATTACGATATTGGAAGTTTATCCACGGAAAGAAATCTTTGTTCGCGGCAATGACCTCCTCCATGTTGCCATTGACGGCAGGGATAATGATAAGGTCAGTCTTCTCGACCTCATCAATGCTTACGTCCGGTGTTAGTGTAAAAAGGCGGTGATAGGTCTGCGGTTCTTTCGTGATGCCGACAAACTGGACATTAAAAACGGGTTTTCTGCCGCTTTTTTCCAAAAGGTCATTGGCTTGCATAAAGCCGCCAAATGTGCCTTCAAGGGTGCTAATTGCGGCTGCGCCGTGTGCAACGAGGATCGATACATGTTTCATGGTGCAAATATACGACATTCTTGTGTCGCAATCAACCTCTTAGAATGGCATTTTTGCACCTCACGCCTGTTCGGTAAAAACTGTATTTTTGCATCAAGATATTAATCAAATCAATAGAAGAAATGAGAAAACTCAAACTACAATCACAAATATCCCTTGACGGCTTCCATAGCGGATCGAATGGAGAACTTGATTGGATGACATGGGAATGGGACGCGAAGCCCAAGAGCTATGTCACTGATCTTACCGATCCTGTTGACACCATCCTCTTAGGCCGCAAAATGACAGATGGATTCGTCAGCCATTGGGAGAATGTAGTCAAGAACCTTCCTAACGACGAAAGTTATGGATTCGCAATGAAAATGTGCGAGACTCCGAAGATCGTCTTCACGAAAACGCTGACAACCTCCCCGTGGAATAATACGACTCTTGCGACAGGCGACTTGGTCACAGAAGTGAATGCTCTCAAGAATCAAAACGGAGGTGACATCATTGTCTATGGCGGGACAGGATTCGTTGCATCACTTGTGAAAGCCGGACTCATTGACGAATATAACCTTTTCATTAACCCGACTGCGATCGGCAAAGGCAATAGTATTTTTGCACTATTAGATGCGAAGCAAGGGTATTCACTCAAACGCTCTATTGGATTTGACTGCGGCATCGTGGCACTGCAATACGAGCGAGCATAATTTTTTTACATAACAATACAACAACAATGAACAATATCAATCATACAATTGAGATCAACGCACCACGCGAGAAAGTATGGCAAATACTGTGGGATGATGCGTCGTATCGCAAATGGACCAGCGCATTCCATGAAGGCTCTCATGCGGTATCTGATTGGAAGCAGGGCAGCCGTATTCATTTCCTAGATCCCGAAGGTCAGGGGATGTATAGCTACATCGAGACACTGGATGCGCCGGCAACAATGATATTCAAGCATCTTGGTGTCTTGGATAAAGGGAAAGAACTTCCACCTACGCCAGAAACAGAAAAGTGGAGCGGTGGGACTGAAGAGTACTACCTCACAGAAGAAAATGGGATGACAAAGCTAACAGTGTCCTCGAATGCTCCCGAAGAATATGTAGAGACATTCAATACTGGCTTTGAAAAAGGATTCGCAATCGTAAAAGAACTTTCTGAAAATTAACTTAATCATAAGGAATAACAATCATGAATCCAGTAGTACATTTCGAAATGCCAGCAGAAGATAGAAAGCGCATGAGCGAGTTTTATACAACTGCATTTGGCTGGCAGACACAGCAGCTCGGTGAAGAGATGGGCGGCTACGTCTTGGCAGGCACAACACCAGTTGACCAAGAGGGCAACCCAACAACACCGGGAAACATCAACGGTGGTTTTTACCAGAAGACAGATGATCCGCTCACACATGGTACGTCTATTGTCATCGCTGTTGAAGACATCGACGCGCACATGAAGAAAGTGACAACAGCCGGTGGGAAAATCATCGGCGAGCCGATGATGATACCAGGCATCGGTAA
>JBKJTT010000054.1:0-3332 GCA_046590205.1 Kapaibacterium sp. (SeqCode)
CTCTCTCTCTCTCTCTCTCAGGGGCGAAGAATTTATTGATTTGAACTTGATGACATCACTTGTGACAAGCACAGAAAGTTCGACATTAACATCGCATTAAACAAAGCAGAGCCTTGAGCTGATAGCATCAATTAGCAAATAAAGGAAGAGCAAAAGGCTATAAAAGTTAGCAAGTGTGTGTGAGTGCGATTGCTGCACAAAGCATACAGCAAATGACAAAAGCAATTAGTAAGGAATGCGAGCTTGACTGACAGCAAGGTCGACATTGGTATCAGTGTGCGAGAATTTCTTGCGTCTTGATCCTCGGATGCATTGGAGTGAAGTTCGAAGCAGCGCAAAGCTTAGTCGAACTCGCAGCCATCCAGTTACCACAGACAGATTCGATCCTTGCTTGAAGCTCAGTTTCTCCGCAAGTTTCTTGACCACCGCTTGACACTGTGGGGCCATTGCCCCCATAGTCGTGAATACCAGTGGGTTGAAATCAGCATGTTCGATTTCGTGAATACGTTGCTTATATTCACGCATTTTCGATTTTTCAGCTGTCTTCATTAAACTCGCTTGGGTCAATTGAGAGTAACTCTTTGCAAATGGCGAAACCACCTTAACATCAAAGAACGCATTTCGTTGCTCTCGATAAAAACCTGTAACTTTTATATCACTCCTCGCTTCATCTTCTCTATTTGCTGATTTGTAGTCGAATCCTTCACCTGTCAGTTTCTGGAGTGGTGGTTCAGTCTCGACCACATGGCCTGCGTCCCGCATTACCTGCGCAATTACGTCTCTCACTTCGTTGTGTTGGATTGTCCGAAATCCCCCCAACTTGCAGTCGAGAGCATGTTGCAAACTGTACGCGGCATTGCATGGACATTTAACAGGAAGGTCGGGAAGGAGCCATCCATAGCGCATATAGATTGAATCCACAAAATCTCCCTTGTGCAGGATTGTGCCGTGGTCATACAGTGGCGTAGCTGTCACCCAGCTTGAAGCACCCTTTTCGATTGTCATTTTCATCGCACTTTTCAGCTCATGTGGCGCTTCGGATAGCAGAGATTCGAGCTTCAGTTTCTGTAGCTTCTCAGTGTCTTCATCAATTCTCATTCTCAGGTGCTTGACCTCTGATGCAATTTCCTCGGGATCGAGGTCTAATTCTTGTCGAAGAATAAGTTTAACCAATGGAGCACTGAGTTTATTTGAATTTTCATGAGCGCTGACGCACAAGACTTGAGGTTTGTAGATGCCAAGCCCTCCCATCCGTGCAGGCATACTTAGAACTTCCCTTTCTAAATCATTGACTTGTCGACGAAGAAGAGCAGGTAAGAATATCATGCGAATGGCCTCTTCTAGGCGAAGAAACAGAGGAGAAACGTCAGGCATTGCACGGCATATGAATGCCCACTGTCCTTGCATACATTGCGTAAACGCTGTAAAAGCTGCGTGGGCTGAGAGTTTGCTACCATAGACAGCTTTTTTAGCGCAGAAATCCAGCTATCAATCTTTTTGTTTACATACCCCGTCTTGAAATCTGAAGTGCCGACTGCGGCTCCGAGGTGCCTTGTGCCTGTCGTATTAATCTCCACTCCCGTGTCTTTGGTGCCATCTGTCTGCAAAGATACTCCAGTTCCTTTAAATATTTCTTGCCCTTTGCTAAAACGTTCGGGTTTCACTACAAGGATGCATTTCGAAGGTTTAGGAAAGTAACCGTATTTAGGACCTTTACTCTGCAAGGCATCAAACCATTGTCTCATTCGCTCAAAAACTATCACACCCTGTGGCATCGTCCGCATACCACACTTGCTTACAGAGAGGATGTAGTTCATGAAGTAGAGGCACTAATGCGAGAGCGTACATAGCCATGGCTAGGGGGCAACCTTGCGTTGTGCCCTCTTGTGAGAGAAGTTCGAATGAGCAGGAATCTCCGACCATGAATATCCGAGTGGGTATTCTGTACACGTTGATCAGTACATATTTCGCTGCAGGGCATATGAATTGAACATTCCATAAGGCGACAGCCCGATTGACGCGATTGAATGCATTATCTGCGTCGATCAGTAAGATCCCATCGTTATCTTCATGGCTGAGAAACTCCCTCATTGAGTGAATTGCGGCTTCAACTCCTGTAGGGTGGCCTGCACAAAGCTGGAGAGCACCAACTGCACTTTGTATTTCTGGACCCGTAACTATCATGATTGCTTTACCCACTATGCGACGCATGATTTCCCCCACTCCCACTGGACGTAGCCCTGGGCACTTATCTATTGCAATGCCTCGATTTGCGAGCAGCGCTTCTAATCCTTGAGGGTCAACATATTCAGATGCAAGTCTGCGCGCTAAGACAGCAACAGCGTTACACAGACCAGTTGAAGTAGCATTGAAGGCAGTTGTCATCTTCTGCCACAATACATCTTCCTGTTGAGACACACCCGCTCCGCCTTTCGTGCGAAGAGCACAACGCTTAATCAGGTCGCTGTCAATCGCAGAGAAGAAAATAGGGTGCGGAGAAGCAGGCATATCTCCGGTCTGGAGAGCATCGACAGAGATAGGCTCAGGGGCAGGGTGCTTGGATTGCATATCCTTCTTCGTGCTCTCGTCCAGCGAGAGGATACCGCCCTTCCCTTTGTCGCAGACAAGCGACATTGCGCCCTTGAAGTTATTATTAAAAATCATTGTGGCAAATCGCTTTGCGAGTGTCGAGTCATCCATTACTTTATGGGACGATTTAAGCTGTTGCTGAATGGTTCCACATTCATCTATTAATTCGGAAAGCGACCCTGCCTCCCAAAGGTCTAAGCGCCGCTGTAGATGCACTGAGTTCTCACGGTATGTACTTTTCCCGTTTGGTTGCTGCAGAAGAAGAGGAACCATAATTGCAGCTGCTTTTAAGGCGATGCCCTCCATTGGGCCGCGTTCACCCCACGCGATATACAGCTTGGTTAACGCCTGCGTAAATTTCTTGCCCACTGCGCCACTCGGGAGTTTAAACACATTTTTTCTCCACTTGGTCGTGGCCTCGTAGGCACGGTTGACGTCAGTGATAAAACAAGCAGCATCACGTGTTCCCCATGTAAAAGTAGGCCTTGAAAGTGGAGGAAACGCTGGGAGTTCTCCTAGAATAACAGGGGGGACAGGGGGGATATGTTGTGCAGAAAGAGGCAACTCGCGTGGCAAGACCTTTTGGGCTTCATAGTCAGCAATAGCCTCAGAATGTTGCGTGCGCTCAAACTCAGCTATCGCCACATCACACGCGCCCAAACCAGCCACAGACTCCCATGTGTTGTCAGCCTCTCCGTATCCTTTCCAACTAACAAGGTACTCTATTTTCATGTGTTTTCTCC
>JBKJTT010000102.1:0-35930 GCA_046590205.1 Kapaibacterium sp. (SeqCode)
GGTGCGGCTTTTTTTCATAGTACGGTTACTATCGTTATTTCCATCTGCCTTTTTTAAGCCACTTCCCGACTTTTACATCGACAGAATAAGTATCAACGCTTCCGTCACCTGAAGTACGAGTTACTTCAAGGGTTGCGTAGCCATCGCCGTGGAAGGTGATCTTCGTATCGCGGACAACAGAACGTCCGTTCGATGATGATGCTTCAAAGTGCGAAGTCGCAGGTCCTTCAAGATATGCATACTTACCATTACCATCATCCTTGCGAACGATCTTGTCATTATCAAAGTCAACAGATAATGAGTATGTCATGGTGCGGTCGCCATTATTCTCGGTATGAAAGACAATGTTTCCATTACGATTGTATGTGCCATCAAGAATAGGTACACCCGAAAGAATGTTGGTTATTGTCCATGCACCACTTGCATTGTCAGTTACATCAATACGTTCGCCTTTCGAGCCGGTACGATCTTTTGTCATTGTCATGACGATCTTATCAGTAAGACCTTTCTTCAACGAATCCAAAACGTTTCCGCTTGCATCAAAGAATGTATATCTGTAAGTAATGTCTGCCTTGAACTCGAACTTATCATTTGAACGTTCACGGCTGATGACTAATGTATGGAGTTTTGTGATAGGGTCAAACGTCTTTACGCGAGTCTGTGGGGTAGAAGACTTACCGTCAGAGGTTGACATTGGGATACTGCCGTCCATCGCTAATGTGTAGGCATCATCAAATCCGACTCCCGCTCCGCCGGCATCTGTGCCCATAGCAGAGGCGTTGATATCGGCTGCTGCTTCAGAGTCATACTCTTGCACGTATTCCGGTTCTGTTGAATTATCCTTACAGCTTGTCATGAAGAAGGATGCTCCTGCTAAAAGCAGAAGAACGAATGCTTTTGTTATCTTTGAAGTGTACATTGTTGTGTTGTTTTTGGTTAAAATCTTTGTCTAATAGAGACCTAACCAAGCGGAAGGTTTAACCGGAGGTGGATGAATTATCCTTCATTTATACCCTGATCTTTAGGAATTTACGTTTTCCAACCTTTAATATTACTCCTTCGTGAGTAGGAGTTACTAATGCTTTTTCATCAGTGATCTTCTCTCCATCAAGCGAGACACCAGAACCCTGGATGAGACGACGAGCATCGCTCTTTGAAGCGGCAAGTTTATGCTCTACTATAATATCAACGACGAGTCTCGGCTGGCTGCCGATAGAAACTTCAGGTATATCATCGGGCACTTCCTTCTTGACGAACATTAGCTCGAAACGCTCGAGTGCAGCATTGGCTGCTGACTCATTGTGAAATTGTTTAATGATCTCTTTTGCAAGACGTACTTTTATATTGCGCGGATTTTCTGTGCCTGCATCAAGCGATGCTTTTATGTCAGCAAGATCTTTTACTTTCGTTGCAAGCACAAAGTACTTATAGATAACATCATCAGGGATAGACATCGTCTTGCCGAACATCTCATCTGCCGAATCCGAAAAGTTTATTGAGTTGCCATACGACTTACTCATCTTGCGAACGCCGTCTGTTCCTTCAAGCAGTGGCATCGTTAAGATAGATTGTGGCTCCATACCATGATGACGCTGAAGCTCACGACCAACAAGCAGATTAAACTTTTGGTCAGTGCCGCCAAGTTCGATGTCAGATTTGATTGCTACCGAATCCATACCCTGTGCAAGTGGATAAAGAAACTCGTGAAGCGAAATCGGCTGCTCTTCATTGAAACGTTTATGGAAATCTTCACGCTCAAGCATTTGGCTGACGGTGTATGAACCGGCAAGTTTGATAACCTCAGGAAATGTCATCTTGCCAAGCCAGTCATTGTTGTAATGAATCGTCAAGCGGTCTTGCGAAAGAACTTTGGAAACTTGTTCAACGTATGTTCCCGCATTTTGCTTTGTCTCATCTGCAGTGAGCATCGGACGAGTCTTTTGTTTGCCCGATGGGTCGCCGATCATTGCAGTAAAATCACCGACAATTAGATGCGCCTCGTGTCCGAGGTCTTGGAACGTCCGAAGTTTACCAAGGACTACGCCGTGACCGATATGTAGGTCGGGAGAGGACGGGTCAGCGCCGAGCTTTGCGACAAGGCGTTTGCCTTTTGCAAGTGCCTTCGTTATCTTTTTTGCAAGCTCGTCTTCACTAATGAGATCAACCGCTCCCCGGCGTATCTCATCCATCTGTTCGTTAACCGGTGGAAATGTGTTTTCTGCCATTGGGTTATTCTCTATCCATTTCTCGCTTAATGTCTCGTTCTTTTATCGTCTCGCGCTTATCGTGGCTCTTCTTACCTTTTGCGATGCCGATAAGTACCTTTACTTTATTTCCTTTAAAGTAGAACTTCAAGGGGATAAGTGTTACACCCTTTGTTGCTGTTTTGCGTTCAAGTTTATCAAGCTCTTTTGTGTGGAGCAGAAGTTTACGGTTGCGAAGCGGCTCATGGTTGTTAATGTTCGCTTCTTTGAAGGTTGAGATGTGAACATTTTCTATCCACAGCTCTTTATTATGAAACCGCGCAAAACTTCCTGCAAGCTGGAGTTTTCCGGCTCGTAATGATTTTACCTCTGTCCCTACAAGCTCAATACCGGCTTCCATTTCATCGGTGATGAAATACTCATGCCTTGCCGAGCGGTTCTCGGCGATGAGCCGAACCGTCAGTTCGCGAGGTTTCTCTTCAATATGTCTAAGCGTTTGTGCCACGTAAATTGAATAAATGGTAACAAAAAAGCCCCGGCATTGTTACCGGAGCTTTTCTCGAATCAAATACAAAACTTTTATCAGTTCGTATAGTCTTTTTGCTCGTCTCCGGATTGTGATGCGAGCTCCATATAATTTTTTATCTCTCGTGATGCAGTCGCTGTATTCGTGAAGAGACGCTTCGCGAACAGGTAGCGGCGTGACCAATATGAGCTTTCCATAGAGGAGACCGTCACGCCCTTCGAGCAGCTTGCATTTGCAAAGAGTCCTTCGCCGATATAGATACCGACATGGGAAACATGAGCATGGTCAGCCGTGTGGAAGAAAACGAGGTCGCCAAACTGTAATTCCTGCTTGCCGATGCGATTACCGAGTGATGACTGCATACTGGCTGTACGAGGAAGTTCAACATTGAACGAATTGCGGTAGATCTCACGGACAAATGCCGAGCAATCAATACCGTTACGGTTCAAGCCGCCAAAATGGTAGCGAGTCCCGAGCCAGTCAACGATGTTCTGCATGATGTCGCTGCGGGTTGCTGCGATTTTCGGGTCAATTTCATCGAAGAGGGTAAAGTCGTTCTGACGGTCACGAAGTGCGGTTGGGTCGAGGGTCATATCCTCGCCAGTTGCAAAACGTGTAGTAAAGAATTTGTCGATGGATACATCAACATCATCTTCGGCTTCTTCCTCTTTTGCTGCACGTGCAATGTCGTCAGGGAGCATGACATCCGTATTGTCGGTAACGGATATAGCTTCCTGAACTACTTCTGTAGTCGCAAGAGAGTTGATTTTTTCGATTATTTCGGTCTTTTCGCTGGCGGTGAGCGTCGAGCGAACAGGTAGGCGTCTGTATGAGAGCTTCGCGCGGCGTTTCTTTTTCTGAACGCTATGAGAGGCTTTCTTGACGTTTTTCCCGCTCTTTCGACGACTCTTGGCTTCGGATTCTGAGGGGCTTACTGCTCCAATAAGGAAGGCGGCAATAAGTGTCCACACCAGTACCCAGCTTCGCCCAAGTTGTTTTGTCGTCATGTTTTGGGTATATAGCTGTAAAGTGAATCAATACAATGAACTATGAGCACATATAAAGTTCTTTCGAGCCAAGAAAATGTCTATTTCTTCCCTCGGAAGAACTTCATAATACAAATATACGGAAAATTATGCCAAACTTACAGAATTACATGATTTCCTTTCATCTTTTTACTATTACCTGACCTGTAGTATAAGCATCACTACCTATAACCTTATAGAAATATAATCCATCAGGGTGAGAATTAGCATTCCAATAGAAAATATTTTTATTTTGTGATAACTCCAGCGGGAGTGAATAGACGGGTCTTCCGATAACATCAGTGATAATAAGTGTAGCAGTTGTGAAGTTCGATGAATTGTTTATAATAAATGTGACGGTTCCTGATGCGGGGTTTGGGGTTACTGTGGTTGCGATAATAGTCGAAGTAGTTGTTACCCTGTTAGGTACTTTGATTGTGAATAAACGCGTCGGTGACCAACCTGTAATGGTACCCAAGTTGCCATTTCCTCGCACGCGCCAGAAGTAGTCTTTCTGTTGAGAAAGACCACTTGTTACTAGATATGTCGTTTTTCCAATTCCCTTTACATCAAGGGTGAGAATAGAAAAATCTATAGTGTCTGAAATTTGAAGGTCATAACTAATGTCACATGGTGCTTCATCGCTCCATGAAAACGTAATAGGATCAACACCTATGAAAACACTATCAGGTGGATATATTGGTGTAGGTACTATAGGAGCACATGAAGTTCCGAAACTCCATGTTTCTGACCAAGCAGCTTGACCATTTTCACTGATAGACCGAACATGCCAATAGTAGGTTGTTTTTTCGGATAATGATGTAATCAGTATAGAAGAGATAGTAGTATCAGTCGTTGTATGTTTATACACAGATGTAGAAGGAAAGTCCCGACCTGTTGAAAGTTCTACTTCATAGGATGTAGCATTCAGTCCTTTATGCCAGATTAGTTGTACGGGTATTCCGACAGAAGATGTGCTATCATTTGGTGAAATGAGTATTGCAATCCCTGGTTTTGGAGTAGGGGTAGAGCCGAGACGTCCAACCTTCATCCCATTGCCAAAACTCGATACCCAGAGTTCGTTCAAATCATACGGGTTATAGAACACTCGTTCGGGTTGACGGAAGGAGTAGCTTGCTACTTGTGAGAATGTCGGGTTAGCGTCACGGCGATTACCCGAATAATACAACCCATTAGTCTCGCTTGTAAAGTACATTACATCAGGATTTGATGGGCTGAATGTAGCAGATGTCACACGCATTTCATTGTGTACCTTCGTCCAGCTTGTACCACGATTCGTTGTTTTATAAAGTCCACCTTTATTATTTGCCGCTCCGCCCCAACCGCTGAAGACACCAGCGTACCAAGTGTTTTGCGTCGGGTCATGCGAATCAACGACAACATCTTTTGTCCAGTACTGCATCCCTGCATCGCTTCTATCTTGCCATGTTGTTCCGCCGTCAGTGCTCAAGAATACCCCGGAGCTTGCAGTGAAGTTTGTTGTACGTCTGCCCGAGTATGAACATAATAATGAGCCATCATTCAATACTCTTATATTGAACGGATGTCCCTCGGTGCGGGGTGGGTTGGTAAGCTTTGTCCATGTGCTTGACGCACCGCTCTGGATGTTATTCGAGACAAAGATGCCGCCTTGTGTGCTATGAATAACACTTGCATACATACGGTTAGGATTCTGTGGGTCAGTTGCAAGCCAGATAACAGGATGTGCGAAGTCATGAAGTGTTTGCCATGAAGCACCATTGTCATTTGAGAATAGAACTCTGCCTTTGCCGTTATCTATTCTTGCATCAGTCAAGTATGTGCTTTGATACATATCGTGAACTGTTGAAGTTGCTGCGTAAAGAGTATTATTGGATATGTTTTTTATGAGATAGTACATGGAGTTGTCATTATGACCTATATAGTTAAATCCCCATGACTTTCCTCCGTCGGTCGAACGGACTCCTTTAATGTCGGAAAAACAACCGTACATATTATCTTTATCTATCCACGTAACTTGCCAGCAGGTGGTGTTCTCAAGACCGATGCTGTGATACGTCTTTTGCGTCGGAGTTTTCGCACCGCTTGGGTTTTCGTCAGATGCTTTGACGTACTTCTGTTTCCATGTGGCTCCGCCATCGGTTGAAATATGCACAAAACCAAAATCAGAAAATGATACGTAGTTCGGATCACTCGGTGCTACGTCAAATCCCATTGGATACTCGCCGTACGTCCATCCTCTATCGCCGCCATCGCCGCTCCAACCTGTCGAGATATTCTGGTTGTTCGTTGCTTTGAAAACGCTCTCCCATGTTGCACCTGCATCAGTTGTTTTATAGATTATAGGTATGTTAGAATCGCTGCCGCCGGCAATATATGCAGTGTTGATATTGTTAGTTGCCATTCCCGAGAAGTAAGGATAGATACCCGATGGCAAACTACCAGATACCTTTTGCCATGAGCCGCCTGTTACGAAGGTATAGACTCCTTTGTAATCGCTGTAATTACCCACAGGATCAATACCAGCCCATACACTTCCGCTTGTTACGCAGAAGAAGCGAACACTTGTGTTCGCTTTTGCACCCGAGAAACTCAAAATGTATTCGCTTGCAGGAATACCTGTAACGTTCATCTTAGAAAATGATGAACCTCCGTTGACTGATGAATAGATGCCTTCGTTCGTACCAACGTAGATATTATTACCATCGAAGAACACTCCTGCTACGTGAAGTCCAGCATTGTTGTTTGATGTCTGATACTTTGAAGCGAATGTCACGCCGCCATCAGTTGATGCATACAGAGTATTGTAATCAGAAAGCACGATGATCTGGCTGTTTGTCGGGGAAGCAAATATCATATAAGCACTTCCACCTGTCGGGTCAGTGATCGGTGTCCACGTTATACCTTTATCCGTGCTACGCATTGGGCGTGATCGTTCGGAGCCGTCTGGTGTATTTGAGCCGTCTATAGCATAGAGCGTATTCCCATTGTTGGTATAACTAACTTTTGCAATCTTGTATGATTGAAGCTGACGGAAATCAGGGAAGGTCCAACTCGTCCCAAGATCAGTAGTATGAAAGACCTCGCTCATATCACATGCAACATATAGTTCGTTAGGGTCGAACGGATTAAAGCTATTCGCAAAAAGCGCACCACCGCCGCCAACCCCGCGTGACTCGAATGAAGTAGGTTGTGCATTAATAGACGCTGCGAAGATACAACTGCAGAGAATTGATAGTATAGTTGTTTTCATAAGAATCTCCATGTATCTATCATAATGATTTCAAACCTGCAAAGTTACAAAAAAACTTACAATTTAACTCTTACTATCTCTTGTACTATTGCATGATCTCAAAGATAAGGAAGTAGATGCCAAAGATACCCGTCACAATTCCAAAGATACGCTCAAGTGTTCTGTTGCGAAGTGTCAGGGCATACTTGGCGCCGAAGTATGAACCGGGAGCCATTGTTACTGCAAGCACAAGAGCCAATACCCAATCAATGTTGCCGAGCATGTGATGTTTTATCGAGCCGGGAATTGCAACAGTCATTACAACGATAAGAGATGTTGCCTGTGCGACCTTCATCGAACGACCAAAGAAACGGAGAATCGCCGGAATATATATAATGCCTCCGCCGATGGCAAGCAGCCCTGCCATAAAACCGCCAACGACACCAAGCGTCATTGCTTTGATAGGATTCACCGGCGGTGGTGCTTCAAGTTTTTGCTCTTTGAGTATCATTGAGCGGATAAGAAAGGTAACTGATACGAAGAGAATAAAGACACCCGTTAGTATCATTAAGAATTTTCCGCTGACTGCCTTCGTCGCTTCTGCACCTATCCATGTCATTGGTAGCGCAGTGATGAGTATCCATCCTGCAAGTTTGAAATCTTGTTTACGCTCTTTATAATATGCGGCAGAGCCCGAAATCGCTGTCGGGATAAGAACGGGAAGTGGGGTAGCAAGAGCAATGAGTTGGGGAATCCCAATGATGAGTCGAAGTAAGGGTGTCAGGAGAATACCGCCTCCTAATCCCATTAATCCTGAAGCAAAACCTGTTCCTAACCCAATGACACCGGCTACAACTAATTCTTCGGTGGTCATGCGTTCGTTATTCTGTTCATACGTTCATTTGTCTCGAAGTATTCCTTCACAAGCCGCTCTACAACTTCTTGTGTTGTTGGAATATCTTTTATAAGCCCGGAGGATTGCCCCATCTCAAGTTCGCCGTCAGTGGTATCACCATTATAGATGCCATTCATCTCCCGTTTTCTGCCGAGTAATTCTAATTCTTCTTCTTTTGTTGCTCCGCGTTTTGATACTTCGACTGCTAATGCTGCAAACGGATTTTTCCACAGACGTACAGGTGCGACCTTCTTTAACGTGAGCACCGTATCTGTATCAATAGCTGAGACAACAGCTTGTTTGTAATTCAAATGTGAACTCGATTCAAGTGTTGCTGCGAAACGTGTACCTATTTGGACGGCTTGAGCACCAAGAGCAAGTGCAGCATGGATCTGTCTTCCATCTGCAATACCACCAGCGGCGATAACTGGTATCTTCACTGCATCAACAACCTGTGGCACGAGACAGAGCGTCGTAACTTCATCAATGCCGTTATGCCCACCCGCTTCAAAACCTTCTGCAACGACAGCATCACATCCTGCTTCTTCAGCTTTTTGGGCATGCTTCACACTTGCGATCACATGCACAAGAAAACATCCTGCATCTTTGAACTTTGCCGCATGTGCTTTCGGGGTGCCAGCACTGGTAAAAACTATCTTTACACCTTCTTCAATTGTTGCTCTGACAAGTTCATCCACATCTCCACGGATGAGGGGGATATTCACACCAATAAGGTGCCCAACCTCTGTTGCCTTGGCTTTCCGGATATGTTCACGCAGTAGCTCCGGTTTCATCGAACCTGCACCTATAAGCCCAAGACAGCCGGCTCGAGCAGAGGCGACGGCGAGCTTCCAGCCGCTTGTCCAGACCATTCCGGCTTGAATAATCGGGTAGCGGATGCCAAGTTGTTTGGAAAGAGGTGTTTGCATAGCTTCAAAAATACGAGACATGCTGAATCTGATAGTTAAAGCTATACATTTTGAGAAATCTTAGTGGTGGGCTGGAACTATTATTATTAAGACTCAGTCTTTATATTGTGTTTTTATTGAAGTTTTGTAACTTCACGACATACAAATCGTTTTTGTCTTGAAGTCATGTGTAGATATTTAACTTAACAAATAGATATGAAACAGTTCGTAACACTTCTTTTTCTTGGCGCCCTTATTACATTTTCAACTATCGGATGCGATAGCACCGTAGAACCAACCGAGTCAGATGAGATTAAGGTTTTGACCAATATCGGCAACAATATTATCCTTGAAATCTATCAAGACCTTGATGATGATTCAGATCCTTTAATTACTGCTGTAAAAGCACTCCGCGCTTCACAAACACAGGCGACGCTTGATGCTGCACGTCAGGCATGGCTTAATGCACGTGTACCTTTCGAGTTCGGTGAAGCGCATGAGTTCGGACCTGTAAAACAAGGTGATGTGAAGAAAAAACTTGATTTCTGGCCCACAGATATGAATGCGATTAATGCGATCACTTCAGGAACAGAGCCCATCAATCAGGCATATGTAGATGCTCGTCCGTATGAAGCAAAAGGATATCATGGGATGGAGTATTTGCTTTGGGGGCAAGATGCAGAAACCCCAAGACTACCCGGTTCATTTATGCCTCGTGAGCTTGAATACCTTGAAGCACTTGCAGTAGATCATAAGTTACTTGCAGAGTGGGTTAATAACGAGTGGTCACCAGAGAGTGGTAATTTTGTAAGACATCTTATTAATGCAGGACCAAATGATAGTGTTTATAAGACTGAGTTAGCAGGCGTTCAACAGGTTGTTGACCGTCTTACTCGCATTAGCGAAGAGGTTGGGGGGGAATATCTTGGTGAACCGCTTCAGGCGCAGGACCCGCGTCAGCTTGAGTCGTATTTTAGCAATACTTCAGGACATGATTTCCATAATATACTACTGGGTATTCAGGCAGTCTATACTGGAGTTTACGGTGTTTCAAATGACAATGGCATTTCTAAACTTGTCAGAAAAAAGAAAGCTGATCTTGATGATAGTGTCAGAGTTAAGATCACAGAATGCCTTGCAAATTATCTAAAGATTAGAGAAGATTTGAATGACCATGTTAGCAGGAGCAGTCCTGAAGCAAACGCAGCATTAACATCGGGGCTTCAACTTCACAGAATATTTCAGGATAGAGTAAAGGTAGTTCTTTATAACTAACACCGTAGTCATATCCATCAGTGTTCAAAAGGTGAGCACCTGTGCTCACCTTTTGCCCGTTTATGAGTGGAAACATTGTAGTGTTCTTCGTGTTTTTCTTATAGAGAGAACAATCATATCAACATGAAGTTATTACGCTTAACGATTCCTTCTGTATTCCTGCTGTATTTTCTAGGCTGTACGCCCGAGAATGCTCCTATTTTGCCTCCAACTCCAGCAGAGACTCAACAGGTAAATGAAAACTTAGCAAATAACGTAATCCTACCACTGATCTTTGAAGTAGATGTAAAAGTGGCTTCACTCAATTACTATGTAAGCCAGTTTATAGCTGACCGTAATACCATTACTCTTGATGCTGCTCGTAGTGCTTGGCGGACGGCGCATGAATGGTGGGCGGAAAGCCAGGCAATGTTCTTGGGACCAGCGCGTAAGAGCAATCTATCGGCGTTTGTAGATTCTTTCCCAGTCGTAGTTGCTGATATTGAGAAGGTTCTTGCTGAAAATCAACTCATCAATGATGACCTCATTGTTGGCTTTAGTGGCTCGCTTAAGGGATTCCATGCACTTGAGTATTTGCTCTTTGGTATTGATGGCAATAAACAAGTTTCGGACTTCACCGAGAAAGAGTTTAAGTATATCGGAGCTGTCTCACGTGAGATGGAGCGGCTCACGCAATCGCTTCGCTATTCGTGGGACCCTGCGCATGAAAATTATGTAGGGCAGATAACAAACCCGGGTCAAAGCGGCGGAGTTTATGCAACTGATAAGGATGCTATGCGCGATCTTATTGAAGCGATGATATATGTTTGTGATGACCTCGCGGAGCGAAAGATAGGTAAACCTCTTGATATGAGTGCCGACACGCTTGAAGAATCACGGTTCAGTTCAAACTCAACAAATGATTATCGCTCGAATATACTTGGAGTTAAGTATATGTATCAAGGAGGCAAAGAGCCGAACTCGTATGGTATATCCGGTCTTGTTGTAGCACGAAGTGGTTTTGGTCTTGATACAAAAGTATTTAATGAAATTACAAATGCTATAAATGCTATCTCTGCACTTATCCCGACGTTCTCTACGTCACTATCTGCAAAGCCGGGTGATGTTGAGAATGCTCGCACTGCTGTTCGCACGCTGAAGAATACATTGGAGATGCAGATACGACCACTCGTACTGCAATAAACAACGGACGAATGAAATTGTCGTTACTTAAGCATATTTCGGTTCTATTGTCAGTATCGCTAGTCGTGTTCGTTTTGTTCATAGCAGGTTGTAGTGAAGACCCAACTATTATAGATTACGGTGAACTGCACGAAGAGAATCAGCCAGATTTTGCAGAAATGGGTGGTGAACTTACAATTGATAATGCAGGTGGCGAGGCATTCTCTGAACGCGCACCGAACCTGACGGGGTTAAATTTTACACTTCATCAAGACGGACGTACAGTATTCCGTGAGAGTTTTGTTGCGCCTCCGGCAGCGCTTTCATACGGGCTTGGTCCTCTCTATGCAAGCTCGTCATGTAATTCATGTCATATTTCAGGTGGCAGAGGTAAGCCTATAAACGGTGCTGAAAACCCAGAAAGCATGATGCTTCGCATAAGTATTGCTGGTGCGACCTCAACAAACGGCCCAATGCCTGTACCTAACTTCGGTGTTATCCTTCATCCTCGTGCCACAGGAAGTATCCGTAATGAAGGGAATATTACCGTTACCTATTCTACTCTTGGCGGGAATTTCGATGATGGCACAAGCTATACTCTTCGCAAGCCGACGTATTCGATAACAAATGCGTATTCATCACTTCTATCCGGGATCTTCACTTCTGCGCGTATTAGCCAGCCGCTCGTTGGGCTTGGGCTGCTTGAATCTATAAAGGAGAGTGACATCCTTGCAAAGGTAGATGAGAACGACGCCAATGGCGACGGCATTTCCGGTCGAGCGAATTTCGTCCATAATTATCTTACGTTTTCATCATCACTTGGTCGTTTTGGCTGGAAGGCAAATATAGCAACAGTTAACGAACAATCGGCATTTGATTTTCAACAAGGTATGGGAGTAACGGTAGGGACTGATCCATACAACTTCGAAAACTGTAAAAATCAGGTTCAAGCGACTGGAGAACTGCTTGATGACCCTGAAGCAAAGTCCGCAGGAACACTATATCCGCTTACAGTGTACCTTAAAACAACGGCAGTGCCGAAGCGTCGCAATATGAACACTGACATTGTTCGTCGAGGGCAAAAGCTTTTTACTGATAAAGGGTGTATCAACTGCCATGTTGAGTCGTACACTACTGGCAACAGTGACGACATCGATCAACTTTGGAATCAAAAAATATACCCATACACCGACTTACTTTTGCATGATATGGGTGATGGACTTGCTGATAGTCGGACAGAGTATCTTGCTACCGGCAGAGAGTGGCGTACCCCACCACTTTGGGGGATAGGGCTTACTCAAACAGTAAATGGTTCTGTGTATTTTTTGCATGACGGAAGAGCGCGCAATCTTGTTGAAGCAATACTCTGGCATGGCGGCGAAGCGGATTCATCGAAGAATGAATTTGTGAAGATGTCCAAACAGGATAGAGACGCGCTTATCGCATTTTTGAATTCTTTATAAGGAGACAGCCATGAAAACTTATCTTTTGCTTGCTCTATTAATCGTAGTATGCGCCGTTAATGCATACGCGCAAGGAGGCATCGGGAAAATGCCTCGTGAAGACATCGTTATGCTTCGTGCTACGGTTCGCGACTCTCTATCGGACGAGGTCTATAACAAGGTCACACAGCTTAAAACCTATGCACTTAATGATATGACCGATAGCGCAACAGTGCTCATTGTTCATAACGGCGGCACATCCAAAGAAGGACGTTGGGCACGAGCAGTCAATATGCAGAACCCGGAAGAAGCGGCTCGTGCGGCCGTGCTCATCTCAAAACTCAAGACCATGTTCACCGAGCTTCCTGATATGGTCAAGGAATACTTCGCTGTATTCAAGGACAAAGATAATCCTGCCGGACAAAAACTTCTGTACCAGATATCGCGAACGAACGGAAAAGCAAAGAAGATGACAAGCTTTACGTTCTATCCCGTCGGAGATGTGATGATGCTCGGCGAGATAAACTAACCGAAAGTACTTCGATAGATGAAGATAACTTTCGTCGGACCTGCAATCTCGCGTTTTGTCCAGAACGATATTCATATTCTCTCTCGTGAGCATGAGCTGACTGTTATAGACTCCGCAATGGGGCGCGGAAGGAGCGCGGTTCTTAATCTTATTAAACTTCACCTTAAAATCATTGCATCATTGGTTCGTACCGATGCAGTGTTTTATTGGTTTGCTGATTACTATACATATTTACCAACTCTTGTGGCAAAGCTCTTCCGTAAGAAGACATTCGTTATCGCGGGTGGCTTTGATGTTGCATACATTCCCGAAGTTAAAAGTGGCGCGAGAACACGGAAGGGAAGATGGTTTATGGTGAGGAACACATTTCGCTCAGTGCATCGTATTTTTCCCGTTAGTAACTACGCACTTTCGATGCTAAAAAGTAGCGTCCCCGATCATGCTCCAGCTACTGTCATCTATAATGCTGTGGATACATCTCGTTTTCTTTTCACGGATGGTGAGCGTAAGAATAGTACTCTTACAGTTACACAGCTTGATACTGTTCTCGATTATCGGCTTAAGGGAATAGATGTTTTCATGAAATCTGCAGCCAATATACCTGGCATCTCTTTCGAGCTAATTGGGATTAGAGGTCCCGCACTTGAGTATGCCCGATTAGAAGCGAAAGATTTGTCAAATGTATTGATCGTTGAGGGGCCTGTCGAGTTTGCATATCTCTTGGATAAATATCAAACTGCGTCCGCTTACTGCCAGCTCTCGATGGATGAATCATTCGGAGTTGCAACGGCGGAAGCAATGAGCTGCGGCTGTATCCCTGTTGTATCGCAAGTACCATCTCTTGAAGAAGTGACTGGAGGGACTGGATATGTTGTTTCTCGTGAAAACATTGAGGAAGTTTGTACGGCAATAAGGGCAACATTTACTGCACCTATTGAAGCAAGGAAACGAGCAAGTGAATATGTTCGTAAGTTTGATATTTCTGAACGTGCAAAACAACTTCTTGAGGCAGTAAGGCAGGCGTGAAATTCAGCGAACATATAGGCAAGGGCGCATGGGGGTTCGGCTCGAAGCTGATGCCAGCGATATATGGCATCGTCACTGTCCTTGTTATTAAGTCTCTGGTGAAGGAAGAATACGGTGAACTTGCACTCTTCCAGCAGATATTCACCATGATATTCACCTTCAGCGATAATTTTGCATTGCAAGCCATTGTGAAGTTCGGTGTTGATGTTGATAATGATCTACATGAGCTTCTTTCTGCGTCCTCAATACTTTTTTTCAGCTTCTTGTTCTTTTCTATCGGACTGCTTACGTTGGCCTCAGAGCCAATTGGAAAACTACTTAACAGTACAGCGCTTCCATCACTCATGCCATATCTTCTGATGCTTGTGGTAGTGACAATACCAAGAGTCCTCTTTGCGAAGGTATTTCAGATGCGCTTCCATACCAAAGAGTTATTCTTTGTTGAGATGGTAAATTATGGTGGCGCAAGCATCGTCATTGTCGTGTTTTCAATAATGGGTTTATTGCATAGCGCATTAGATGTCATCCATATCACAATTATCGCAGGTGGTGCGAGTTCTATTCTTGCTATGATACTTGCTCGTGATGTAAGGCTCTGGAAGATGCGTTACTCCAAAAGCATGTTAAAAAAGATATTCGCTTTTACACGGCATCAGACTGCTACCGGAACTGTCCATGTAGCGCAGCAGAATCTTGATGGATTTATTATCCCCGCATTCTTAGGTATTGAAGCTTTAGCTAACTACACTGCGGCTAAAATGTTCTTCCGTGGTTTTGATGTTTTGCGTGAAACACAAGGAATGTTCGTCTTTCCGGCGACAAGTAAGTATCACGCAAAGGGGGAATACGGTACCCTAAAAAAGATTATAGAGAAAGCAACGAGCTTTTCGTATCTTGCAATGGTACCGCTCTCGGTACTTCTTGCTATTCTTGCTCCGCATATATTCCATCTGCTCTACGGCAATAAGTATGACGATAGTATTCTAATCTTCCGAGTCCTTCTGATTTCGAGTGCATTTGTGCCGATGGTAATGGTCGGGATGTCCTCGCTTGTCGGGATGGGAAAAGTACAATCAGTCTTTAAGATCATTACATTTTCACTTATTTTGAACGCTGTAGCAGCATTAACTCTCGTCCCTTCGATGGGGACAACTGGTGCTGCGCTAAGCTTCTCACTGGCAATGCTGCTTCAATCAGTGTTTGTTTATCGAGCGGTCAAGAGTGAAGTCCCGATCGAACTTTCCAAAATGTTTTTTAGAGGAATTACCGATGCGAAGAACTTTCTGGCCGAAAGAAAGTTAAAGAAGAACTAAAACGAACAGATTTTGCTACTTGCTATCATTCTTTCAGTCGTAACAGCATTTGCCCAATGGGGCGGCGGCTTGCTTGCTATTCGCGCCAAACACTTCCCACATTGGTGGGAGCGGACTCTGCTCGCCCTTGGCGCGGGCTTCCTGATTGCCCTTGTGTTTTTAGAGCTTATCCCTGAAAGCTTTGAACTCACGCAAGACCATGAGATGTCAGTTCTCGCTATGCTTATCGGATTTTCTGTTCTTCACTTCTTTGAGCATACCTTTGTAGAGCATTTCCACTTTGGAGAGGAGACGCATGCTCATCACCATGACCATGACTTTCCTCACACATCTCCATTTGGTGCTGTAGGTGGATTAGCACTCCACTCATTGTTTGATGGTATGGCTATTGGGTCAATTGCAAGTGTACATTCAGAACTTGGCGTTCTCATTGCTGCGGCTATTATTCTTCATAAAGTACCCGAAGGAATGACCGTTGCAAGTATAATGATGATGGGGAAGAAATCAGAAAAGCAGACGATGATGGCTACGTTCTTGCTCGGACTTTCCACAATCGTAGGTGCGCTCATTGCTCTATTTGCTATTAACATCAACGAAAGCGTCATGGGCTTTATGTTCGCCTTCAGCGCAGGTGCTGCACTCTATGTCGGTGCATGTGATCTTATTCCCGAGATAAATAAGACGCGCGGCAGGGTTGCCCCACTTCTTGTATTCTTAGGTATGATGCTTTTTTATGTGAGTATGCTCATCATCGGACACAGCCACTGAGATGCGCATCGTTTCCCTTATTCTCTTTATCATTACTACGATCGTACTATCGATTGTCTCAATACCTGTCGCCATTCTTCATAGAAGCGGGAAAGGATATTTATTCCTTGCACGATTGTGGTCGAAGATATTCTTGTTCCTTTTTGGTGTGAAGGTAACAGTAATCGGTACGGAACATCTTTCAAAAGATAAGCCCTATGTTTTTTGTGCAAATCATTCGAGCTACACCGATATTCCTGTTCTTTTAGCTTCAATTCCGATAGATGTGCGGCTTATCTTGCGCAAAAGTTTGACAAGAATCCCTATCTGGGGCTGGGCACTTTTGGCAAGCCCGATGATAATTATTGATCTTTCTAATCCATCAAAGGCAAAACGAACGCTTGAAAAAGCAGTGCAGGTAATTCGAGGTGGTGCGTCAGTTTTACTTTTCCCGGAGGGTACTCGCACACATGACGGCAATCTACAGCCCTTCAAACGTGGGGCATTCCAAATGGCATACAAAGGTGGAGTCGAAGTTGTGCCTGTTGTACTAAAGGGTACGTTCGAGTTTCTTCCACGCATGGAAAATCTTCCAAAAAGAGGCAGCCAGATCACTGTTACTATCTGCAAACCACTACATGTTGACACTTTACTAACCACAGACCGAGAACGCGAAGCAGACCTGATGCGACGGACAGAGGAAGCAATCAGGCAGATGTAGTCGTCAAATCATTAAGAGTATCCTGCTGTTATAGAAGTCATGCAATCTGTTACAATCCTTTCACCAAGTGGCTTGCGAAGCGTCAGTTTTGGCGGCAATGAACGATTTCCTGTTATTGCTGGACCCTGTGTCGTTGAATCCGAAGAACTGCTAATTACCGTTGCCAGAGAACTTATCACGTTGCAAGAACGACTTCCTGTCGCTTTTGTCTTTAAGGCATCGTATCGGAAAGCAAATCGCACAAGCAGTTCGAGTTTTACAGGCATCGGTGATGAAAAAGCACTTTCGCTGCTCGCGAAGATAAAAAAGGAGTTTGATCTGCCGATACTTACTGATGCCCACTCACCCGAAGAGTGTGAAATGGCTTCAGAAGTGTGTGACATTTTACAAATCCCCGCATTTCTCTCTCGTCAGACAGAACTACTAAACGCTGCGGCTAAGACAGGGCGAGTTGTGAATATCAAAAAAGCACAGTTCATGTCTCCATACGATATGCAATTTGCAAAACAAAAAGTTCTTGATACAGGAAATACGAATGTGTTATTAACCGAACGCGGATCATCATTTGGTTACGGCGATCTCGTTGTGGATATGCGTTCGCTTGAGATCATGAAAGAGTTTGGCTCACCTATAGTTTATGATGCAACCCACTCCGTCCAGAAACCAAGCCAAAACGGCATCTCCGGCGGCGACCGCAGATTTATTCCCGCCCTTGCACGCGCTGCAGTAGCAGTTGGTGTGAACGGATTATTCATCGAAACACATCCTGACCCTGCACATGCAAAAAGCGATGCAGCGTCGCAACTTCCATTACAAGAACTTGGTGGTTTGCTTGAAGGTCTTATTCGTATCCGTGAAGCGATAGCATGAGTGAGTACCCGAGAGCATTAACGCACGTCGAGCGTGAATTCGCCTTGTGGCTATTACCCGAAGAAATTTCTTTCTACAGTGACTACCGCACTGGGATTCAAAGCAAAGAAGTAATTGCCGAAGGGCGATGGGGTATTGGCGATCTGCTCATTGGTGTGCGCGATGCTTATATTGACCTTACTCTCGGCATGTCACAAGTTGTTGCCTATGGTGAATGTTCTATTAATGGAGCAGTCCTTACCATTGGTATTCATGAACCCAATCAAGATGATCTTATTGAAATTCAATTTTCCGGTATCTATCCTCTTCTAGATGATATAGTCATTGATAACGGTTGGAGTTACTCGTATTGGAAGCCCGGGATGAATTGCCCTGCAACTGATACCGAGGTGCGTGAAATAACTCTCTATAAGACATTCGAGGAGCCCGTTTTTACACTTGCCATTTCAAAGACAAATCGCTCGCTGTGGCTTCATCATCATATCAGTGGCTGGAATCAGCTCATCCCTGTGACGATGTTCTATGATGAACTTCTGCGAACCAAGCGGATTCGCGATGCAGCACTTATTATGAACCCATCGACTTTTTTCGAAAAGGTTGATGAATTTCAAGACTATGAATATCGCACAGCACTACAAGAATATAATAACCGTAAAGGCAATAAACTTGACCTCAACGGCTTGATTATTTCAGAGACGAGAGAGGTGAAAAAATCGTTTTTCGAGAAGATAGTTGGGAAATAACATTTGTCAAAGAACCCGTACATAGAATCGGTACAAAAGACTTTCAGCATAGAGCGTAATGCACTTGATGCAACGCTTTCTGGTCTTGATGAGAACGAGTTTTCTCACGCATGTGAGTTGATACTTACTCGTAAGGGCAGAGTTGTTGTAACAGGCATAGGTAAATCTGGGCATGTAGGGCGCAAGGTAGCATCCACGCTTTCCTCGACTGGCACGCCATCACTTTTTCTCCATGCAGGCGAAGCAGCACACGGTGATCTTGGTTTTATTGGTAGCGATGATACCGTTATCATGCTCTCAAAAAGTGGCGAGTCAGATGAACTTGCTGCAATACTTCCCGCACTCGCATCAAAGCATGTTCCTATCATAGCGATCACTGCAAATACAAACTCACGCTTAGCCAAAGCAGCGAGTACTTCCGGTGGCGCATTGCTTCTGATAACGATTCCAGAAGAAGCATGTCCGCATGATCTTGCACCAACATCATCAACCACAGCGCAGCTTGTACTCGGCGATGCCCTTGCAATTGCACTGCTCGAAGCTCGAAAGTTTTCAAGTGATGATTTTGCGAGACTCCACCCTGCTGGTGCGCTTGGACGTAAACTTACGTTTACTGTTCGTGACCTAATGGTGAGCGGAGAAGATATACCAAAAGTGTTTGCAGAGACTCCGCTTAGTGAGGTAATGCATGTTATCTCAAGTAAACGTATTGGAGCAACGTGTGTAGTTGATAATGATGAGGTGCTTCTTGGTATTATCACCGACGGTGATCTTCGCCGATACCTGCAATCACAAAAAGTAATTGATATTACATCCGTCAAAGCAGAAGAGCTTATGACGAAAGAACCCAAGACGATCACCTCCGAAATACTCGCTATTGATGCGCTTCACATTATGCAAGATATGGGAAGAAAGGTCATGCACTTACCTGTAGTTAGTGGTGGTGGTAAGGTTGAGGGCGTTATACATATTCATGATATTGTAAAGGCGGGGATTGCTGAAGCATGAAGACCCTGCTCGTAGCTTGTAGCTTACTCGTTAGTATCGTGTTAATTTCCTGTGAAGACGAGGAAGTACGACCGGACATACTGCCTGTTGCAATCGCAAAGGAAGTCCCGACGCAAACAAGCTGGAATGCACGTCTTTCATTTTCGACAGACGGTGTTGTTAGAGGTGTACTCTCTGCGCGACGTGTGCGAGTATATGAATTAGAACGTAAGACTGTCCTCGATAGCAACCTCAAAGTTGACTTTTTCGGTGCTGACAGCAAACATACAAGCGTCTTGACGGCTTCATGGGCGCGTATTAACGATGCATCGAAAGATATGACCGCTTTTGATAGTGTACAAGTACGCAGTGATAATGGTGTTCTTGTCGAGACAGATTCACTTGTTTGGGAGAATCAAACGCGAATGGTACGCTCCGATGCCTTCGTTCGTATTACAGAAAAGAACGGACGTATCACAACTGGGATGGGCTTTGAGAGCGATCAAGATCTTGTTAGCTATCGTATCTTACGACCTGTCATAACAGCACCCTCGTCAGCATTTGGCAATTCCAATGCATCGCCAACCTTCAACTATTCTCCTCAAGCACCGATCGGCACAATGAATTCGCCGTCGGCTCCTATAGTGAAGGACTCTGTAAAATGATTTTCATTTTTTCAGAGTGTAATTTAGGTATTTTTGCACCCCAACAATAACCGCTTGACCCACGGAGAATGTCAAAGATATTAGCAGAATTAAATGAAGCGCAGCTCAAAGCCGTCATCGAGTCAGACGGTCCATCGCTCGTTATTGCCGGCGCTGGTTCGGGCAAAACTCGTGTCCTGACGACACGCGTTGCATATCTGCTTGACCAAGGTGTACGTCCGTGGGAGATACTCGTTTTGACGTTTACAAACAAAGCGTCAGGCGAAATGAAAGATCGTGTTGCAAAACTTCTCGGTGAAGATTATGTGAAAGAACTTTGGATGGGTACGTTTCACTCTGTCTTCGCCCGTATTCTTCGCCGCAATGCAGAGCATATCGGCTATACGCGAAGCTTTACGATCTATGATAGCGACGACTCACTATCACTTATTCGCCGCATCATGAGTGCAATGAATATCACAAGTGACCGTGTGACGCCGAAATCAGTTCGTAGTCGTATCTCGAAAGCAAAGAATCGGATGATTCTTCCCGCAGCATTTGAAGAATCGGCAATAGACCCGATCTCTTCAATGGTAGCGCAGATATACGAATCATACACCAAAGCACTCTACGATGCGAATGCGATGGACTTTGATGATATACTCCTCAAGACGATCGAACTCTTCGCGCGTTTTCCTGATGTCCGTGCCGGATATGCACGGCAGTTCAGATATGTACTTGTAGATGAGTATCAGGATACAAATCGCATTCAATATAGTATTATCAAGCAGCTATCATCTCATCACAACAACTTAACTGTTGTTGGTGATGATGCACAATCAATCTATGCCTTCCGTGGGGCGGATATTCGTAATATCCTTGACTTTGAAAAGGATTATCCCGAAAGAAAGATATTCCGATTAGAACAGAACTATCGCTCTACACAGAATATTCTTTCAACTGCGAATGCAGTCATCAAAGGCAACACAGGACAGATTGAGAAGACGCTTTTCACGAAGAATCATTCAGGAGAGAAAGTCAAACTCATAGAATGTGTTGATGATAGGGAAGAAGCACAAAGCGTTGTCAAGTATGTTCAGGATCATATTCATAAAGAGAAATATGAGTTGAACGACTTTGCCGTGCTATATAGAATGAACGCGCAGAGCCGCTCGCTTGAAGATGCGTTCAGACGAAATAACATCTCGTATGTTATCATCGGCGGACTTTCATTCTATAAACGCAAGGAGATAAAGGATGTCCTTGCCTATATTCGTCTGCTTGTCAATCCTGCCGATAATGAAAGTTTGCTCCGAGTAATTAATTTCCCCGCGCGAGGTATTGGTGATGTAACGATTGGTAAACTAACCGAATATGCAACCTCTCAGACTCGAAGTATATTAGAAGTGATCGGGACAGGTGAATTACTGCCCGGCGTACAGCCGCGAGCCGTTACTAAGTTGCGTGAGTTTGCAGCGCTGGTGAAGAAGTATTCGGAAATGCGGGACTTCCTTTCGCCGAGTGAGCTGCTGCGCTCCTACATTGATGAATCAGGTATTCCTTTAGAGTTAAAGACAGAGGGCACGGACGAGGCGCTGAATCGTTATGAGAATGTAAAGGAATTTCTCTCTGCCATAACCGAGCATTTTCAACTCAATGAAAGCGCAACGATAGAATCATTCTTAGAAGAAACATCGCTTATCTCCGATGTGGATCAAGTGGATGACTCAAAGAATAATGTCCGGCTGATGACTATACATGCGGCGAAGGGACTTGAATTCCCAGTCGTATTCGTAACCGGTCTCGAAGAAGGCATCTTCCCCAGTGCAAGTTCTCTTGAAGAAGAATTCGGAGTTGAGGAAGAACGCAGATTGCTTTATGTAGCTATCACCCGAGCAATGAAAAATTGTTATTTGCTCTTTGCACAATCACGGCTGAAATATGGCAGTGTGCAGTACAGTATCCCTTCACGGTTCATAGCAGAAGCAGAAGAGTCTGATGCTGTTGAACGTCTGAATACTGTTGGCGGCCTCACTCGCGCACGTCCGTATGCTTCGAGAGATGACAGTGAATTCTCACAACTTTTTGATAGAAATAACACTTCGTATCGTTCGCCCTATCGTAAAACGAATGATTCGTTCTCTAAAGAAAAAAATTACTACTCGCAAGAATCATACCGCGATGATTACTCACAGGTTTCTGATTCTGGGAGTATGAAGCGCGGCTCGCGCGTATGGCATGAAGCATTTGGCGAAGGACGGGTAATAGAGGTAAGTGGGAAAGGTGAGAAAGCTAAAGCAGTTGTTGATTTCCCGACGGCAGGTCGGAAAAACCTCATGCTACAGTTTGCGAACTTGAAGGTGCTTTAATGCTTCTTTAGATGTGGGTTTATATCTTCTAATTTTCTAAATTGAAGAAGTGAGATAACTCCGAGCACGAGCAATATACCGTAAAGCAGTTCAAAGCCAAAACTATCGAGGAGAAGCCCTGCGATCACTGCAAGAAACAAAGGCAGCGCCAGTAATGAATTGTAGAGAGCCGCATAGGTCGTTCGTTCATGTATAGGGTTCGTAGCTGCAAGATAGCCCATACCACCAATGGTTCTCCCCGAATCAACTGCAGATGCAAGAGCGAAAACAACAGGGAATAGAAATGCCGGAAGGTCAATGAAACTGTAAAGAATGATCGCTATCGGGACGAGGAGTGCAAGATATGCTGTCCCCATTAAGACGCGCTTATTCGATACCTTATCGGCAAGTTCTGCCCAAATATAATTAGAGATAATGATGCCGACACATTCGACAGCGATGAATAACCCAATATCAGCCGTTGAGTAGCCAAGTTTTTTTTGAGCGAATAGAAAAAGAAAAGGCAGACCAAGTGAGAATGACTCAGATATCACACGTGCAGAAATGAATGCTCGGAATTTATGGTCAGTGCGAAGTATCTCCAAACAGAACCTGAACTGCTCCATCATAGAACGTTCTTCGGTGACAACTTTTTCACGCGGCTCTCGCATCGAAGCCATCATAAAAAGAGCGACACCCGCAGTTACTGTACCTACCACAAACACAAGCCCAAAGTTCGTCGGGAAAGAATACTCTGAAAGAAAATATGAAATGACAGCAGCACCAACTGTAGCAGAAAGAACTCCTCCTATAGCCATGCGCAGCCCTAGAAACCGTCCGCGTCTGTTTGCAGGTATTGCCTTCGCATACATCTCTGTAAAGACCAAACCACCGGGACCCGATGCAAGAAAATAAACAAGAAGCGCAGTAACTGTTGTCACCAGAAGAACAGTCGTCGAAGGCGCAAGAAGCGTAATCACTGCAAGTAATGCAAATGCAATCGTTCGGATAAGTGCTGAAGCGCGATAGACGGGCATCTTGCGCTGTTTATGTTGCACCCATGCTGAGACGGGAAGCTGTGGTAGATACCATCCGATCGAATCAAACGAACTGATAAAACCTATGAGTGCGCTTGAAGTAGTTAGATGTGAAAGGAACCCCGGGAGTACCGTCGTCTTCGAGAGAAACGACATTGCAAGATTATAGAGAATACCATTCCAAACTCCAAGACGAAAGTTTGTTCTCTCGACCTTCTTATTAATATCAGCGTGTCGTTTTCGGCGATGTTCGTGATGAGAGGACATCGGTTATTGAATCGCCCCATGTTCTAAAAGATACTCTGCGATCTGAATTGCATCAAGAGCAGCACCTTTGCGAAGTTGGTCGCCGGAAGCAAAAATGTCTATTGCCATTGGGTTGCTTACATCATAACGCATTCTTCCGACGAGTATATCATCTTTCCCCGATGCTTCAAGCGGCATAGGGAAACGATTATTCACTTTGTCATCTACGATCTTAACACCCGGAGCATTCTCTAATGCTGTGTAAATTTCTTCAAGCGATGGGCGACGCTCTGCGAATTCGATATTTATTGATTCACTATGTGCACGTTCGACTGGTACACGAACGCATGTTATGCCGATAGCAATATCATCATCATGAAGTATTTTCTTTGATTCGTGGATGACCTTCCACTCCTCACCGTTGTATCCTTCGTCGTTGATAGTTGTATTGTGGCTAAAGAGATTAAGTGCAATCTGATGAGGGAGTACGCTCATTGTCGGTGCTTTGCCTTCAACGATTTCGCGTGTTTGTGACTGTAGCTCTACAAGTGCTTTTGCCCCTGCACCGCTGACTGCTTGATATGTGGAGATGATAAGTCGTTTAATAGGAGAAAGTTTATATATAGGATACACAGCCATGAGCATAACGATAGCTGAACAGTTGGGTACAGCGATAAGCCCATTATGATGCAAAGCGTCATTCCCATTGATTTCGGGTATAACAAGCGGCACATCTTCATCCATACGATATGCGCTGGAGTTATCAATGATGAGACAACCTGCATCATTGAAAGCTTTGCGGAATTTCTTTGTCGTTTCGCTTCCAGCCGAAAATAGAGCAATATCTATCCCCTCGAATGAATTACCTTCGAGCACTTCTAACGTATACTCTTTACCTTTACAGGTGACCTTCTGACCTTTAGAACGCTCGGAAGCAAATACACGAAGATTTGAAAACGGGAAATTACGTTCTTCGAGGATGCGAAGCATTTCTGTACCGACTGCACCTGTTGCACCAACGACTGCTATTGATAGTTCTTTTGTCATTTCAACCAATAATATCTTCGATGTTTTCTCGTTCGCGAATACAATAATGTTTGTCGCCGTCGATCATTATCTCCGCAGGTTTTGGGCGAAGGTTGTAGTTCGATGCCATAACATAACCATATGCACCTGTACACATAACCGCAAGCAGTTCGCCTTTCTCAATGCGTGGTAATACTCTCGAGAGTGCAAGGTAATCACCTGACTCGCATATTGGTCCGACGACATCAACTTTTTCACTTGGACGTTCTTCCAGATTAATGGGTGCAACTTGATGGTATGCTTTGTACAAGCTCGGTCTGATGAGGTCAGACATCCCTGCATCTGCGATCACAAATGTCTTTTCCGGGTTTGATTTTTTATAGAGTGCTTCTGTAAGAAGCACTGCAGTATTTGCAACTATTGCACGTCCCGGCTCGAACATTACGCGCAGCCTTGCCTCTGAAAGTATAGGCATCACTGCATCAACATATTCATGAAGCTGTGGTATTGCTTGCGGCTCCTCATCATCAGATGAATCAGAGGGGAGCAGAGAATGTGTTACGACATCATGATAATGTACTGCCTGCCCGCCGCCGATATTCAGATGCTCAAGTTCAATTCCTTCACTCCGAAGCACTTTCACGAAGGAGACTGATGACTTCGCGGCTTTGATGAACGGATCAAGCTCGGTGACCTGCGAGCCTATATGCGAATGAATACCAGCTATTATGATATTCGCTTTCTTTGCGGCATAACGGTATGCATCGAGCGCATGATGAATATCAATACCAAACTTATGCTCGCGCATACCTGTAGAGATGTACGGATGGCTTTTTGCATCTACGTCGGGGTTTACGCGGATAGATATTTTTGCCTTTTTGCCAAGTGATCCGGCTATAGCATCAATAGTGTCTATCTCTTCTAAACTCTCGACATTAAAACCGTAAATATCTTTTTCGAGAGCAAGTGTTATCTCGCGTTTGGTTTTGCCTGGTCCGTCGTAAGTAACTTTCTTGGGCGCGAATCCCGCCTTGAGCGCGGCGAGAAGTTCACCCCCGCTCACAACATCTGCCCCTGCTCCTTCTAAAGCAAGTAACTTTAGTATTTCCGGATTTGAGTTTGCTTTGACGGCGTACGACACGTAGTCATCTCTATCAGAGAATTTTTGCAACGCACCTGTGAACTCTCGGAGATTCGTAAGTATCTGAGCTCTGGAATACACATAGATCGGTGTACCGTACGCTGATGCTACCTGTTCAAGCGCGACATCCTCACACCACAGCTTCGTTCTTCCATTGCTGTCTTTATAACTAAATGTTGTTGGCAATGTCTTAACTTATTTTTGTAAACGGAAGATATGGATGTAGAACTTCAGGCATGTGGACGCTGCCATCTGGCTGTTGGTGTACTTCAAGTAGTGCAACCATCAATCGGCTTGTTGCAAGACCGGAGCCATTCAATGTATGTACGAATTCCGGCTTTGCTTTTGGGTCACGTTTGAAGCGGATGCTTGCACGCCGAGCTTGAAACGATTCAAAGTTAGAGCAGCTCGATGCCTCAAGCCATGTGTTCTCAATTGGAGCCCATACTTCAAGGTCGTAAGTTTTTGCGCTTGCAAAGCTTGTATCTCCGTCACAAAGGAGCAAACGACGATATGGAATATTAAGTAGTTCTAAGATGCGCTCTGCATTTGCAGTAAGTTTCTCGTGCTCATCGTACGAAGTTTCAGGCGTTGTGAACTTCACGAGTTCAACTTTATTAAACTCATGGACACGTAAAAAGCCGCGAGTGTCTTTACCGTAACTTCCTGCCTCACGGCGGAAACATGCGCTGTATCCTGCATACATAATCGGAAGCTCTTCTGCTTTGAGTGTCTCGTCGCGATGCATGTTCGTTATTGGTACTTCCGCAGTCGGTATTGCGAAAAGGTCATCCTCATTCATGTAATAGATCTGGTCGCGGAATTTCGGAAGGTTGCCAGTCCCGCGAAGAGATTCTGCATTGACAAAGAACGGCGGCATCACTTCACTATACCCGTGGTCGCGCGTTTGAATATCAAGCATGAAGTTGATAAGCCCACGTTCGAGCGTTGCGCCTCTGCCGGTATAGATAGGGAATCCCGCAGCGGCTACTTTCGCGCCGCGCTTAAAATCAAAGAGACCAAACTTTTCACCGAGAGTAAGATGGTCAAGCCCTTCTTTTTTCTCGAACCACTTCGCCTCACCATTTGGTGACCAACGTTTTACTTCAACGTTGTCTTTCGCGTCTGTTCCATGCGGTACTAGTTCATGGGGGATGTTCGGGATGGTATCAAGAAGGTAGTTTAGCTTTTCTTCTATCTCACGTAATTTTAGGTCAAGTCCGGTTATCTCATCACTGACGATCTTCATCTCAGCAATGACATCATCTGCGTTCTCTTTTGCACGTTTGATGCGCGCAACCTCCTCACTTACAGTGTTGCGTTTATTCTTGAGGACTTCTACACGTCCAATAATGGCACGCCGGTCGCCATCAAGTTCTAAGACTTCATCAATAACGTCATCAGTTCGTTTCGCCTTGATGGCAGCACGAACAATATCTGGGGTTTCGCGGATTATCTTTATGTCAAGCATGTATTTCGTCTCAAATGAGTGGATTTCAACAACAGATACGTCCGCTTTGCTCCGTAAATGCGTTTTTCATAGACTTTCGGAGCAATAATGGTGTTATCTTGTGGCTATATTATGCTTTTAGTTATCCCATCGATACGCATTGACCACTCGTTTTGCAGCGACAAGATAGCGGCACTTTCTGCCGATTATCATGACCCTGCAAGCCGTGCTCGCTTGCTCCGGAAGGAAAATGCGAAGGCATTACATATCATCATCGAAGATGAGGATGTTTGGTGCGAGGATTCGCTCTGTATCTTACGTGAACTTCGTAAAGCTGTAGATATACCGACAGAGGTATCACTTGAGCATGTTCCGAATTCACCTGATGAATTGAAGCAGCTTCTTGATATTGGTATCTACCGAGTTTTCCTTGCTCCGCATACGCCTTTAGAAGTAGTGAAAGAGACTGTGGCGATGTTCGGACCTTCCAAAACCGTCCCAACGGTGACGTTCTTTGATGAAGCCGATGCGCTTTTTGGTGCCTATCGCGAAATGAAGATAATGCGTGCGGCTGTGGTTCGTGAGGATAATCCTTCAATACCGACTGACTGGGTACGTATGGAAGAACTTGCTCATATAGCAAAAGAAAAAGGCATACGACTTACATCGCTTTTTGGTGTTTACTCGTATAGAGAACTGATGATGCTTGATAGGTTATCGCCGGTATTTGATTCCGTAGTGCTTGGCTCTGCTTTGGCGGGAAATGCTTTCCCTTGCCAAGGGCTTTGGCGGGAAGCAGAAGAACATGCTATCAGTTCGGAGGGTGTTGATTCTAATTTGTGGCGGAACCCTCTCGAAGGTATTCCGCATATCTAAGTTGTGCTCTAATTTTTGCTGTCTAAGAAAAAAAAAAATGAAATTACGTCTTTACATTTCGCTTGCGTTGCTTTTGGTTGTATCTTCAGTATCGGCACAATGGCTAAAGAACATTAAACCCGACAAAGGAAATAAGAACTTCGATAAACCCGAACGTTATTTCGAGTGGTTCTACGGACAGCGCGCATTCGGTTTGGGCTATATACCAAAAGATGGACGCGTGAAAGCACTCACCCAACGAGATGCAATTCGTGCAGGCTTCCTTCAGCAAGGTAAACAGACACCTCAATCAGGTGGTAATAACCAGAATCCTGCTGCGGTCACTTGGAGTGCAATTGGTCCCATCAATATACAAGAAGGTGCGCTTGCACATGCCGGGCGTATCCGCACTATTGCTACGCATCCGAATGATGGGAACATCGCATATATCGGAGCTGCGATGGGCGGCGTTTGGAAAACGACGACTGCAGGTCAATCATGGTTTCCCCTTTCTGATAATGCATACTCGTTAGCAGTTGGTGCGTTGGCGCTTGACCCTATCAACCCAAGCATTCTTTATGCAGGGACAGGTGAACAGACGCAGAATACAGATGCGTACTATGGTGTAGGTATGTTGAAGTCAGCTGATTCTGGTAAAACATGGGTTCCAAGTGGGCTCAATCAGGTTGGTGCATTCAGCAAAGTCATCGTTCATCCGATAAATAATAATACCGTCTATGCAGCAGGTTCGCGTTCAGGCGGAGGAGTGTATATTACCGATGACGCTGCAAAGACATGGCGTAAAGCAGCAGGCGGACTTCCGCCGGGTGATGTTACTGACATTGCTCTTGCAATAGACGGTGCGAACACGGTACTCTATGCGGCACTTGCAAGCCAAGGCACTTTCCGCTCGAATGATGGTGGTGCAACCTGGATACGAGTCCATACTTATACCCAGATGCGTCGTATTCTTTTGAGTGTTGACCCAAAGAATTGGAAGGACATCGTTGATATGTCAATTGATCGCGAAGGCGGTCTTGAAGGAATTATGCGCAGCACCGTTGGCGGAGGAGAAAATGATACGTGGTCGGAGATAGATGCCGAGTTACAACCCGCATTAATTTTTGGAAGTAATAATCAGGGATGGTATGATGCATACGTTGTTCGTAACCCCGAAAATGCAGATGAGATGCTTGTCGGTGGTATTTCCGTCTGGCGAAGTGAAGATGGCGGCGGAAGCTGGGTAGACGTTGGTAAAGCGTATCAGTTCGACGGCATCCATCCCGACCAACATTATGCTGCGTATGCAAAGCCGGGTTCGGTAGGTTCACTGCTTTTTGTTGCAAATGACGGGGGTATAGCGCTTAGTGTTGATAATGGTCAGTCATATCAGATATTGCAAGACAGCTTGGCTGTTACTCAATTCTATGGAATGTCAATAGACCAAAATACGGATGATCTGACCTATGGCGGAACACAAGATAACGGTACGTTATCAGGTGGTAGAAATGCTGATTGGACATTTGAATCAGGCGGTGATGGAGGTACTGTAGTTGTTGACGAAGATAATTCACAGCGTTATTGGTATATGCGTCCCGGTGATGGTAACTATCCTATCAAAGTTGAGAATGGTCTTGAGAGTAATTTTTCTTCCGGTATTAATGGGTCAGATAGTGTGGGTTGGGTAAAGCCGCTTGTAATGGATCAAGCGAATAATATCCTCTACACCGGTACGCAATTTTTTTATTATTCAACTAATCTAAGTTCTTGGACAAGACGGACTAAAAAACTTGCTACGCAATCATACATTAATTGTATTGAACCCTTCGGTGACGGGCAAACAGTTGCGGTAGGCACAACAGGTGGTCAGCTTTGGTACACAACCAATAACGGGCAAACATTTACCGAACGATCTGTAGGTCTTCCCGGCAGAAGTATATCTGCGGTTAAGTTCATGCCTGGCAATAGCTCAACATACTATGTTGGATTGTCAGGATATGGTTCGAGCCACGTGATGAAGACAACCGATAAAGGAGCTACATGGACAAACGTTAGTTCTACGCTTCCTGATATTCCGACAACGGCGCTATTTATAGATCCTCTTCATCCCTCAGAGTTGTATGTAGCAACTGATATAGGCGTGTTCTATTCACCCAACGATGGCGGTGATTGGATACCTTATGGGCAAGGCATGCCGAACGTCGCAATTAGTGATATGGCTTATCATAAAGCAAAGAAGGTCATTCGTGTAGCAACGCATGGCCGTTCAATGTGGGAAGCACCACTTGCCAATACGAAGTCAGGTATATCAACACCCTCACTTGCAACGAAGTGGTTTATTGGTGAGAAGGGGCAGATTGCCTGGTATGGGATTGCTTCACCTGTGAAGATAGAAGTTAGCATCAATAACGGTGCAAATTGGATAACAATAGCTTCTGATGTAAACGGCTCAACATACGAGATTGCTGCCATAACAGCCGCTGCAGGATTTCAAAACGCTGCCTTTGCGCTCGTACGAGTATCGAATTCATCAGAGACTCTCATATCGCAGAACTTTCAAATCATCTCACGTTCAGCCGGCTCAACTTTTGATGTTGTTAGTGAGCAGCCACTCTATATGTATGATATAGCGTATGATTCTGACGAGAATGTATTATGGGTAACGAACTTTAATACAGCTGATTCAAAGATATACAAAATAGACCCTGATAACGGAAACATGCTTGGTAATCTCGACCTTGGCACAGGTAAATTTAGTCTGACCGGTATCAAGTATGATAAGCGTTCAAAGACATTTTATATTCATCAACGCAATGACGCTCTCGATGCTTCATTTATTTATCAGGTAAATAAATCAGGCCAGACGCTCAATAAATGGACATCTCCTGCTAAGTATGGGACAGGTATTTACCCAAGAGAAGATACATTATACTTGGGGGATAGAAATAATAATAAAATATTAAGAGGCGTACTTGCCGACCCGAGCAATACATTCGATGACATTTTACTTGAACGTCAAGCCGCGTTTGGTCCGCGTTGTATAAGTTTTAATCCTGTATCGGGCGATCTTCTTCATACCTGGACTGATTTTCAAGGTACTGACCAAGCTGCACAGCTTTATGACAGCTATATGCTGCGTCTCAACCCATTCACTGGTCAAGAACTTTCCTCGTATTTTGTTCAAGAAGGCGGCAATGCTGGTACGAATGTTCGCGGACTTGAATACGACCCTCGCTCGAACGGAGAAAGTGTTTGGGTGACCGTATTAAATTCCGGCAACTCTTCAAAGATACTGAAAATTACTTTGAAGGACGGTCCAGCGGCAAGCGTTAATGCGACTGCTAATACAATAGAGATGTCAGTATTTCCGAATCCTTCATTTGGACTAACGACCGTTAATTACTTTCTCGAAAAACCAACCAGAGTTCAACTCACACTTCGCGATATGCTCGGCCCTACAATTCGTACATTTGAGCAAGGCATGGTAGGGGAAGGTAAACGATATATCTCTTTTGATATGACCGGATTTACATCAGGGACATACATTGCAGAGCTATCGTTTGATGGGATAGTCGCCGGTGTGACAAAACTCATAAAACAATAATCTGTGTACCGACGATCGAGCCGGGAAGTAGTTTTCATCACGGGTGTCCATGGATTCTTGGGGCAGCATGTTGTCAGGATGTTCCTTGACGAATCACGGGCTGATCTCGTGCTTTCATCTCGTCAAGATAAACTGCTTTTCGCGGGGGTAGAAGATGAGCAGCGAATCGCAAATTATATCAAGCTCGACCTGACCGATAGGGCTGCTGTTCGCTCTGCCGTTCAGTCATTGAAGCCAGATGTTATCGTTAATTGCGCGGCATTTGTTGACGTAGATAGAGCCGAAAGCGAAAGGGAAACAGCGTGGCGAACAAATACGAGTGCTGTTGAGTACCTCATAGAATCTGCTCGTAAGACCGAAGCCCGTATTATTCATATCTCCACAGACTTTGTCTTCGACGGGACAAAGACACCATATTCCGAGAATGCAGCGCCAAACCCGCTCAACTATTACGGACGGACAAAACTTGCAAGTGAGAATGCTCTGCGTGCATCGGGTATTCATCATTGCATCCTTCGATCACCACTTCTCTATGGACTTGAAGAATTGCATTGGAAGAATATGGCAATGCGGGTCTATGATTCACTTCAAAAGAAGAAACAGTTCGCAGCGTTCACTGACATTCAAGTAACCCCTACTCTTATTGATGACCTTGCATTTGCCGTGACAAGAGCTACAGAGCTTCGTAAGCACGGCATCTACCATGTCGGAGGACCGGAGATGGTATCGCGGTATGAGTTCGCAATTCGTATAGCAAAACATTTTCGTCTGGATGAATCACTGATTGTGCCTGTCACTTCGGAAGGTCATGCGGCGACCAGACCGAAGAAGTCTGCCTTTGTAACGCTCAAGGCGCAGACCGAGCTTTCGCTTCGCTTGGCGGGGATAGATCAGGGACTTGAAGTAACCTATCGTAACCTAAAGGACATTGTCTCGCCGTCACGGCAGATTGTTTATTCATAGATTTTCATTCTTCACCACGATTCTCTTCTTATTTTTGAAGTATGACCTACAACGATTTTCTTAAAGGACTTCCGCCCCAAGAAATGTGGGGCGAGCGTATCTATACTTCAGACGATTTTGCTTATCCAGACGATCTTAATGCAGGAGTCGAGTTACTCGATAAAAATATTGCTCTCGGCTTTGGAGCACGACCTGCAATCTTCTATAACGACAGAATTGTAACCTATAACGAGCTTTCCGAGATAGTTGGGAAGATGTCGAATGCACTTCATAAACTTGGAGTGCAAAAAGGTGACCGTATCATGATGCGCTTTCCGAATACACCGACTGCCGTTGCATTGTGGCTTGCAGTTATTCGTTCTGGTGCAATTGCTGTACTCGTTATGCCGATGCTTCGAGCTCGTGAGCTAACATATCGTGCCAATGATTCGGGCTGTTCACTTGTGATATGTGACAGCAAGTCATTTGATGAAGTCCGTAAGGCAGAACCGGCGATGGATTCTGTCAACAAGATACTCATAGCCGATGGTGCTGTCAGTGATTATGATTCCTTCGAAGATATTTGGATGAACGAGTCATCAGAATGTGCTCCTGCTAAAACAACTCGTAATGATGTAGCGCTCATAGGATATACATCCGGCTCTACTGGAGACCCAAAAGGCACAGTCCATTTTCACGATGACGTCCTTGCGATTGCTGATGGGTATGCAAAGAACATCTTGCACCCGACTGAGAACGATGTGTTTAGTGGGCATCCTTCGCTAGCTTTTACATTTGGTCTTGGTGGTCTGCTCGTCTTCCCGTTTCGTTTTGGCGCAAGTGTAGCACTGCTTGACCAGTTCACACCGGAGAATATGCTTAATACACTTGTCAAGTACAAGGCGACGGTTGCGTTCTGCGCTCCGACATGCTACAATATGATGATGCGTCTCGATGAACAGGGGACGTATGACTTGAGTAATCTTCGCATCGGTGTTAGTGCTGGCGAGACACTTCCGAAACCAGTCTTCGAGAAATGGAAAGCAAAATACGGGAAAGAACTTCTTGATGGCATCGGCTCGACGGAGATGCTTCATATCTTTATCTCGAACCAGGTAGGCGATGCACGAGGTGGCAAGACAGGTAAGCCCGTTCCTGGATACATTGCAAAGATTGTTGACGAGAATGGTAATGATGTGCCAAACGGTACATCCGGTTTGCTTGCGATCAAAGGACCAACTGGCTGCCGCTACCTCAATAAACCTGAGCGTCAAGCTGGATATGTCAAAGATGGTTGGAATATTCCCGGTGATGTTTTCTCATGCGATGATGAAGGATTCTTCAGCTATGAATGCCGCAACGATGACCTTATCATTTCTGGCGGGTATAATATTTCACCACCGGAGCTTGAAGCGGTCATTAATGAACATACTGCTGTTAAGGAATCTGCTGTCGTACCAAAACCGGATGAACTGCGTGGGCAGATAGTAAAAGCGTATATCGTCTTGCAGCTGGGTCAGTCCGGCAGCGAAGAACTTGTAAAAACAATACAGGATTTTGTCAAGCAAGAACTTGCTCCGTACAAATATCCGAGAGAAATAGAATTCATTGAAGCATTGCCGAGAACTGATACCGGCAAAGTCCAGAGATTCGTCTTACGCGATAGAGCAGCGGCGGAGATTTAGAACCTAAACCCTACAGAGAAGGTAAAGATATTTCTTGAGATAACATCTTGGTCTATGTTGGCATTTGCATCTTGACCTTCGACGCTTAGGTCATTGTAGATGGAATGGCTTGTCGTATAGCTTTGATTCTGATAGGACAGCTCAAGTATCGTTGATTTGCCGACGACGATCCCTACACCACCGGAGAATGTCTTCTTGTCGAACTCAGGCGGATCAAGTTTGTAGGGTGATGGGTCAACTCTGTATCCGGCACGAAGGGAAAGTTTAGCAGGTGCAAAAATATATTCCGCACCGACACGCCATGAAAGTACCGACCCAAGTTCTTCACGAATCCTGTCATTGAGATTGCTAATATCAAAGGCATAGTTTTTATAACGAAGCTGTGACATATCCTGAAAATCAATACCACCAGAAAGTGTAGCCCCTTCAAGGTGGAGTGCAACCCCCGCAGCAAGTTTGAGCGGTGTTACAATATCATACTCATTGATGATGATGCCTTCAAGAGACGGCTGATTGTTAGAACTATAACTTGCAAAGTTATAGGTCGCACTTCCTGAACGAGAAAATTCATCTTTGACCGAATAAATTGTAGGTGTCTCAAAGGTAAGACCAAGATCGAGGTATTCATTGGCTCGGGCAAACATGCCAAGTTTCAACCCAATACCTGATTGGGATTGCGACCTGCTATCTATGATCTCTGCTTTCTTAAATCCAAGGGGTGCTAACGAATCAGTTCGTGAGAAGATGTTATTTACATCTTCCTCACGATAGACTCTGCGATAATCATACGAACCGTTATAGATATTGAGCGTAGCACCGATGGCAACATCTTCTGCAACATCAACTCCGGCGCCTATACGAAATGCATACAGTCCACCTTCTTCGGTAACAGTACCTGATTGCTGCAAGCCGCCTATGAAGGGAGTTGTAAGTTTGGAATTCGTCGAATCAATATTGTATGTTGAGTAAAGTGACCAAGCAAGATTATCGCTATTGAGTTCATCGATGTAATCAGAAAAACTACCGCCATGATAACTCGGGTCATTGACAAACCCCTTCGTATTCAAGAAAGAGGAGTTAGGGTTGACAGCTTTAAACGAGTAGGCATTCGTGTAATCCTGTGCTCTATCATAGCTGACACCGAATGCGAAATGTCCACGCTCGGTAGGTAGTGGCATTGCAGTACCAACTGATGAGAGTGTCGTATTTGTCAGATCATTGTTCGATGTTGCACCAAAAAAACTCGCCTCGGAGTTATGCGCTCCGCTCCAGAGTGATATACTGAACTCACTAAATTGAAGCAGTGTGAGTGCAGCAGGGTTCCAGTCAAGTGAGTTCAGTATATCAC
>JBKJTT010000051.1:0-18014 GCA_046590205.1 Kapaibacterium sp. (SeqCode)
CGTCGCATTGCATCCTTTGCTTCAGCATAACTAAAAGTGAATCCGTTAAGACGATCAGGAACAGTCTCAATGGTTTGGTTACGGATGCCGGCAATGATAGCCGCGATGCTCTGTGCAGTACCACTTGAAGCAACGGCAACTTCAAAACCACGTTTGCGGATTTCAGTTGCGGAAGTTGAAAGTTCTCCGGCGATGTACTTACGCGCTTCTTCTATTTGTTCCTTTGTCGGTCGGTCGGCTAAGCTAAAACGTTTTGTGATACGTATCGCCCCGATCTTGAGCGATGCTATATAACGAGCATTTGCCTTTTCGCCGATGACATATTCAGTTGAACCACCACCAATATCAAAGATAAGCGCCTTCTTATTGTAAAGAGGTAATGCTTGAAGCACGCCAAGATAGATGAGTCGTCCTTCTTCAAAACCGGAAACAACATCTATCGTAATGCCAAACTCACTTCGTACCTTGCGAATAAAATCATCTTGATTTTCTGCTTCACGTATTGCGCTTGTAGCGATAGCACGAACAGCTTTCACCCCGCGTGCCTCTATCGTTGCCTTAAAGTGACGAAGCGTCTGGAAGCCACGCTTCATGGCATCTTCGGTGAGATACTTCATATCTGCACCGGATTCGCCAAGACGTACCATCTCCTTCTCACTTGCCAATATGCGAAACGAGCCGTTCGGCTTCGTATCAGCAATGACAAGATGAAATGAGTTCGTCCCGAGATCTATAGCGGCAAGTCGCATTATTGTATTTCCTTGAATTCTGCGTCCTTTATCTCTTTATCTTTAGAGAGTCCATGTCGGTTCTCGTTTCTGCTAGTCGTTCTTTCTTGAGCTTGATTATGCGGCTTTCTCGCTCCGCGCAAACCTTCTAAAAATGGCTCGACGATACGACGGTAGACCACTAACATGATAAGCGAAATAGAGAGGATAAAAAAGAATGTTCTCATTATTCTTGATCTGTTATAGGCGTAAAGAACGGCTCGCCTGTTGTGAGATATTCTATCGGAGGATGAGGTGACCGATTGATCGCATCCGTAAGTATCTCGAAGTGTGCAGGATTCCCGAGAAAATCGAACTGGTCACAGTTAGCGACGAGTAACCGTGAATCCCGATAATGAAAGAAAAACGTATTATATGCATTCACCACTTCCTCAAGATACTCTCTTGATATTGCCTGCTCATACGGGCGGCTTCTACGTTTGATATTCCTTTGTAAGAGATTTACACTCCCTTGCAAATAGATAACCACATCAGGCACAGGAACAGTCCTATCAAGTGCACGCTGAACTTCATCATAAAGCTTTAGCTCATCCCTATCGAGATTGACCTCTGCGAATATCCTGTCTTTTTGAAAAAGGTAATCACTGACAACTGACTCAAAAAAGAGATCGTCATGCATCATCTCCTGCTGTTGGCGGTAGCGGGACAGGAGGAAAAACAACTGTGTCTGGAATGCAAACTTTTTTCTATCGCCGTAGAATGTTTCAAGGAATGGATTCTCTTCGTAACGCTCAAGCACGATACGAGACGAATATCTATCAGCGAGCATCCCTGCAAGTGTGGATTTACCCACACCGATAGGTCCTTCTACAGCGATATAACGTATTTGTTTTCGCGGCATCCTCGTTAGGTACTCCTCCGCAAAAATTTCATCATGAATAACATCTCTTTTCGTTATTTTTTTAGTCAATGAGTTCATTGGCTGATACCATTCGTATCGAATCGGGGTCTAAACCCACCTGCATCAAAAATGTCGCTATTTGTTTCCCGGTTGACGGGTCAACGAGCGAAGGCGCGACCTCGATCAGCGGAATCACTACAAAATTACGACGTAATGCTTCGGGATGCGGAATATCAAGCACTTCGTCGTGGTAGTTGAGGTTATCAAAAAAGAGAATGTCAAAATCTATTTCGCGCTCATGCCACCTCTCCCGTGTCACCCTACCAAGAGAACTCTCCAAGAGCTTTAGCTCTCTGAATAACTCTTTCGGCTCCTCATCGCAAATGATAGCCGCAACAGCATTCAAGAACTCGGGCTGATCGGTAAAGCCGACGGGCTTCGTCAGGTAAATACTACTTTTGGCAAGAACCTGCCACTTTGCATCAAGTGCACCAAATGCTTCTTTGATTCGCGCTGAACGTGGAGAGATGTTCGTCCCGATACCTATATAAGCCACATGTTTTGCCATTACCGTGTCATTCTCCGTTCCGATTCTACGTAAGCAAGTTCTGCTTCAACCGGAAGTGTGAATTTCCGAACTCGGACGACCACCTCTTCGATCAGTGGAGAAAGGTTGATAACACTTGAGCAAATATCGGTTGCAAGTGTCTCTATCAAGTTATAACTTCTCGAATCTGATATTTTTGTGACTGTATCGAGGATGGCTGTGTAGTCAAGCGTCTCGCGCAATTCATCTGTTCGTCCTGCCATATCGAAAAGCCTCACGTCCACGTCGAACTCGAACGTACTGCCTGTCTTCTTCTCGACCAGATAGACACCGTGATAACCAAAAAGCTTTATCGACTTAATTCGTATCCACATATTACGTTTTTTGATACCGTTTCATCCATGTAGTCTGACGTTTTGCATACTGCCGCGTACCGATAATCATCTTCTCACGCGCATCTTCAATTTTCATCATACCACTGACGACCTCTGCAAGTTCTGAATATCCAATCGCTCGCATCGCAGGCATATCAATTGTTACCCCATTTGCGAGAAGTAAGCGAACTTCATCAAGCCATCCAGCCGCAAGCATTTCATCTACTCTTAGTTCAATTCGGCGCAGAAGTTCGTCTCTCTCAACAGTAAGGACAGTATAATTCGGTTCATGCTCAAACGGTTCGGGTTTCTCCTGCCGTGCGACACCAAGCGGAGTGCCCGTTGCATAGTAATGAATAAATGCTCGTTCTAAACGAATAGGGTTGCGTTCACGAGTAACCTGCTCAAAGAGAGTAGTGTCAAACTCTTCGAGCTTTGAGAGCATCTCGTCAAAGCCAAGTGTTTCATACTCTGCTGTATATTTCTCTCGTGCAGATGCCAAGAGTTCATCATCAACGTCAATAGAAGAAAGTCCGAAAAAGAGCGCATCTATATAAAATCCAGTGCCACCAACGACTATTGGTGTTTTATTTCGAGAGATAATATCTCTGATGACATCTCTACTCTGTTTTGAATAATACGCCGCACTGAAGCGTTCACTCGGTTCCAGGATATCGATGAGATGATGCGGTATCTGTTCGCGGATTGCCTTGGATGGTTTTGCTGTACCAATATCAAAACCTTTATAAAGTTGGAATGCATCGGTATTGACGATCTCGACGTCAGAATCTTCCTTCGCTCGTTTAAGAGCAAGTGATGTTTTACCACTTGCTGTCGGACCAATAATTACCTCGACGTGCATCAGTCCTCACTCTTCCAGCCTTCTTTGCCAATAAGCGGCACAAAGCGGAATTCAGGCAGTTCCTTTCCTTCAAGTTCACCGTTGTTGTTCGTGATGAGGTACATTTTTTGTACGCTCTTATCACCAACGGGAATAATAATACGCCCTCCATTCGGGTTCAACTGTTTTACCAGTGGTTCCGGTACATCCGGTGCACCTGCCGTTACGAGTATCGCATCAAACGGTGAGTATTCATGCCAACCAAGTGTGCCGTCACCCCCGCGTGAGATGATGTTATGGTAACCAAGTGCTTCAAATCGCTTGCGAGCTTCTTGTAATAATGTAATATGCCGTTCAATCGTATAGACCTGACATCCCATCTCTGCAAGTACTGATGCCTGATAACCGGAGCCGGTACCTATCTCAAGGACTCTATCCCCTTTCTTGAGTTGTAATGCTTGTGTTTGATAAGCGACCGTATATGGTTGTGAGATGGTCTGCTTAGAGCCAATTGGCAATGCCATATCGGAATATGCCTGCGCCATCATGTTCTTCATCAGAAACATCTCACGTGGTAGTTTACCCATCGCTCGCAATACTTCTTTATCAACAATACCGCGTGAGCGCAGAAATGTTAACATCTCCTCACGTTCGTGACTATGATGATTCTGTGTTGTAGAAAGCTTGGTTTTACCGAGTATCACTATCTATCAATTCCTTCTTTTGCTTGTGAAGCGTAATCTTTTGTAGAGCGGACAATGTCTTCGGCCGATTGTTTACCGACAGGTCCAGTAATTGCTTGGGTTATCATTTCTCGAAGTTCATCAGCGCTAAGGTTCATCGAGAGCTTTCCTGATTTCGCAAATGCAAACTCACCTGTTTCTTCCGAAAGTATCAATGATACAATATCCGCTTGTTCCGATATACCAAGCGCGGCGCGGTGGCGCGTGCCAAGCATACGTTCACCCATCGTCTCAACTCCTGATAAAGGCAATGTACATCGAGCTGCCTCTATGTATCTGTCTTTAATGATAACAGCTCCATCATGAAGCGGGCTGCGTTTATTAAAGAGCGAGACCAACAATTCTTTTGAGATATGTGCATGAAGCGGAAGCCCCGTATCAACGAATAGTTTTATATCTGTTGTGCGGATAATAACAATGAGCGCACCTTCATGCCTTGCACGCAATTCCTCGAACGAACGAACAATAGTATCTGCATACTCACTCACGTCAGTGCGTATAAAGAACTTGACGATAGGATTGCGACCCAAAAAAAGAAGTAATCGCCGGAGTTCGGGTTGAAATAGAACGATTAAAGCAATAACCCAAATATCTGTGAGTGTTTTGAGTATCCACGAGAGCGCCTTCATATCTATCGCTCTGGCAACGAGCGAAGCAATTATGACAAGAACAAGCCCTAAGAACACTTGTGCGGCAATAGTCCCCCGCATCGCCACATAGAGGCGAAAGAATAAGAAGGTCACAAGCAAAATGTCGATGACATCTAACCATGTGACACTGACAAATCCTATCTGAAATATTTCCACGCTATTAGCTAGACTACCAGTTCTTTGCCGGAGCCGTTCTTGAAGTTGCGAGACTGCTGTTCAGGCTTGTTCTCATTATTAAACTTCTCATACGCATCAATTATCTCACGTACAAGACGGTGACGAACGACATCAGCTTTATTAAAGTACACAAAGTTAATACCTTCAATTCCGTTAAGAACCTGTTGAATCTGAACAAGACCTGATGTCTGATTATAGGGTAGGTCAATTTGGGTAACATCACCTGTAATGATTGACTTAGAACCATTACCAAGACGAGTCAGGAACATCTTCATCTGCATCGAGGTTGCGTTCTGAGCTTCGTCAAGAATGATAAATGAATTGTTCAACGTTCTGCCGCGCATGTAGGCAAGCGGAGCAACCTCGATCGTCCCACGCTCGACGTATGCTTTTAGCTTCTCAAGCGTGAGCATCTCTGCAAGCGCATCATAGAGCGGGCGCAAGTACGGGTCAACTTTTTGCGATAAGTCACCCGGCAAGAATCCTAAGCTTTCACCGGCTTCAACTGCAGGACGTGCAAGGATGATACGCGATACTTCTCTATTCTTTAGTGCAGCAATTGCCATTGCAACAGCAAGATATGTCTTACCTGTACCTGCCGGTCCTATCGCGAAGACAACATCATTCTTTTTTACTGCTTTATAGTATTCTATCTGAGTAGGTGTTTTAACACGGATAGGATTGCTATGCGTAAAGAGAACGATAGATTCAAGGTCGTTGAGGTTCTGCTGCGAGACTTCTCTGCCGCTCGAGACCATATCGATCACAGTAGAGACATCATTTCTTGAGAGCTTCCCCATCTTTGATAAGACAAATGCAAGCTCGTTGAAAACGCGCTCGATCTGCTGGACTTCCTGCGCCGAACCCTGAAGGATTATCGTCTCGCCGCGGGCAACAATACGTGCATCGAATCTCTGCTCGATAAGACGCAAATACTCATCGTTCGGACCGAAGACTGACTGTGCATCGGAGGAGGGTATCTTAATTTTCTTTTCTACCACTTGCATCATAGTTGTATCAAAAAGCAAAGACCGTCTCCCGCTTCATGCGTGGAGACGGTCTTTATTCAATGTCTCTTGATTATTCGTTTTTGCTATCCTTTGTGATTAGCGTCTACGGTGTCTGTAACCGGTCATATCCTTATCGGCTTCAGTTACTTCTGTCTTAGGGATAGTAAGCTGTTGACCTGGATAGATGAGATCAGGGTTCTTGATCTGATCACTATTAGCGCGCCATATCTTCGGCCATGCAAACGGATCGTTATACATCTCCGGCTTTTTGGCAATGTTCCATAAGCAGTCACGATCTTTTGCCCATGTACCAACTGTGTACATCGTATTCGGCGGTATCATACCACGCTTCATGTTCATGAAGCCGGATGAAAGTGCTGTTACACGTGAACGGTGGTCAGGGATAAGAACGAGCTTTTGCTCACGGAGGAAGCGAATTTCGCCTTCAAGTCCGTCAACACGCGCTTGATTCTGACCAAGTTGTGCTGTTGACATTGATTTCAATGCATTATATTCCTGTTCAGCGCGAGCTAAACGTTCACGATATGCATTATATCCGTTACGATCAGTTCCGCAGAGAGCATAAAGATCCTCGCGGCACTTGGTATTATCGGCCATGCGCTGCTGGATGTCTGCTTCTGCTTTCGCAACTTGCTCATTAGTGAGTCTGAGATCAGACTCAAGTCTAGTGATCTGTGAGCGGCGGAATCCGATTGTCGAATCTGCTTGATCCTTTGTGAATCCTTCAGGGTACTGTGCGAAGACAGTGCCCGAAAGTAACATCACAAAGAACGCAGTTAGAATTGATACTTTTTTCATGGTATTTCCTTTATCGTTATTTGTGAGTTAATTATCTTCTTCCTTTTTTTACTGGTTCTGGAGCCGGGGGTGGCGGTGGTGGGTTCCATTCATTTGCGTCAGGCCAAATGTTGGGCCACAGAGCTAAACCCTCACGGACTGCCTGCGTGTCCTTCTGACAATCCTGCAGCTCTCTGTCTTGAGCGGCAAGTTTGCCTTGGGCATCGCTAAGGCGTCGGTTGGCATTCTCTAGTTCGCGTTGAAGCCGATCTCGGTTGCCGTCAAGCTCACGAAGCGTCTTCATCTGTTCCTCCGTTGCTTTGTTCGAGCAACTCGTAAGTCCGAGTGATGCGACCAAAGCAAGCCCGAGGAAGTAGGATAGCGTTCTTTTTACGTACATGTTATTCTCCTCAAGTTACTGATTAAAATCAGGTGTAATGATTTTCATACACAATTACTACAAAAATACAAAATAAATGCCGAAATCACCAATATTTGGAAAAATAATTGATTTTTCTCCCAAAAACCGTTAATTCTGCTATTTTGAAGGTGTTGCTGCTGATATGGTAACAGTTCGACAATAGAACCTCCCCTCTGGGAGGTTGTTATCATAGAGCAACTCTGCCCCACCGATACCTTTTACTGTAGCATTTAATATACCAATTGCCTTAGCCGTCGATCTTGCTCGGTACTCCGAAAGTTGAAGATTATACTCAGGAGCACCAATTCTATCAGTATAGCCAACGACCGTGATGTTCTGCTCTTTTGAAATTTTATCCTTGATAAAATCGGTGATACGAGCATTCGTTTTATTAAGCCCAGCATCATCAAAGTCGAAAAGAATAAGACTATATCGTGAAAAAACAGTATCTGCCTGCTGCTCTTCGCGTTTGCGTTGTATTGTACGTTGTGTAACTGCAAAACTCCCAACAAGTGATGATGCCTTTTGCGAAGCTTTGTCAGATACGATAAGCTGATAATCGATCGTTCGCAACTGCCCCAGTGTCGAAGGTTTTTCCTTCGCAAGATTCCATTCATATTGATCGTCGATAACACTTCCACCTGAAAAGCTCGTCAGCCTTGTACCTGATTGTGTGACTGGAATTTCCCATGAAGCAAGTCCCGCTTCAGAAGTAACAGTAGGTATAAACCTGATATTGGGTAGTGATACGACACGAAGTGTATCTGTCGTAAGCACCGGCTCGATGATCTTCCAGTTATCGGAGGTGATCTCAACGCGACGATTCTCGGCATTACCATCTTCAGTAGAGCTATTTGAGTTCTTATCAGGAAGATTACGAACTTGAATCCTCATGCGGTTTTCTTCTATCCCCCAAACATCACGCAGATAGTTTCGAACTCTCTCGGCACGAGCACGCGAAAGATCGCGATTGCCTTTTTCAAGTCCGGCATCTGTATTGCATCCAACCAGAGTTATTCCTGCTTTCGGATTATCTTGTAACCTTCTACCGACGATATTAAGAAGCTGATGATAGAGATTCAGCGTCTCATATCCATATAAATTTTCAATACTAAATCCATCACGCGATGAGCTAGTATACTTCGTATAGCGTTCAGGTAACTCGGATGAGTAATCATCAAAGAAAACGTAGTTAAGTATCGGGCGAAGCTGCGTGGAGATGTATTCCTCGACGACCACTTGCAATGGTACCTCCTTGCCTTGATTATCAAATGCTATCGCCTTGACCTCTGCTGAAAGTACCGGAGGCACAACCGCAATCGGTGGTGGTGGAGGAGGAGGTGGTGGTGGTGGTGGTAATTCCTTCGGTGGGTATGAAGAAAATGTAAGCGACGCGCCCATTCGTATCTGATGTGGATTCCACGTCAAACCTTTTACAATAGGCGTGAAGTCATATTCATACATCACTTCTGGGCTCAAGTTAACTGTCCCGTTTGCATTGAGTGGTATCTCGTATGAAAGTCCAGCGACACCGAGAATCAGCATCGAACTTGCGTCGGGAATCTCGCCGGAAAATTCATTTCTTGTGCGCTTACCGTTCTCAAACGTGCCGCTATTTTCCGGCTTTACAAGCTGTTCTTTTTGAGCATACTCTTTGGTTAAAAGATACCCACCGTCAACACCTATCTTGATATTGAATCCCCCGAACGGACGGAAAGAAAGCATTGGCATAAGTCCGACTGTCGCAAGTGATGCATCTATCTGATGCTCAAATGAACCTTCAGTTGTATTGCCGCCCGTGATAACAGTAGTGGTTTGCTGGCTTGTTAAGAGTGCATTGCGAGATGAATAGCCGAGGCGAAGATCAAGCCAGAGAGATGATGAGAACGGAATACCTAAAAGTCCGCCGAACGAGACACCGCCACCCGAACCACTCTCGAAGTTCTGACAACAATTGGGTACACCAGGGAGCTTGGCAAAGTCCGCCGAGTGGATATTAATATTGTAGTCCCCATACGCGCCATAACGTAAAAGCGTATTCGCATCTACTACTTGTTCTTCTTGCGCCAATGCGGAAAGTGCAAAGAGCGCGCTACATACAACGGTGATGTATTTACTCACTTCGACTATTGTTTTGGTCAACGTGTGATGACGAGAGATCTGTGCAATAGATGTGAAGGTGTTTGCAGAACGTACATATATACCCCTGGTGCAAGTGAATGTGCATCAAGATGAACGCTGAACGCTCCGGCTTTGCAGTACTCATCGAAGAGTTCTTTCACTGTTCGTCCTGACATGTCTGTCAAGATGAGCTTAACATTACCTTCTTCTATCGTTTCAAAATCAATTCGTGCAATTGAGTTGGTTGGGTTCGGGCGGCTTTGGGCTAAGAGTATTTCCCCTGTCTCACTAAAGAGGCGGACACTGCCTTCTTCGCAGATACCATTGAGCTTTATCAAGCCATCGTAGGAAGTTACTGTGACAGGTTTGATGCCATTCGTCCACGTTATCGAATCAACATGGATCACTGTTTCGGTAGCATTTCCGAGCGCGGCAATAAATTCTATAGCCGGAAGCTCGCCTGTTGTCTGTGATACATCGCGTGTACCGGCAACGGTGATCGTCCGAAGTTTGCCGTTAAAGACAGAAGTTATCGGCTGAGCAACGGGTACAAGAAGTGAGCCGTTGAACGTAAGAATTGCGATGTACTCTGTCGCAAGTGACTGCGGCATATTCTCTGATTCGAGAATGTGCAACGGGAATACAACCCGCTCTCCCGGTGCAGCAGAAAGCGTGTCGAGTTTTACAGTAATCGTAGGCGGACCAAAATCACGATAGATTGTTATCGAAGCAGTATCACTACAGCCATTTGAATCAATAACGGTTACTATATACCTTCCGGAATCGGTTACAATAATACTTTGCGATATATCACCATTAGACCAAAGATATGTTGGGTAGAGTTCATTGCAATTTATTGTAATTGAGCCGCCTGTATCAGGAAGTAAAATCGAAGAAGCTGTTAGTGTCGGTTTTGGCTTTTGATTAACAACAACATCAAGCGTATCCGAACTTCCTTCGCAGCCGGCAGCTATTGATACGACAACATGATACTTTCCTGCTTGTGCGACACTGATAGATTGGCTTGTCTGCCCGGTTGACCATACGTATGATGAATATCCTGCATCAGCTGAAAGAGTGATACTATCTCCTTCACACAGCTTTGTATTTCCGGCAATCTGTGGTTTAATGAACGATGAGATCGTAACATCAATACTATCGCGGCTCACGCATCCTGCACTATCAACGGTAACTTCAAGATAGACCTTCCCTACTCCTCCGCTTCCCCAAATAACACGAACTGAATCAGCAACTGCTATCGCACCTACAGAACCGAGTACACCCCATTTAATAGAGGTACCAACAGGGCGTACATAATTGTAATACGATGTTGTGTTCTCACAGACAACAGTGGGACCATCTATCCTTGCAACCGCCGGCTTCGAGACAACAACTTTTACCGAGTCAATAAATGTACATCCGCGTGAATCGGTGATAACGACTTGATAGGTTGTGGTTTGTGTTGGTGATGCAAGTGGTGTCGCACTCAATGGATTATCTAAACCAATTGATGGAGACCATAGATATGAATTACCGCCAAAAGCAATGATAGGTACTCCGTCACCATCACATACTTTCTCTTGACGCGATTGGACAGTTGGTATGAGTAATGCGGATGTATCAAATTGAATTTTGTAACCGGTAATAGTTTTTCCGACTGCTCCGCCAGTTGCTCCGTAGCTTGTGTTATTACATGGTACCAAAGGATTACGTACTACACCTGCTGATCCGCCTGATAGATTCGTCGAAACGTTTGCTGGTAAGGCAGTAGTAGATAATACTATACCACCGGATGCCCCACCACCGGGACCAAAACAATGTCCCGGTAGATTTGCTGCATTGTTATCTCCGCCATTTCCGCCTATAGAACTAAGAGTTACATTGCCAACAACAGAACCAACATTTAACAAGATCGAACCACCTGCACCACCGCCACCAGAGCCGTCATCCCCTGCCATTAGTGCGGTCTGACCATCGGCACGAATGACACCGCCGGCAGATTGAATTGTATTTGCAATGATAATGATAATACCGCCGCCATTACCCCCGCTTGTACCAATACTATTGTTTTGATGTCCGCCACCGCCACCGCCACCCATATATACTCGGTCAGTATATACGCCTAGATCTACACCGCCCTTACCACCATTCCACATGTCGATAAAATAATCAGACTGTTTCCCACCAATACCGCCCACACCGCCGTTGCTTCCGCCGCCGCCGCCTGCATTTTGTCCGTTTCCACCACCACCGCCATTTGATTGTTTACCTCTACCGGCTCCTTCATTTTGGACATATTTTGCAATTCCCTCGCCTTTTACACCGCCATATCCGCTGATAATAGGATACTTATACCCTATTAAATCTGCTACTTGTGTACGAACTGAAGTATCTCCACCGCGAAAACCCATACCACTCACATCAATATCACTTGAAAGTGAGAGGGTTCCAGATACATTCAATGCCACAACCCCGCCGACACTTCCATCCCACGGTAACGCTGTCACTCGTGATTGAATGTTTGCATTCCCGATTACTTTTGCGACACGGATAAGTTGAACGCCAGAGAGCACATCAAATCTATACGTGAGTTTATTTGTAAAATGAATACGATAGCCGTCAACACGGCTGATGGTATTAACTTCAAAGAGCCCACTTGAATGCAACGAAGTAATATCTCCATAAGAGAGTAAATCTGTCGTATCAATTTGTGCACCCTGCATTTGCATCAAGAACACCTCATCACCGACTCCAAAGCCTGTTACACCGCTCACAACAACGTAGTTATCGCATGAGTCAACCGCTACCACCTGTGTATAGGAGTTTACAATGCCTGAAAGATTCGTCTGTCCGCTTGCGCTAACGGCAACAAGGAGACAAAGATAAGGCAAGAGAAAAAGCGGGACTCGTTTCACTAGATCCAATTATTACAAATTTATTATGATAGTATTGCAAGAGTAGTTGCGAGCAACTACTCTTGCAGCATCAACTATTTTGCAGATACAACCACCCAACGATCATCTGTATCACTGTATATCAGTGTTATGCAACCGTAACCCGCGACAACACCGACGGCAATATTAAGTCCATCGCCGCATATAATTCTATTTGCTGCATTCGAGTTGTTATCTTGGTGATTAACAGTCATTGAGTTAGTAGACCCATTAAAGAGAATAACCATTTTACCATTGACTCCACCCGAAAGACCGCTTATAGAAAAATTACCTGTTGCTGTTACCCGAATGAATGAGAAATTCCCTACGCTAATGTTGTGATTATTTGCTCCAGCATTCAGCGTAAGTGTGTTTTCACGCATTGCCAGGTCACCATTGACATCTACTGTTGTACTCGCAGCAGCATTTGTATTCACACCAAGTCGGGCGTTCGTGCTATCGAAGGTGATCGTCTGCGACCAACTTAATTGCCCTGTAGTAGAACCCATCATCAAACGATGACTTGTTGCAGGAGCAGCAATCGGAAGTGTATAAGTAATATCAGCGGTCTGTGCTGCTGCTTGGAACGCTGTGTAGTTAGCACTTGCATAGGTAGAGTTGCTGTTCGGTTCATAGAAGCGAAGCTGACGTGCAGAGTTACCAACGTTACCTATCCAGAGATTCACATCACCAAAGTATGCAACACCTGTTTGAGATGAGATATCTGTGGCTGATGGGACACCGCCTGTTTGTCTTCCATTGAAAGCAAAGCTATTATCGCCAAGTGTTAAATTACCACCACCTGCAATGAATGAATACTGACCAGCGGCTGTGTTACTGAACCCGCCTGCAACAACAGCATACTCATTGTCCCCTATCGTACCTGCTCCGTCACCTGCGCGATTATTCTTTCCTCCGAGCACGATACCATAGTTATCGGTTACTCTATTCGGATTACTATCATCACCACCACCAAGTATTGAAGCACCATATGCACGAGTAGTTGCATTGAGGAAATCACCTGCAATCCAGTTCAGACGATGTCCGCCAATAAGATTTGGGCTTGTGGTATGTGGTTCAAATCGGAACATTCGTTGATTGCCGCCCGTCGAACCTGCACCATGGTTCGCATGGATCTGAACAGGTACGTTGCTTGAAGAACCGATATAGTTTTGATTCACACCTGACGTATCAGCAATAGCAAGGTTATTACCGGTGAGCAACCATCCCTGACTACCAACCGATGACCACGTTAGTGCTACTGTGTATGGTCCAGTACCAGTGATCGATTGTGCTTGAAGCGCACTACCTGCGGAACTCGGCTGGGTTGTCGGAAGAACATAGGTTATATCATTTGTTTGAACACCAGCACGAATAGCTGAGAAGTTAATCCCTGCTGGCGGGAATGCTCCGGCACCACCATTATTTGCTTCGAAGAAACGCAGATCACTTGCGGTATTATTATTATTGGCAAGCCAAAGATTTGTATTTGCGAATACTGCCGTGTTACCGTCGCTGATTGACATTGCAGTTGTACCTGCATTATACCCAACGCTGTAGTTACCAGAGAGAGTAAGTCCACGTCCGCCGAGAACGGTATTATAGGAGCCGCTTGCAGTATTTCCGTTACCACCTACAATAGAGCTATGGGTGGCAGAGATAGTATTCGCAAGTCCGCCTCCAACTACAGAATACGTTGCAGATGTACCAATCTCATTATTTTCACCACCACTTATGACAGAGCCTGTTGCGCCAGCAACTTGTGTTACAGCAGAACGAGTTGCTTGCAGATCAATAGCATCGGTTCCGCGTGCATTACCTGTTGTACCTCGTTGGATACTATTGGTCGTCGTATTGAAACGAAGACGAACGATGTTATTTGTACGAACATCAAGAGCAACATCATCGGTAGTGCCGATAAAGTTCGTACCAGCAACAGTGCCTCCATTACCAAGAATACCCCAACTTGCACCACCCGCAGGTGTTGACCATCCGAGAGTAACTGCATACGGACCCGCTCCGGTGATAGCTGTTGCCGTCATTACTTGGTTCGCTGTTGGCAACACTGTTGGCAGCGTGTAATTATATGTCGCCGTTTGTGTACCAGCGGCAAATGTTGAGTTGAAAGTAGCTGCCGGGTTCATAAATTGAAGTTGTGAGGCAGTACCGATGTTATTCGAGAGCAGAAGATTGCCATTGCGCACTTCAAGTTTTTCCGCTGGTGTTGGATTACCGATACCTGTGCGGCCTAAAGCCGTAACGACAAACGGCGAGCTTGCCCCTGCTGCGTCATAGAATATTGCATTACGAGTACCCGCACCAGTTGTGATATCCTGAACGTACACGCCTGTGAAGTTCGAGATCGTACCTGCAGTAAAATGAGAGGCATCGAACGGATTATCAACTCGGAAGCCATATCCGTTGGTGATCGTAGCACCCGAAGTAAGCATATAAAGATCAGCACGGACGGCTACAGCACTGGTAATCGTTGTATTCGATCCGGCTGATTGAACATACACTCTTCCTGTCAGACCGTCAAGCGCAGAATGCGTTGCATTTGCCGTTGAACTTCCCACAGCAACTAACCCGATGACGCCGCGTGCTGCATTTGTACCTGCTCCTTGAAGCGAGGTAATTGCAACGACAGAGCCATCAACTTGACTTCCTGCGCCAAGAGCACCACTATTAGCAACGTTATATTGAATTTCCATTCCGTTTGAATAAACACCCGGATCCGAGTTCAATGTAGCATATATATATGCTCCGTGACGTTGGGTTGCGGTGCCGGGAAGCGTACTATTGACTGTAAACTGTGCGAGGTTCGTTGTGCTTGTACCAATAGCTACTGTACCACCTGAGGCGATACGCATACGTTCGGCACCGTTGCTTCGGAATACCACGTCATAGTTATTATTTGAACCGAAGAACTGCGTTGGGCTTGATGAAGAAGCACCTGTGAGTGTGTTGCCGGTTAATTGCCATGACGGAGGGGCAAATGTTGCAGGGTCAACCCATATAGGTGTTACTCCTACTCCTTGTGAAGCAAGGACAAAGCCAGAAGTACCGGCATTGAAATTCAAAAGAAGCGGCGTAGTAGTACCGCTAAGATTTACACCACCAACCCCACCTGTGCCAGCAACGGTGAGCATACCATTGGTAGAACTTGTTACTCTAGCAGTTTCAACCCATGCCGAACCGCTCCAACGAAGTGTATTATCAGTAGCAGTACCATTTGCGACGGTGTTATCAGCACCAGGCAGCCATGTCGAGCCGTTCCATTTCAAGACCTGCCCGCTCGTTGCGCTTTGACTTGCAAGCCCAAGTGGTAAGCCGACTGTCCCATTGCCTGTAAGTGTTGCGTCGGTCATAACAGATGTCAACCCATTGTCAGCGGCGGGAGCCCATGATGAGCCATTCCATTTGAGAATTTGTCCGTTGGATGCGCCCTGCTGCGCTATATCAAGAGGATTGCCTGCGGTACCATCACCAGAAAGTCGTGCCGTTACTGCAACGGTAGTGAGTTTGTTATTAAATGTTGTCCAATCTGTCGAAGTTAAGTAACCATTTGTACTTCCATTGGCGGCAGCAAGCGCTAATGGAGTGCCTACAGTACCATTACCTGTGATCGGAGCTGTGACAGCAACGGTCGTTAACCCGCCGATAGAAGTCGGTACCCATGTAGTACCATTCCACGCGAGGGCTTGCCCGTTGGTTGCACCTTGTTGTGCAATATCAAGAGGACTGCCTGTTGTGCCGTTGCCAATGAGTCGTCCAGTTACTGCAACCGTTGTAAGTTTGTTGTTAAATGTTGTCCAGTCAGTTGATGTGAGATAGCCATTTGTGCTTCCATTAGCAGGTGCCATTGCAAGCGGGTTGCCGGATGTACCGTTCCCAGTAACAGGAGCCGTAACAGAAACAGAAGAGATGCCACCATTTGCCGGAAGCCAGGTTGTGCCATTCCAAGACAGAACTTGTCCGTTGGTCGCGCCTTGTTGAGCAATGTCAAGCGGAGTACCTGCAGTACCATTACCTGTTAATCGCGCCGTTACAGCGACTGTAGAAAGTCCTCCTGCCGCCGGTGACCACGTCGCACCATTCCATGTAAGTACTTGTCCATTTGTCGCGCCTTGCTGTGCAATATCAAGCGGATTACCAACTGTTCCAGTACCACTCAAACGTGCAGTAGTTGATACAGTAGAAAGTCCTGCCGCAGCAGGTGACCATGTAGAGCCATTCCATGATAACACTTGTCCGTTCGTTGCACCTTGTTGTGCAAGTTCAAGTGGGTTACCTACTGTGCCATTTCCTGTGAAGCGTGCTGTTACTGCAACTGCCGTTAACCCTGCTGCTGCAGGTGACCATGTGCTGCCGTTCCACGTCAAGACTTGTCCGTTGGTCGCACCCTGTTGTGCAATTTCGAGAGGATTACCCGCAGTACCATTCCCTGTCAACCGAGCTGTAACTGATACCGAAGTAAGTTTATTGTTAAACGTGTTCCAGTCAGTCGAAGTAAGATAACCCGTTGCACTCGAAGTTGCTTGAGCAAGTGCAATAGGGCTACCGGAAGTACCATTACCAGTTATTGGCGCAGTTACCGATACGGTTGTTAGCCCATTATCAGCCCCGGGCAACCACGTCGTCCCTGACCAACGCAATACTTGTCCTGTTGTTGCACCTTGTTGTGCAATATCAAGAGGGCTGCCAACAGTACCATTGCCTGATAGTCGTGCTGTTACTGCAACAGTTGAAAGTTTATTATTAAATGTTGTCCAATCAGTTGATGTCAAATACCCATTCGTCGTGCCGTTCGCTGCTGTCATGGCAAGCGGACTTCCCAATGTACCATTACCTGTTATCGGTGCAGTTACTGCGATGGTAGTCAACCCACCGTTTGCAGGGATCCAGCTAACACCGTTCCATGATAACACCTGCCCATTAGTAGCTCCCTGCTGAGCAATGTCAAGAGGATTACCTGTTGTTCCATTCCCTGTAAGTCTCACTGTGACTGCAACGATAGAAAGCTTATCATTAAAGGTTGTCCAATCAGATGATGTAAGGTATCCGTTTGTAGAACCATTTGCTGCAGCAATTATGAGCGGGCTGCCCGGTGTCCCCGCACCTGTAATTGGGGCATTAGCTGAAACAGTAGATAAACCCGGATCGGCAGGACTCCAATTCGCACCATTCCACGCTAACACTTGTGAATTCGTTGCGCCTTGCTGTGCTATATCCAGTGGATTAGCTGCTGTACCGTTTCCAGATATTCGAGCGGTTACACTTACAGTCCCGCCATTATCATTTGCCGGTGCCCAAATCGTACCATTCCATGCAAGCACCTGTCCATTTGCCGCGCCTTGCTGTGCAATATCAAGCGGACTGCCGACTGTACCATTGCCTGTCAAGCGTGCAGTCACGGCAACAGTTGATAGTTTATTATTAAATGTCGTCCAGTCAGTTGAGGTCAGATAACCATTGGTCGTGCCGTTAGCTGCTGCCATTGCAAGCGGATTACCTACTATGCCATTACCTGTGATAGGTGCTGTTACTGATACACTTGAAAGTCCACCGTTTGCTGGCAACCATGTTGTGCCATTCCAAGAAAGAACCTGTCCATTGGTCGCGCCCTGCTGTGCAATGTCAAGAGGGTTACCAGTCGTACCGTTACCAATGAGTCGTGCTGTTACTGCAACACTTGAAAGTTTATTGTTAAATGTCGTCCAGTCAGTTGAGGTCAGATAACCATTGGTCGTGCCGTTAGCTGCTGCCATTG
>JBKJTT010000057.1:0-23195 GCA_046590205.1 Kapaibacterium sp. (SeqCode)
AACAAGTGTCACGCGCTACAAGCCCGGTGCTTCATCAAACTGAGGCATTTCTCATCACAGTTTTACGACTTCGAGAGTTAGAGTATGATGTTATCATCTTCCATGAACAGATAGAAACAGAGCAGGCATTTACTACCGCCGACATCAGAGCAGTCCCAACCGCACTTGTCATAGGACCCGAAGGCGGATTTAGCGAAGAAGAAATTGAAATAGCCAAAAGTTATGGAGCAGAAGTTGCTTCGCTTGGTGTCCGCCGTCTTCGTGCCGAGACAGCAGCAATTGCTGCTTGCGCTATCGCCCTTGCTTAATAGGCTAACGAGAGATACGTTTGGTCTGAAAGTCCTTTTTCGTATTCAGCGAGTAGTTTCATCCCTTCGTTCGGCTTCAACCTGTCGCCTTTGATCGCTTCATCAATTTGTGATTTCAGCGCCTTCGCAAGTTCGTTCGGTGTGTACTGCGTCAGTTCAAGAACTTGCGAGATGGAGTTACCTGCAATCGTCTCTTCTATATAGAAGCCGGACTCTTCATCTGAATCAAGAAATATATGCGCTTCATTCACTCTGCCAAAGAGATTATGTAAGTCACCCATAATGTCCTGATATGCGCCCGACATGAAAATGCCAATGTAGTATGGTTTGTTTGGCTCAAGGGGATGGAGAGGTAAAGTGCTCCTTGACTCCTGTTTTATATCAGCAAATTTACTTATCTTACCGTCAGAATCACAAGTAATATCTACGAGTGTACCGTGTACCTTTGGTGGCTCATTCAACCTATGTAACGGCAAGATAGGAAATACTTGACCCAATGCCCAATGATCGAGCAGACTTTGAAAGACAGAGAAGTTACAGAGATACTGGTCGGCTAAGTGAGAGCTTAACTCCGCTACTTCTTCAGGCATTGACTCGTCGTAGTCTGGGTCATCTGCGCGAAGTTTATAATACTCCGCGATCTCTTCGATGATATGCCAATAGAATGTCTCTATCTTTGCCTTTGTCTTGAGGTCGAGTATGCCAAGCTCGAATGCATTCTGCGATTCTTCCTTTATCTGCATCGAGTCATGCAGAGCAACACGAGGGTTGATAAGCATATTCTCCTTGACTTCGGCAAGCTGTTTTACCCATTTATGGTCGCGTGGAAGGACAGAGAGGTCATACGTATCTTTCGTCTTCTCAATAGAGCCAAACACCTGTATCACAAGGACAGAGTGATGTGCAACGATTGCTCTACCTGATTCACTCACGATATTCGGATGTGCAACCTGCTCCTCATCACAAATATCCATGATAGTATAGACAGTATCAGAAGTATATTCATCAAGCGTGTAGTTAGTTGAGGAGTTTGAATAGGTTCTACTGCCATCATAATCAACGCCGAGTCCGCCGCCCATATCAAGGAGTTCGAGCGAATCAAAGCCCATCTTCTTGAGCTTTGCATAGTATCGCGCAGCTTCTCGGGTTGCTTTTTTGATCGATTGAATATCGGGTATCTGACTTCCAATATGAAAGTGTATCATCTTCAGAGCAGACGTAGCATTCTTCTTCTTCAAGTAATCAACAGCAGACATCAAGTCCATCGTTGATAGACCAAATTTCGCAGATTCTCCGCCAGATGTAGCCCATATACCTGTGCTTTGTGCGGCAAGACGAATGCGGATGCCAATCATCGGCTCAACCCCCATCTCACTTGCAACGGTAAGTATCGCTTTTATCTCTTCAAGTTTTTCAGCGATAAGAATTACTTTTTTTCCGAGCTTGCGACCAATCATTGCTATGCGTATAAAGTTCGTATCCTTATACCCGTTGCAAATAATAAGAGAGTCGTTGTTCTTATGGGAAGCAAGTGCAGCAAATAGCTCCGGCTTTGAACCGGCTTCAAGACCATAGTTAAATGGACGACCTGCATCCTCGATCTCCTCAACAACCTCACGAAGCTGATTTACTTTAATAGGGAAGACACCGAGATAACTTCCATTGTAATTATTTTCTGCAATTGCAGCAGCAAAAGATCGATTGAGTGTCTCAACTCTATCACGCAGTAAGTCTTGAAAGCGAATGACAACAGGAAACTTTAACCCTGCATCCTTAACCTCGCCGATAGCATCCATGATGTCAATGGTTGCGCCTTTATCACGCATTGGGGAGACAGAGACGTTGCCTTTCTCATTGACAGAAAAATAGCCAAGACCCCAGCGATGTAAACTATAGGTATGGATAGCATCTTCGATGGTCCAATCTTGCAAAGCTGTGCCATTGGATGTTATTGGTTCGAGAATCGCCATTCGTTCTTCGTTAAAGATAAGAGTGTCAAAATATCGGCTTCCTAAACACGAAAGAGGTGAATCTGATTTACCAATTATGAGAAACGACGCAAAGAATCTTACTGTTAGAAGTGCCGCACTTGCCCGAGTGGTGAAATGGTAGACACGCTGTGTTCAGAGCGCAGTAGTCGTGAGACTGTGCCGGTTCAAGTCCGGCCTCGGGCACAAAAAACAACGATAAGGTGAACACACTCGAATCTCAGCACAAAAGCGAATACGAGAAGCTTCGCATCACTAAAATATCCTTGCTTGTTACGCTCATCCTGATCGTCGTAAAGACAACGGCAGGTATTCTATCAGGTTCACTTGCCCTCATCTCTCTGGCAACAGATTCCGCCTTTGATTTTCTCTCGGTTCTTTTCACATTTGTAGCCGTAAGGGTTAGTGCATTGCCCCCCGATGAAGACCACCCGTATGGTCATGGGAAGTTTGATAGTTTATCGGGATTATTTCAAAGTTTGTTTCTGGTTGGTGTATCAGTATGGATTTTTATTGAAGCTGTAGCGCGACTTCGTGCACCGCATGAGGTAACTCTTGATATAGACGCATTTACATTTATCATACTTGCTTTTTCTTTCGCTCTTGATATGTGGCGTGCTCGGGCGATCAAAAAGACAGCCGTTGCAAGCCGCTCGCAGGCACTTGGTGCTGATGCCTTGCACTTTCTCGCTGACGGGTTAAGTGTGCTCATTGTCGCTGTGGGGATTATTCTTGCAGAGTTCTTTCATATACCATCTGCTGATTCGTATGCTGCTATTGCGGTTTCGCTTTTTGTCGGTATTCAAAGTCTCAAGCAAGGCAAAAGCTCCATTGATGTGCTTATGGATAGAATGCCGATGAATGGTGATACGATAGTTGTAACAAATATCATCAATGATACAGACGGAATACTACATCTTGAATCACTCAAGATGCGCGAAGCATCATCGGTGCTCTTCATTGATGTTGTCGTAACCCTCAACCGTGTTCTTCCTTTTGTTGGCATACAGCATATTCTCTCTACTCTTGAAGCAAGAATACGAGAGAAATATCCAACGTCGGATATTAACATACAATGGAAACCCATCAAGACCGAGAACGAGTCAACATTTGAGACTATTAAGATAATCACTGCGGATTTTGGTATCTTGCCTCACAACATTGAACTTACCAGTGATGAAAAAAACGAACTCACACTTGATCTTCACATCGAATTCCCGGCAGGAAGCAACTTCATTGATGCGCACCAGAAGAGTGAGGAGATAGAGCGAGCAATCACAGAACAGTTACCTATAATAAAACATATTATTACTCATCTTGAAGAGGAGAGATCTGATATTACGATACATGAAATGCGTGATGTGACGGATGAAAAGGGGAGTGTTATCACCACGTTGAAAGAATTCGTGAGTACGAATCCTGAACTTGTTGAGATCATGAGCTATCGCTTGCTCGAATCTATTACAACCGGCGAGTTAAAGCTTATGGTGACTATGAATGTTGCAAGTTCAGAGCTGCTTTCAGACGCACACGATGCTGTAACAACTATTGAAGCAAAGCTCAAGAAGCAATTTCCCGAGCTTCATCGTGTTGTTATTCACACCGAACCATCAGCGAAATAAGCCGAACATCTTATCGATGCGCTGCATATTAAAACGGAATGGCTCCTCGTTGCCGTCGTGGATGTGAAGAATGCAGTTGACGATAAGGTCGTTGTCTTTGGTAGATAACTCAAACGCACCACCTGTGAGTATCGCAGCGATTTCATCAGGATAGAAGTACGCATAATCGTATCCTTCCTCTTCACACTGCTCATAGACGGCTTTGTTCAAGAAGCTAAAGCAGACTGCGTCGTGTGCATAGCGTATTGCTTTATCGAGAACCTTAATAAGTGAGCCGACGGGATGTTTGCCTGGATAGATAAACTTCACGCAAGGCACTAAACCAAACATCGAGACAACATCGAATGAACGCTCGAACTCGTATGTCATAAAATCACCGGTGATTGCTTCAACCGAAGGATGAAGCTTTGTTAGGATGTTTATCTGCTCGCTTGCAAGATCAATAGCTGAAGCGTACTCAAGCTTGATGTTTTCTTTCTCAAGATGCGAGAAGAGAAGCCCGTTGCCGGAGCCGACATCGAGCAGCGACTTACCTTGCATATCGAAATGAGATGTAAGGTACCGAAACTGCGCAAGCATGTGCTCGGGGTCTGCCCAATCATTTGCATCGTAGCCGTCTTTAGCTTCGAGTGCATTCTGATTGTAGTATTCGGCAAGCACACCTGTCGAGAGCGGTGCATCAGGGACAAGAAATTTTCCGACGACTGCATCGCCGTTAACAATAGGATTCTGCATGAAATGATTGGTTAAGCTTCGATGAGGAATTTACTGTCTTCCATGATCTTGAGGTCATCAATCCACACATCAAATGCACGTCCGACAACATCAATATGGGTGATCGAGCGCCACGTCGCGCCCGTATGCTCGCAGTACGGATAACCGAAGGCAATATGACAGCCGGGGATCTTCTCGTCCTGAAGGATAAGTCCGCGAATATCTTTTACTCCGATGTTCGTACCGATGGCAAACTCTCCGACACGGTCGGAGTTCTCATCACGGTGAGTGTATTCTAAAAATTCTTCGAGAAGTGCTTTATTCTCGCATTCGCATTTGGTGATGCGTGAATCCTTAATGTGAATCGTGAGTGGTGTGTCTTTCAGGTCGCCGTATTCAGCGCAGAGATAATCACCGACAACACCGTCAACGACATACACCCCATTGACATTCTCCGGCGCTGTGAGTACTTCACCGCCGGGGAGGTTGCCCCATTTCTCGCGTGATATAATCCCGCTTGTCTTGAGCCACTTTAGCTCCGGCGAGAACGTCGCCTCGATATGCGTACCACCCTTGCTCTTTGCAACAATCTTCTTCGCAGTCTTGGCAAGCTCGAACACTTTTTTGCTGATTGCATCAACAGCAAGGAAATCCGCTTGCATGCCTTCGAGCATGATATCATGGTTGATGTTGACCATGTGTGCGTGGCGCGGCTTGACGCGGTTGATTACGCCCATCATCGCTTTACGAGTCTCAAGCTCGTTCTCCTGTGCTTGCATACAGTATATAGAAACTTCTGCAATCTCAAGTTCATCGAGTATGACCTGCGGCATCGTGAGCATCGGACGCTCGGTATAGTCCTCGACAACAAACGTCTTCACCTTCGCGCCTGCTTTATGGAGGGCAAAGTAAAGACTTGCGGCTATGCTTGCTGTCTCGCGGTCTGTGATAAGAACAGCGTATTCATCGGGCTCGACGCGGAGGCATACCTCTATCGCGTTCGTTGCTGCTTTATCGTAGGCGGGGTCATAAGAAACCTGTGCAAGATTCGTTCTCTGCTGTACTTCTACTGACATAGCGGATAAATAATGAGAATAATAATAATAGAATAATTAGAGCGGTTATCAAACACGGAGAGGGGGATGTTAGCTCCCTTGTCATTTCGTTACTGAAAACTTCACAAGCTTACCATTAAGTTTAGCAAAATAGACACCAGTCTTGAATATATAAGATGGCAATGTCATACCATATTCACCTGATTGGACGGTGACAGAGTGGACTAACCGGCCTAAGATGTCATAAATATACAATGTCGTATTAGAGATGGGAGAGGAGAACCTGAATACTATGTCGCCACTTATAGGTTCTGTCGTAGCAGTAATATATTTATTAGATTCAGTCTTTTCAAGTAAGGTAGAAGATTGAAAGTTCTTAGGCACAATAAACTCAAAATGGCACGATGGTATTACAGAGTTGCTATCAATACCAAATGAGCTCCATTCACTACTAGTTTCGTGGTAGTACTTTTCTTGCCAAGACTTTTTAAAGCCATCACTAAGACCGGCAGATTTAACTCTAGAAAAGAACTCTTCACCTTTTAAATCAACAGATAAGATAGTGTCCTGTACGAAATATGGCAACGATGATAAGTCAATTCCAAAATCAGTATAATCTTCTGTATGGACCGTGTATGGATTTGGGGGGAGTTCAACTTTATAAGAATAATTATAGTAGTACTGTAAATTAGTAAATTGCCTACTTTGTGTGTCAAGTTTATAGTGCATCTCCATACTCATAGGCATTTTGGTTGAAAGCCAGTAGTAAGCGGCGGAGTCTATACCATATTTCTTTACATCTGTAGTGAACAAAGTATCGTCATGATAATAATTATCTTTATAGAAATGTTCACGTTCATATATCTGAACATTGTCAGGATACTTTGTACCCTCGCTTGAGTAATACCTCATCTTAAAAGGGATTGCAAATTTAGCATTTTTAAAGACCAATGGTGACTGTGCGTATGCGCTCACAACAGTAGTGATCAGAGATGCTACGAATACTGCCCTAAAAAGTAATGTTTTCATTTATGCAAAAGAGATAGTACATCGGTTGAATAGAACAAGGCACTTTAAGTGAGACTCGTTCCTCATTTTTTCTTGACCCAAGGTTCGGTCGCCCCTACGGGGCTTTGTCTGGTTTGTGGTTCTTTTCCCGCCGTTGAAACGGCGGGCTATTACCCCGTCGTCCCTTGCGGGACTTGGTGTACTATCTATCTGTGTAATGATACTTACAGGAGAGAATAGTTATGGTATCGTCTCTCACAGTATAGACTAACCTGTCTTTGTCGGTAATTCGTCGCGACCAACATCCTTTGAGTTCATGCTTGAGCGGCTCTGGTTTTCCAATGCCTTGAAACGGGTTGCTGTTAATAGCTTTTATTAATTCAAAGATACGCCGAAGTGTTTTTGGTTCAGTGTCAGACCATTCGATAAGTGATGCAAACGCTTCTTTGTGAAAGACAACCTTCCTCACTTGAACGAACTCATATCCACTTCGATGAGATTCTTTCCTTCTTCAACGTCTTTAATCGCCCGCAGGAGGTGTTCGCGGTTTGCTTGTGAGCGGAGGAGGTATTCGGTGTCATCAGCTTCGTCTATCTCTGTGACAGTTATTTCTACGTTTTTTCCGGAAAAGGACTTCCGCAGCTTTTGCATAAAAGCTTCGTTGAGTTCTTCTGCAGGCAGTGTATAGCTCGTCATCATACTAATTGGACAATTATACCGCAACAATAGTTCTTTTCTATAGAGGGCATGCGCGGCGTGCGCTAACGGAATCAGGGGTCGGGGGCAGCATGCAGGATGCCTGCGCTACAACTCCTTCGAGAGCATATAAAACCCTTCATATATCTTCCGAAGGGCAAGGGGTTGTTTTTTTAATGCGATGCGATGATTGAGGATGGTTGCATGGTCTTTGCGAGCGAAAGGACCGGTCAGTACATCCTTTGCTTTGCCTGAAAGGAGATTCGATACTGCCTGACGCAAGAGCGGCTCGATGGCTTTCTTGATTTCGGCGTCGCTTTTCCCGATGGACTTCGAGAGCTTCTCGATAGCTCCGCCGAGCAGGACAGGGAAGTTGGATGCGAAGACGGTGATGAGGTGATAGAGGGCAAGGTCTTTCTCTTTAACTTCAATGACCTGCTTGCCGCCGAGTTCTTTGATAAACGACCTTGCGAATATTTTGGCTTTAGCTGATGACGTACTTGCCATCCAGTGGATGCCGTTTAGCTGATTTGGATTGGATGAAGTGAAAGTCTGTATTGGATGTAAAGTCAATCGGTTAACTCCTCTTATTTCAGGTAAAATCGATGGGCTGATAGAGCCGGCACATTGGACGATAAGCGATAGGTTCTTGCCGCATTCTTTCACCGCCGCTTTAGCAACACTTGCGATCATGTTGTCTTTGGTGACGATAAAGAGGACGTCGGGTCCGTCGCCGGAGCCAAGCTTTTTGAAGGAAGTAGATCGTGCAACAATGTGGCTATGGAGAGTAAAATGAGATGACCTGCCGACCGCTTGGGCAATCGTCGAGCCGAGTTTTCCTTTTCCAATTACGGCAATTGCAACTTGCTTCCCCATATTTCGTAAATTTGTATTAAGTAATTCAACAATATCTCACAAAAAATCAATAAAAAATTATGGGTATTAAAGTAGGAATAAATGGTTTTGGGCGTATCGGTCGTTCAGTTTTTCGTCGCGCAATGCAGACGGGCGGTTTTGATTTTGTCGCTGTTAACGATCTGACGAATGCAAAGACCCTTGCACATCTTTTAAAATATGATTCAACACAAGGCCGCTTTAACGGCGAAGTGACCGTTGACGGAAATGACCTTATCGTCAATGGCGACCGCTTGAAGATCACAGCAGAGCGTGACCCTGCAAACCTTAAATGGGGTGAGATGGGCGTTGATATAGTCATCGAGTCAACAGGTATTTTTGCTACACGCGAGGGCTGCGAGAAGCACCTTGCAGGCGGGGCGAAGAAAGTTATCCTTACCGTACCACCGAAAGATGCTGTTGATGCAATGGTCGTACTTGGTGTAAATGATAACGTCTTGACAGCAAATCATAAGATCGTTTCGAACGCATCATGCACAACGAACTGCCTTGCACCGATGGTAAAAGTGCTACATGATTCCTTCGGTGTAGAGCATGGCTTGATGACGACCATTCACTCATATACGAACGATCAAAACATCCTCGATCTTCCGCATTCTGATTTGCGTCGCGCTCGTGCCGCAGCACTTAATATCATCCCGACCTCAACAGGTGCAGCTCGCGCAATTGGTTCTATCATCCCAGAGTTGAAGGGGAAGCTCGACGGTACATCGCTTCGCGTTCCTACGCCGACGGGTTCGATCACTGACCTCGTTGCAACGCTCAAAAAGAATACAACGAAGGAAGAAGTTAATGCTGCCTTCAAAGCTGCTTCGGAGTCTGGTTCGTTGAAAGGCATTCTTTCTTATACAAGTGACCCTATCGTCTCGACAGACATCGTCGGCGATAGTCATTCATGTATCCTCGATTCACTTGAGACGATGGTCATGGGCGGCAATACCGTAAAAGTGCTCGGCTGGTACGACAACGAATGGGGCTACAGCTGCCGCGTCGTTGACCTCGTAAAGAAGATGGCTTCGTTGTAATATAATTTATTATCTATATCTATAGACGCGGCGAAAGCCGCGTCTTCTTTTATTCAATGACGTATGAAGTACAAGACGATCTCCGATATTGACGTTGCAGGCAAGCGAGTATTTCTTCGAGTGGATTTTAATGTTCCGCTTACGAAGACATATCCATATACCATCACCGATGATACTCGCATCACAGCCGCACTGCCGACGATAAAAGCACTCTTAGATAGAAAAGCTCGTCTTATTATCGCAAGTCATCTCGGTCGTCCGAAGGGGACAGTAGCGACGGAGTTTTCTTTGGCTCCTATCCGCGAGCGTCTTGCAGAGCTTCTTGGAGTTAATGTTGAATTTGCAAATGATTGCATCGGCGATGAAGCATCGTCGAAAGCAAATGCTTTGAAAGACGGCGAAGTACTTCTCTTAGAAAACCTTCGTTTCCATAATGAAGAAGAAAAGAACGACGTAGAATTCTCGAAGCAACTTGCATCGCTTGCTGATGTCTATGTAGATGATGCATTCGGAGCCGCACATCGTGCTCATGCTTCTATTGAAGGAATAACTCATCATATCCCTGTAAAAGCGGCGGGATTACTTTTGCAGAAAGAACTTGATTATCTCGGTGGAGCAGTGAGGAATCCGCGTCGCCCGTTCGTTGCCATCATCGGCGGAGCGAAGATAAGCGGAAAGATAGATGTCGTCAAGAGTTTGCTTGATAAAGCCGATGCAGTTCTTATCGGCGGCGGCATGATGTACACATTCTACAAAGCAAGCGGACTTGAAATAGGGAAGTCGCTTTGCGAAGATGACAAACTTGACCTTGCTCGTGAACTGATGGCTAATGCCGAAGCCGAAGGCAAACGACTTATCCTTCCGACCGATACCGTTATTGCCGACGGTTTCAATAATGATGCGAATAGAAAGACTGTATCAACTGCAGCCATACCCGAAGGTTGGCTTGGTATGGATATCGGGCCTGATTCGATAGAGATGTTTACGGACTATATCCTGAATGCAAACACGATAGTTTGGAACGGTCCGATGGGTGTCTTCGAGATGTCGAACTTCTCGAAAGGTACATTCGCTATTGCCGAAGCACTTGCCAAAGCAACAGAGCGAGGAGCGACAACGATCGTCGGCGGTGGTGATAGCGTAGCGGCAATAGAACAAACAGGCCTTGCCGAAAAGATGAGCCACGTTTCAACAGGCGGTGGTGCAAGCTTAGAATTCCTCGAAGGAAAAGTATTGCCCGGCGTTGCTGCCTTAGAAACTGCGTAATGCAGCTTTTAGCAGTGATTCAACTTTCTTCGCAGCTTCGGCGTCGTTTTTCATAACGCTACGGATAGCTTTTTCGCCGTCGGCTCGTGAGTAGCCAAGCGCCATAAGGGCAGAAAGTGCTTCATGTCGTACTTGTGCCGTGCGGCCATCGGCACTTGAAATGTTATCAGGGATAAATTCATCTTTGAGCAGTTTGTCACGAAGCTCAACGATAAGTCGCTCCGCTGTTTTCTTGCCGACACCTGGGATGCCCTTGAGTGCGATTAAGTCTCCGGTTCGCAACGCTTCTTTGAGGTCATGAACTCCGATCGCCGAGACGATAGTGAGTCCTGTCTTCGGACCTATACCGCTAACAGAAATAATTTGGTCGAAAAGCTGGCGTTCGTCTGTGCTTGAAAAACCGTAGAGAGTGTGGGAATCTTCACGAATAATAAGTCGTGTAAAGACCTTATACAGCTTCCCTGCAAGCGGGGCATCGTTATAAGCGGCTTGCGTACAAAGTATCTCGTAGCCCACGCCTGCGGACTCGATGGTGAGCCGAAATGGCTCTTTATGGACTAATTCACCGTTGATATGACTTATCATCTACCATACAAACCGTATATTTGTATTCAAAATTACCAATTTCATAAAAATTCGTGCCAAAGAACCGAAAACCGCTTCACTCAAAATATGTCCTCACTGGTGAGCTTGGCAAAACCGATACTACGAGTATTACGCTTGAGAATGGGCTTCGGGTTATCAACGAGAAAGTTGATGGCGCGACATCTGCTTGCATCGGGCTATGGGTTGAAGTCGGCTCAAAGCATGAGACAGATAAAGTAGCCGGTATTTCCCATTTCATAGAGCACGTCGTCTTCAAAGGCACGAAGAACCGCACAATGTTCGAGATCATGAGCACGATCGAGACTCATGGCGGGATGCTCAATGCCTACACTACAAAAGAGCATACATGCTACTACGCTTGGAGCCGTCCAAAGTTTTTGGAAGAATCGCTTGCGATTCTTTCTGACCTTGTCTTTCATCCAAATTTCTCGGACAGAGATATTAAACGCGAAAAGGGAGTCATCATCGAAGAGATACATGGCTTGGATGATGAAGCGGATGAATTGCTCTTTGATCTCTTTGAAAAAGAGATATTTTCAAATTCAACGCTTGCAACACCTGTCATCGGTACTGAAAAGAGCATCACCTCTTTAAGGAAAAAAGACATTGTTGCTTTTCACGAGAAATACTACTCGCCGCAAAATATTATTGCTGTCTTTACAGGCAACTTGACCAATGCGGAAGTTACCAGATTAGCAAAAAAGTATCTCTCAAAAGGCAAGGGAAAGAAAGTAGCTGCCGAGGGAACATCTGTTCAATCAAAGGAAATAGGTCAGAAGAAGGTAATTATTGGCAAGACCGGGCTTTCGCAGTCACATATTATCATCGGCAAAGCCGCGCCGGGTTACGATTCACCTGACTTTGTTGCCTATAGTGCTTTGGTGACTCTGCTCGGTGTCGGTATGTCAAGTCGTTTGAATCTTCGTCTTCGTGAGGAGTTAGGACTTGCTTACGAAACGGTTGCCTTCCATTCGCCTTATGCCGATAGGGGATGTATCGGTGTCTATGCGGCAGTTGCTGACGAAAAGACAGAGCGGGCATTGCAGGTAATGAAGCAGATTATCAGGGGATTATTTATTACCCCCATCTCAAAAGATGAACTTGAGCGGACAAAAGAGCAGATGATCGGCTCTTTGCTTCTTTCACTCGAATCGATCAGCAACCGCATGATGCGGACAGGGCAGAGCATTCTTTACCACAACCGGTATCTCTCTATCGAAGAGGAGATACGCAAAGTTGCGGCACTAACATTACCCAAAATTCGGCGCATTGCCGAAGAGATTTTCAGAGATGAAAAGCAACTTTCAGTTGTTTCTATCGTGCCGAAAAAACGGCTTCATTCTATAAAAGCAAAGTTGATATGATTATTGGAGTACCACGCGAGATAAAGCAGAATGAGAACAGAGTTGCTCTCACACCGAGTGGGGCAGAAGTTCTTCGCCAGAATGGACATACGGTACTAGTTGAGACAAATGCCGGAGTAGGTTCCGGTTTTACTAACGAAGAATATGTCGAAGCCGGTGCGCAGATGATACCGACTGCAAAGGAAGTCTTTGAACGTGCCGATATGATACTCAAGGTTAAAGAACCTATCGCTGTCGAATATCCGCTTATCCGCAAAGGCCAAGTTCTCTTTACCTACTTCCACTTTGCCGCAGCGCGCGAACTCACTGATGCTATCATCAAGTCAGGTGCAATAGCAATTGCCTACGAAACTGTTCAAAAAGCTGACCGCTCATTGCCGCTTCTTGTGCCAATGTCAGAAGTTGCAGGACGTATGGCTCCTCAAGAAGGTGCAAAATATCTCGAAAAGACGCAGGGCGGACGTGGTGTCTTGCTTGCAGGTGTTCCTGGTACAGAACCGGGTAATGTTGTGATCTTAGGCGGTGGTATCGTTGGTACAAATGCAGCGAAAATAGCAGCAGGCCTTGGAGCGCACGTGACCATCCTCGACTCAAATTTGTATCGCCTTCGCTACCTCGATGATGTCATGGCGAAGAACGTAACGACAATGATGTCGAACCCATACAATGTCCGCAAGCTCATTAAGCACGCTGATCTGGTTATCGGTGCAGTGCTTATCCCGGGCGCGAAAGCTCCGCATCTTGTCACAAAAGATATGCTCAAAGATATGAAAGAGGGTTCTGTTGTCGTTGACGTATCTGTTGATCAAGGCGGATGTATCGAAACATGCAAACCAACAACACATGAGAATCCGACGTACGTCGTTGATGGTGTTGTTCACTATTGCGTTGCGAATATGCCCGGTGCAGTACCGATGACCTCTACGATAGCACTCACAAATGCCACATTGCCTTATGCAGTTCAGCTTGCGAACGAAGGATATGAAAAAGCTATCAGCAATAACATCGAGCTTCGTTACGGACTTAATGTTATTGACGGAGCAGTGACCTATCAAGGTGTTGCAGACGCATTCGGATATAAATACGAAGATTCTACGAAGTATATAAAGTAATAGGATGCCAAAACTAACGATAGACGGCAAAGAGTACGAGGCGAGAGCCGGACAAACCGTCATCCAAGTTATTTACGAGAACAATCTCGATCTTCCACACTTTTGTTGGCATCCGGCATTACCTGTCGCAGGTAATTGCCGTATGTGTCTTGTCGAGATAGAGAAGATGCCGAAGCTCGCTATCGCCTGCGCGACGACAGTAAGCGAAGGGATGGTCGTTAATACGCAATCATTGAATGCAACCAAAGGCCGAGAAGATGTGATGGAGTTCTTACTCATCAATCATCCTCTCGATTGCCCTATATGCGACGAAGCTGGGCAGTGCAAACTTCAAGATTATGCCTTTACGAACTCACGCGGCGAGTCGCGCTTCGAAGAAGTAAAAGTCCATAAAGATAAGCGCGTTGCTTTTGGACCGAATGTACTCTTCGACGGTGAGCGTTGCATTTCATGTTCACGCTGTATCCGCTTCGGAGAAGAAATTGCCGAGCAGCCAATACTTTCCTTTGTTCATCGCGGTGACCATGTAACTATTGAGCCATTCCCGGGCACACAGCTTGATAATCCTATCTCGATGAATGTCATTGACATTTGTCCGGTTGGTGCTTTGACAAGTCAAGATTTCCGATTTAAGGCACGTGTGTGGGACATGTCATTCACAGATAGCGTCTGTCCCGGATGTGCGAACGGATGTAATATCCGCGTCGGTGTTCGTGATAATGAGATACTTCGTCTTGAGCCGCGCCCGAATCCAAATGTCAATGATTTCTGGATGTGTGATGAAGGACGTTTGACGGCATATCCACCGGTCAACGCTGATGACAGAGTTTCTGGGGCAATGCAGAAAACAGATGACGTGCATACGAAGGTAGAGCTTTCGTCTGCTGTACAAACTATTGCTGCTGCACTGAAAAAGTACAAAGCTGATGAGATAGCATTCATCGCTTCGGCGTATGCAACACTTGAAGATAATTTTATCTTTGCCGAACTTGCAAAAGCAAAAGGTATTAAACATATCGGTTACTTCACCAATGAACGTGGTAACGATGAAAAGCTTCTTATCAAACGTGATAAGACACCTAATGCGTATGGCTTAAAGATACTTGGTGTTCTGCCGTTCGGTGATGACTTCGTTACATCGCTCCGCAACGGAAGTATCAAAGCAGTCTATTCGCTTGAAGATGACTTTTTAGGTCGTACTGACCTTGCAAGTGCTTTCAGCAAAGTGGCATTCTTTGCTACTCATACTACAAACATGAATAGCACTGCAAAGCGAGCCGACATCGTTCTTCCTGCATCTGCATGGGCAGAGAAGGAAGGCGTATTCATTAATAACGGAGGATGGATAAACCTTTTGAAACCGGCTGTTGCTACAACGCATACTGTACGTGGGTTTGATTATCTCAATCAGTCACGCCTTGATAAGTACGGCACACAATTCGATCGCTGGGCACAGCGCAAGAAAGTAGATGCCATCGAATCATGGCATCTTACCCAAATGATCGGCTCGGAGATTGGCAAAAAAACAGACTTCAGATTTACCGAAGATGTCTTTGAAGCGGCAGCAGCAAAGTTACCTGCACTCACGGGATTAGATTATGATAAGCTCGGAAGTGAAGGGTTGCCCGTCAATGGTATTGGCAGAGAACGCAAGCCGATAGAATATAGAGAAGTGTATCAGGAATCTACTGAAGCAGAGTTAGTATAAAAGATGATAGTAGAAGCATTCATCAAAATAGCAGTTGTACTTCTTTCTGTCTTAACGGCAGTTGCCTATCTCGTTCTCTTAGAGCGTTGGATCTCGGCATGGCTGCAGGATAGAATAGGACCAAACCGAGTAGGGCCGTTCGGATTACTGCAGCCGGCGGCTGACGTTCTCAAGCTTCTTCTCAAAGAGGACATTGAGCCGAAGAATGCTATAAAGCTCTACCATTGGCTTGCTCCGGTTATCTCGATCACGGTAGCATTAAGCGTACTTGCTATTATTCCGCTCGGAATGGCAATGACCATTGGTGATACTACGTTCGTCCCCGCTATTGCATCGAACATCAACATCGGTGTTCTCTATATCATAGCTCTCACATCTGTTGGTGTCTATGGCATCACGCTTGCGGGTTGGTCGAGTGGTTCGAAGTATTCACTGCTTGGCGGACTTCGTTCAAGCGCACAAATGATTAGTTACGAACTCACGCTTGGCTTAGGTTTGCTTTCCGTCGTGATGCTCTCTGGTACACTTGATTTATCAGGTATCGTGAACTCACAGATAGAACACGGCTGGAATATCTTGTGGGCACCGCTCGGGTTTTTGCTTTTTCTTGTGTCGTCGTTTGCCGAGACAAACCGTCAGCCATTCGATCTGCCCGAAGCAGAACCCGAACTTGTCGGTGGGTATCATACCGAATACAGCTCAATGAAGTGGGCATTGTTCTTTCTTGCCGAGTATGCGAACATGATCGCGGCAAGCGCAGTGATGACGGTGCTTTTTCTTGGCGGATGGCATATACCATTTATTGATACGATCGGGCTTTCTCCTACAGTCGTATCAATCCTTGGCATTGGCGCATTTATGCTCAAGATATTTGCATTTATTTTTGTCTTTATGTGGGTGCGTTGGTCTATCCCACGTTTTCGTTATGATCAACTTATGAACTTGGGGTGGAAGGTTCTTCTGCCGCTTGGTCTTTTAAATATCGTTTTGACAGCATTAGAAAAAACGTATTTATTCAACTAACCTATGAAGTACCGCTCAAAATATAACAATCCGAGTCGTAAACGCTCACTCTCATTCTGGGAGCGCTTGTATATTCCGGAGATAGTGAACGGGCTTCTGACAAGCATCAAACATCTTTTCAAGCCGAAGTTCGTACGCCAATACCCTGAAGAGAAGTGGGACGCGCCTGATGCGTTTCGCGGTCGTCCGGTTCTTGTGATGGCTGATAACGGTGCTGAACGCTGTGTTGCATGTGGCTTGTGTTCTCGCGTCTGTCCACCTCTCGCTATCGAAGTGCAGGCAAGCGAGACAGAGCTCCTCAAAGAGCGTTATCCCGTTCGCTTCGAGATAAACATGCTTCGCTGTATCTTCTGCGGATTCTGTGAGGAAGTTTGCCCCGAAGAAGCTATCATTATGAGCAAAGATTACGAGCTAACATTCAGCAAGTACGACGATGCTATCTACGGAAAAGATAAACTCCTTATTCCGAAGAAGGAACTTCAACCACGTCTGGATTACTTAAAGAAGATGAGAACTTCGTCCTAAGAATGGGACATCTTATCTCATTAGAGTGAATCGGTATCTATTACTCATTATATTTTTTCTGATTTCCGCCGAAGGTATCTCCGGCACGAAGATATATGAGATATACGCGCCGCTAGAAATACCTGTCGGTGATGATTTCATCGTCAGCGTCACCTGCGCTCCAACAGATAAAGGTAAGAACAGAGTTATCGTCATTGACCATCCTGCGCTATGCTCACTCAAGACTGTCTATGCCGTCTCACCGAAAAATCCTGATGAATTACTTACACTAACCACTGACTCTGAAGTACATGGATTATTCCAACGCGAAAAAGGCAGGGCTACTTCTGTATTCCGTGATGAAAACAGTGTCTATGCAGGCGAAGCTAGTGTCATCGTTTACTACTTTGTATTTACTTCAACCGATGAGATACCCAAAGCAACATTCAAGTGTGCATTAGTCGAGAGGACTGATCCGTTCTTCAAACCCGAACCGCTAAAAGATAAAAAAGGTAAGAAAAAAGTAAAACCTACAAACACCAACTGGCGAATGGTGAACCCGCCGCGTGGTTCTGATTTCCGATTCACCTCATTTTCAGAAGATCATACATTGGAAGTTCTATTCGTGAGTGGCTGGGGCGAGAACTCTCGTTCACTTCACTTGAAGGGTGAGCGTTCATCAGCATCGTTACGGGTAGTAAATGATTCACTCGGCAATTTACTCTGGAGGTCGTTTAGTATTGGGTTTTGGTATAAGACGGTTGAGCCGTTGCAAGAGATAGTCTCTGTTGTTCGAGGCTCAGATACTATTCGTGCATTTCTCGATACATACGGACAGGTGAATGTTAGCTCACATTCGGACAATGTAGTAGAGCCCATCCTACAATCTGCATATTTTAACGAAGGTTCTTGGCATCATTGCGTATTCTCGAAAGATAGTTTTAGCATCTGGCGGTTATTCATAGACGGTGAGCTTGTTGATACAAAAAACTTTGCATACTTATCCGATTATCCAAAGAGTGAACTCTCATTCGGAAGTAGAGTTGGTACGAATGATATCTGGCTCGATGAGTTGTCCATCTTACATCGAGTGATAACAAGTGAAGATGAAATCCGCTCCTTCATGGCTGTCTCGGCGCGTGATTCTCTCTCTGGTGCTTTTGCTATTTTCCATTTTGAGGAGTACGGGCGAACGCCTCGCTCAAGTGTCTATGAAGAAGAGACCAATTCTGCTAGCGGGAAAGTACGATTGCGTCCGATAACAATGTCGCTTGATACAAATGCCGTTCTTGTCCCTTCATCATCGCCCGTCCTTTTTGAGGAGTCAGTTCTAAGTGTTGACCGACCCACTGTCTCGAAGTTAAACTTTGACTGGCGATCATCTCGTGAGTATAATATCAAGTCATACCAACTTGAACGGCGCATAGAAACTTTTGGAGAGTATCAAACGGTACTACGAATTGCAGCAAAGAAATATATTTCACTTTCTGATACTGAAAGCTCGGCAATAGGACGCGCTATCTATAGTGCATCAGAGACACTCCCCAAAATCTCAAAAGATATTGACTTGTATTACAGGTTAGGTCTTGTTGCGGCTGATTCATCTATCCGATATACGATGCCGCTCAAGATAGAGTATGGTGATGCAAAAGATATTTTTCTTGAACAGAACAAACCCAATCCGTTCAACTCCAAAACAACGATCAGCTATACTCTTAAAAAACCAAGCTGGTTGCACTTGGCTATCTATGACATTATGGGTAGGCAGGTAATGAAACTTGTTGATGCAAAAACTGATGCCGGTAAACACACGATAGAGATCGATGCGACACATTGGCTGCCGGGTATTTACTTCTACAAAGCCAAGATCGGCAAACAAACTCTCACAAAGAGGATGATCATCATAAAATAGTCGTATATTTGTAGGAGTTCGTTAGGGGTGTCCGAGGAATTGGACTGAGATAATACCCTTACAACCTGATCCGGCTAATACCGGCGGAGGGAAACGATAACATAGAGTGCGTTCGTATAAAAACTTCTATGATAACCGTTTTTCTCTGCTTCACTGTAAGTAAAGAAAAGCGGTTATTTGTTTATGAAGTATATTTTATTGTGTCTCCCACTTGTTTTTTGCTCTTTCATTGCATCTGCGCAAGACAGCGTAAAGAAGGTCTATTCCAAAGAAGTAATTGTAACGGGTTTTCCGGCAGAAGAGAATATCACGCCAGTACCGTATGTAACAATCACGAAAGAGAAGATCGAACGTTCGGCAGAGTACAAGGATGTACCTTCGATTCTCTCGAACCAACCATCAATAGTTTTCTATTCGCAGAGCGGACTCTATTCGGGATACTCGTTCGGTAACATTCGTGGTTTCGATCAACGTCGTCTTTCTATTCTTGTAAACGGTATCCCGCAGAACGACCCCGAAGATCATAACGTCTATTGGATCGATATGCCGGATCTTGCATCAAGCTCAACGAGCATGACCATTCAGCGTGGCGCAGGTACGGCGTTCTATGGTCCTGCCGCTATCGGCGGTTCTATCAACGTGGTTACTGCACCTGCTATCGTGCCGACGTATGTAGTCAGTGCAATGTACGGTTCGTATAATACTGCGAAGTTTTCAATGGAAGTAAATTCTGGACTTATTGATAATAAGTATGCAGTGAGTGCGCGGCTCTCAAAGTTCAAAAGCGACGGTTATCGCAATGCCGATAAGAACGATTTGAATGCCTATCATCTATCACTTATGAGATACGATTCTGTTTTTTCGTATCAGTTCAATTTCTATGGTGGTCAGATAGAAGATGGACTTGATTACTATGGTATCTTTCCTAATGATAAGGCGCGTAGTAACTTTGATGATAAAGAATTGCGTAAGACTAATTGGTCAGAGAGTTTTACGTATGAACGCCGTCCCGAAGAAGGCGAGCGATTCTTTCAACCACATTATGAATTTCTTTCAACATGGAATCTAAATGATAATACAAAGTTTACGAATTCGCTCTTTTATATTCAGGGCGACGGAGAGTTCGATTTTGACGGTTCGTGGGTACGACCATTTACAGGATACTCACACAGCTACTACTATCGACTGACACCTGAATATGCTGATAAGTATAACTTCACTTCTTTGATTGATACTACATTAGGAAATGAACTCTCACGCTCTTACGTAGGTAATAAACAATTCGGTTGGTTGCCCCGACTTGAGTATAAACATGAGAACGGAACGCTGAATGTCGGCGGAGAAGTACGTATTCATCGGTCATTGCATTGGGGAAAACTTTTGAGTGCAGCAAAGATGCCTGTTGACCTTCCGGGTGATTATCATTATTATGAATACAATGGTGGTAAGGATGTCTTGTCGGTTTATGCTTCGGAACAGTATCAGCTATCAGAAAATATCGGAATTACAGGCTCATTGCAGCTTGTCAATCAAAAGTATCGGTTCTTTGACGAAAAACCGTTCTATGTTGATTCTGCTTTTGCCTCAAGCAGCGGATTACTACCCGGTTTTACCTCGCATGATTTTACCGTCCCGTTCACGTTTTTAAACCCTCGTCTCGGAATAAATGTGATCTTATCCGATGCAATTACATCGTATGGAAGCATTTCCTATACATCACGCGAGCCGAGACTAAAAGACTATTATAATGCAGAGTTCTTTACCGAACCGAATTTCCAGAAGACACAATTTGGCACATATGATTATACCCAGCCGCTTATTCGTCCCGAGCATTTACTTGATGTCGAACTTGGCGTTCGTTTAAATACCTCTATTGGCGGAGGTGTATTAACTTCCTCGCTCGGCGTTTACTACATGCCCTTTACCGATGAGCTTATAAAGACAGGTAAGAAAGATAGATTTGGTTCGTCTATTGTCGGAAATGCAGAGAGTACTATCCACATGGGCATCGAGTACAACGGAAGGTATGCCTATAGCACTCTCTTTGAAGTTGGTTTGAACTTCACGATTAGTAAGAATGAGATAAAACAATTCGATTCGTATATTGACCCGACTCTACCAGTCGGTAAAACTCCGATCGGATTTCCGTCTATACTGGGAGCACTTGACTTCCATCTTCATATAACAAAAGGAATTGGTGTAGGTATAATAGGACGATATGTCGGCGAGATGTATGGCGATATAGAGAACAGTGATACATATAGAAACGACGCGTACTTCGTAGCAGATGCCAATCTATCACTTAAACAAAATGATCTACTCGGACTAAACTTTGTGAAAGTGTCATTACAAGTAAACAATATAGCAAATACGCTCTATACAAGTTATGTTGAATCAGGTGCAGGGTTCTTTGTCGCCGCGCCGATGAATCTTTATGGTGGTATCGAAATCGGCTTATGACAAGCAGGAAAAATATCGTGATACTCCTCGATGGTGAAGAGCCAACCTATGAGGTTGCTCATTACTTTATTTCAAAGTCAGATATTGTTATAGCAACCGATGGAGCGGCAAAGTACGCACGTGAGATGAATTTTACTCCAAATATTATTATAGGTGACCTTGACTCTATCGACAAAGAGACTCGCACATACTATGAAGGTACCAGTACCGCTATCATTCATGAGACAACGCAATACTCTACTGATTTTGAGAAAGCGTTAGATCATTGTATCGCTGAATATGTGATTGGTTCAGTTTGTGTGTTGGGAATACATGGCAAACAGACAGACCATCTGATGACAAACTTTAGCGTCTTGCTTCGTTACTCGAAGAAAACACCAACGATCAAAGCATACGACGCTACCCATGAGCATTATTTTCTTCATGAAGGGAAGCTCTCTACCACAATTGATAATAATGAGAATACTAAAATATCATTTACACCATTGCCACTAGCATTTGGCGTAAGAACAGAAGGATTATTCTATCCAATAACCAATGAAGACATGACCTTCGGTGAGCGGGAAGGATTGAGTAACATAATATCTTCTACACCGGCGATTATCACCATAGCTTCTGGTTCACTGCTGGTCTCTGTTCCATTTAGTATTGGCGTATGAAGCAGGCAGTACTCCCGAACCTCTCGACGATCGACCTTTGCATCATCATCGGCTACTTAATAGCAAATGCTGCACTCGGATTCGTCGCGTTCAAACGTAAAGGGAAGGTCAAAAGCGAGATAGAGGAATATGTACTTGCCGGACGGAAGCTCACGCTCCCTGCCTTTGTAGCTTCGCTTGTCTCGACCTGGTACGGCGGTATTATTGCTGTGGGTGAATATGTCTATGACAATGGAATTGTTACATGGATAGTCTTCGGAGTGCCGTACTATGTTGCAGGACTTATCTTCGCATGGGTACTTGCATCCAGAGTAAACTCTGATACTGTTCATCTTTCGATACCTGACCGGTTGCGAGGAGTCTATGGAGTTCGAGCGGGATATATCGGCGCAGTTGCATCAGCATTAATGACAAGCCCTGCCGCATATATCATGATGCTTGCAACACTCTATGAGTGGTTCTTTGGTTTCTCGTATGTCTCTGCTGTTGTCGTAGCACTCGTGAGTTCTATGACGTATTTGTTTTATGGCGGATTTCGAGCATCAGTCAGAGCAGATATACTGCAGTTCATCTTGATGTTCCTTGGGTTTGGTCTTATCATTCCGTTCGCATTTTTTGAATTTGGCGGTTTGTCGTATCTCTCGTCGCACTTACCAGATTCTCATACAAGTCCATTTGGTAACTTCTCTTTGCTCTATGTGTTGGTTTGGTATCTCGCAGCAATGACGACGCTTGTTGATCCAAATGTTCATCAGCGTGTATTTGCAGTTTCGTCACCAAAGATTGCAAAGAAAGGAATGTACTGGTCAGTCTTCTTTTGGCTTGTCTTTGATTTTATGACCAACGCTACTGGGCTTTATGCCTTTGCCGCTTTCCCAAATCTATCTGAAAGTAAATTCGCATATCCAGCTCTTGCCGAGTATCTTTTGCCTGTCGGCATAAAAGGACTTTTCTATACAGGAATGCTTGCAACAGTATTGAGTACAGTTGACTCGTTCACGTTTACCAGTGCGACTATAATCGGCAGAGATATTCTGTGGCGGATATGGGGAAAGGGAAGAGAAGACAAAGAGAAGCGATTCATTCAAATAGGACTTATCATAACGGCATTGCTATCAGTTATCGTCATCTCACTTTCGACTAAAATATATCTTATCTGGTATTCATTCAGTTCTGTGCTTGTACCAACCCTCCTATTACCACTTACTCTTAGCTATTTTCCGAATCTAAAACCAACCGGGAAGCGTGTG
>JBKJTT010000001.1:0-8769 GCA_046590205.1 Kapaibacterium sp. (SeqCode)
GATTCATCGAAGATCTCGATGAAGTACATCCAAGGGGGGTTGGACTATATTGCTGCACACCCCGAAGTTCGTGACGTTATCCTTTCTGGCGGCGACCCACTTACGCTCACTGATTTCATGCTTGAGAAGGTATTGAAGGGGTTGCGAGAGATTCCGCATGTCGAGATTATCCGTCTTGGAACGAAGATACCCTGCGTACTTCCGCAGCGCGTTACCCCGAAACTTTGTGAGATGATACAGAAGTACCATCCTATATATGTAAATACCCATTTTAACCACCCGTGGGAATGTACCCCCGAGGCAAAACGCTCGACGGAGATGCTTGCAGATGCGGGTTGTCCGGTTGGCAACCAAATGGTGCTCATGAAGGGTGTAAATGATAATGCAGAGGTTGTTCTGGAGCTAAACCGCAAGCTTTTGGCTATGCGCGTCCGACCATACTATATATACCAGGCAGATCTCACGAAAGGAGCCAACCATTTCCGTACCCCTGTCCGTGTTGGCATAGAGATCATGGATAAGCTTCGCGGCTGGACATCCGGTTTGGCAGTGCCTCATTACGTTATAGATGCCCCCGGCGGCGGCGGAAAGATACCTATCCTGCCGAATTATGTCGTAAATCACGACGATGATACATGGGTGCTAAGAAATTACAAATACGACATTTACAGCTACCCTGACGTAGTCGAGGAGAAGCCCGAACCACCTCAAAAGCGCAAACCAATCCGTGCGCCACGCAAAAAGAAGGTTCTTTTGGAGAAAAAAGAGAGAGCTTGATTTAATTTTTACTCTAAATAATTAACAATCAATAAGTTAGCATATTCCTGTTATTTGAAGAATATGCTGGATTCTTTCGTATTTTTGTTGTATCCCACAACAAAGCCCCTCAAAACGGCAATATTCCCCACGTTTTACGAAATTCTGTTCGTTTCTTCCCCGTAACTGGTTTGTTTCCATAGTATTTATTTATGGGAAATATTTGGATTCGGACAAATTATTGCGTATATTCGTATTCATGTATTCCCTATTTGGGGGAATTATGCGCTTTTGCACAGAGCAAAAGCAGCGTTTTACTACGCAAAAGTTTTATTAACATACATCCACTACATACGAACCTATGAGACGTATTACATACATCTTAGCTATCATCGCAGTGCTTACTGCGACATCGTTTGATGCTTTCGCTCAACGTACACTTGGCGGTCGTCGTCTTCGTTTAGATGACGGTACCAACCCTGTTCGTTCTATCGATCTTGAGACGCGTAACCGCGCGCTCTTGATTGGTACGAACAACAACGCAGCTTACGACCCTAACTCATCTGCGATCTTCTTCGTCGATGGTCTTGGTCTTACCGGCGTCAATCCTGCATTGACCACGCCTCGCGGTGTGCTCTTCGCTCCGATGACAACGGCGCAGCAAACAAGCATCGTTGGAGCTGCAACAGGTTTGTTGGTCTTTAATACCGACAACAACCAGTACGAATTCTATAATGGAGTTGGTTGGCAGGATATTGGTGGTGGTTGGTCACTTACTGGAAATAATCTTTCTGTCGGTGGCGGTACTCAGCTCGGACAGAACTTCATAGGTACAGTTAATGCTCAAGATTTTGTAATTGCAACGAACACAGGCCCGATCCCAACTGCAGGCGGACAAGGCGAACGCATACGCGTTACATCTGCGGGCAATGTAGGTATTGGTACAACAGGTCTTCCGTTCACACCGGCTCGTAATTTTCACGTAGGTGGCATTGCTCCTGTAACGACAGGACCTAACACGCCAAATGTTCGTATGAACTACTTAGGTGGCACACCACAGATGTTTCCCGCTATCAATCTTCTTCAAGATGGTATCGTCATGGGCAACACAAGCGGTGATCTCACGAAGTATGATGTAGCGACAGTTGTGGGTGCTGTTGCATGGCTTCGTGTAGGTAACGTTATCAACGATGGTAATAATATCCTCGGTACACTTGCAGGTTCAGCTACAACGCAGGTTGATATTCGCACGAACAATGTGCAAGCAGTTTGGATTAATGGTATTGCTGGCGCACAAAGCCAATTCGTTGGTATCGGCAACATTGCTCCTACCTATCGTTTGGATGTAACCGGAACACTTCGTTCTACAGGTGCTTCTGATATCGCTACTACCGCAGGTACAGTAAACAGCTTCGGTAATGGTGGTGCAGGAACAGCTAACAATATTGGAAATGGCGCAGCTTCAAATAACATCGGCAACAATGCTGTGCTTAATACAATCGGTGAAGCGGCAACAACAAACAGCTTCGGTTTTGATGCTCCGACAAACGGTTTTGGTAATGTTCGCGCTGCTAACCAGACGAACACATACGGTAGCACACTCATCAGCACTGGTAATGTAATAAACAACTTCGGTCGTTCAGCAACAACAGGTACGGTTACTAATAATATTGGTGATGAACTGGCTGGCGGTAACGTCATCAATAACATCGGTGTCAATGGTGCAACTGCCAACAACATGGGTAATGCACTTGCTACGAACACCATCATTGGTGTAACGAATATCAACCAGTCTTCTGGTTTGAATACGAACATCGCAAACCTTGCAATTGCAACAACGAATATCGGTTTTACCGGCGGTACAAATAATATCAACGGTACAACGAATATCAACAGAAGCACGACTAATGCAACAAACATCGGCGACCTTGCAGCTTCAACAGTAACGATTGGTATCCTTGCCGGTACAAATAATATCGCTGGTACTACGAATATCAACGCGAGCATCAACGCCCCGACGAATATCAATACAGGTACAAGCACAGGTGCGGTTGCAATTGGTAATACTACAAATGCTGCAGGTGGTGTGACGATTTCATCTCAAACGAATGATGTGATTGTCAACACAACAAACGGTGCTGGTTCTGATCTCGTATTGAATGGTATCGAGACTGTTCCGTTCACAGGTAATCTCTTATGGTTAACAAGCCCAGGTGCTGAAGTTCGTCAGACACTTACTGCTGACCTTGCAGAACAAGGTATCACATGGACGAACGAGCTTGGTGTAACGCGCGTACGTCTCGGGTCACTTATCGCTGGTAACGGTCCTGGTGCAAATCCGCTTACAGCTGCAACACGCTTCGTCAATTTAGATGGGAATACACTTTCGTTCAATCAAGGCGCGGGCTTAGATAACGTACTTTCTATCAATGGTGCAGGTACTGGAACTATCACTGCAGTTGCTACAACAAACATCAATACAACGGGTACACTCCCGACAGCAATTGGTACCGGCGGCGGCAATACTGATATTGGTGCACTTGGTGCATCAACGAACACGATTCTTGGTAATTTGAACACTGTTCGTGGTACTACGAACATCAACGCTATTGGCGGTCTTAATACTACCATTGGTACTTCGGGTGGTTCGACAAACCAAATGCTTGGTTTGAATAACACGATTACTGCAACCGGCACAAACACCGTAACAGGGAATACTGATGTAAACGTTGGTACGGGTAATGCAACGAATATCCACACAGGTGCTGCAACAGGTGCAGTAAGCATCGGTAACTTCAACGTTGGTAGTGGTGCAGTAAATCTTTCTTCTCGCACGGCTGATCTAACGATCGCTACCTTCGATGGTGTAGGTTCTGACGTTGTTATGACCGGCATTGAAACTGTTCCACTTGCAGGCAATCTTTTATGGTTAACAGGTGGTTCGGAAGTTCGTCAGACGATTGCTTCTGATCTTGCTGAGCAGGGTATTACATGGGCGAATGAAGGCGGTGTAACACGTGTACGCCTTGGATCGCTTATTGCCGGTACAGGCGCAGGAGCTAACCCTATCACAGCTGCAACACGTTATGTTAACGTAAGCGGCAACATCCTTTCCTTCAACCAGGGTGCCGGTACAGATAATGTACTTTCTATCAATGGTGCTGGAACGGGTACGATTACTGCTGAAGCTACAACCAACATCAACACCGCAGGTACACTTCCGACTTTTATCGGTACGGCAGGCGGTAATACAACGATCGGTCAGATCGGTGCTTCGTTAAACCAGATTTCTGGTCTTACAAATACCGTTCTCGGTACGACAAATATCAACGCTGTAGGTGGTGCAAACACTACTGTTGGTACACTTGGCGCATCGACAAACGCTATTAATGGTGTGACGAATACCATTACGGCGTCCGGAACAAATACTCTTGCAGGCGCGACAAACAATATCACTGGCCTTACGAATATCAATGATAACTTAAGCAATAACACCAATATCAACACAACAGGTGGTAATGGTAATGTTAGCATTGGTAATGGAGTAGGTACAGGAGCTATCACGCTTACTGCTCTTAATAATGATATTACGATCAATACTGATGGCGCTGATAATACCCAGGACCTTATTCTTAACGGAACAGATGTTGCTCCATTTGCAGGTAACCTTCTTTGGTTAACCGGTGGATCCGAAGTTCGTCAAACAGCTCCTAGTAACCTTGCAGAACAAGGTATCACGTGGCAGCTCGAAGGTGCTACAACAATGATTCGCTTGGGCGGTCAAAATCCTGCTCAAAATCCGATCACCACAAACCGTTTTGTTAACATCACCGGACCAAATGTACTTACATTCGGTACAACAGCCGGTAACGCAATGATAACGCTCACAGGTGGTACGAATGCTGTTGCTATTAATACAACAGGTACAGGTGCTACAAGCATCGGTACTACTGCTGCTGGTGTAACCATTCTCGGTGCTCCGGTAAATATCAATAACACTGGCGGTGGTACAACAAACATTGCTGCAGGTGCTGCTGCGCTTACCAACATCGGTTTCGGTGGTGGTACAAACACTGTTCTTGGTACAACGAATATTAACGTAACAGGTGGCGCGACAACAAGCATCGCTACAACAAATACTGCTACTGTTGCTATCGGTACAAGCGGTGGTACAAATACCATTGCCGGTAATACAACGATTAACAATAACGTCAACAATACCACGCAGATCAACACTGGTACATCTACCGGTGCTACAACAATCGGTGGTAGTTCAATAACAAGTGGTACGGTTACACTCCAGTCTGCAAATACAACCGATGCTGCTGGTGACGTAGTTATCAGCACGGTCAATGGTGTAGGTGCTGACCTTAGATTATTAGGAATTGAGCAGGTTAACCCACTTGATGGAAATATCCTTTGGTTGAATGCTAATAATGAGGTTCGCCAATCACTTACTGGTGATCTCGCAGAGCAAGGTATTACATGGGATCTTGAAGGTGCTGCAAGACGTGTACGTTTAGGTGGCTTGAATAATGCAGCTAATCCGATAACTGTTAACCCACGCTTTGTCAATATCAACGGTACTAACTTAAGCTTCGGAACCACTGGTTCTGCTGCTCGTATGTTCGTTCTCACTGGTACAACAAACCAGGTTGACATTAACGCAGCAACAACAGGCGCTACTAACATCGGTAATTCTACCGGTGCTGTAACTATCGTTGGTAATGCAATTAACATTAACAATGCAACAGGTTTAACGACAAACATTGCAAATACTACCGCAGCTACAACGAACATCGGCGTTCTTAATGGAACGACTAATATCGCAGGTACAACTGGTATCAACGCTTCGGTAAATAACAACACAAGCATCAATACGGGTACTTCGACGGGTACAGTGAATGTTGGTAATACGACCAATGCAGGTAACGTAACTATCAATTCAAGTGGTGCAAACACGATCACAATCGCTAAGCCAAGCACAGGTGGTATTGCTATCAATCAAACTGGTACGGGTACACTTGCGCTCTCTACAGCTGGTAATGATCTTACACTTACTGTACCAGGTGCTGCATCTGGTAATGACCTTCGCTTAGGTGTTATCGATCTCGATAATGCATCAACGTTCTTCTTGACAATGGACGCCGCTCCTACGGGCAATGTTCGTCATCGTACTGGCGCATCACTTGCAAATGAGGGTCTTGTGTTCCAGAATGGTGCAATCAGACTTGGCGTAACAGAGGCAACCGGCCGCGCTGCAGTTGAGAATCCATACCTCGAGAATCGCGTCGTTCTTCTCTCGAATAACGTAACAGGACGTACGTTGAGCTTCAGCGGTTTCAATACTGCTACTCCAGCGACCGATCTTCTCGTACTCAATGCTGCTTCCGGTGTTAATAGTATCGGTATTACTGGTACAACGAACATCAATGCGACTGGTACTGCTGCTACAAACATCGGTACTGCAGGTGGCGCAACAATCATCGGTTCTGCTGCAAGCACGAACACGATCAACGGTGCGACAACCATGAATACAGGTCCGGTTACGATCAACCCGGCCGGCGCTAATGATGTAACGATCAACCTTGGCGTAGTAAACACAAGCGATCTTATCATCACCGATCTTAACACAACAGTACCTGGTCTATTTGACTTTATGGTCATTGATGGTGCTAACATTGTTCACCGCATCAATAACGGCGGTCTTACAGAACAGGGTATTACCTTCAACAATGAGGGCGGTGTTACTCGTATCCGTTTAGGTGGTCTTGCAAATACAGACAATCCGTTCCTTGCTAACCGCTTTGTTAATCTTAACACCTTCACATCTACCTTCACTGGTATGGGCGGTGCAAACAACATCTTCGTACTTGACGGTAACTCGGCAAATACAAACGTTGCAACCATCACAAATCCTGGTGCTGCTAATACAGCTCTCAAGATAAATGCGAATGGTGGCGTAGGTGTTGACGTTGACCCTGCATCAATTGGCATCCTCATGGATGCAACAGGTACAGGTATTCAGTTCGTCGGCAGCATGCCGGCAATTGGTATTGATCTCTCGAACGGCGCAACAGACGGCTTTATCTACGAAGCTGCTGTATTCGGTGCTGGTACAGGCGTATCAGTGGGTGCTGCTAACGCACCTGGTACAGGTATGTCAGTTGATGCTGATGCTAACGGTATCATCGTTGGTGCAAACAACGCTCCTGATATCGGTATTGATGTTACTGCCAATGTAATTGGCGGTACGTTCGATGGTGGAATTATCGGTGTTGATATCGGTGCTGTTACCCCTCCATCTGTACTTGGTCTTGGTGTCCAATCATCCGGTACAGGTATTGATGTTCTATCATTAGGTACTGGTATGGATATTAGTTCTATTTTCGCAAATGGTATCAATATCAATTCATTCACTGGCACAGGCTTGTTTGTCGCTGCTGGTTCGGGCCAATCTATTACTACTAATGGTGCAAATACCTTCGGTAATGGTTTAGGTACAAACGATGCATTCACCGTTAATGCTGGAACTGGTGCTGCAAACATCAATGCAACAAACATCAACCTTACTGCAGCTATCAATTCAAACATATCACTCACGAATAGCGGCGCTGGTACATTCAGTGTATCAAACGCTACCGGTTTGAATGTTGGATCTACAGGTATCCTTTCAAGTGCTGCAGGTGACCTTACTGCTAATGATAACTTTGTTCCGAATGCAGACATTACGTTTGATCTCGGTACCCCTGCTCTTCGTTGGGATGACGTGTATGCAAACAACCTCACACTTTCGAGCTTGACACAGGGATCTGTAGTCTTCGCTGGTGTTGGTGGTGTTCTTGAAGAGGATAATACTAACTTCTTCTGGAATGATGCTACAAATCGTCTTGGTGTCGGGACCAACGTTCCAAGCAATGATATGGAAGTCGTGAGCACTATTACTGGTACAGCCGGTGGTATCCGCGTATCAGGTTCAGCCCCTGGCATCTACTTAGGTGCAGCAGGCGGAGGGACATCATTTGGTCTCGCATCGATTGCGGGCAACTATAGTTCTTCTGCTGCTGCAGGTGATGCTATCGTTCGTTCTGATGCTGCCTCATCATTGCACTTGCAGTCAGGTTTCGGTGCATCGGCTATCACAATTGATGCTACCAACGACGTGCTCGTTCGCAATGACCTTACGGTCAACGGTGTCATCGACGGTAACGCTGCTGCTAACACGATCGGCTCAGGCGCTGCTGCACAGCAGCTCACTGTACTCGGTACGGCTGACGCTGTAATGGGTAATACGCTCGCTGGTAACCCGGCAGTATGGGATCTCGTCGTGCAGGGTGATGTCGTAGCAACAGGTCTCATCAAAGCAGGCGGTTCACTCTGGATCGATGCTGTAAGCGCTACGCATAACATCCAGGCAAATGCGCCGTTGAACATGACGACTACCGGACCGAATGATATCGGACTTATACCGGGCGGTGGTGATGTAAACGTAACAGGCAACATTATCCCATCTGTGAACAACACATATACGCTTGGCACTGCTCTTAACATGTGGAATAATGTTTATACAAACACGATCACACTTCCGACCGGTACATTCCCGACCGGATCTGTTATCTTCGCAGATGCACTTGGTCAGCTTGACGCCGATGGTGCAAACTTCAACTACAACGACGGCACAAACAGCTTGACCGTTGCAGGTACAATGACCGCAGGCACAGGTATTACTTCCACAGCAGGTAATATCGTAGCAACCGCAGGTCAGGTTAATGCAGGTACAAGCATGACAGCAGGTACAACGGTTAATGCAGGAACAAGCGTTAATGCAACGACATCAGTTGGTGCAGGAACCTCAATCACAGCAGGTACAACACTTACTGCAGGAACTGGCTTAACAGTAACAGCAGGTGGTGCGACAATCAACGGACTTGCTCAGAACAATGCGCTTGTTGACCTTATCGTAGCTCCCGCTACTACAGGTGGTGCGTTGGCAACACGTTCAGTTGCTTCACT
>JBKJTT010000004.1:0-43692 GCA_046590205.1 Kapaibacterium sp. (SeqCode)
ATGCAAATTACTTGAAGCACACGGTTGCATCGTCGCGATCCTCGTAAACGCCACGCGCATGTGCACCGCGTGACTCCTTGCCTTCATTTGCACAGATAGAAACAATCTCTGCTGTATCAAGCAAGTTGCCAAGCTCGATCGCCTCAAGTACATCTGTATTAAACTGTGAACCCTTATCGTCAATCGAGACACGTGTAAAACGCTCCTTGAGTTCAGCTATCTTATTGATAGCATGTTCCATGCCATCACCCGTGCGGAAGATACCGACGTTGTTTTGCATTTCGTTCTGGAGCTCGGTTCGGATGTCTGCACAGTTCTCGCCCTTCGGACGGTTCTTGAGTTCTTCAACGGTCTTGCGTGTCCATTCTCCTGCATCTTTCGGGAGCGGAGCAAGCTTTGCACCTTCATTCAAGAACTCGACGATAGCTTTTCCGCCGCGACGACCAAAGACGATAAGATCGAGCAGTGAATTAGTGCCAAGACGATTCGCACCGTGAACACTCACGCAAGCACATTCGCCTGCCGCGTAGAATCCAACCGATAGATCACCCTTTGCATTCTTTAAGACTCTTCCATGAATATCTGTCGGGATACCGCCCATCGCATAGTGCGCAGTGGGTTGGATAGGAACACCCTCTGTCGTCGGTTCGACACCGAGATATGTACGAGCAAAGCCGGTAATTTCCGGTAGTTTTTCGTTGATAATTTTTGCATCAAGATGCGTAAGGTCAAGATGAACATAGCTCGTCCCGTCCGAACCATCAAAGCCGCGACCTTCGAGAATTTCCGTTACGATAGCACGGCTGACCATATCACGCGGAGCTAAGTCTTTTACGGTCGGTGCGTATCGCTCCATGAAGCGTTCGCCGTTCTTATTGCGAAGGATACCACCCTCTCCGCGAGCGGCTTCGGAGACAAGAATACCAAGTTTCCATAAACCTGTAGGATGGAATTGCATGAACTCCATATCTTCGAGCGGAATGCCTTTGTTGTATGAAAGGATAAATCCGTCGCCTGTGCCAACGTGAGCATTTGAGGTGATGCGCCAGATACGACCATCGCCGCCTGTTGCGAACATGACTGCCTTTGCATGGAAGATGTGTATCTCGCCCGATAGTATATCAATGGCGACAACACCAGAGCAAACTCCGTCCTCATACATAAGCTCTGTGACGAAATACTCACTAAAGAAATTGACACGGTTCTTGATGCAGTTCTCATAGAGAGTATGAAGCATGACGTGTCCTGTGCGGTCAGCGGAGTAGCAGGCACGTTTGACTGGGATACGCTTAGAATCAGGGTCGTTTCTATCAACGGGCTTTGTATGACCGCCGAACGGGCGCTGGGCTATCTTCCCTTCTTCGGTACGGCTGAAAGGCATTCCCATGTGTTCAAGCTCGATGATGGCTCGTGGTGCATCGTTGCACATGACTTCGATAGCATCTTGGTCACCGAGGTAGTCAGACCCTTTTACCGTATCAAAGGCATGCCACTCCGGTGTATCCTCTTCGAGGTTACCCAGTGCTGCGCATACGCCACCTTGGGCAGCTCCTGTATGAGAACGGAGAGGGTGAACCTTCGTCAGGACAGCACAGGTAAAACCTTCGGGTACTTCTACTGCTGCCCGAAGCCCGGCTCCGCCTGCACCTACGATAACTACGTCGAATTGATGAATCATATAAAACTTGCTCTAAAATGCAAAAATACGGAAGTTATTGCCAACTTTTCTTATTTTTGAATCAACAACTATGCGCAGGGTTATGTATAGACAATCTGGCAAAATCTTTGTATTTCTTTCACTAATTACTATTACGGTCATGGCAAAAGAACCGATCAGCAAGCTATGGGATTACAGCGACCCAAAAGCAAGCGAAGAACGCTTCCGCGCTCGCTTGGCAGAAGAGGAAAAAGAAAACTCTCCCCTTGCAGACCGTATGGAAATACTGACGCAAATAGCCAGAGCCGAGGGCTTGCAGCAGAAGTTTGACGAGGCACATAAGACACTTGATACGGTTGAGGCATCCTTGCCTACGCTTGGTTCGACACTTGTCGAGACACGCTATCATCTTGAGCGAGGCAGAGCGTTCAACTCGTCGGGCAATAAAGAAAAGGCAAAGGAAGAATTTTTGAAAGCTCTTGAGAGCGGGAAAAAAGGCGGACATAACTACTATGCCATTGATGCAATCCACATGATGGGGATTGCCGATGAACCTACAAAGCAGCTTGGATGGACAGAGCGTGGCATTGCTATGGCAGAAGCTTCAACCGAAGACCGTGCAAAGCTCTGGCTCGGTACGTTCTATAACAACTCCGGCTGGACGTATTTCGGGATGAAGGAGTATCAGAAGTCACTTGACCTCTTTATCAAGAATGAGAAGTTTGCAGAGTCGAGGAATAATATCAAAGATGTTCAAATTGCCAAGTGGTCACAAGCCAAGATGTACCGTTTCTTACAACAACTTGATACTGCACTTTCCATTCAACGTAGTTTGGAGATAGCCATGCAAGATAAAACAATGGATGAGGATGGGTATGTATATGAAGAGATAGCAGAGTGTTTGCTTGCCGGGGGCAATACTAACGATGCAAAACCATACTTCAAACGTGCATACGACCAGCTCTCAAAAGATATTTGGCTGCAAAAGGATGAGAAAGCGAGATTGGAGCGAATGGAGGAGTTAAGCAAGTAACTAATTTACTTGCGCCACCGGCGTTCTCCCAAATCGTCTATCCAACTCATCGACTGTTAACTTTATGACGATAGGTCTTCCGTGTGGGCAGACGTATGGCATCTTGGTCTGGAAGAGCTGTTCGATCATAGCGTGCATTTCTTCTTGTGAGAGCTTATCTCCCGCCTTAATAGCCGCTTTGCATGAGAAGCCCGCAGCAAGTGCCTCACGCTGGCTGAATGTGCCAAGACGATCATATTCTTCGTAGGACTCCAGCATTTCGCGTAGGATAGATTCTTCGCTTCCACTTTTTACATCGGCAGGTACTGCATCGATTACAACCGTCGTCCCACCAAAGAAACGGATATGAAAACCGATGTTTGATAACTGATCGTGAAGCTCACGGATAAGCGCTACCTCACGGGCAAGTAGCTCAACTGCTTGCGGGAAGAGAAGTTCTTGAGAATTGGGGTTTGCAGTCTCAAGTGAAGCCAGTATGCGCTCATAAAGTATGCGTTCATGGGCGACATGCTGATCCACGATCATAAGTCCGGACTTTATCTGACAGAAAATATACTTGTTATGGAGTTGCCATAAAGTAGGACGCTCTGTGAGAACCTCATGCTGAATGACCTTCCGCTCGGCAGCTGTGGTCTGCGGGATATTGGTCTGTTCGTCCGCATCAGAGAATTTCTTGTCGTTTGGGACAAGACGGCTCGTCGAGTTACCGAAGAGATCCTGCGGAGCTTTGCCGAAGATACGCTCGATGGTATGGCTGTTGCTTCCCTGCACAGGCGGTTTGCCGACAGGTACCTTCTCTGCGAGGTATGGAGTCATTAATCCCGGAATATCCGACTTGCCATGCTCGGGAAAACGCAGTCTTGCTTTGTCGCCTTGATTGATAGATGCAGGCATGAGCATCTCCGGAGCCATAGCACCCTCGGAGGCCATCTGGACTGATGCCTTTTGCAAGGTATCGGCAAGAGTGCGGCGTACCTCGTCAATGACACTGCGCTCGTCCTCGAACCTGATCTCAAGCTTTTGCGGATGGACGTTTACGTCGATCTTCGCAGGGTCTATATCTATGAATAAGAAACATGAAGGGAAAGCCCCCTTCTCAACCAAATGCTCATAGGCATTGGTAACTGCAAATGAAAGTCCGCGAGAGAGATGAATCGAGCGATTATTGATAAAGAACAACTGCTCGGTGCGGACACGCTTGACAAAACTCGGTGCAGTAATAAAACCGTGCAGGTGGAAGTTCGGGGTGATGCTCTCGACCGGGAGCAGTGAGCCGCGAAGTTTCTGACCAAATATCTGCTCAACACGCTCCGGAAGCGGACGTGATGCGGGTAAGTCAAAAACAAGATCGTGATCACTTACGAGCACAAAACGAACATCAAGATTTGCAAGTGCGGCGCGGCTGACAGTATCCACGATGTGTTTGAACTCCGTCGCTTCGCTCTTCATGAACTTTCGTCGGGCAGGGACATTGAAGAAAAGATTCTTAATGTATATTGCAGTGCCCTCGTCACATGCTTCGGCACGGACTTCCCTTTTTATACCGCCCTCAAGCTTTAAGAACGTACCAAGTTCTTCGTTATGGCGGCGTGTGCGCATCTCGAACTGTGATACAGATGCAATAGCAGCCAGTGCCTCACCTCTGAACCCATAGGTTTTCAGCTTATCGAGATCTTCAAGAATATTGAGTTTGCTTGTTGCATGACGCTCGACCGATAGCTCGGCATCTTCGCGTGTCATGCCAACACCGTCATCTGCTATCTGGATAAGAGCTCGCCCTGCTTGCTTGATAACGATTGTGATAACAGTCGGCTTTGCATCAAGTGCATTCTCAACGAGTTCTTTGACGACAGACTCCGGACGAGTTACGACCTCGCCGGCAGCAATCTTCTGCGCTAAAGAATCCGATAGTTTATGAATGACTGACATTTATGCGCTGACTTCTTCTTCTACAGAATACTCTTCTCCTTGGAACGTGTCATCACCGAAGAGTGCCTTCGAGAACTCAAGCGGATCGAACGGCTGTAAGTCATCAATCTGCTCACCGACACCGATAAATCGGACGGGTATCTTCATCTCATTTGCAAGTGCAATGACTACCCCGCCTTTTGCAGTGCCGTCGAGTTTTGTAAGGATGAGTCCGGTTATTGGTGCTACCTTCGAAAACTCCTTTGCTTGCTGAAGTGCATTTTGTCCTGTTGTTGCATCGAGTGCAAGAAGTATTTCATGCGGTGCATCGGGGATGAGTTTCCGCATAACGCGCGTCATCTTCTCAAGCTCCTGCATGAGGTGCGTTTTGTTGTGAAGTCGTCCGGCTGTATCAATAAGAACGACATCTGCCCCTTTGGTAATCGCCGATTGTAATGTGTCGTATGCAACTGCCGATGGGTCTGCGCCATGATGCTGTTGGATTATCTCGACACCAGCGCGCTCTGCCCATACTTCAAGCTGTGAATTCGCAGCGGCACGAAATGTATCCGCCGCGCCAATGACAACTTTCTTGCCTGAATTGCGATAGTTATATGCAAGTTTACCGATCGTCGTAGTCTTGCCTACACCATTGACACCAACGACCATAAAGACATGCGGCTTTTTATCTGATGGAATAGCGAATGGGTCTTCAGGTGCAAGGAAAGTCCCATCGTGAGTCAGAGCTTTGGTTATTTCTTTGCGAAGTTCATCGCGAAGTTGTGAGGCATCATCCCATTTCATGCGTGCCATCGTCTCGACGATGTTCTTCATGATCTGCTCTGTTGTCATGAAGCCGACATCGGCAAGAAGAAGAGTTTCTTCTATCTCGGCGAGTAGTTCATCGTCAATTTTGCGAGAGCGATGGAGGATGCGGGTAAACTTGCGGACAAGGGATTCCTGTGTCTTGGCAAGACCTTCTTTGAGACGCGATAACTTAAACTTATCGAAAAAACCCATTCGTAGATATTTTTTACTTTGGTTGTGTCATTGCGAGGAGTGGCTTTAGCCCGACGAAGCAATCTACAATTCTGATATTTTGAGATTGCTTCGTCGCTCGAGTACTCGCTCCTCGCAATGACACATTTTATGTGCGATTTTGCTTCAGCAATGCTACCAATCTTACTGCATACATAACTACAGAAACTACAGCAAGTCCACTTGAAGCAAGCACACTCAACAGTAAAACGTCATAGGAAACTCCGATTACTGAAAGAAAAAGTGTCAAGCTGATTGTCAGGACAGCCGCCTTGCCCCACCAATTTGATGGCAGAACAACGCCAAGTTTCCGCTGTGCCCATATACCGACAAAGAAAATCAGTGCATCACGCAATATTATCAATAGAAAATACCATGTCTCTACATACCCATGTACATAGAGTGCAATAATTGCTACAATGACAAATATCTTATCGGCAAGCGGGTCAATGACCTTTCCCCATTCGGAGATGTCCCCTGTCTTACGCGCAACATAGCCATCTACAAGGTCAGAGAGATATGCAACCACCATTATAGTTAGCGTCCATTCCTTCAACCCTTGCGAGATAGTGATCCAAACAGGTACAACAAGCAACACACGAAAAAAGCTGACGGCATTAGATGCCGTCAGTACTTTATCAGATGCTTTTTGGATGTTCGGCTTCATCGGGGACGTGAAAGCCGTTATGATTACGCTGCCTTCGAGGCGATCTGCGCCGGTTGACTGTTCGGATAGAGCAAACAGCGAACCGTATGCCCTTGGTTATCATCAGCAAGCAATGGATGAACGCTCTTGCATTCCTCAAACACTTTCGGGCAGCGCGGATGGAAATAACATCCTGTCGGTACGTTCGCCGGGCTTGGTACATCGCCGGTCAAAACGATACGGTCACGCTTTGCACGTGGATTTGCTATCGGAACAGCAGAAAGCAATGCTTCTGTGTAGGGAGCTTTCGGATCAGCATAGAGCGACTTGTAATCGGTTATCTCAACTATCTCGCCAAGATACATCACGGCTACTCTATCAGAAATATGCTTCACGACCGAGAGATCATGAGCGATAAAAAGATAGGTAAGTCCGAGCTTCTGCTGTAAATCCATCAAGAGGTTCAAGACCTGCGACTGAATGGAAACGTCAAGAGCAGATACCGGCTCATCGCAAACGATAAAATCCGGCTCTACCGAAAGTGCGCGGGCAATGCCGATGCGCTGACGTTGTCCGCCGGAGAATTCATGCGGGTAGCGGCGTGCATGGAGCGGATTCAATCCTACGGTCTTGAGCAGTTCCTCCACGCGGTCTTTCATCTCGGCTTCCGTCTTGCGGAGACCGTGAACTTTGAGTATCTCGGTGAGCATACCACCGACGGTGATACGCGGATTGAGCGAGGAGTATGGGTCCTGAAAAATGATCTGCATACGGCGGCGCATTTCGCGTAGGCGGTCGCCTGACATGGTCGTAACCTCTTCGCCTTTGTACTTCACCGAACCGGCTGTCGGCTCGATCAGGCGAAGGATGCAGCGACCTGTGGTCGTCTTGCCGCAGCCCGACTCACCTACAAGCCCGAGTGTCTCGCCCTGCTTGATGGTGAATGACACGTCATCGACTGCCTTCACATGCCCGACGGTCTGCGAGAATACGCCCTTTTTAATCGGGAAATACTTCTTCAGCCCCTTAACCTCTAATAAATTCTCTGCCATATTGGTATTAGTTACACAACGTTAGTTAGCAAATTTACGACGGAATTGACTTGGTCAAGTGATTATACTGCAAATGCCGGTGAGTCATCTTTTAGACATACGGTTGTAATCCCATCGGACGGAAGAAGGAATCAAGATGACCATACTTAGTAGTGTTCAACGTATTTTTGAACATCGTTGGTAATCCTCCGCGTGCGGCAATCACATCACGCATTGCCGAAAGAAACAATTCAGGGTCATTGTCTTCACTTGCAAGAGTAAGGACTTCCTCAAGATATGCCGCAGCACTCTCGGGTGTATCAAGAAGCGGAAAAACCACTTCTTCCCATGTTGCATGATTACCCATTGTTTATGTCCTTTTCTCTAATATTAAAATCAGTTAAAAACCTTTTTGCTTTTTCGATGTCTTGCTCTTGAGTTACTTTATCACCACCGCAAAGAAGAACTATTGTTTCTAATCCCTTTTTTGCGAAGTAGATTCTATACCCTGGGCCAAAGAACATCCGCAGCTCATAGACACTATAACCAACAGACTTGCTATCACCCAAATTCCCATGCTCCAACCGTTTGAGTCTGGCCAGAATCCGGATACGATTCTGCGAATCTAAGGTTTGCAGCCAATCCGCAATAGGCACTTTCCCTTTCTCCGTTTTATAGAAAATTACATTCATAATCAGTATTCCCTAAAACCCATACTCTCGCCAACGACCCTCAACTTTCTTTGTTACTTCTTCTGGGGTTTCGCAGGGGTTTGGGTAGCCGGACTTCCAGGTAGCATCTATGCCCATGACTCCGTCGTAGATGGTTGTAACGCCTTCGAGACGGGTTGAGGTGAACTCAATGTCACGGGCGGCATCGAAACGCGTAAAGATACCCCAGATAATTTCCATATCGCTTGAGAGATTCACGTCTTTGCTGACTACAGCGACAATCTTCGTCCCCTTGGGTAAATGTCCTATACGTTCGGGATGCACGAGCTTCTCGATGACTTCCCTCCCTGCAGTCTTCGAAGGAGTCGGCAGGTCATTCTCCATACTGAAAGCAGCATTCGTTTCTGCTCGGTATGCGCCACGTACTTTCACTACAAGGAGCACATCTTCAATTAATGCATACTCGCTTATTCGACTATCAAGACGCGTCAGGTCTTCGGGCTGTGTGCCAACTTTCTCGAAGAATGGCGATGACTTTCGTGGCGGATATTTTCCTCCACTCGAAACGGTATCGAGTTTTAGTGTTGCATCTATGAGGAGCTTCGAGCCGAGATTCATCGTGTAACTCGTGAAGTCGAGCGTATCCATCGGCACTTTGTTCAGGATGAGCGCATCATAGTGCGGGTCATAATGCGTAGCTATCTCACGTAAGATTGCACGGAAGTTTCTATTATTGACATGCTCGCCGACCATCACTGCACATTTTGTTAGCGATAGCTGTCCGTCGGTCGAGAGCGAGAGCGCAGTCTTCATCGCTTCTTTTCCGTAACGTTGTTTTGTCGAGACGCCCAGGAAGTTGTGAAAACCGGATTCATAGAATGCCCAAACATCACGCACTTCGGGGTGAGTCAGCTTTGCAAGCGGTCCAAGTATTCGCTGTGTTGCATCGCCGAGCCATTTGTCTTCCATTGGTGGTTTGCCGACGACTGTTGCGGCGAATATCGGATTCGCACGGTGTGTAATAGTCTTCACATGAAAGATTGGATACATCGCAGCATGTGAGTAATGCCCGAAGTGATCGCCAAACGGTCCTTCCTGGCGGCGTTCATGCGGCGGGACGATCCCCTCAATAATAAACTCCGCTTCGGCAGGGACGAGTATTGATATATGTTTTCCGCGAGTCATTCGTGTTGCTTCACCACGAAGGAAACCTGCGAACATGACCTCATCAATTCCTTCAGGCAACGGAGCAATAGTCGCAAGAAGTAAGGCAGGGTCGCTACCGACAGCAATTGCTACTTCAAGGGGCTTGTTCATCGCTTCGGCTACTGAATAATGAAAGCCACCGCCTTTTTGTATCTGCCAGTGAATGCCTGTCGTTACTCTATCATAGAGCTGGATGCGATACATTCCGAGATTACGCTTGCCTGTTTTGGGGTCGTAGGTAAATACTTGCGGAAGCGTAATGAATTTACCTGCGTCGTCCTTCCATGTTTGTAATACAGGAAGTGTATCAAGTTTTGCACCAAGATTTATTTGTTGCGAGGGAGCATTTCCACTTGAGCTGACTCTTGCGGACATTATCCTTCGCCCAAGCGGACGGACTGCATTAAATATCTTCGATGGTGATGGAGGCATTGCCTCTTCGACTAAATGAATTAACTGTTCACCCAGTTTATCAGGATTCTCGCCTATCGCATACTCAACTCGTTTATCACTTGATAGTATATTCATCGCAAGCTGGTATGGCGAGCCAATGACATTTTCGAATAGAAGCGCCTTGCCGCTCTCTTGCATTGCTTTTACTGCAATCGTTGATGCCTCAAGGTATGGGTCAACTGGTACAGTAATGCGCTGAAGTTCGCCTTGCTTTTCGAGGAAGGCGTAAAAATCTTGGAGTGAGCGGAAAATCGGTCTCGCCATATTATTCGAGTTCTTCGGAGCGCCAGCCCTTGCCGACATGGACTCCGCACTGTTGCAATACTTTGTTTACATACCCTTGCACATATTCTTCTACTGTTTCAGGCACGAAGTAGAGCGGCGGTGAGATAGGCATGATGATCGCGCCATCACGAGATAATTTTGCTAGTTGTTCGAGGGTTATCGTTGAGAGTGGTGTCTCGCGGACACAGATAATAAGTTTGTATCTCTCTTTTAAGCAAACTGCCGCAGCGCGGGTGATGAGCGTATCGCCGATGCCCGAAGCTATCTTACCTATCGTTGAAGTTGATGCAGGGATGATTACGAATGCGTCGAGATTTGTTGTACCGCTTGCAAGCGGCGAAGTCATATCGGTATCAGCAAATTCTTTTTTGACGAATGGCGCAATCTCTTTCGAGGGGTCGCGCATCTTTAGCTCGTCTTTCATGACGGCTTTACCCCACTTGCTCAACACGACAAATTTATCGTGCGGGTAACGCTTGAGGAAATCAAGCGCGTACACAGAGCCGCTAGAACCCGTGATGCCGACCCCAATACGTGGCGTTCTTTCTTTTTCTTTACTCATTTATAATTGTCCGTAAGCCGAAAAAAATACAAAGAAGAACACAACAAAACCCACGACAGTATTGATATGGAAAAATGCAAGTTCTACATCGTCGGCTTTCTTGTTTTCAAGGATAAGGAGTATCCCTGCAATGACAAGTAGTGCAATGCCGATGATACTTCCGGGGAAAGCCGTCACGTATAAAGAAACGAGAAACAAATATGCGACTGCATGTGTGAGCAGCGAATACTTCAATGCTTGTTTTTTCCCATATACTGATGGGAAAGAAAACAAACCTTCTCTTTTATCAAACTCTTCATCGCTGGTAGAATAGATAATATCAAAGCCCGATACCCAAAGCCATGTGAAGATTGTAAGTAGCATTACGGGAATAATAAACTCATCAATAACAGGACGCACTGCGAAATAGCCACCGAGTGGACCTAAGCCAAGAGACAAACCAACTCCAAAATGTGCGAAGCGTGTAAATCGCTTCATATATGGGTAGAGAAGAAAGACAAGTATAGGAATTGGAGATAAAAGTAGGCAGAGCGTATTGATAGAGTAGGCAGCGATCATGTAAGCAATAAATCCGCACACGAGCACAATGTACGCTTGATTGAGATTCATTTTTCCCGAAGGCAGATCGCGCATTGCTGTGCGGGGGTTCTTTGCATCAATTTTTCTATCAATGATACGGTTTAGCGCAAAACCAACTGTTCGAGCGCCAGTTGCGGCAAGAAGTACAAGCAAGCTGATTCGCACCAACTCACCAGATTCGGGAACGAGTATTCCATGCTTCACATTTGCGAGTAAGCCAAGCATCATACCTGCATAGATAACAGGCAATGAAAAAACCGTATGTTCTATCTTAATAAATGAAAAGTATTTCTTCATGAAATTAACTGTTTCAATGCCTCGCTATACCCTTTTGCTCCAAGTCCCATGATGCGCTCAATATTTGGGAGTCCGTCGAGAACAGAGAATCTTCTAAACTCTTCGCGTTTGGATATGTCTGATAAGTGCACTTCGATCGTTCTTTTAGCAAAGCTTGCTATCGCATCACGCAAAGAATATGAATAGTGTGTTAATGCACCCGGATTGATGATAAGTCCGTCTGCCCATTTGCGATACTCATGGATAAAGTCGATAAGTTTTCCTTCATTATTCGACTGGTGGATTGCGAGATGATGCCCATCCGCTTCATTACGAAGCGCGGCATTTATCTCCCAGAGTGTTGTCGTCCCATAGATATGCGGCTCGCGCTCGCCGAGAAGATTCAGATTCGGTCCATGTAAGATGAGTATGTTCATTAAAAGACAGATTCGAGTTTTACCGAAACACTTCTTGGCGGAGCCATATTCCCTACCATTTCCACATAATAGTAATTAAGCAGATTTTGGCATTGTAGCGTAATCGTAATCGGCACTGACGTTAACTCCCGAAATGAATAGCCAATCCTTGCATCGAAGATATATGCATTTACACGAGCAGTAGCATCAGGTACTTGTTGAATAAGTATCGGATCAATGGATTCATACTGACTTATATAACGGAAGTCAGCCGATGCAATAAAATCCCACTGCTTCATTTCAATGCGTGATTGTAAAAGATGTCTCGGGCGGAAATTCAAGATCGAATTTGTCGTTATGTTATGAGGGTAGATATAGGTATATCCAAGTCGAAGTTTTAGTAACTCCGAAGCAAACGGCGTGAACTCTACCACCTCCTCATGCCCGAATATCTCGGCATCAGTGATGTTCGAAAAACGAATGTACGTAGGCGATTCTTCTGACACAAATCCCGGCTCGATGAGTTGGTCGAACTTAGAGTAGAAGACTGCTCCGTCAAGCATGAGGTATTTGTCTTGATACATCGCTCCGACTTCAAGTGAGTAGCTCTTTTCCGGAACAAGCGATGGATTCGGTTTTATTGTAAATCCGTTGAGTACCTGATCCGTATATTTCTCTATAATGCTTGGCGCACGAAAGCCCGTACCAAACGAAGCGCGCATGACCACATCTTCGATTGGTGTATTCCATGTGACTCCGAACTTCGGTGAAATGCTTCCGATGAATTTATCAGTATCGTATTTATAGAAATCACCTCTTACGCCAAGAGTGAGAATTACCGGCTTGATAGTATATTCGCCTTGCACATATAGCCCTGTGTTAATACCATCGTGATCGCCTGATACATTCGATGAGACCGACTGATAGCCAACGGTAATACCTTTCGTAAGATAGAGGTTGTTCAAGAGAAAGTATCCGCTCTGCCCGTCGAGCAAATGATTCGCGGCACTTGACGCGGGATGAACGGTATCTTGTTCGTTGAGCGGAGCAGTCTCATAATGAGTGAAGAACGAGGATGCCTTTATGTCAAGATATGCAACATCGCCAAGCAAGGTCTTGAATGCACCGTATAGATTCAGCTTTGTTGAAATGATCCGTTCATTAAGTGCAGAAAGTGAGTCAGCAGGTTTGTAGGCATTCGAGAGGTCTTTCCAATAGAGCCAATTGCCATGCTCATTATAGGAATAGAGCGTAGAGAACGTAAGGTCAGCATTCTCTGATGTAGGCGTTGTAAGTTTTAGAAAACCGCTTCCGTTATACGTATCATCGCCCATTCTATACCCTTCGTCGCGTTTATATGCTCCGCTTGCAAGGATGCCGACCTCACCGAAGGTATTTGATGTGCCTGCTTCGATATTGTAATATCTGCGATCGAGTTCACGAAGATTCCACTGCTCGTGTGTCGGTTCTTCATATCTTCCGAGAGAAACATTCACTCCACCAAGCCACGACTTTGAAGGTTTGCGAGTGATGACATTGATGATACCGCCTAATGCGCTTGAGCCATATAAGGCAGAGCCGGCACCTTTGACGACTTCAATACTTTGGATGTTAATCATCGGCACGGCATCAAACTTTATGTCGCCATTATCGGCTGATAGCATCGGCATACCATCCATCATATAGAGTACGCGCGAACCGACAGCACGCGAATACCCCGACGAGCCGCGAATGCTCACCTGATCTTCGGTAACGCTTACGCCCGGAATAAATCGCAACACTTCATCAATCTCACGTGGAGCGCGAGATTGTATCTCTGCTTCTCTTACGACACTCATCGAAATAGGCACATCCTGTGAAACAGAAGCATGACGCTGAGCGGTAACGACAACTTCATCTTTTTCAAGTGGTAGTGATTCGAGCAAAATAATATTCGGTGCCTCACTTATCACAAGCAAAGTATCTCTGTAGCCAAGAGCGCGAATATCAATCAAGAATATCTCAAGCGCTGACTTGCGAATCGTTAGTCCGTTTCCATTAGTGAATTGTTTGCCCGCTATGGATCCGTCTTTCTCTTTGAAGATGATTATGGCTCCGGCTATCGGCTCATTTGTTTTACTGTCTTGTAACTTCACGACAAGATTATCCTGTCCATACGCAAGAGTTACCACAAACGCCAGTACTATGGTCAGAGTTATCTTCATTGGATAAACGGTTGGCGTGGCAGTGAATCAAACCTGACTCTGATATTTACTCCTGTAATGTTATCACCACCTTTGAGGTCAAAGACTCGTGCAGAGTCACTGGCCGTGTGCGCGAATCCTACGACTTGCCAATCTTTGAGTGGGTTGTCATAATTATGCGCAACGCCGAGATAATTATATCTCCCTGCCTTGACGGTGAAGGAGAATGTTGTATCACGGAACGTGCATTTATCTAATTCTGAATAAAAGAACTCGGTATTCAGCCCTACAAAAAGTTGTAACTCGGTATATGGTTCGGGCGGAGTTGCAAGTACGACGGCAAGCAGAACAACCGAATCACACGGCGGAAATGTACCGACATAGGTAATTGTGCCAGAAATAGTCGCCAGCGATGAAGGCGGAGGCGGCTCCAGACCTTTATCGCATGATAGAAAGAGTATCGAGAGAACAAGAACGCTCCAGAACTGGCGCATTACTATTTTAATGATTACTTTAATCGTTGTTCGAGAAGTTCATTCGTCCAGAGCGTCGCTCCGGTCTTGTCATAAATATATTGCAAAACTACGCCAACATTTTGCGCGAAGTACCAAACATGCTTTGAACTGTCTGCATATTCGGATAATATAGATTCCTTGCCTGATCGACGAATGAGATATTCGACCCGAAAAACATTATTATAGACACTATCACCAACCCTGATATTTGCGTAATATTGACTTACAAATGCAGATATACCAATGTGAGCAGAATCAGGTGTGATGTAATCTGTTGAAGCCAACCATGACCTCCCTTCTTTAAGCGTATCGCGAAGCATGTAGAGGCGTGTATCAAGCTTCGATGAGCTATCGCCGTACGAGACTACGACTGAATCTGACACATAATACTCTACAATTCGATTCTGACTTGATGTATCCATAAATTGATAGATAGAGACAGGTGTATATCCGTCAGCCGTCGGGTTTGCGCTTTGCCCGATAAATTCAAAGTAGAATAATGAGTCTCGTTTTCCCAAGCGCAGGTCGGTATGCTGCCAAAGCTGCCTCTCGACGCTACTTTGGGGCGCAAAATATGATGCAAGGTTAGTCGCAACGAAATCCGGCTCCGCCGGCGGAAGCTCACTGCATCCAAGCACAAGAAAGCATACAATACTAAAAAAACTTTTCCTCATATAAAAAAAAGGACAGGTGTTTGCCTGTCCTTTTTAACTATCAATTTAATAAGTAGTTCACTTAAAAATGCCATTGAACCTCGATAGCAGGACCAATGAACCCCGATAGCTCTTCGCTCTTTGGTGCAGAGATGAGGACAGGATGTTCATACGAGAATAGATTCTGCTTATCAGCAAGCGACGATGAGATGTCGTTTGTATAGAGAAGCGCTTCAATACCCAATCCGAGATCAAAGTTCTCGAAGAGTTCGAAGTGAGAGAATATGCTTGCGCGGGGGATGACACCGTTCTTCATGTCGGTCAACATTCCACCCATCAACTCAATAGGAGCTCCGATAATATCAAAACGAATGCCGATTTCGGCACTTACAACAGATTTCGATTGTAAAACAGGGACCAACTCAATTTGGCGGACACCGTCCTGATTCTTGCCCGCATTCTGCGCTTCGGTTTCGTATGGCATGAACTGACCATACGAAAGCTTAGCTACTACCCAATCATTTAGATCGGCTGATAATTTAAACTCGACAAGTGAAGCAGATATTCCACCGGTACCAGGAGCAAAACCACCGCCTGTGCGAATTGATGCTGTGGTACGCTCTAATATGGAATTCTCATTTTCGGCTTCAGGGTCACGACCAAAATATCCTTTTGAGCGAATATCAGAGATGCTTCCGCTTCTCATACCCCCATCATCCCACCATGCTTTTGTTGTTGCTTTGGCGAGTTCACGGTTGAGGTCAACGACCGGCTCGTTCTGCTTTGTCATTTCGACGCGGTCATTGCTGACCGATGATGCAGGTGTGTTATTGAGCGCAACAATCGGAGTTGCATGTATTACTTCACTGGTAGAAGCAATATTCATTGCAGATGAACCAAGTCTGACATTCGTATTATACGATGCAAACTCAAGTGAATTCGGTATAATAGCAATATCACTACCAGAAATTGTACGAGAATTATTAGCTACTTCGAGTGAAGAATTGGTAGTAACCCCTGATGAACGAACAGATTCTAATCTATTCGCTTCAACTCCCGGACTTGCAGCTTCTACACGTTCAACCGGAACACCAACCGTACTCATTGATGCAGTTGAAGTATTATCACTATTAGTATTCTTTGTAGATGAATTCAATGAACCCTCTAATGAAGAGATACTATTTGAATTTGTAGAAACGCTGTTTGTATTTCCTGCAAATGTAGTCTCAACTGTTTGCGATGTTAAGCCAGGCAGGAAAAAATACATTAGTATTGCACCTGAAACGAATGAGAATACAGAGCTAAATAATATTGCCGACTTACTGCGTTTGGCGACGACCTTTGTAGCTGCTTTGTCAAGGTTCTTCTCAAGCGATGCGCGGAGTATCTCGGCATTTTCATTCGAGCTATGGAATATCGGTCCTGCGTAGCCGTTAGCAGAGAGTGTCTCGAAGAGCGATGCCGTTACTGCTTTCGGCACGTTGTAACGGTTCTTGCGTGCAAGCGCAGAGGTAAGCTCGCGAACTTGCAAGTGCTGCTTCAAGAGCGCACGCCGCTCAGGCGAAACCGCTAAACGGTGCAGTAACTCTTCCTCCTCGGCGGGAGCAAGATTACCATCCAAAAAATCTAAAACGCCATCTTCGATGATCATATCATCCTCGTTTCTATAAAAAATTATTTACTCTATTTCTTCTTCTTCGTCTTTATGAGAACCAATCTTTTCTTCGATCCCAAGCTCATGAAGCAGTCGTGTCCTGACGATCTTCCGTGCTCTAAATAAGCGCACCTTCACATTTGCATGGGTCAGACCAAGCACTTCTGCACATTGATCCATATTCATATTCTCGAACTCGCTCAAGATATACACTTCTTTGAATATGAGCGGCAGTGTGTCAACGACCTCACGTAGCATCCCCATAACTTCTTCGGCACTATGGTTGTCAGTCAGCGGCTCGCTCGGGCTGATCGCAAATTGCTCTGATGAAGTTGCATGTTCGGTCATTTCATCGAGCGAAGAAAAATAATGCGGGCGACGAAGAAGACTTACTGCAAAATTATGTGCGATACGATATACCCAGCCGGAGAACGAACCTTTGCCGCGTGATTCGAAATTACCTCGTTCATGATATATCTTGATAAATGTATCTTGAAAAATATCATCGATAAGCAAACGATCTTGACCCGAACCAAGAAGCATTTTCAAGTAAGCATACAATTTATCGGAGTACCGAAAATACAGAAGCGTATAAGCAGAGTCATCACCGGCGGAAAACGCCTGCCACAAGTCCTCATCGGTGAGACCTCCACCTGTCTTCCGACGCTCCAATTTCGAGTTAAGTACCGACATCAGATACGCTTATATATAAAGAAAACGCCTGGGATATACCAAAGTTACAAAAGAATGACAAATATTATAGTAGTAGATATTGGTGCATCGGAAGTACGACATTAGAACGAATGTCTATCTCTATTAATAACAATAGTTTATGGCAATTTACCGCTGTGTTCTGAAGTGATTATCCCTACAGCCGGCTGCATGAATTTTTCGGATTCTACGCATAATAATTCAATACCGACACCTTTAAAACTCAATTGATATTTGAACGATTGCCATCCTTGATCTTGGTGTACGCCATCAACCTCGTTCTCATGCGGCGGGACATGGTGAGCGTATAGCGGGCTTCGAGCTGCGATGAAGGACAGATGTTTCTCGTCGCAGCTAAAACTTTGTTTGGAATCAGTAATAATGCTAAGCTCCCCTGCCGATGCCCATGAAACAACAGGGTACTCTTTCCCGTCGGCAGGTCTCTCAATCCATGAATTTGGTATTTGGGTTACGAACGTCAGATTCTTCGATTGATGAGCAAAGCGAATCTTAACCATCTTCCGCTTTTCCTGCCAATTTAGTTGTGTACGGACTTCAACAAAGTCTGCTCCATGATATTGGATAATATCTTCTATTAGCTCTGATGAACCATAGCGGCTTGTCACCCTCACTCGGCTTCTTACGGAGCCGGACTCTATCACGCGAACGTCTTCAATCGCAAACTCACCGACAATAGTATCATACCTTTCTACCCCATGTCCCCATGTATCGGAAGTATCATCGTAAATGACAGCGTGTGGATTTCTGAATCGCTCAATTATTTGCTCATCAATTGTAACAGCTTTAGAAGTCTTTGTTGTGCTGTGATTTCGTTTGATTGCAAATTTCTTCCACCCGAAAGAAGGTAACATAAGCAATACAACAAAGCCGACTCTATCGCCGCCAATCTTGCCTGATGCTTCGATGCGCAGGGTTTGGATTTCGTTGCCATCATCGTTAATCAGCACAACTGTATCAAGCGGAATGCCCTTCTCACTTGCATCGGGATGCCAGAGTTCAAATTCTATCGGGGCGGTGTACTCGTATGAATGTGGATTAAATACGACCAACGTTTCAACACTTCCTGTCGTATCGATCTTATTTACAATGGAATAAAGTGCAAGCCGTTCTTCCTCTTTTGCACTGGCTATTGTCGAGTGATAGAGTTCTATTGCATCGTCACAAGCTTCTTTGATCGAAACTCCGCCAAGAGTATCATGGAATTGATTGAGCAAGACATTTTTCCACGCTTTATCTAATGCACTTTGATTTGCCTGATACGCACCGTGAGAGTTTGCAAGTTTGCAAAATTTCTCAGCTCGCAGCAGTGCATTCTCTGCTTCTCGGTTGAGCTTTTTTAGTTCGGAGTGTGCGCTATAACATCCAATGGCGTGGTGCTGGATATCAAGCTCTATTTCAGGAATATCTGTTTGCTTCTCAAGTTCTTTGAAGTATGAGAGGACGGAGCTGAACTGTATATCAGCTCTGGTTGATTGTAATTCTTGTATCTGTACAATCTGTTCTTTCGTTGGTCCTCCACCGTGATTACCGACGCCATAGAAGAGCATCCACGGTGTGTTCGAATTGTAGAACGATGATGACTCCAGCAGAGCAACTTTCTCCTTTACCGAATGCTGAAAGTTTGAGTAGTGATATGGAATGCGGTATACAAGGACTTTCTCGCCTGTTTTTGCCTTCCAATAAAAGTATGGTTTATCTAAGTGTAGTTCATCTTCACCCGGACGCATGAAGACGTAATACTTAATGCCTGTTTGTGCTAATAACTGCGGAAGGTTGGCATTGTGCCCAAATGAATCAATGCAGAAACCAACATCACACATTTTACCAAACCTTGAAAGAAAATACTCCTGTGCATTCTTTCCTTGACGCAAGAAGCTCTCAACCGATGGTAAATTGCAATCCGGTTCTATCCACCAGCCACCGACGATTTCCCATCTTCCTTCTTGCACTCTTTTGCGAATCCGCTCGAAGAGTTCTTTATCAGTCTTCTCGACGAACTCATAGAGCGCCGCACTTGAAGCGGAGAAAATAAATTCTTCTGTCTCATCCATTCGCTCAAGCGCAGAGCGGCATGTGCTTGCGAAGGATTCAAAGCCCTCTCCAAGCCGCCACATCCAAGCGGGGTCAACGTGCGCATTACCGATGAAATGAATACCACTCATAGTGTGCCGTAATGTTTCTCTACTTTGCTACGTGAATAGTTCTTTGCCATCCCGCCTCTACCCGTCAGTGCGACTGCCGCAGAAGCATTGCCGAGACGTATTGCATCTTCTGTTGTATAGTTATTCAAGAGTCCATAGATATAACCTGCGTTAAAGGCGTCACCTGCGCCAACAGAATCAACGATGCTCGTTGGTTTGATTGTCGGTACTTCACCTTCGACATCATCAAAGATATACTTTACAGAGTTCGCTTCATCGCGATAAATGACCTTAGTATATCCTAAGCTGCTATAATGTCTTATTGGGTCTGTATCAGGGAATAAGAATGCATGGTCACCAGATGAGACGGAAAGGATATCGGCATACTCTGATAATGTATATACCCATTCTCTCGCATCATCTACATTCTCCCATAATGAGCGACGGATATTTGTATCAATATAGATCATCGACTTCCCTCTTACTTCTTTCAGAATTGGTAAGATATATTCCGCCTTTTTCAGTACAGCCAACGGGATGAACGATGTCAATATTACTCTTGCTTGCAAAACATTCTCTATTATCAGCCCTGTGCTATTCTCCTTGAGTGTTTGCGTTGCGGCTGAATGTCTGCGCCAAAACGAAAACAGAGGTCTGCCGTTCTCATCTTTATCTACCGTATAGAGACCATTGACTCTGTCCGGAAGAATTTTACAATTTGATACATCTATGTTCTCTTCACTTGATAGCTTAATGAGGGCCTCAGTAAACTGATCGCCCCCAAAGCACGATAAGAACTTCCCCTTCAGCCCAAGCCGTGAGCCGTAAAAGAGCGTGTTATAAGCATCACCTGCGAATGACTGGATATACCTATCCCCTTCCTCACGAGTAAACTCAACGAGGCATTCGCCGATGCTTATGATGTCGAATTGTTTTGACATAGTCTATAAAAAAAAGCCCGTAGTATAACTACGAGCTTTCAAATAAGAATTCATGTTCAGCTTATGCAGCTACCATATATTTCTCGGCGGCTTGCTTGAACTGGTCAACGAGGTCGAGCTTTTCCCAGCTGAACTCATCGCGTCCGAAGTGACCGTATGCCGCTGTTGCCTGATAGATTGGGCGGCGAAGATCGAGACGCGCGATAATGCCCTTTGGCGTAAGATCAACATTGTTCATGACTATCTCGGAAAGTTCATCATCACCTATCGTGCCAGTGCCATGCGTCGTAACGTTTATCGAGACGGGCTGTGCAACGCCGATAGCGTATGCCACCTGAACGGTACACTCATCTGCTAATCCAGCCGCTACGATGTTCTTCGCAACGTGGCGCGCTGCGTAAGCCGCCGAGCGGTCAACCTTCGACGGGTCTTTGCCCGAGAATGCTCCTCCGCCGTGCGGTGCTCTGCCACCGTAGGTATCAACGATGATCTTACGTCCTGTAAGACCAGTATCACCGTGCGGTCCACCAATCTCGAAGTTGCCGGTCGGATTTACGTGGAGAATGATATCATCGTTCAAAAGGTGTGCTGGTATTGCGCGAGGAAGCAGATGTTTCTTAACATCAGCTTTGATGGTATCCATGGAAACACCCGGGTCATGCTGTGTCGAGACAACAATAGTATGAATGCGCTTTATCTCGCGTCCTTCATACTCGATCGTAACCTGAGACTTTGCATCAGGACGGAGATACGGCATCAAGTTCGTCTCATTGCGGCGAATGTTCGCAAGCTCTTGAACAAGTTTATGCGAGAAGACAAGCGTTGCCGGCATATACTCCGGTGTCTCGTTCGATGCATAGCCAAACATCATACCCTGATCGCCTGCGCCGCCTGTATCAACACCGCGTGATATATCAGGTGACTGCGAATGAATAGCATTGAGCACGCCGCATGAATTACCATCGAACATATACTCTGCTTTGGTATAACCGATACGGTTAATCACAGAGCGAGCAATTTGTTGAAGATCAATATATGCTTTTGTCGTAACTTCACCACCGATAACAGCAAGTCCTGTCGTAACGAAGGTCTCACATGCAACGCGGGAGTTTGGGTCTTGCGTAAGCAATGCATCGAGCACTGCATCGGATATTTGATCTGCTACTTTATCGGGATGTCCTTCAGATACGGACTCTGATGTAAAAAGATATGACATGTATTGTTGGTTACGAATTACTTAATGAAAATCTATCTCCGAAGAGTCACCGGCATTTACGCGCTTAAAGTTACCACGAACATTACCGTTATTGCCGACAATTGAATTGTCTAAGAGAACAGAATTTGCAAAAGATTCGTCGCCAATAATACTATTTCGGATTATTGAATCTGCGACGGTCGCTCCGGCTCCGATGGTTGCGTACGGACCGATGATAGAATTTGTTATCTGGGCATCAGGTGCTATGAAGACAGGCGGAATCACAACTACACCGCGTATCTCACGACTGGTCGTCTTCTGGTCAAGCAAGTGTCTATTCGTTGAGAGAAGTGTTTCTGGCTTACCACAATCGTACCAACCGTCAACAGTGAAGGTCGAGAACTTCTCGCCTTTATCTATCATTGCTTGGAGTGCATCGGTTAATTGATACTCCCCTTTCGTGCGGCGGTCGTTGGTGATGTTATCATCAAGACATGCAAGAAGAAGTTCGGGATTCTTGATAAAGTACAGACCGACGACAGCAAGGTTCGATGTCGGATTCTCCGGCTTCTCGATAAGCTTTGTGATAAGTCCTGCCGTTACTTCCGCAACGCCGAAACGACGCGGATCGTCAACATACTTCACGCCAAGCGAGCTGACCTGTGAGTTTATAACAGGAGCAAGATCAACATCGTAGATAGTATCGCCTAAGATGATCAGTAGCGGCTCGCCTTTTTTGGGGAAAGATTTCCGTGCCGTCCAGATAGAGTGCCCAAGACCGAGCAGTTCATCTTGCGTAACAAAATCGACGGTAAGATTTTTGTGATGAGTCCTGACATACTCCTCGACAAGCCCGCCCATATACCCGACAACGATCGTTGCACTCGTGACGCCGTCATGAGAGATACGGTCGAGGATATGACCTAAAATGGGCTTTCCGGCAACGTTCAAAAGAACTTTAGGAAGCGAATACGTATGTGGTCGCAAACGCGACCCGACTCCGGCTACTGGTATAATTGCATGCATATTTTACAAAAATACGGCTTTTTGGTTCATCATACGTGAATCGTGGTTCGTCTAAAGTAAAACAATTCTCTTCGGTGTGTGTTAACAATAGTAATGACAAAACATCTATACCTTTTACTCCTACTCGCGGCTGTAGTTTCCTCTTGCAGCGAGATTACTCCGCTCAATCAGTTTCAGGATATTGCCGAAGTCCAGTGGAAGCCGGATGGAAGCGGGATGCTCTCCTTGCTCGAACGGGCAAACGGCGATAACGGCGGCACACTCAACGGAGCATATTCACTCTATGAACTTGGCGGCGACGGCTCGCTCGGCTCCGAGTACGAGACAGGGACAACAGCTATTCAGGGTTTCTCGTATGCTATCTTCATGAACGATAATGGTACAAAAGCGATCACGCAAATGGGAGCGTATGATGTCTATGAGATAGATATTCCGGCTAAGAAAGCAACCAAGCGCATTGACGACCTCTATCTTATTGCTGCATCAAGGGACGGGCGTTTTGTCGTCGGTACATTTTCACCGCCGCGCCAGCCCATCAAGACCGTTACTCTCTTTGATATTTCAACGAGTACTCCGCGAAAGATTACTCAATTCGATGTATCAGGGGTCAACACGAATCGCGGCATTTGGCTTGACGATAGCACGTTCGCTATTGCTGTGGCTGACTCCATCGGGAATCATATTAATGTCTATGATACAGCAGGAGTACTTCTTCAAACGATTGCAAACGCTAACATCTCAAACCATAATATCCACTTTGATAGTGACTCCAAGAATCTCTACTTCCGAAATAATGATGGGAATGTAATAAAGCAGAACATTGTATCGGGGGCGCGAGCGACTATCGTTACAAAAAATACTGTACAGAACTTTGATGTGACCAAAGATGAAACTGTCATCGTGTATTCTATCTTAGAAACAAACACAGGTGTCCTCTATAAACACAGCGTAACTTCCGGCGCTGATACCAAGCTTGCCGATGATGTCCTTGCCGGGGCGTATCTATCGCCGATCGAAGATAAGATCGCTTATACTCGTCTGATAGAAATAAATCAGCAAGGTGTGAAGGTGATAGGATTTTCAAAATAACATAAAAAAAAGGCAGTCGTAGTGGACTGCCTTCTTATCAAAACCACGAAAAATAGTTTACAACTTAGCTTGAGTTGTTGCTGTCTTCGTTGCACCTTCTGTCATCTTAGCGCCTTTTTTGGTTGCGCATTTTGTTTCGCAATCAGCTTTCGCTTTTGCTGACTTTGCTGTTGTAGCGCATGCTGCCTTATCAGCAGGGCTACAATCTTTCTTTGCGACAGGTGCTGTTACCGCTACTGCTGAAGTAGTAGCAACTGATGCCTTATCTGCTTTTGTCGTCTTCGCTTTTGCGTGACCGTCGCAAGCGTTCGCTGCGCCAGCGCCCAAGAAAAGACTCATGACTGCGAGTAAAAGTACTTTTTTCATACGTATATAACTGGTTAATTAACTACAAAACTGTTAGGGGTAACTAACTAACGGCATAAATCCCCTAAATGTTTCACTTGAAAACTGCTTTTCTATCCCTTTCTCTTCCCCATCTCCCTCTCCTTAATAAGGAGAGGGTCGGGGTGAGGTTATTAAATATCTACTCCTTCACCACCTTCACAGTCTTCACTTCCCCACTCGGAGTGGAGAGCCGCACATAATAGCTACCCGAACTCCACGGCTTCGATTGCAAGGATAACATATACTCCCCATCCTGCTTATATCCTTGCCCTTCGGAGTACACCGACCTACCGAGCAGATCATACACATCTATCCGTACCATCCCGCTCTTGGCAAGCCGATACTTCAACTCCAACACATCCGCAAACGGATTCCGTGTTGCGATAAGCTCCCCGAGATGGGGTTCGTGGGTTGCAGATACTGCCTCTTGATTTGGTCCTCGTAAGATACCCAGATCCAAATCCTCAAGTGTAGGAATGGTCGTATCAAGAGGGGTAACTAGGGAATCCTTGACTGTATCTCTCCAATGTTCAAGCTGATACTCACGATTAGCAGTCCAGCTATTAATAAACTCATCTGTAAATACTGGACAACGATTATTTTCGATAAGATATTTTAGAACTGCCTGCGATCCATTAACATCTGTACCTCTGGCAGAATCGAAGTACTTAAAGGTAGAGAGAATCACTCTTACATCGCTGCAATAATACATTGTATCAGAACTAAGGTACAGCACTTCTTTTAGCCATTCTCTACAATCTATATATCTATTAATGTCCGTACTCCTAAAAGAATTTGTCCCTCCTACAGAGTTAAATAAATGCCAAACCTTCGTAGTATTTGCACATGTCTCAATGGCTTTACGATATGCTTGGTGCGCAGACTCAAACTTATTTTCAGAATCCAATGCTTTAGCACTATCAATTAAGTGTTGACATTCTTCAGGGGTTATCTCTACAATACCCGCAGGACCGCCTCCACCATCAAATGGGTCCTCACAATCTTGTCCCTCAAGAGCTATTCCGCTACCGCAGCAAACGTGAGTAATATAATTCAATCCTGACGATGGAGTTGAATTTGTGTAAGTAACTCCTTCAAACGGTGAAGGAAAGGGGGAGCTTGTTTGTGATGCAGGAATTGTGGCATTCGAGCCATCGCCATTCTCCCTATAAATATTATCTATAGATGTTCTTTGCCCAAATGCAACTAACGGCGCGGCACAGAGAACCAGAAAAAGAATGACATTTCGCATGAATAAATAAACTTCCGACATGAAGGAAATGATTGCAGGAATCGTAGGGGCTTGGCAGTGGCATGTCCGTCTTCTTTAGCTCCGATAGGAGCGATATGTCGGTAGCGCAGGGTGTAAGCCCTGGGATAAAAGAACCAACCGCCAACCAAAGCCCCATAGGGGCGACACGTTCTTTGTCACAGATGTAGTTACGTTTCGCTCCTACGGAGCTCTGGAATGTTGGGTGTTCTTTTTCCAGGGGCTGTCGCCCCTGGCTATTTACCATCGTCCCTATCGGGACTGGGGAAAAGGGCACGCCACCGGCGAGCCCCTACGGGAAATTATAGGTGCCTAAATTATTAAATCTTGCATTTTTCTAATACAGATATAGCTTTTATGTAGTATATTATTTCTTTCATTGATGAGCACCTATAATTATTGAAAGGAAACAATATGAGACCTCTGAAGCCAATCAAACAGGCACAACATAACAGTAAGTATGCACAAGACAAAACGCATATCCCAGGGCGGCTCTATGTGAGCGAGCCGGAACATACAGGCAGGAAGCTAAAACCGCTTCTCATTGAGACTGCAGAAGAATCCATTGCCCGAGCGAATCAGACTCCTGCCCCCAAAGAGCTTGCACGGTTCGGGAAATTACGATTTAGTACCGAGTCGCTTGTGCTCATCTCGAATGACGGTTGGAAGGCACATTCACTCGACGTGTCGCTTCGGCTTGCCCATCACTTTGCCTATACCGAGCGGCGGAAGACACTGTATATGAACTCAATCGTGCGAGCCGATGCGCTTTCACGTAAGTTCAAAGACCTTGTCGGCACTTCGCATAAAGCGAACGGTCTGCTTCATCTATCAACGGCGATGCACGGCGCTCTTGGTGAAGGGTTAACGTCTCTCATCGAAGCAATCGTCAAAGAGCGCGTTGAGGTCATCATTCTAAATTCATGGGAGTGGGGTGCGTTTACTTCAAAAGAACGAAATCTGCTTTTTGTTACGATAGATGAGCTTTGTGAGAATACCAATGTCACCTTCATCATCTTCACATCAGCCAAGGCAAAGACACTCTCACCCGGATATTCTCGAAGCGGCAAACTTGGATTGTTATCGTATGTCTCTGATATGCACATTGATCTGCGAAGCGAGAACGACCTTTTGCCAGCCCTGTATAGTGACAACCTGACCGCCCCCGAAGAGGAAGTCAAGCCCGTGTATATGACCGCTCCGAAAGAGAAAAAGGATGAAAGCAAACATATCGGAAGCATAGAAATCAACGACTTAGGGGAAGTCGTAGGCACCTCTTTGGGTGGTGGTGGGCACCTGGTGCCTGCTTGAGCCAGTGTTGTCATTGCGAGGAGTGGCTTTAGCCCGACGAAGCAATCTACAATAGTCTGATATAGCTATAATTCGAGATTTCAGATTGCTTCGTCAGTCGCTTCGCTCCTTCCTCGCAATGACAATATTGAAATTGTGCAGATTATTGATGGCAATATTTCAGAACTTAACCAATTACAATTTGGTTACATGTGGCTCTGAAATTTAGGTTTTTTAATAAAGTAGTACAATGACAAAGCAAGAAAAAACCGGAGTTGTAACTGAACTCGGTGAGATTCTTAATGGTGCTTCGAGTATCTACTTTACGGATTACAAAGGTTTGACAGTTTCGCAAGCAACTGACCTACGTAATAAATTCCGTGAAGCAGGTGTGAAGTACCGAGTCGCCAAAAACACACTTATCAAAATTGCGCTTACCGAAAAGGGGCTTGATGTTGATAGGTTAGAAGAAACGCTGACCGGACAAACGGCACTTGCCTTCGGATTCGAAGACCCTGCCGCTCCTGCGCGTATCCTCAAAGAATTCAACGAAAAGAACGCTGATCGCCCTGTCTATAAAATGGCATGGCTTGACGGTACCATCTATGACGGAAAGCAGCTCAAGTTCCTTGCAGCGCTCCCGACAAAGAAGGACCTTCTCGGCTCTATCGTTGGCAGCTTACATGCCCCGATAACGGGTATTGTCGGCGTGCTTGGCGCACTCCAACGCGATATCGTCTATATCATGGATGCTATCGAGAAGAAGAAAGCCGAAACAGCAGCATAAAGGATTAACGCAATTTTTTTAACGACACTTTTTATAATTCAATAGGAGTAATTACCATGGCAGATATTAATGCAATCGTAGATACGATCTCCGCTCTTACCCTTGGCGAAGCAGCCGAGCTCAAAAAAGCTCTCGAGGATAAGTTCGGAGTATCAGCAGCAGCACCTGTAATGATGGGTGGCATGATGCCCGCAGCAGGCGGCGGTGCACCGGCAGCAGAAGAGAAGACAGAATTTGACGTCATTCTCGCTGAAGGCGGCGCACAGAAGATCAACGTTATCAAGGCAGTCCGTGAAGCTACGGGTCTTGGCTTGAAAGAAGCAAAGGACCTCGTTGACGGCGCACCGAAGCCCGTTAAGGAAGGAATTCCGAAGGCAGAAGCAGAGGCACTCAAGAAGAAACTTGAAGATGCCGGTGCTAAAGTCGAGCTTAAGTAATCACGGTTACTTACAGTTACTTTTGAAACCCCGAAGCAATAGCGACGGGGTTTCTTCTTATTAAGTCATCCCCGAAACTTAACCACTTCCCTAAGCGTAGTCAACTAACACAATTTATGACGACTTTGAAACGACTACTTCCTCTGTTTCTACTATTTTTTGCCGTCTCTGCATCAGCCCAGCAAGACCCCGTTCTTAATACACTCACTGATGAACTTGACCGCGAATATTCTGTCTTACAAAAGCAGGATGTACCTCCGTACTTCATCAGCTATAATCTTGGCGATGAGCAGAACGTGACGATGGTCACAAGCTATGGTGCCCTCCAGAGAAGCGACTCCAGCCGCGCCAGAACGCTCTTGGTTGATCTTCGTGTCGGCGACTACATGCTTGATAATACGCATCAGATACGCGGCGGTGGCGGTATGTTTGGCGGAAGCGGATTTGCAGGTGCCAATACTCGACAGGCACCTATCGAGAATAATGACAAGGCACTCAAGTTAGTCCTATGGCGTGAGACAGATGCTGCATATAAAGCAGCACGCGAGCGTTTCGAGCAAGTCAAGACCAATCGCAATGTGAAGGTTGAAGAAGAAGATACTTCCGCAGATTTTACACGACCAAAGGGAGCACCTATCTCTCTTTATGAAGCACCAGTCGAGATGTCCAGCTACTTCCCAAACCGCAGTGCATGGGAAGATAAACTCCGTAGCTTCTCTGCTGTCTTCAAAGGTGTTGAGCATATCTACGAAGCAAAGGCATCACTGGTAGCGACTATCATCCGCAAGTACTTCATCTCTACCGAAGGGACTAAGATGGCGTCGAATCAGATCTATGTCCGCATTATGATTCAGGCAATGACCAAAGCTGATGACGGAATGGAATTGCCGCTTTATAAGAGCTACTTCGCTTTTAGCCCTGATGAACTTCCATCTGATGAAGTTATCCTCGCAGACGCACGGCAAATGCTCACTACGCTCAAGCAGATGCGTAATGCACCGCTTGTTGATCCTTATACAGGTCCATGTATCTTATCCGGTGGAGCGTCAGGTGTGTTCTTTCATGAGATTTTTGGTCACCGTATCGAAGGTCATCGTCAGAAGAATGTGAACGAAGGACAGACGTTTAAGAAGAAACTTGATCAAAAGATACTTCCTGAATTTTTATCGGTTGTCTTTGACCCAACACAAAAGATGCTCGGCAGAACACCGCTCATGGGTGGATATGCTTTCGATGATGAAGGCGTAAAAGCCGGACGTATATCGGTCGTTGATAATGGTATCTTCAAACTTTTCCTCATGGGTCGCTCACCTATCGAGGGCTTCAACCAATCCAACGGGCACGGCAGAGCAGCACCTGGCAAACGTCCCGTTGCGCGTCAGTCAAATCTTATAGTCGAAGCCAAAGAAACTGTATCAGAAGATTCATTGCGAGCACTACTCATCGCAGAATGTAAAAAGCAAGGTAAGCCATACGGTTTACGATTCCAGCAGGTCGAAGGTGGATTTACATTGACAGGCAGAACGATACCGAACTCATTCAATGTACTGCCCATACTAGTCTATCGTGTCTATCCTGATGGCAGAGCGGATGAACTTGTACGAGGCGTTGATCTCATCGGAACCCCGCTTGCAACCTTCGAGCGAATTCTTGCGGCAAGCAACCAATCAGAAACATTCAACGGTGTATGCGGCGCGGAATCCGGCTGGGTGCCTGTGAGTGCTTCAAGCCCAAGTCTTCTTGTGCGTGAGATAGAAGTGCAGAAGAAAGATAAATCACAAGAGCGTTTGCCAATCCTCGGTTCACCTGACGTAAAAAAAGGAAGCTAAAATGAAAAAGTTTATACTACTCGTACTCGTTGCCAGCTTCCCTCTTATCTCAAATGCACAGCGAATGAGTGAGAAGACGATTTCCACCATTCAATCTGCAATGAGTGATGAACTTGCACGTTCAACAGCAGAGCTTAAGAGAACCGGACTTACCACTCCGTTCTATATCAATTATTCAGTGGCCGATAATTTCAGAGCGGATGTAGCTGCATCATTCGGTGCGGTTACCAAATCAACATCGAGCCGCAATCGCCAGTTGAATCTTCGGTTGATGGTCGGTGATTACCAGTTCAACGATGAGAATTTTTCAGACGGCGGCGGAGGTATCTTCGGCGGAGGTGGTGCGCCACTTGATATGAACCTCTCGCTCGATGATGATTACGAAGGCATCCGTCGCGGCTTCTGGCTTGCAACAGATAACCTCTTCAAAGAAGCGAATGAAACCTTCACGAAGAAGAAAGCAGCACTCGAACGCAAGCAATTATCAGAAGAAGATAAGAATCTCCCCGACTTTGCGAAGGCACCTGTCGTCAATGTTGTAGAGCCGCCTATTGAATTGCAGTATGATAAAGTCGCAGCTGAAAATCTTGTTCGCGAGCTTTCAGCAGTCTTTGCAAAGTACTCAGAGATTCAGAATTGCAATGTTAGTATTGGCTATAGCAATAGCTATCAGTTCTTTAAGAGCACAGAAGGCACAGCGTTTCGCAAACCTTCTGTTTCATGCGATCTGAATGTACAGGCAAGTGCACAATCATCAGATGATGGTGAGCCGATGGGCTTATCGCTTTTATACAGCGCGCAGAACCCTTCCCAGCTCCCTATCGCCAAGATTCGTCAGGATGTCGAGAAGTTAGCAAAGACACTTGCTGACCTTATCAAGGCACCCAAGTATAACGATAAGGAATATACCGGTCCTGTACTTTTTGATGATGATGCGGCTCGTGATTTTATCAATGACCATGTAGTAGCGAAGTTTGCTGCGGCGCGTGAAGATGTGCTCGGCGGCAATGTTGTTATTTCCTTTGGCTCAAAAGGTGGTAGCTTTCAAAAGAAGATAGGCACTCGTGTTCTTCCGACATCGGTAACGCTTCGTGATAATCCGCTTGTCAAGACAAGAGACAATATATCATTGCTGGGTTCATATTCAATTGACGATGAAGGTGTTATGCCATTTGATATGACGCTTGTAGAGAATGGCATCTTGAAGACGATGTATATGTCTCGCACTCCGACCAAAGAGGTCAAGGAGCCGAATGGTCATGCACGTTCGGGCGGCGGAAGTACAGCACCGGCACCTGGCATTGTTGAGTACATGGATAAGAAGGCAGTTGCATCTAAGGATATGCGGAAGGACTTTTTCAAACGTGCGAAAGAGAATGGTTACGATCATGCGTTTATCATCCGCTCGACTAAACGCGCGACGCTTCTCTTCTCTGATGGTATGGGCAACATAGATGACTTGCTCTCTGGTGAGAAGGCGATCATCCCATCGCTTATCTATAAAGTGGACCTTAAGACAGGTAACGAACAGCTTATGCGCGGTTTGGAAGTAACCTTCCCTACTTCTCGTGATATACGCGAGCTTATCTCGTCGAAAGAAAACTCTATTACCAACATGGGGCTATCCGGCGGCGGACAAGGCGGATTTTTCTCGTTCGGCTCGAAAGTACCTGGTACCCTTATTAGTCCGAACACGATACTGGTCCCTGAACTTGAAGTTCGTAAAAAGAAGACAAGCGCATATCCGACAAAGCCAGTCGTCGAGCGACCAAGCTAAGCGGTTCTACCGATAACAGCGAACATGCGTCCTGATTCTTTCCCGTCACGGCGATAGGAATGAAGTCGGAGGTCGTTGATCGTGCAGCGAGGTGAAATCTCTATCTGTTCTAAGGGCACCCCTGCGATAAGAAGTTGATCGCGGTTGGCACCTTTAATATCGAGCATACATTTCCCGTTCGGCATTTCGTCGTAGTAGTCTTTCTCGAATAGAGTAGCTACTTCTTGACCAACTTCATAGTTCTCGCGCGATGCACTGGCACCTATGAATGCATAGATGTTTCTCGGCTGTGAGCCAAGTTCAACAAGTTGTTTAATAGTCGTAAATGTGATTAGCTGTTCTGTCCCCCTCCAACCGGCATGTACTGCGGCGATTATCTTCGCAACAGGATCGTATATAATAACGGGCGTACAATCAGCGACACTTACAGCAAGGAATGTATTGGTGCCCGTAGTAATAAGCCCGTCGGATTCAGATATTACTTCAACGGAGCCGTCAACGATGTTGACATTCGCTGAATGGACTTGATTCTGATAGACGAAGCGAGCATCATCAGGGACGCCGATAGTAGAATAAAATAGCTTTCGGTTCGCTTGTACATTCTCTATCGTATCACCAACATGTGTTGAGAGGTTTAATCCGTAAGGATACGGCGAGACGCCATTTTCACGAGTGCTTTGCGCGGCGATGATCTCGGGAAACTTATCAAATATCGTTGGCTTAATGAACACTTCGCTACTCGGTTATAAATAGTTTTTGGCGATTCTTGTCAGCCGTATTGCGCTTATATTTTGGCTGTTCGGTGATATACTTTTGCAGACGTTCTTTGATAAAATGGAAGTCTTCAAAGTCGTGATGCGGGATGGAATGTTTATAGCAAAAGCTTTTGAGCATATCGCGAGCGAAGACGATATCTGATATTTCTACGGGACAATGGTCAGAATATCCATCGCCAATATAGACTATTGTATCAGTATCAGATGAAGTAGTGACAATAGCTCCGCACTTACATGCGCCGCATCTGCGGCAGGACTCACGACCGTTACGGAATTCAACGGATAAACTACCGTCTTCAGTTATCTCAACGTCGTTACAATAGTACGGAATATCAATCCCATGCTTTTCAAAGATTGGACGGATATATGCAGTGAAGCCGTCGCTGACTATGGCAATATCAATAGATTCCGATTTACAGAACTGATAGAACTCGATAAATCCGGGACGAAGTGGCTGGCTCAAGAATAGCTCAAGTGCTTCATCTTTATCAGCATTTTTTACCGTAGAGCAGGCAAAGCTGATACACTCGGCGGCGGTAAGTTCGCCGGTATTAAACTTTTGCCAGATGGTCGTTGCCTCGGGTTTTCCGAAACGTTGGAAGAGGATATCCCATACATCATTGACGGTAACAGTCGCATCAAAATCACAATAAACCTTATACATCGAAAATCGTTATATGCTTGCTATAATTGCACCGCGTAGAACATCAGTTACCCATAAAATGTCAAAGCAAGAAAAACCTTTATTAGTGCTCATTGATGGTATGGCTCTCGCCTACCGCTCGTATTTTGCTTTTATTTCTCGTCCCCTGACGAACTCCCGTGGCGAGAACACCAGCGCAGTCTTTGGCTTTACCAATGCCCTCTTGCAGTTTATGGATACGCATAAGCCGCAGTATGCCTGTGTCTGCTTTGATACTGCCGCACCGACGTTCCGGCATGAGATGTTCAAGGAATACAAGGCAACCCGTGAGGCAATGCCTGATGATATGCGTCCGCAAATACAGATCATTAAGGATATTGTGAAGGCATATAATATCCCCCAGATCGAGATGCCTGGTTTCGAGGCAGATGACCTTATTGGTACGCTTGCTAGAGAAGCCGAGAAGAAAGGGATTGACTCACTTATCATCACACCCGACAAAGACTTTTCTCAGCTTGTAAACGAGAATATAAAACTCCTTCGCCCGACTCGTGATGCTAATGTAATGGAGCTGATGGATATTGATGCTGTCAAAACTAAGTACGGATTATTACCTACGCAGTTCATAGACTATCTCGCGCTTGTCGGCGATACAAGCGATAATATCCCGGGCGTCAGAGGTGTTGGAGAAAAGACAGCAGCTCCGTTACTCGTCGAATACGGGTCACTTGAAAAGATATACGAAAACATAGAGAAGATCGCGAAGAAAGGTCTTAAGGATAAACTTGTCAATGAAAAGACAAATGCGTTTCTATCCTATGAACTTGCTACGATAAAAGTTGATGTACCGATGAAGGAGCATATTGACTCGTTCAAGTATTCGTTTGACCCGGACTTTAAGACACTAACTTTGACGCTGAAAGATCTTGGATTCAATAAGCTTTTAGAGCGACTCAAGAAAGACGAGTTAGCGCTTAAAGGTGAAATATCAGAGCCCGAAGAACCAACCATTGACGATGCTATAGCCGGTACTGCAACTGAATCACCTAATAGATTATCAGGAACGGATATTAAAAGTCGTCCGCACCAATACCACATGCTTTCTACATTGACGGAAGTATATGGTCTTGCAAAAAAACTGCAGAAAGCAGATGAGTTCTGTTACGATCTTGAGACAACCTCTGCAACAGCGATGCGCGCCGATATTATAGGCATATCATTCTGCTTCAAAGAGGGTGAAGCGTATTACATACCGATACGCATTGAATCTGAACAAGAAGGCGGTAGCTTGTTCTCGGCAGGAAATATTGAGAGCGACACGAAGAACGCATTTAACACCGGGTTTTTATCGAGTGAGATATTACCTATCTTCAAGTCAGTTCTTGAAGATAAGAGCAAGGCGAAAGTCGGGCAAAATATCAAGTACGACATGCTTGTGCTTAAATGCAACGGCATCAATGCGCTTCCGGTGACATTCGACACCATGATCGCCGCTTCGCTATTGCAAAATGAGAATGCGCTTTCGATGGATGACCTATCGGCAAAGTATCTTGGATATGCTCCCATTCCTCTGTCCGCAATTGCTGGAAAGATGAAGAAGACTGATTCATTCGAGATAATGACCTCGCTTGAAACCACTTCCCTTGCTGAATATGGAGCAGAAGATGCTGATATTACATATCAACTTAAACAAGTTCTTGCACAAGATGTTGAGAAAGAGCAACTAACAGAGCTATGCAAGACAGTTGAATTTCCACTCGTCGAAGTATTAACACAGGTGGAGTTTAACGGAGTCAAGATTGATACCGTCATGCTCAAGCGTGTCAGTAAGGAGATGGAGGAGGAAGCGGGTATCGTATGTCAGAAGATATATGAGTTTGCCGGAAAAGAATTTCTGATAGATTCTACCAAGCAGCTATCAGACATTCTTTTCAACAAGCTCATGCTTACACCCATCAAGAAGACAAAGACGGGATATTCAACCGATGCCTCTGTTCTTGAACAACTAAAAGCACAGCATCCGATAGCAGATCTATTACTTCAATACCGACAGTTCCAAAAGCTTCGCAGTACGTATGTAGATGCTCTGCCACTTCTTGTCAATCCGAGAACGGGTTTACTTCACACGAGCTATCATCAGGCGGTAGCCGCGACTGGGCGACTATCCTCAAATGAACCTAACTTGCAGAACATCCCTATCCGAACAGAGATGGGACGCGGACTTCGTAAGGCATTTGTATCTCGCTTTACAAATGGCAACATTTTATCTGCTGACTATTCGCAGATAGAGCTTCGCATTATTGCTCACGTTACCAAAGACAAGAACTTGCTTGATTCATTCAAGAACAATGAGGATATTCATACGAACACTGCTGCCGCAGTATTTGGAGTAACAAAGGAAGAAGTCAATCGTGATATGCGCCGCAAAGCGAAGGAAGTCAACTATGGCATCATGTATGGTATCGGTGCATTTGGTCTTTCATCGCGGCTTGGTATTTCACAAAAAGAAGGTTCGGAGATCATCAAAAAATATTTTATGGCATTCCCTTCTATAAAAGAATACATTGACGATACCATTGCATTTGCCAGAGAAAACGGCTACGTGCAAACCTTGCTCGGCAGACGTAGGTATATGACAAACATAAATGCCTCAAATCAAACTATCAGAGCACAAGATGAACGAGCCGCTATCAATATGCCGATACAAGGCACTGCCGCAGAAATGCTAAAGATTGCGATGATAAATATACAGAAAGAACTTTATGCCGGAGAGTACAAGTCACTAATGATAATGCAGGTTCACGATGAACTTGTATTTGATGTATGCCCGGGTGAAGAGGAAAAACTCAAGGCAATGGTAGTAAAGAAAATGAGAACAGCAATGCCGATGGATGTAGTTATCGATGTTGATGCCGGAATCGGCGCGACGTGGTTCGATGCTCACTAAATCGTCTGCGATGGCTTGTGTATGCCCTGCTCGGTAATCACGAGGTCGAGAGGAACGTCATGTACTTCCGAAGGTATTTCATCAACCTCTTGCGAGCTATATGCAAGACCTATCTTTGTTGTTGAGCTTAGTAACTGTGCAAGAAAGCGGTCGTAGTATCCTTTCCCATATCCAAGCCGGTTACCGAAGCCATCAAACGCGGCAAGAGGAACAAGCACATACTCTAATTTTGAATTATCTGACTCAACAGGACTTGCCGACTGCATGATGCCATACGGTCCTTCAACAAGTGTATCGAAAGACTCAAACCTGACACTCTTGAATTGTTCGGATGATTGGGATTCCATATGTGGGATTGAAACAACTGTCCCATTCTTGACAAGTCGTTTGATGATCCCAGAAGTATCTACTTCGCTTTTATAAGAGATATATGAATGCAGTGATGAGATTGGTGATGAATACTCTGCAAAGAAATGGTCTTCGATAAGTCTGGAGTATGCTTTACGAATGTTCTCTGGAATCTCGGAGCGGATGGCAAGAATTTCCTTCCTGATAGATGCACGACGAGAGTAGATCTCCTCTTGAGTCATTACTTAATCAAATGATACACACTGCTAACGACTGACTTCATGCCATTCGATACTATCGTGAGCCGACCTACCAGTGAGCCGGATGGTAACCCAATAGGACTTACTGATACAGAATGAATCCCATTTGAAATCGAACCAAGATACTGCGATGAGACAAGTTCTCCGAGTTGCGAGTACCAGTCAAGAGTTACGTCAGATGGTGATATTAAGCGATATGAAGCAGTGAAGTTATTATCAGATGTAAGCACCCTCATACCTATAAATGAGGCAGTAAGATTATTATTGAGTGATTGACGGATATGCGCATCACCGCACAAATCGGGCGATGTTATTGTAAGCGTATCATTAAAAGCATCAAAGCACAACTCATTGCCAGGTGCAGAGCTTGAGATGACGACATCGCCTATCGCTTGCTTTGTCACATAATAGCGAAGCGGTACTTTTACACCGGCAATATCATTATCAGTTATAGAGATGGAAGATGACAACTGTAAACGATAGGTATCATCCTGATCATTAAAGACAATGTTGCCATTTACGTTGCCGGAAGTTTGCAAAGCAAGGTTTAGCTTCTCTATATCAATGTCGGCAATGTCCTCTGGAACAAATCGGAATACATACTCTATAACAAATAGTCCAAGGGAATTGAGCTTCGTATCGGCTTTTAGCGAAAGCGAATCGGTATAATCAAGTGGTGTTTGTGTAATGCTTGCTGTTGCAAGAGGCAGGATAGCTCTTACGTATGTAATTCTCACGGTATCTCGAATCACTACATGTCCGCTAATGAGATACTCAATAATTGCAGAGTCCGTGCTGCGGCTCTTCCCGTCAGGTACATATACTACCTGTAGTTGTTTGGATGATAAAGGTGCAAATACCAGTGGAAACAATGTACTACTTGATATGTGAACGTTCGGATTATCAATCCGAATCGAGTCAATTGTCAGCGGGAAAGAACCAGTATCAGAAACTCTAACCGAAAGAGAGTCTGCTAACATAGTACTGCACTCAATCCTTAGAACCGAATCAACTCGTGAACTCAGACCATCAGGTAGTACTGTTGCCTTAAGTAATACTTGTCTATATCTTCCGCCTGATGCATTGCTTTTTGCTATTGCACCAAGCACATCTACTACAAGACCGACTGAAGTAGCTTTAAAACGAAGATCAACTCGCACTGACTTATTTGGGGCGATAAATTGCGGTACCGAAGGTAAAGTTAGGACTGTAAAGATAGTCGGTGGGATAACTTCTTCAAGCTCGACGGGAGCGTTTCCTTCGCTTTGCAAATACACAAATGTATCAACAACTTCTCCGAGACTGCGAACACCTATATCAATGAGGTCATCTGAAAATGTAAGTTCAGGAAATCCTATTTCACCACGGAAGTCACAGCGAAGATCACCGCTAACTTGTCCGAATGCTACGCTTGAACCTGTAACAACTCCCGAAGGAGTCGTAGCAAAGAACCGCACACCAATTACAAGTGAATCATTTGGTCCTATCTTTTCAGGAAACACAAATAGGTCGTCTTTTGGATATGTCTCGAAAAATATACCACCATTGTCATTTTGGACCAGTAGGTCGAAGATGTCGATACTATCTATCCCCGCTCCATAAATGTTGTACGATGACTCTACTGTGTCCCCAAGAGGTACTTTTCCAAAGTCAATAAAATCTGGATTGACGCGAATATCGGGTTGTGTTGATGTAACATCGCCAATAAGCAGTACATCTTTTATCACGGAAGACGTTTCTACCTTTAGCAGAGCTGTCCGTCGGTTATTATTCGATGGTGCAAATCGGAGCAAAATATTTCTCCACTCACCTGGGGCTAAGATGAAGGCAGTAGGTGCTGACAGCGTTACGAATTCACCAACAGATGCATTCTGTGGTTGGATAGTGATCGAGAGGATTTCGAGTGGATCAACCCCGATGTTTTCGACACGGAGCATTGCATCACGTGAAAATCCAATTTTTACATTTGAAAATAGAATAGTGTCAGCGCTTGTTTTGAGCTGGGCAAAACAAGCTGACGTAATCAAAAAAAGAAATATGAAAGAAACGATTCTCACAAAGCATAATAGAATCTACTATATAAATGCTTTTGAGCGAGAAAAGTTACGGCAACATAGTCCTATATCGCTGATAATTTTCCCGATTGAGTGTCGTTTCTGTGGGAGGAGCCAGTTTTTCCTTCTTTTCGAGTGCTTCGATAGCCACCAAACGGTCTTCAGAGGGGGGATGGGTCAGAAAGAGTTTTTCAAGATCGCTTGTCCGCCCGGTCTTTTGTAGCGTCTTTCTCATAAAGTATTTTATAGCCCCCGGATGCCAGGGCTTGCCGGGAATTGAATTGAGGGCGTAAAATGAATTTTGGTCAGCGTCTCTTTCATCATCTCTACTAAACTTTAAGAAGACAAGATTACTGCCGATATTTGATGCGATCTGTACCCATGCCGGAGAAGTCTCGCCGAGCAAGACCCCTGCAATGGTCTGTATGCCATACTGTTTCGTCATCTGCTGTGTAGAGTGGCGATGATCGGCATGAGTGATCTCATGCCCCATGATGCCGGCAAGTGTTGCCTCATCATCTATATACTTCATCAGCCCTGTATAGACATACATTGCCCCACCAGGGATACAAAATGCATTGACGGTTTTCGGATCGTTAATAATTGTTACCTCGTATTTAAATACGCGATTCTTAATTACGGGAGAGGATACTATCCTATTGACAATACCTTGTACATAACTTCGAATAGTAGCATCATTAAGAACCGGGTATTGAGCCGGATTTTTTGCTATTTCTGCTTTGACCTTTTGACCAAGTGCAATATCATCTTGTGTCGAATAAACATTGAGACCGCTTGCGCAACCGAAGTAAGTAAATGTGCTGAGGAGGGCCATTACTACAACTCCGTTACATATTTCACGTAGTTTCATTAGTGTATATATTTTATTAACCACCCTTATAATGTAATTATGTCTAAAAAGATTCTATAAAATAAAAACGGGCGGAAATCCGCCCGTTTCAAGAAACCTGATGATAGATATTTACTTTATTTCGAATAGTGCTCTATCAGGATTTGTATTGAGCTTAATGTCTGTATAGTCAATATTCATGCTTAACGGACCTGTTATGACTGTCTTGTATGCCATAGGTATGCCATCAACATTGCGGAAATCAGAGTAATCGTACATAACATCACCATCAGGTGTTTCTTGTACTCTGCGCACCAAATTCCAAGATTTATCAGTAATGTACCATGTCTCTTTTCCTGCACCGACCTTGTCAAGAGTAAGTACGTAACAATCACCTTGTTGGGTCTCAGCGATTCCGCGTAGTATAACATTCTGAAGCGGTTCTTTGAGTACCAGTTCTTTATTAAAGCTATTGAATGAGTGTTCATTCGCAAGATCTGCTCCTTCTACCCCACGAGTGAGCTGGCCGTTTTGGTACTCATATATCTTCGTGCCATTGTTCTTACGCTCGATCTTCGGCATACTTTTAAGTTCATAGGCTTCATATCGAAGGTTCGGAGCCATCGCGACCTCTTTGAACGTGCCCGGTATCTGCATCGTTGGGTCAACGATAGTAACAGTAGCACTCTTCTGGTACGATATTATTTTTTCGCGAGCAGGTTTATTATTTGCTGTCCAGAATTTATCAATAACCTGTTCAAGAGATAACGCTGCCGGCTTGAGCGCAGGGTCAACCTTTGCAATTGGTTTGAGATCGAGATCGTACGCATTGAACTTCCCGAAGCGTTCTAACTTCGAGATAATTTTGCTTGCATCACCTGTTACTAAGACATTGAGATCATTAGGAGGATATACCTTCTCGCCTGTTTTGCGAAGTTCTTCTGCAGTAAACTTCTCAACACGCGCAGGATACCCGGAATAATAATCCTTCGGCAGACCATACTGGATTATATCCAATGCCTTTGCGCTCGTTGATTGCGGGTCAGCAAGCTCCATGAGATACTTACCGGTGACAAGCCCCTTTGCAAAGTTCAGCTCGGATTCAGGGATATTCTCTGATGATAGTCTGCGGTATTCGAGTATCATTTGGTCAAGGGCTGAATCAGTTACGCTATTACGGACTTCCGCTACACCGACAAGTACGCCTCTATCAAGCAAACTTGTAAGTGAACCACCCGGAGTATAAGTATATCCATGCTTCTCGCGGATGTTCTGGAAGAGACGGTTCTGGAAGCCGATCAAACCATTGCCTGCCCATATAGCAGCGAGGAAACTCGCTTTCTCATAGTCAGGGTCTGTCTTTGTCATTGCAAGACGCTGCAAGCGGAGCGTTGACTGAACAGAGTTTGGTCTATCAACAAGCGAGAAGTTCATCCCCTTTGTTTCCGGAAGCGGCGGGAAGTAAATTTTTGCTCTCTCTCCCTTTTTCCAATCGCCAATGTTCTTTTCGAGCAATGCAGTGATCTCTTCCTTTGTAACATCCCCGACGACAGCAAGAAGTGTATTAGCAGCCACAAAGTTTGCGCTATGGTACTGCTCGATATTTGAAACGGTCAAAGCATTGACTGACTCTTCAGTCTCGAAGTTACCATACGGGTGCCCGGGATAGGTTAAACGTCTTCCGAGACGACGACCGGGTTCAGCAGAACTGCGCTTGAGTGATTTCAGCCCGGAAAGCGTTTGGCTGCGATACTTCTCTAATTCGTCTTTCGGAAACGATGGGTTTTTGATAACGTCAAAATAGATAGGAAGTACTTCCTTCATGTCTTTTTTGAGACAGCTAATGGTAATGTTGATATTATCATTACCCCCTGATGCGCCCATCTCGGCTCCGTAGTAATCAAGCTTCTCAGCGATCTCATCAGCGTTTCTGGATTTTGTGCCCTTTTGTAGTAACCCACTAACTGCGGTAGCAGCACCAACGGCATTGCCGTCTGCGGCAGAACCCGACATGATTAGGGTACGGAAATAGACAATTGGCTGCTTGTGATCCTCTACGAGAATAACTCGCAGACCATTCTTCAATGTGAAGTCACTGAATGCGGGGAATGCAGCTTTCGGAACAGGTCCTGCACCCGGCTTTTTTGGTCGAGCACCTTGAGCAAAGGATGCGCTAAATCCTATAACTACTAAAAATACTACAATTAATAACTTTTTCATAAATTCTTTTAGTTAGCTTTAGGTACTGTGTAAACAATGACGTTCTTTCCCTCTTTGGTGAGGTACTTTTTTGCGACGCGCTGAAGGTCTTGCTTGGTTACGGCATTATAGCGGTCTATCTCGGAGTTGTAACGCTTGGTATCTTTGAAGATCGTGTACATGTGCGATAAGCCAAACGCAACGTTTTGTATGCTTGATGCCTGCACAACGAGGTCTTTAAGAGTCTGATTTTTTACCTTCTGGTATTCTTCGTCAGATACTCCCTCTTTGATAAGCTTGTTAATTTCGTCATCCATTGCAGCACGTACTTTATCTATCTCAATACCAGCTTTTGCAACAGCAAGGAAGCCAAAGACGCCATCTTTTTCCATGTTCAGTGCAAGTGGTTGAAGGTTGATGGTAAGTTGGTCCTTATCCTGCAAACGTTTTACCAAACGAGAGCTATTGCCGCGAGCAAAGACATTCACGAGCAGATCAAGAGGATACATATCCTTGTCACCGTCAGGCACTGTCTTCCATGAATACGCAACAGCAGGAAGCGGTGTATGCTTTTCAGCTACTTCCATATAGCGTTCTTCCGTCTGAAGCGGCTCCGGAATGTAATCTCTAACGATTGCCTTGCCTTTTGGAATGTCACCAAAGTACTCTTCGACCGCTTTCTTTGCTTCGGCTGTCTCAAAATCACCTGCTACAACGAGCGTCGCATTGTTTGGGATGTAGTAGGTTTTATAGAAATCAATGAACTCGGAAATAGCCGACTGATCAATGTATTGTGCCTCTCCGATCGGTGTCCAATGGTATTGGCTCTTTTTGAAGACCGATTCCATCATCTTCAAAAAGAATGTGCCGTACGGTTGGTTGTCGTAGCGGTTGCGGCGTTCTTCTTTGACGACCTGACGCTGTGTCTCGACACCGGCAGAATCAACCTTCAGCCAATGCATGCGGTCAGATTCCATCCATAATGCCAAACGCATTTGGTTTGATGGCACGTCGTCATTGTAGAATGTTCTATCAGAAGCGGTATGAGCATTAAGGTCACCACCGACTGCCTCTATGAGTTTGCCGTACTCACCGCGAGCTATCTGGTTGGTGCCTTCAAACATCAAATGCTCGAAGAAATGCGCAAATCCGGTTCTATCCGGACGCTCGTCTTTCGAGCCGACATGATAATATACACGAACAGCCACAACAGGCGCAGAGCGTTCTTGATAGAGGATGACATGCAAGCCGTTCGGGAGGTCATACTCCTCGAATTTGACCGGCTTCATAACCTGCGCGTAGCTCGAAGCTCCGGCAAGAATAATGCACAGTGTAAGTAAGGAAAGAAGTCTTTTCATAAGAATAAATATGTGAAAATCCAATAATTTTGCCCCAAAAGATAACGGTATTACGCAGGTATTGTTTCAGTTTTTTTCAGGGTAGAAGACAATCTCGGTGGCATTCCCGCTTGGGTCACTTATGTAAAATGACTCCGATCTATCACGATGAACTTTGACCGTAGCTTTATTAGTCCTTGCCATTTGCTCAAATAATTCGCGGCTTTTGACCCTAAACGCAACGTGTGGTGGATGCTCCCCAGGAGTGACAAGTGCTATTTTCATACCGCCAACTTCAAGGAAAGCCCATGACTCGTCCTGATAAAGAATCCCTATTTTCGAGAAGCGAGACCGGTAGAATTCAATGTCTTCGGCAATGTTCGTGCTTGTAAGTGCAATATGGTCAAATTCCAGATCCATAACGTTTTTTGAGTATCGGCGGAAGCAGTATCGCTACGCTTGCAATTAACCCGACGAACATCGGTTCTATTCCCAAAAGATATTGTGCCTCCCCATCGCCACCAAGTATATTTCCAACTACAAACTGCAATAAGGATACCAGACCTGAAATTACCATAGCAATTTCCACACGCTTCCCGGTTGGTTTTAGA